>NZ_JBVHMN010000016.1:144484-237564 GCF_055558435.1 Streptomyces sp. NPDC025784
AGGGCCGCCGCATCTACCGGGACCTGGAACCACTGGCGGTGTGACCACCGGCCGCGGGGGGGGGGGGGGGGGGGGGGGGCGGGCCCCCCCCCCCGCGCCCCCCCCCCCGGGGGGGGGGGGGGGGGCCCCCCCCCCCCCCCCCCCCCCCCCGCCCTGTGGCCCGCACCTGACCAGGCACGAGAGCTCATGCCTGTGCGGGTGGGACGCGAGGAGCTACGAAACCACCGCGGGATCGGGCGACTTGCTCGACCGTTCCGCGTTGTCTTCGTCACCCACGGCGATTCCGCGCCGCTTGGAGATGTACACCGCGCCCACGATCACGAGGAGGGCGAGGACGGCGATGAGCACCCGTACCCCGACGTTCTTGTCGTCGCCGTACGAGAACTTGATGACCGCCGGCGCGATCAGCAGCGACACCAGGTTCATCACCTTCAGCAGCGGGTTGATCGCGGGGCCGGCGGTGTCCTTGAAGGGGTCGCCGACCGTGTCGCCGATCACTGTCGCGGCGTGGGCCTCGCTGCCCTTGCCGCCGTGGTGACCGTCCTCGACGAGCTTCTTCGCGTTGTCCCACGCTCCGCCGGAGTTGGCGAGGAAGACCGCCATCAGCGTGCCGGTGCCGATGGCGCCCGCGAGGAACGAGCCGAGCGCGCCGACCCCGAGCGTGAACCCGATCGCGATCGGGGTGAGCACGGCGAGCAGGCCGGGCGTGGCCAGTTCGCGCAGCGCGTCCTTGGTGCAGATGTCGACGACGCGCCCGTACTCGGGCTTCTCGGTGTAGTCCATGATCCCGGGGTGCTCGCGGAACTGCCGCCGCACCTCGTACACCACGGATCCCGCCGACCGCGAGACCGCGTTGATCGCCAGTCCGGAGAAGAGGAAGACGACCGCGGCACCCGCGATCAGGCCCACCAGGTTGTTGGGCTGTGAGATGTCCATCATCAGGTTCATCGGAGCGCCCGCGCCGGAGACCTTCTCACCCACGTCGTTCGCGGCCGAGACGATCGCGTCCCGGTACGAGCCGAAGAGGGCCGAGGCGGCCAGGACGGCGGTGGCGATGGCGATGCCCTTGGTGATGGCCTTGGTGGTGTTGCCGACGGCGTCCAGGTCGGTGAGGACCTGTGCGCCCGCGCCCTCGACGTCGCCGGACATCTCGGCGATGCCCTGCGCGTTGTCGGACACGGGACCGAAGGTGTCCATCGCGACGATGACACCGACCGTGGTGAGCAGGCCGGTACCCGCCAGGGCCACCGCGAAGAGGGCCAGCATGATCGACGTACCGCCGAGCAGGAAGGCCCCGTAGACGCCGAGGCCGATCAGCAGGGCGGTGTAGACGGCCGATTCGAGGCCCACCGAGATACCGGCGAGGACGACGGTGGCCGGGCCGGTCAGCGACGTCTTGCCGATGTCCCGGACCGGGCGGCGATTGGTCTCCGTGAAGTAGCCGGTCAGCTGCTGGATCAGCGCGGCCAGCACGATGCCGATCGCCACGGCGACGACCGCGAGGATCCGCGGGTCTCCGTCCTTGGCCTTGATCGCCGCGTCGGTGACGCCGTCCAGGTCGGCGTACTTCGCCGGAAGGTAGGCGTAGACGGCCACGGCCACCAGCGCCAGCGAGATCACCGCGGAGATGAAGAAGCCGCGGTTGATCGCGGACATGCCGCTGCGGTCGGACCGCCGGGGCGCGACCGCGAAGATGCCGATCATCGCCGTGATCACACCGATGGCGGGCACGATCAGCGGGAACGCGAGCCCGGAGTCGCCGAACGCCACCTTGCCGAGGATCAGCGCGGCGACGAGCGTGACGGCGTACGACTCGAAGAGGTCCGCCGCCATGCCCGCACAGTCTCCGACGTTGTCGCCCACGTTGTCGGCGATGGTCGCGGCATTGCGCGGGTCGTCCTCCGGAATGCCCTGCTCGACCTTGCCGACCAGGTCGGCGCCGACGTCGGCGGCCTTGGTGAAGATGCCGCCGCCGACACGCATGAACATGGCGATCAGCGCGGCGCCGAGACCGAAGCCCTCCAGGACCTTCGGCGCGTCGGCCGCGTACACCAGCACCACGCAGGAGGCGCCCAGCAGACCGAGCCCCACCGTGAACATGCCGACGACGCCGCCCGTGCGGAAAGCGATCTTCATGGCTTTGTGCGAGACGGCGGTGAGATCCTTTTCGGGCTCACCCTCCGCCGGGGTCGCTTCCCTTGCCGCGGCGGCCACGCGGACATTGCTCCGTACGGCGAGCCACATACCGATATAGCCGGTGGTCGCCGAGAACGCCGCGCCGATCAAGAAGAAGATCGATCGGCCGGCGCGCTGATTCCAGTCGTCCGCGGGTAGCAGCATGAGCAGGAAGAACACCACGACGGCGAATGCGCCGAGCGTGCGCATCTGCCGGCCCAGGTAGGCATTCGCGCCTTCCTGCACCGCCGCCGCGATCTCCTTCATGCTGTCGGTGCCCTCGCCCGCCGCGAGCACCTGGCGCACCAGGACTCCGGCGACCACGAGCGCTGCCAGTGCGACGGCGCCGATCACCATGACGATGAGCCGGTTGTCGTCTGTCAGTACTGCGGCTGCGAAGGTTGTGGGGTGGTCAAACTGATGAGGGGTAGAAAGCCCCGCCATTCGTCCTCCTTGACGCTTGGGCTGAGCTCAAGATGTGGACGGATTGTAGGTACCGGAACCTGATCAAAACAGTGCGCGGTAAACGGAATTGGCCTTCACATGCTCTTCAGCAAATGATCGACGGGCATCCATGGAACCCGAAAGAGGTAATGCCCTAAAGGCGTTGACTCTTGATCAAATAATCGCGCACGGGATCGTGAATCCATTCACGAAAAGGCGGGCGCGGGACGGCGCATGCAAAAGGGCCCTGCTCAGCAGGGCCCTTCAGGGTGTTGCGCGTGCGGTCGAGGAGGTCTGCGCGCGGTCAGGAGGCGAGCGCGGCGGGCGGCGTGGTCGGCCAGCTCATCCTGATCAGTCCGCCGTTCTCCCCGGCGGAAACCTCCAGATCGTCGACGAGGCCACTGATGACCGCGAGGCCCATTTCGTCCTCCTCGGCCTCCGCGTCGGCGTCGCCGGGGGCGGCGCCGGACGTCGCGCCGCCCGGCAGCGCCCGCGGAGCCTCGTCACCGACCTCGATGGAGAACTGCTTCTCCTCCTCGATCAGCATCACCCGCACCGGCGCCGAGACACCGTTGCTCTGGTGCAGTCCGACGGCACGGGAACAGGCCTCGCCGACGGCGAGCCTGACCTCGTCGAGTACGGCCTCGTCCACCCCGGCCCTGCGCGCCACCGCTGCCGCCACCAGTCGGGCGGTCCTGACGTGCTCGGGCAGCGCGCTGAAGCGGAGTTCAACGGTGGCCATGCATCCCCCTCGGAACTACGGGCGTGCCATCAGGGGGCCGGGCCGCGGGCCCGGACCCCCGCTTCTGCGAACCCGGGCGCGCGACCCGGGGAGACCGGTGGTCAGTCGGTGGCGTTGACCGCCTCCTCCACCGAGGTGTGAATGGGGAACACCTTGGTGAGACCGGTAATACGGAAGATCTTCAGAATGCGCTCCTGGTTGCAGACCAGGCGCAGCGAGCCCTCGTGGGCCCGGACACGCTTCAGGCCGCCCACCAGGACGCCGAGGCCGGTGGAGTCGAGGAAGTCCACGCCCTCCATGTCGACGACGAGGTGGAAACTGCCGTCGTTCACCAGCTCGACCAGCTGCTCGCGCAGCTTGGGCGCGGTATATACATCGATTTCGCCGCCGACCTCGACGACCGTGCGGTCGCCGTTAGGGCCGGACACATTGCGAGTCGACAGGGACAGGTCCACGGATCCTCCAGCACCTTGCTATCGAGCGGTCGCCCCATGGGACACCTCGGCAGAGCCCCCGGGACGGTTCGCCAGCCGCGATGGCATTCAATCACTTACCGGCAGGCGTGCACGACGCCTTAGGCCCATTGTCCGTCACGCCAGTGACACACTCGGTGCCGATGGCCAAGAATCACCGATCCGATCGACCCTCGACGGACACCGCTTCCCGCCCCTCGCCAGGCACGGTCCTGGACCGGCTCGCCTCGGGGCCGAGCCGGGCTTCGCGCATCACTCATACGGAGCACTTGCCCCCGCGCGAGGGTCGCCATGCCGTCTGGCCCGACCGGATCCGTTCGGAGGTCATCGCCGCGGTGCAGGCCGCGGGGATCGAACACCCCTGGGCCCATCAGGCACAGGCCGCCGAGCACGCCCTGGACGGCGAGTCGGTGATCGTCGCCACCGGCACGGCCTCGGGCAAGTCCCTGGCCTACCTCGCGCCCGTCCTGACGGCCCTGCTGGACGGCTCCGAGGCCCCGAACGGCCGTGGCGCCACCGCGCTGTACCTGGCGCCGACGAAAGCCCTCGCCGCCGACCAGTGCCGATCCGTGAAGGAACTTTCACAAAGTTTGGGCACTGCCGTACGCCCAGCCGTGTACGACGGGGACACTCCCGTCGAGGAACGCGAGTGGGTGCGCCAGTACGCGAACTACGTCCTGACCAACCCCGACATGCTCCACCGCGGGATATTGCCCTCCCATCCCCGCTGGTCCTCCTTCCTGCGCGCCCTGCGCTACGTCGTCATCGACGAGTGCCACACCTACCGCGGAGTCTTCGGCTCCCACGTCGCCCAGGTGCTGCGCCGTCTGCGCCGCCTGTGTGCCCGCTACGGCGCCTCTCCCGTCTTCCTGCTGGCCTCCGCCACCGCCGCCGAGCCGTCGGTCGCCGCGGGCCGGCTGACGGGCCTGCCCGTCGTCGAGGTCGCGGACGACGCCTCCCCCCGCGGTGAACTGGTCTTCGCCCTGTGGGAGCCCCCGCTCACCGAGCTGCACGGCGAGAAGGGCGCACCGGTCCGCCGGACGGCCACGGCCGAGACCGCCGACCTGCTGACGGACCTGACCGTGCAGGGCGTGCGCTCGGTCGCCTTCGTACGGTCCCGGCGCGGCGCCGAGCTGATCTCGGTGATCGCCCAGGAGCGCCTCGCCGAGGTCGACCGCTCCCTCGCCCGGCGTGTCGCGGCCTACCGCGGCGGCTACCTCCCCGAGGAACGCCGCGCCCTCGAACGCGCCCTGCACTCCGGCGAGCTCCTCGGGCTCGCCGCCACCACCGCCCTGGAACTCGGCGTCGACGTCTCCGGTCTCGACGCCGTCGTCATCGCCGGCTACCCCGGCACCCGCGCGTCGCTGTGGCAGCAGGCGGGCCGGGCGGGACGCTCCGGCCAGGGCGCGCTGGCCGTGCTGGTGGCCCGCGACGACCCGCTGGACACGTTCCTCGTCCACCATCCCGAGGCCCTGTTCGACCAGCCGGTGGAATCCACCGTCCTCGACCCGGACAACCCGTACGTCCTCGCCCCGCACCTGTGCGCCGCCGCCGCAGAGATCCCCCTCACGGAGGACGACCTCGAACTGTTCGGGCCCGCCGCGGCGGACCTGCTGCCGCAGCTGGAGGCCGCGAAACTGCTCCGCCGGCGCACGAAGGCCTGGCACTGGACCCGCCGGGAGCGGGCCGCGGACCTGACCGACATCCGCGGCGAGGGCGGCAGCCCGGTCCAGATCGTCGAGGCCGGCACCGGACGGCTGCTGGGCACGGTCGACGCCGGCGCCGCGCACACGACGGTCCACGAGGGCGCGGTCCACCTGCACCAGGGCCGTACGTACCTGGTGCGCACCCTGGACCTGGACGACTCCGTGGCCCTGGTCGAGGAGGCCAACCCGCCGTACTCGACGGTCGCCCGCGACACCACCTCCATCTCCGTCCTGGAGACCGACGTCGAAATCCCCTGGGGCGAGGGCCGGTTGTGCTACGGCTCCGTCGAAGTGACCAACCAGGTCGTCTCCTTCCTCAGACGGCGAGTCATCACCGGTGAAGTGCTGGGCGAGTCGAAACTCGACCTCCCTCCCCGCACGCTCCGCACGCGTGCGGTCTGGTGGACGGTCACCGAGGACCAGCTGGACGCGGCCCGCATCAACCCGGAGATCCTCGGCGGCGCCCTGCACGCCGCCGAGCACGCGTCGATCGGCATGCTGCCGCTCTTCGCGACCTGCGACCGCTGGGACATCGGCGGCGTCTCCGTCCCCCTCCACCCGGACACGCTCCTGCCCACGGTCTTCGTGTACGACGGCCACCCCGGCGGCGCCGGATTCGCGGAGCGCGCCTTCCACACGGCCCGCGCCTGGCTCGACGCCACCCGGCAGGCCATCGCTTCCTGCGAGTGCGATGCCGGCTGCCCCTCCTGCATCCAGTCCCCCAAGTGCGGCAACGGGAACGACCCCTTGCACAAGAGAGGTGCCGTACGCCTCCTCACGGAGCTGCTGCGGGCGGCACCGGAGAGCTGAACCGGCGCTCGGACGACGGGCACCGCAAGCCGCTCGGGCACCGCAAGCCGCTCGGGCACCGCAAGCCGCTCGGGCACTGCAAGCCGCTCGGGCACCGCAAGCCGCTGGGGCCACCTACGGCTGAGCGGTGGCCGCCGGGGCCGGTCCGGATGGCGGACCGGCGGACGGCCCGGGCGGCTGCCCGAGGTCGGGCGAGGCGGCCGGGCCCGCCCTGGCTCTGACCTCCGCGGCGAACGGTCCCCGGCCCGACGCCGCCGTCACGTCCGAGACCTCACCCTCGACCCCGCAACGGACGAGCCGGGCACCCTGCGCCCTCGCCACCCGCTCCGCCAGCGCGCAGGCCCCCGAACCGCCGTCCGTCCAGTGGTCCGCCGCGGCGAGCGCCGCCAGGTCGGCGGCCCCGGCCGCACGGTGGCGGACCACGACGGCCTGCCCCATGGCCAGGACCGCTCCGAAGACGACGCACAGCGCGGTGATCGCCCCGACCGTCCAGACCGTCGCCGACCCGGCGTCGGAGGCACCCCGCTCCGGCCGGCCCGAGGCGTCCCACGCCGGCCGGCCCGAGAAGCCCGACGGACTCCGAAGGTGCAGATCCCGGTGCAGCCGCGGCGCCCTCGCGGCGAGGCCGCGACCTCGTCTCTTCATCCGTCCGTCACCCCCGGCGTCGTCACCGTCTCCTCGGCCAGTGCCACGGCTTCGTCGCTCAGGTCCACGGAGAGCGCGCCCGGGCCCGGCGTGCGCGCGGTCACCGTCACCCGGACCATGTCGTCCTCGCGGTGCACCACGACTTCCGCGCCGCGTGGCGCCGCTTGTCGGGCCGTCGCCAGGACCGCGTCCGAAGGGTCCTGGCGGGCCGCGGCGCGGGCGCCCGCCCTCGCCGCGTCCACGCACTGGATCTGCGCGGACGCTGCCAACAGGGCCCAGACCAGCGCCATCCCGACGAGCACCAGTGAGGGCAGCACCACCGCGGCCTCGGCGGTCACAAAACCCCGGTCCCTCCTCTGTCCAGGGGCTCCGCACTTGACGCCCGCCCGGGGCGGAGCCGGACCTCGACGCCCGGCGCCCACTCGTGCCGCGACCAGGTCCAGCCGCTCGGCGCCCGCGTGGGGCGGGCCCGGATCTCCGTCCTCGGCACCCACCCGGCGCGGAGCCGAACCGTCGTCCCCCGCAACTCCACGTGCGGCCACCTCACATCCGGACATCGAGCGCCCGCCCCACGATGCCCTGCAGCTCCTCACTGACCTGCCCGCTGGTCACCACCTTGTAGAGCACGGCCGCGAAGGCCACGGCGGCGATGATCCCCACCGCGTACTCGGAAGTGACCATTCCCGTGTCCCGGCGCACCAGCCGGAGCATCCACACCCGCATCCGTGCCGGTCCTCGTACGAGACCTCGTCCTGTCCTGCGCATCACAACCCCCGTGTCGTCCCGTCTCGTTGTTCGCCTTCCGTGCGCCGCGTCCGCCGCGCACGCCTTCCACCGAAACCGCCGGGCGACCGCGTCGCCCCTCACCCGCCTCCTCCGTGCAGCAGCCCTCCGGCCAGCCCGATCACCACGGGCAACACACCGATGGCGAGGAACGCGGGCAGAAAGCACAGCCCGACGGGCGCGGTGACCATGACGGCCGCCCTTCGTGCACGGGCCGTCGCCGCACGTCCCCGCTCGGCGCGGGCGTCCGCGGCCAGCCGGCCCACCGGCGCCGCCGCCGGGACACCCGAGTCGCCCGCCCGCTCCAGCAGTCGCGCCAAGCCCGGAGCACCCGGCATGGACGCCAACTTGGCCCATGCCTGGGCCGGTTCGCCCCCGAGCCGCACTTCTGCCGCGCCCCGTTCGAGACGCTCCCCGACCGGCCCGCCCAGGGCCTCGCCCACGGCGCGAGCCGCCACCACGGGGCCGGCGCCGGCCGCGATACATGCCGCCACCAGGTCTGCCGCCAAGGGCAGTTGCCGGGCGGCGTGCGCCCTGTCGTACTCCTCCACGGGCTCGGCCCGGCGGCGTCGCAGCCACTGCCGGGCCGCGCATCCGGCGGCCAGCCCGATCACCGCCCCGGCGAGTCCTCCGATCAGCACCCAGCCGGCGCACCCGGCGCCCACCACGGGCAGCCATCGCCGTCCGCCACGCGGCATCGCGAAGCGCCGTCGGACGTGCACCGCCCGCGAGTTCGCCAGCGCGGTGAGCCTCCGGCGCACCCTCCTCTCGTGGCGTGCCGCGTGGAGCGCATGGGCCGACCAACCGAGCGCCAACGCCCCGCACACCATTGCCCCCAGCCTGTGGACAACATCCGCGATCATGCGTTCTCCGCCCCTCGCACGATCCCCAGTGCCCACCACAGTCCGACCCCCTCCAACGCCCCGCCGACGAGCAGACAGCCGAGTCCAGGGCCCGTGTGCAGCAGCACGTGCAGCGGGTCGGCGCCCAGCGCGGTGCCGAGCAGCAGGCCCAGGACGGGCAGGGCGGCGAGCATCGCGGCCGTGGAACGCGGTCCGGCCAACTGGGCACGGAGATCGGCTCTTTCATCGCGTTCCGCACGCAGCGCTCCCTCCAGCCGGTCGAGCCCCGCCGCGAGCCCCGCACCCCGGTCCACGGCCACCCGCCAGCACGCGGCCAGCCCCATCAGGCCCTCCGCACCGGGCTGCCGCGCCGCCTCGGTGAGCGCGGCGGGGACGTCGCCGCCGAACCGCGCGGCGGCCAGCACGGCCGGCTGTGCCTCGCCGAGCCCGCCCGAGTCGCGTGCGGCCCGCAGCAGCGCCTCCCCCGGCTGGCATCCCGCCCGCACCTCACCGGCGAGAGCACCGCACAGCGCGATGACCGCATCGACGCGCCGGTCCCGCTCGTGCAGCGCCTCGGCGGACCGGCGCACCCGTCGAAGCAGGGGGACGGCGACCGCTCCGAGGAGCAGCGGCACGACGGACGCGCCCAGCAGAGCGATCACCGATCCGGCGACCGGCGCCCACACTTCGGCCCGCAGTCGCGGTCGAAGCCGACGCCATCCGGTGACCGCCTTCGCCCAGGGCGGTGGGCTGTGTGCCACCACTCCCCCGCCCGGGCACAGCAGCGACGCCCTGCGCGCCACCGCATCCCCGACGCCCGTCAGCCAGACCGCCGCCCCGGCACACGCCATGGCCACCATCACCGTCGTCGCACCGATCCCCGTCACCACGACCCGCTCCCCTGCGTCCCGTCGCGGAGCAGCCCCTTCAGCCGCTCCCATCCCCGCTCGTACGCGAAGGCGTCCTCGCCCCACCTCAGCGCCGGCACCGTCACCACCAGCCCGGACACGTCGCGCTCCAGCACATGCACCTCGGCGATGCGCCGTCGCCCGGCACGGTCCCGTACCAGGTGCACGACCACGGACAGCGCCGCCGCCAACTGGCTGTGCAGGGCGGCCCGGTCGAGTCCGGCGGCCGTGCCCAGCGCCTCCAGCCGGGCCGGGACCTGCGCCGCCGCGTTCGCGTGCACGGTGCCGCAGCCGCCTTCGTGACCGGTGTTGAGCGCGGCCAGCAGGGAGACGACCTCGGGCCCGCGGACCTCACCCACGACCAGCCGGTCCGGTCTCATCCGCAGTGCCTGACGGACGAGGTCCTGGAGCTCGACGAGGCCGGCGCCCTCCTGGTTGGCGGGGCGCCCCTCCAGGCGCACCACATGAGGGTGATCGGGGCGCAGTTCCGCCGAGTCCTCGGCGAGCACGATCCGTTCACCGGCACCGACCAGACCCAGCAGCGCGCTCAACAAGGTCGTCTTTCCCGAGCCCGTGCCCCCGCTGACGAGGAAGGACAGGCGGGCGTCGAGCAGCGCGCTCAGCACCCGGTCCCCGCCGGGCGGCACGGTGCCCGCGGCGACCAGCTCGTCGAGTGTGAACGCGCGCGGCCGGACGACCCGCAGGGACAGACAGGTGGATCCCACGGCGACGGGCGGCAGCACCGCGTGCAGGCGGGTCCCGTCCGGCAGTCGCGCGTCCACCCAGGGGCGTGCGTCGTCGAGCCGGCGTCCGGCGACGGCCGCGAGGCGCTGCGCGAGGCGCCGGACGGCCGCCGCGTCCGTGAAGGAGACGCCGGTCAGTTCCAGGCCACCGCCTCGATCCACCCACACCCGGTCCGGCGCCGACACCAGTACGTCGGTCACCGAGGGGTCGGCGAGCAGCGGTTCCAGCGGGCCGCTGCCGACCAGTTCGGATCGCAGTCGCTCCGCCGCGCCGAGGACTTCGGCGTCCCCGAGCACGCGGCCCTGTTCCCGCAGCGCCTGGGCCACGCGCGCAGGTGTGGGCTCGGAGCCGCTCTCGGCGAGCCATCGGCGAACGCCGTCCAGCAGTCCGGCGCCGCAGTCGGTGCCCGCCGTGGGGTCCCAGCTCATACGCCCCCTCCCTCTGCCGGAAGCCGCTGCCACAGGGCGGTGCAGAACCGGGCGAGCGGCCCCCGCGCCGCTCCACCGGGCGGCGCTCCGCCGTCCAACGCCAGGGATTCGACGGGCACTTCTCCCACCAGGGGCAGGCCGAGCAACCGCGCGACCTCCCGGTCGTCGAGGCCCGGCGCGTAGGGCCCGCGCACCGCGACCCGCAGATCGCGCAGGATCATGCCGACCGCCGCCGCCACCCGCGCGGCCGCCGCGATCCCGCGCAGGTCGGCGGGGACCACCATGAGTCCCAGATCGATCTGGGCGAGGGCCTCGGCGACGCCCTCGTCGACACGTCGCGGCAGGTCGACGACGACGGTGCCGCCGCGCCGTCGGGCGGCGGCCAGGACCGCTCGGACGGCTTGAGGCGGAATGGCGACGGAGTCACCGCGGTCCCAGCTCAGGACGCGCAGCGCGTGCACTTCGGGCAGGGACTCCTCCAGCGCGCCGCCGCCGACCCGGCCGTGGGACGCGGCGAACGCCGGCCAGCGCAGGCCTTCGGCCGCCTCTCCGCCGAGGAGTACGTCGAGTCCGCCGCCCAGCGGATCCGCGTCGACGAGCAGAGTGCGCCTGCCCTCCCGCGCCGAGGTGACGGCGAGCGCGCACGCCAGCGTGGACGCACCGGCGCCGCCGCGGCCACCGAGCACGCCGACGGTGAGGGCCGGCGGGCCCACCCCTTCGGCCACGTCGGCGATGCGATCGATCAGCCATTGTTCGCCATCCGGCAGCATCAGGACGTGGTCGGCACCGATCTCCACGGCCCGCCGCCAGACCCCGGAGTCGTCCTGATCCCGACCGACCAGCACCACTCCCCGCCGCCGCGCGGCCCCGCGCACACGCCGCGCGGCGTCGTCGCCGACGAGCACGAGAGGCGCCGCCTCCCAGGTGCCCCGTCGCTCCGGAACTCCGTGATGGACCTCCGGTCTGGCGCCTGCCGCCGCGCACAGCCGCAGCAGGTCGTCCAGCAGTTCGGCGTCCTCCGTGACGATCAACGGTCCGCCCTGCCGCCCCTCGGCGGCGGGCGGCCGGTCATGTGTGATGGCTCCCACCACGATCTCCAGCCCCCTTCGCTGCTTGCGCCGCGGGGTCCGCTACGACCCCGCGAATCCCGCTCGTGTGAAGAACCGGCAACCGGCCTCCATATGAACCGCCGATACGAACCGGCCATACGCGCACCACAATCGGAACCGGCCATGAACTCGCCGCGAGCGGAGCGCGTTGGAATCACAGTGGGGCGAGCCCGGAAATCATGTGGATCTTGGTCGAAAACTGTGGACAACTCAGCGGTTGTGAATATCGCGTTCACCCATACCGGTGACCCCTGTACGACTTCCACAGAGCAGCCCCACAGCTACGCACAGTGACGAATCATGCGCATGAGAAGAACCCGGCCACAGCGGCACCGAGGAGGCTGGGAGGCGGTGCGAATGAGGGGGAAAATGCGTCCGGACATGCGACGACCCCCGCCGGGGGGGAGAGCGGGGGTCGTCCCCACGGCCGACTCGGGGGGGGAGGAGTCGGACCGGGTTAGCACGGTCGCGAACGATCCGTGACTTCCATGGTGTACCCGAGAGCCCTCTCAGGCAAACCCACGCGCCTCACCTTACGCCGAATGGTGGGCGCATATGCTCAGGCTCGTGGAAAACCACTCCTTGCCTCGCACAGCAGCCTTCTTTGACCTGGACAAGACGGTCATTGCGAAGTCGAGCACGCTCACGTTCAGCAAGTCCTTCTACCAAGGCGGGCTGATCAACCGCAGGGCCGCGTTGCGTACCGCATATGCCCAGTTCGTGTTCCTCGCCGGCGGCGCCGACCACGACCAGATGGAGCGGATGCGCAAGTACCTGTCCGCGATGTGCCGCGGCTGGAACGTCCAGCAGGTCAAGGAGATCGTCGCCGAGACGCTGCACGACCTGATCGACCCGATCATCTACGACGAGGCCGCGTCCCTCATCGAGGAGCACCACACCGCCGGACGCGACGTGGTGATCGTGTCCACGTCCGGAGCCGAGGTCGTCGAGCCGATCGGCGAGCTGCTCGGCGCGGACCGGGTCGTGGCCACCCGCATGGTCGTCGGGGACGACGGCTGCTTCACCGGCGAGGTGGAGTACTACGCGTACGGACCGACGAAGGCGGAGGCGATAAAGGAGCTGGCCGCCTCCGAGGGATACGACCTGGACCGCTGCTACGCGTACAGCGACTCGGCGACCGACCTGCCGATGCTGGAGTCCGTCGGCCACCCGCACGCGGTGAACCCGGACCGCGCACTGCGCCGCGAGGCGATCGCCCGCTCGTGGCCGATCCTCGACTTCCACCGCCCCGTCCTGCTCAAGCAGCGGCTGCCCTCGTTGTCCGTACCGCCACGGCCCGCACTCGTCGCGGCCGCCGCCATAGGCGCGGCGGCCGCCACCGCGGGGCTCGTCTGGTACGCGAGCCGACGGCGCGCGACGACCCTGTAGTCCCGTCAAACAGGTGCGCGCACGGCACATTGACGACCGTTTCACACCCGTTTGAACCTAAAAGTAAAGAAGTAGAGCCAGGGGTTTCACTTCCTCGGGACCTGGAGTACAAAGGGGTTAACGGCCCGCGAGACCAAGGACATCCGAGAGGATCACCTTTAAACGCAATCAAGGCCCCACGGACCGAGCATGAACACCAGGCACCCACGCGACGTCGACCCGTCGATTACGGGCCAGCCGCACCAGGTGACGGGCAACAGTTCCCGGCCTGATGGGCAACATATCGAGGACGCTTGGTAACCCGGTGAGCATGCCAGCGGCGGTACGAGATCTCGTACCGCCGCAACCCTGTTCAGACAGTCTTCCGCCTCACGCCGCCCCGCGCTGGAGCGCCTCGCAGACCGCCGTCGACTCCCTGGCCCCCAGTACGACGGCCTTGCCGCAGTGCGCGATCCAGGCCGCCATGCCGTCAGGGGTTCCGGAGACGTATCCGTCCAGGGCCGCCAGATAGGCCGCGCGGCCGAGTTCGGCGTGGCCCACCTCCGCCGGGCAGATCGACTTCGGGTCGAGGCCGCTGCCCACCAGGACGATCCGCTCGGCCGTGCGTGCCACCAGGCCGTTGTGGGAGGTGAAGGGGCGCAGCGCGAGCAGTTCACCGTGGACGACCGCCGCGGTCACCAGCGCGGGGGCCGAACCGCCCGCGACGATCAGTCCGGACAGCCCTTCGAGCCGGCCGGCCACCTCGTCCGCGTCCGGCAGCGGCAGCCCGATCAGCGGCTCGTCGACCGGCTCACCGTCCTGCCGCGGGCGGCCGATCTCGTCGTCCTTGCCCGCAGCCGCCACCAGGTGCAGCCGGGCCAGCACCCGCAGCGGCGACTGCCGCCAGATGGAAAGGAGTTGGCCCGCCTCCGCGGTCAGGCGCAGGGCCGCACCGACCGTACGGTCCTCGTCGCCCGCGCTGAAGTCGGTGCGGCGGCGCACCTCTTCGAGAGCCCAGTCCGCGCCCGACAGCGCCGCGGAGCCGCGCGCGCCGCGCAGCGCCGCCTCGGACGTGATCTCGTTGCTGCGGCGCCGCATGATCCGGTGCCCGTAGACCCGGTCCACCGCCTTGCGGACGGACTCCACGGATTCGGCCACTCCGGGAAGGGACCCCAGGGCCGCGAGCGGATCGGCGTGCGCACCTGTCGTACTCATGAGTACGACACTACGCACCCCGGACCCCCGCCCCACGAAGGAGTGGTCTTCTTCACGTGCCCCTGACACTCAGGGCGATCGAACGACTACGCTTGGTGAACATGAAAATTGCTTTCGTCGGGAAGGGCGGCAGCGGCAAGACGACCCTGTCCTCCTTGTTCATCCGATACCTCGCGGCCACCGGGGCGCCGGTCGTCGCCGTCGACGCCGACATCAACCAGCACCTGGGGGCCGCGCTGGGCCTCGAAGAGGCGACAGCCGCGGCGCTGCCCGCCATGGGCGAGCGACTGCCGATGATCAAGGACTATCTCCGCGGCTCCAACCAGCGCATCGCGTCCGTGGAGACGATGATCAAGACGACTCCGCCCGGCGAGGGTTCGCGCCTGCTGCGGCTGAACGAGAACAATCCGGTCTACGACGCCTGCGCGCGTCCGGTGGAACTGGACGGCGGCACCGTCCGTTTGATGGTCACCGGCCCGTTCACCGAGGCCGACCTGGGAGTGGCCTGCTATCACTCCAAGACCGGTGCAGTGGAGCTCTGCCTGAATCATCTCGTCGACGGCCGCAGCGAGTACGCCGTCGTCGACATGACAGCGGGCTCGGACTCCTTCGCGTCCGGCTTGTTCACCCGCTTCGACATCACCTTCCTGGTCGCCGAGCCGACCAGGAAGGGAGTCTCCGTCTACCGCCAGTACAAGGAATACGCACGCGACTTCGGCGTGGTCCTGAAGGTCGTGGGCAACAAGGTGCAGGGCCAGGACGACATCGACTTCCTGCGCGCCGAGGTCGGCGACGACCTCCTGGTCACGGTCGGGCACTCGGACTGGGTGCGTGCCATGGAGAAGGGCCGCCCGCCCCGGTTCGAGCTCCTGGAGGAGCCCAACCGCCGTGCGCTGCGCACGTTGCAGACCGCCGCGGACGCCACGTACGAGCTGCGCGACTGGGAGCGCTACACGCACCAGATGGTGCACTTCCACCTGAAGAACGCCGGGAGTTGGGGCAACGCGAAGACCGGGGCCGACCTGGCGGCGCAGGTCGACCCCGGGTTCGTGCTGGGCGAGGGCCTGGTGGCCACCGCGTGAGCCGCGGCCACCGGGCCGCCGTCACGGCTTGACGGCCGGCGCCCCCGGGACTCCCTTCGGGGCCGGGGCGGGGCGGCCCGAGAGGAAGGACGCCCAGCCCTGCTTCGGAGCCTCACCGACCTTGAGTCCGCGGAGCTTGTCGAGCGTGGCGGGGTCCTGGGCGTCGAGCCAGTCGGCGAGCTGCCGGAAGGAGACGCAGCGCACCTCGGACTTGGTGCAGACGCTCTCGACGACCTGGTCGATGGCCCGCATGTAGGTGCCGCCGTTCCAGGACTCGAAGTGGTTGCCGATGACCAGCGGCGCACGGTTGCCGTCATAGGCGCGCTGGAAGCCCTTGAGCAGCCCGTCGCGCATCTGGTCACCCCAGTACTCCTGCTTGTCGGGGTCGCCCTGGGTCTCGGTTCCCGACTGGCTGACCATGAAGTTGTAGTCCATGGTCAGCTGCTCGTAGTTGTGGCCGGGGAAGGGCACCAGCTGCATCGACAGGTCCCACAGGCCGTCCTTCTTCTTGGGCCAGACCTGGTTGTTGATGCCACTGGTGTCGTAGCGGAAGCCCAGCCGGCCGGCCGCCTTGCGGAAGTTCTCCTTGCCTTCCAGGCACGGCGTCCGGGCGCCGATGAGCTCCTTGTCGTAGTCGAACGGCAGCGGTGACGCCTTCGTCATGCCGGTGTTGGTCTTCCAGGACTTCACGAACGACTTCGCCTGGGAGATCTCGCTCTTCCAGTCCGCAACCGACCACTCGCCGACCCCGCCGTCGGTCCCGCAGAAGTGGCCGTTGAAGTGCGTGCCGATCTCGTTGCCCTCCAGCCACGCCCCGCGCAGCTGCGTCACGGTGTCCTTGATGCCCTGCTCGTCGTTGAAGCCGATCTCCGAGCTGCCGGGCGAGTGCTGCGGCGGCCGGTACAGATCGCGCTTGTCCTCCGGCAGCAGGTACAGGCCGCTCAGGAAGTACGTCATCGTCGCGTTGTTGGCCTTGGAGATCTTGCGGAAGTGCGAGAAGAGCTTCTGGCTGTCCTCGCCGGCGCCGTCCCACGAGAACACCACGAACTGCGGAGGCTTCTCACCCGGCTTCAGCTTCTTCGGCGTCGGCAGATGCGGCTGCGCACCGGTGAACGCGGTGGACCCGTCGCCGATCAGACGGATCGCGCTCTTGGGCGCCGGGGCTCCCGCGCCCTCCTTGGTGCCGTGCGCGCCTTCCTTCGAACCGGTGGCGCCCGTCCCGCAACCTGCGAGCGCCGATGCGCAGGCCGCGGCGACTGCCACGCCCGCGGCGATCCTCTGAGTGGCGGCCATCTTCCGCCCTCCTTCTTCCTTCGGTCGGGGCAACGCCGATCAGGGCGTTCTGTGGTGATGTGCAGTGATCTGCCGACAGCGCCGCCAAGGTCGCACGGGACCAAGAAGGGAATAAATATGACAAGCCGATGAAATGCCCGGTTCACTCGCGTGAGTGAATTAATGCCCCATTTGATCCGATTCCTGGCAAGAATCCTTTACTCTGCATTACGATCCATTTACCGAGCGTTGAAAATCCCGCCGCTGCACGCCGTGACCCACGGCCGCGATCCACCCCGCCACCTCGGGCGGGGGACCACTCGTTCCGCGACCGCGCTGCCCCGGAGGAGACGGGAACCATGTCCGCCTGCGTCCCCACCCGCGCCGCCGACTCGACTCGGCCCGCCCACACCCACCCGCCCCACAGCCCCCCACCGACCCCGCCCCGCCGATTCCATGTCGCCGGACCCGACCTGTCGGCCTCGATCGCCGTCTTCCTGATCGCCCTGCCCCTGTCCCTCGGCATCGCCCTCGCCACCGGCGCCCCGCTCCAGGCCGGCCTCGTCGCCGCGGCCGTGGGAGGAATCGTCGCCGGACGGCTCGGCGGCTCACCGCTCCAGGTGAGCGGGCCCGCCGCCGGACTCACCGTCGTCACCGCCGAGCTCATCCACCGCTACGGATGGCGGACGACCTGCGCCATCACCGTCCTCGCCGGAGTCGCCCAACTGGGCCTGGGCTGCCTGCGCGTAGCCCGCACGGCGCTCGCCGTCAGCCCGGCGATCGTGCACGGCATGCTCGCCGGCATCGGCGTGACCATCGCCGTCGCCCAGCTGCACATCGTGCTGGGCGGCACCCCGCAGAGCTCCGTCCTCGACAACATCCGCGCGCTGCCCGACCAGCTGGCGCACGTACACCCCGCCGCGGTGACGATGAGCGCGCTGACCCTCGCACTCCTCTTCGCCTGGCCGCGCATTCCCGGCCCGGCCGGAAAGCTCCTGCGCGCCGTCCCCGCGGCACTCGTCGCCGTCGCCGGAGCCACCGCCGCGGCCACGCTCGCGGGACTCATCCTGCCCAAGGTCGACCTGCCGTCATGGAGCAGCCACGCACTGGCCGGTCTGCCCGAAGGGCCGGTGCTCGGGGTCGCCGCCGCCGTGCTCACCACCACGCTGGTGTGCAGCGTGCAGTCGCTGCTCGGCGCCGTCGCCGTGGACAAGCTCATCGCCGGCCGGCCCGCACAGCAGACCCGGGTAGGCCGCTCCGACCTGAACCGCGAACTGCTCGGTCAGGGCGCCGCCAACATCGCCTCCGGCGCGCTCGGCGGACTGCCGGTCGCCGGCGTGGCCGTACGAAGTTCCGCGAACGTGAACGCCGGCGCCGTGAGCCGGAACTCCACGATGCTGCACGGCGTTTTCGTAGTGATCGCCGCGCTGCTGATGGTCCCGGTCCTCGAGCTGATCCCCCTCGCGTCGCTCGCCGCCCTGGTGATGGCCGTCGGCATCCAGATGGTGTCCCTGAACCACATTCGCACGGTGACCCGCCACCGCGAGGTCCTGGTCTACGCCGTCACCACCCTCGGCGTCGTCCTCCTGGGAGTCCTCGAAGGCGTGGCGCTGGGGGTCTCCGTGGCCGTCGGCGTCGCCCTGCACCGCCTTGCCCGCACCCGCATCACGCACGAGGAGAGGGGAGATGTCCATCACGTACGCGTCCGAGGGCAGCTGACGTTCCTCGCGGTGCCGCGGCTCAGCCGGGCCCTCCACCTCATCCCCCAAGGAGCGTGCACCGTGGTCGAGTTGGACGGTTCCTTCATGGACCACGCGGCATACGAGTCACTGCAGGACTGGCAGAACTCGCACGTCGCGCGGGGCGGCACGGTCGAATTCACGGGCCGGGCGGGGACTCGGATCGCCGAGCCCGCGGGCTCCGCGCACTGCCGCTGCCGGCCCTGGACCCCCTGGCGCAACCACCACTGCGAGACGTCCGCCGCCCTGCAGGCCACGCCCCCCTGCGAACCGTCCGCCGCCCCGGACGAGGAGGGCTGCGCCCCCGGACCGAGCGGTCATCAACTGGCGCGCGGCATCAGCGCGTTCCAACGGAACACCGCGCCCCTGGTGCGGGACGAGCTGGCCCGGCTGGCCCGGGAGGGACAACGGCCGTCCCAGCTGTTCCTCACCTGCGCCGACTCCCGGCTCGTCACGTCGATGATCACCTCCAGCGGCCCGGGCGACCTCTTCGTCGTACGGAACGTGGGCAATCTCGTGCCGCTGCCCGGGGACGAGAGCGGCGACGACTCGGTCGCCGCCGCGATCGAGTACGCGGTGGACGTGCTGAAGGTGCGGTCCATCACGGTGTGCGGGCACTCCGGGTGCGGGGCGATGCAGGCCCTGCTGGCTTCGGAGCCCAGCGGGACGCTGACCCCGCTCAGGCGCTGGTTGCGGCACGGGCGCCCGAGTCTGGAGCGGGTGGCCTCCGAGGACCGCCCGGGAGCACGGTTCGTCGGACGCGAGCCCGCCGACGCGGTGGAACAGCTCTGCCTGACCAACGTGGTGCAGCAGCTGGAGCACCTGCGGACCCACGAATCCGTGGCACGAGCACTGCGAGAGGGGGCGCTCGAACTGCACGGGATGTACTTCCACGTCGGGGAGGCGCAGGCGTACCTGCTGGACGATCGCGACGGGACCGAGCTGTTCGAACACGTCCGGGCGACGGCGGATCTGCGCCACCCGGCATGACCGCACCACGCCACCCGGCGTGACCGGCTGATGGTGCGCGACCCCGTCCGAAGGGGCCGCGCACCACAGGGGTGCCTCCCGCGCGTCGGGAGGCACTTCGTGCGTTCCGGGGGCCGAAGCGGGGAAGCTGAGCCGGTGAACCCGACGGCCGGACCGTACGTGCCCCAGAGTGCGGCCCTCCTCGGCCCGCACGAGGGATGTGCGGGACGTGCCCGAGGGCCAGGACGCACAGCGTGAGCCCGCTGCCTGGACCAGCACCAATGAACAGGTCTAAACCAATTTGGGATCGGCCCTTGTCATCGAGGCCCCCGGTCTGATGAGCTGTGGCCTGGGACACAACGGACACCCTGGGAAAGGGAGATGTCGTGAGCAACGAAAGCCTGGCCAACCTGCTGAAGGAAGAGCGCAGGTTCGCGCCGCCCGCCGACCTGGCCGCGAACGCCAACGTCACCGCGGAGGCGTATGAGCAGGCCAAGGCTGACAGGCTCGGCTTCTGGGCCGAGCAGGCCCGCCGGCTGACCTGGGCCACCGAGCCGACCGAGACGCTGGACTGGTCGAACCCGCCGTTCGCCAAGTGGTTCAAGGACGGCAAGCTCAACGTCGCGTACAACTGCGTGGACCGGCACGTCGAGGCCGGGCACGGCGACCGCGTGGCCATCCACTTCGAGGGCGAGCCGGGCGACGGCCGCGCCATCACCTACGCCGAGCTCAAGGACGAGGTCTCCAAGGCCGCGAACGCCCTGACCGAGCTGGGAGTCGGCAAGGGCGACCGGGTCGCCGTCTACCTGCCGATGATCCCCGAGGCCGTCGTTGCGATGCTGGCCTGCGCCCGCATCGGTGCCGCGCACTCCGTCGTCTTCGGCGGATTCTCCGCGGACGCCATCGCCACGCGCATCAAGGACGCCGACGCCAAGCTGGTCATCACCTCCGACGGCGGCTACCGGCGCGGCAAGCCGTCCGCGCTCAAGCCCGCCGTCGACGAGGCCGTGGACCGTGTCGACGGGGTCGACAAGGTCCTGGTCGTCCGGCGTACGGGCCAGGAGGTCGCCTGGACCGAGGGCCGCGACGTGTGGTGGCACGAGATCGTCGAGCGGCAGTCGGCCGAGCACACCCCGGAGGCGTTCGACGCCGAGCACCCGCTGTTCATCCTCTACACGTCCGGGACGACGGGGAAGCCGAAGGGCATCCTGCACACCTCCGGCGGCTACCTCACCCAGGCGTCGTACACCCACCACGCCGTCTTCGACCTCAAGCCCGAGACCGACGTGTACTGGTGCACGGCCGACATCGGCTGGGTCACCGGACACTCGTACATCACGTACGGCCCGCTCTCGAACGGCGCGACGCAGATCATGTACGAAGGCACGCCCGACACCCCGCACCAGGGGCGCTTCTGGGAGATCATCCAGAAGTACGGCGTGACGATCCTGTACACGGCGCCCACCGCCATCCGCACGTTCATGAAGTGGGGCGACGACATCCCCGCGAAGTTCGACCTGTCGTCGCTGCGGGTGCTGGGGTCGGTCGGCGAGCCGATCAACCCCGAGGCCTGGATCTGGTACCGCAAGCACATCGGCGGCGACCGCACCCCGATCGTGGACACCTGGTGGCAGACGGAGACCGGCGCCATGATGATCTCGCCGCTGCCCGGGGTCACCGAGACCAAGCCGGGCTCCGCGCAGCGCCCGCTGCCGGGCATCGCGGCGACGGTCGTCGACGACGAGGCCACCGACGTACCGAACGGCGGCGGCGGTTACCTCGTCCTGACCGAGCCGTGGCCGTCGATGCTGCGCACCATCTGGGGCGACGACCAGCGGTTCATCGACACGTACTGGTCCCGCTTCGAGGGCAAGTACTTCGCCGGGGACGGCGCCAAGAAGGACGAGGACGGGGACATCTGGCTGCTCGGCCGGGTCGACGACGTCATGCTCGTGTCCGGGCACAACATCTCGACGACCGAGGTCGAATCGGCTCTCGTCTCGCACCCGTCGGTCGCCGAGGCGGCGGTCGTCGGCGCCGCGGACGAGACGACCGGGCAGGCGATCGTGGCCTTCGTGATCCTGCGGGGCTCGGCCTCCGCGGACGACGAGGGCCTCGTCGCCGACCTGCGCAACCACGTGGGCACCACGCTCGGGCCGATCGCCAAGCCCAAGCGGATCCTCCCGGTGGCGGAGCTGCCGAAGACGCGGTCCGGCAAGATCATGCGCCGGCTGTTGCGCGACGTGGCCGAGAACCGCGAGCTCGGTGACGTCACCACCCTCACGGACTCCACGGTGATGGACCTCATCCAGGCCAAGCTCCCGGCGGCGCCGAGCGAGGACTGACGGCGAGGACTCGCGAAGCGGTCGGACGACAAGGACTCACGACGAGCCCTGACGACCCGGCACCGTCCGTTCGGGGGCACCGGCGCGGCTCTCCCCCAGCCGCGCCGAGTGCCCCCTTTCGCGGTTCATGTGAGGATCGTCGTACAGCAACGGCCACCTGTTAGGTAACCTAAGGAAAGCGTCAGCGACGCGACAAGATGCTCATGGTGTGCCGGGAAGTCTGGTCGGCAGGTACTCAGCCCTGCCCACCGACCGGAGGTCTCACCGTGACCGCGCTCCGCACCCCCGCCCGCAAGTTCCTCGGCCGGCTGTCCCTGCCCGAGCGGACCTTCGTCGCGGACGCGCTGCGCGCCGAGACCGTCGGCGGCGTCCTGCTGCTCCTCGCCACGATCGCCGCGCTGATCTGGGCGAACACGCCACTGCAGGACAGCTACGCGAGCGTCGCCCATTTCCACCTCGGCCCCGCCGCGCTCGGGCTCGACCTGTCCGTCGAGCACTGGGCGGCCGACGGCCTGCTCGCCGTGTTCTTCTTCGTCGCCGGCATCGAGCTGAAACGCGAGCTGGTGGCCGGCGACCTGCGCGACCCGAAGGCCGCGCTGCTGCCCGTCGTCGCCGCGATCTGCGGCATGGCCGTGCCCGCGCTCGTCTACGCCCTCACCAACGCGCTCGGCGGCGGCTCGCTCGACGGATGGGCCGTCCCGACCGCCACCGACATCGCCTTCGCGCTCGCCGTCCTCGCCGTCATCGGGACATCGCTGCCGTCCGCCCTGCGGGCCTTCCTGCTGACCCTCGCCGTCGTCGACGACCTGTTCGCCATCCTGATCATCGCGGTCTTCTTCACCGAGGACATCGACCTCGCCGCGCTCGGCGGCGCGGTCATCGGTCTCGCCGTGTTCTGGCTGCTGCTGCGCAAGGGCATACGCGGCTGGTACGTGTACGTGCCGCTCGCCCTCGTCATCTGGGGGCTGATGTACAACAGCGGCGTCCATGCCACGATCGCCGGCGTCGCGATGGGCCTGATGCTGCGCTGCCACCGGCGCGAGGGCGAGGAGCACTCCCCCGGCGAGCACATCGAACACCTCGTACGGCCCCTGTCCGCCGGGCTCGCGGTGCCGCTGTTCGCCCTGTTCAGCGCGGGCGTGGCGGTGTCCGGCAGCGCGCTGGGCGACGTCTTCACCCGCCCCGAGACGCTGGGTGTCTTCCTCGGACTCGTCGTCGGCAAGGCGGTCGGGGTCTTCGGCGGCACCTGGCTGACGGCGCGATTCACCCGGGCGACCCTCAACGAGGACCTGGCCTGGGCCGACGTCGCCGCCGTCGCCACCCTGGCCGGCATCGGCTTCACCGTCTCGCTCCTGATCGGCGAACTCGCCTTCCAGGGCGACGAGGCGCTCACCGACGAGATCAAGGCCGCCGTACTGGTCGGCTCGGTCATCGCCGCCGCCCTCGCCACCGCACTGCTGAAGATCCGCAACGCCAAGTACCGCGCGCTGTGCGAGGTCGAGGAGCGCGACGACGACCGCGACGGCATCCCCGACATCTACGAGGAGGACGACCCGGCGTACCACCTGCGGATGGCCGAGATCTACGAGCGGAAGGCCGCCGAGCACCGCAGGCTTGCCGAAGTGAAGGGCGGGGCAGGCGCGGGAGACGACGGTCCGGCATGATCTGACCAGACGGTACAAACAGAAGCAGAAGCCGGACCGCACAGACTCAGCAGAAAAGGGAGAACGCGATGAGCGCACCCGACGGCAGCCCGGTCGGCGGCGAACGCAGCATCGGCCAGCTGTTCGCCTCGGCGACGACCGAGATGTCCGCCCTGGTGCACGACGAGATCGCGCTCGCGAAGGCGCAGCTCAAGCGGGACGTCAAGCGCGGCGCGGCCAGCGGCGGCGCGTTCTCGGTGGCCGCGGCGGTGCTGATCTTCTCCCTGCCGATGCTGAACTTCGCTCTCGCCTACGGCATCCGGACCTGGAGCAACTGGAACCTGGCGATCTGCTTCCTGCTGTCGTTCGCCGCGAACGTGCTGGTCGCCGCCGTACTGGCGCTGATCGGTGTCGTCTTCGCCAAGAAGGCCAAGAAGAGCCAGGGCCCGCAGAAGGTCGCCGCCTCGATGAAGGAATCGGCGAGCGTCCTGCAGAACGCCAAGCCGCACCCCCGCGCGGAGCGGGTCGATGACGCGGTCGAGGCTGTGGCACGCTCGTCCTCATGACCGACCCCGCCACACCTTCGGCGCAACCCGCCTCCGCCGTACGCATCGACCTGCCCGGCGGACGCGAGGTGACCCACCGTGACGTCGCGGCGAACGGCGCCCGTTTCCACATCGCCGAACTGGGGGACGGCCCGCTCGTCCTGCTGCTGCACGGCTTCCCCCAGTTCTGGTGGACGTGGCGGCACCAGATGACCGCGCTCGCCGACGCCGGGTTCCGGGCCGTGGCCATGGACCTGCGGGGTGTCGGGGGCAGCGACCGTACGCCCCGCGGCTACGACCCCGCGAACCTCGCGCTCGACATCACCGGCGTCGTACGGTCCCTCGGCGAGCCCGACGCCGCACTCGTCGGGCACGACCTGGGCGGGTACCTGGCGTGGACGGCGGCCGTCATGCGGCCCAAGCTGGTCCGCCGGCTCGCCGTGTCGTCCATGCCCCACCCGCGGCGCTGGCGTTCCGCGATGCTGTCCGACGTCAAGCAGACGGCGGCCGGCTCCTACATCTGGGGATTCCAGCGCCCCTGGATCCCGGAACGTCAACTCGTCGCGGACGACGGCGCCCTGGTGGGCCGTCTGGTACGGGACTGGTCCGGGCCGCGACAGCCGGACGACGAGGCCGTGGAGACGTACCGCCGCGCCATGTGCATCCCGTCCACGGCGCACTGCTCGATCGAGCCGTACCGGTGGATGGTGCGGTCCATGGCACGCCCGGACGGCATCCAGTTCAACCGGCGCATGAAGCGGCCCGTGCGGGTGCCGACGCTGCATCTGCACGGCTCGCTCGACCCGGTGATGCGGACGCGGAGCGCGGCGGGATCCGGGGAGTACGTCGAAGCGCCCTACCGCTGGCGGCTGTTCGACGGGCTCGGACATTTCCCGCACGAGGAGGACCCGGTGGCGTTCTCCACCGAACTGGTCAACTGGCTCAAGGACCCCGAACCGGACAGGTGACCGGGCCGGGGCGGACGACCCGGACAGGCCGACGACCCGTCAGCAGATGTCCGGCGCTTCGTCAGGAGCCGCCCGGGCCCCGCGCGCGGAGGGTGTGACGCGCCCGCGCCGACAGCCCTCACGCCCGCGCGGACAGCCGGGAGTGACCGCGCGGACGCGCCCGGTATGCGAGCGGGAACATCTGTGCTTCGAACGGCCAATTGCCTGGCGCATAGGCCAATTGAGGGCCCCGGGCGAGGTTATGGACCTTGGGGCGGGGGCAGACGTCGGGGTATGGGCTGGACGCACGACTACAGTGACGCAGCACGCAATCGCCGCTCGGCCACGGGCCTGAGCTCCCATCGGAGGGGTACCCCGCAGATGCCGGGCGCGGACCCTCGCGTGGGGATTCCGCACATCCTGCGCCGCCGGGCCCGCTGGGTCTCGGTACGACTGCGCCACCCGCGCGGCTGAGCGACGGCCCGCCCCCGCGGGGCGGGCTCAGAGCGCGCAGCTGTCGCTGTCCACCTGCTGGTCGGCGGTACGCCCCTTGGCGACGTCCTCCGCGACCTCGTCCGCGGTGAGCGCGTATCCGGTGTTGGCGTCGTCGAGCGACTTCGCGAAGACCACGCCGTACACCTTGCCTTCGGGTGTCAGCAGCGGGCCGCCGGAATTGCCCTGGCGGACGGTCGCGTAGAGCGAGTAGACGTCTCTGCGTACCGTCTTGCGGTGGTAGATGTCCGGGCCGTTGGCCGTGATGCGGCCGCGTACGCGCGCGGGCTGGACGTTGTACGCGCCGTTCTGCGGGAAGCCGGCGACGATGGCGTTGCTGCCGCTCGTCGCGTCCTGCCGGCTGAACTGCAGCGCGGGCGCGTGGAGGTTGGGCACGTCGAGTACGGCGATGTCGCGCTCCCAGTCGTACAGGACGACCGTGGCGTCGTACTTCTTGCCCTCGCCGCCGATCTGCACGGTGGGCTCGTCGACCCCGCCGACGACGTGCGCGTTGGTCATCACACGGCGGTCGCTGAAGACGAAGCCGGTGCCTTCGAGCACCTTGCCGCAGCTCTGCGCGGTACCCATCACCTTGACGATGGACCTCTGGGCGCGGGTGGCGACGGGGCTGCGGGCGAGCGCCGGGTCGGGCGGCTGCACCTCGGTGATGGGCTCGTTGGCGAAGGGGCTGAAGACCTGCGGGAAGCCGTTCTGCGCGAGCACCGAGGAGAAGTCGGCGAACCAGGTGTTCGCCTGGGTGGGCAGCGCGCGGGACACCCCGAGCAGCACCTTGGAGTTGCGGACCTCCTTGCCGAGCGTCGGCAGCGTCGTACCGGCGAGGGCGGAGCCGATCAGCCAGGCCACGAGGAGCATCGCCACCACGTTCACCAGGGCGCCGCCCGTCGCATCCAGGGCGCGGGCCGGGGACCAGGTGATGTACCGGCGCAGTTTGTTGCCCAGATGGGTGGTCAGGGCCTGTCCCACCGAGGCACAGACGATCACGACGATCACGGCGACCACGGCGGCGGTCGTACTCACCTCGGTGTCGTCGGTCGCCCAGCCCCAGATCAGCGGGAGCAGGTAGACGGCGACCAGGCCGCCGCCCAGGAAGCCGATCACCGACAGGATGCCTACGACGAAGCCCTGGCGATAGCCGACGATCGCGAACCACACGGCGGCGACCAGCAACAGGATGTCCAGCACGTTCACTGCTTCGAGCCTCGCCTCATCACTTTCCGGTCGCGATCGTCCGGCCGGGGGTCCAGGGGTCGCCCCCCGGAAAAACACAGCACGGGGGCCACCCTGTCATGCGCGCCAGTCGAGCGGGACCTGCTTCGCGCGGTCCCAGGGACGCTCCCAGCCGGAGTAATGCAGGATCTTGTCGATCACACCGGCCGTGAAACCCCAGACAAGGGCTGATTCGACCAGAAATGCCGGACCTCTGTGGCCGCTGGGGTGCACGGTGGTGGCGCGGTTGGCGGGGTCCGTGAGATCCGCCACGGGGACCGTGAAGACTCTGGCCGTCTCGGCGGGGTCGACGACGCCGACCGGTGTCGGACGGCGCCACCAGCCCAGGACCGGGGTCACCACGAAGCTGCTCACCGGGATGTACAGCTTGGGCAGCACGCCGAAGAGCTGGACGCCGCTCGGGTCGAGCCCGGTCTCCTCCTCGGCCTCGCGCAGGGCGGCCCGCAGCGGCCCGTCCCCCTTCGGATCGCCGTCCTCGGGGTCGAGGGCACCACCGGGGAAGGAGGGCTGCCCGGCATGCGATCTGAGGGAGCTGGCGCGCTCCATCAGCAGCAGCTCGGGACCTCGCTCCCCGTCGCCGAAGAGAATGAGGACGGCCGACTGGCGCCCCGCCCCGTCCGCCGGCGGCAGGAAGCGGCTCAGCTGGAGCGGCTCCACCGTCTCGGCGGCGTGCACGACCGGGGCCAGCCAGTCGGGCAGACCGTCCTTGCTGAGCGTCACCGGCCCGCCCTGCGTGTCACTCGCGTGCGTCATCGGCACCCCCGTTCTGCTGTTCCCAACGCCTGTCGGTGCCGTGTTCGTTCCGTCATCCGGCACCCAGCGGGGGTGCGGGGATGCCGCCGGCGTCCAGATACGACTGCGGCGGCTTGAGCCGCTGGCCGGGGAAGCCGCCCTTCTCGTACTTCAGGAGCTTCTTCGCCTTCTCCGGATCGGTCTCGCCCTCGCCGTACGCCGGACAGAGCGGCGCGATGGGGCAGGCGCCGCACGCGGGCTTCCTGGCGTGGCAGATACGACGGCCGTGGAAGATCACGTGGTGGGACAGCATCGTCCACTCGCTCTTCGGGAAGAGCGAGCCGACGGCCGCCTCGATCTTGTCCGGGTCGGTCTCGTCGGTCCACCGCCAACGGCGCACGAGCCGCTGGAAGTGGGTGTCCACGGTGATCCCGGGCCGCCCGAAGGCATTGCCGAGGACGACGAAGGCGGTCTTGCGTCCCACACCCGGCAGCTTGACGAGGTCCTCGAGCCGACCGGGCACCTCGCCGCCGAACTCGTCCCGCAGGGCCTTGGACAGCCCTATCACCGACTTGGTCTTGGCCCGGAAGAACCCGGTCGGGCGCAGGATCTCCTCGACCTCCTCCGGATCGGCCGCGGCCAGGTCCTCCGGGGTCGGGTACTTGTCGAAGAGCGCCGGGGTCGTCTGGTTCACCCGAAGGTCGGTGGTCTGCGCGGACAGCACCGTGGCGACGATGAGCTGGAAGGGGTTCTCGAAGTCCAGCTCCGGGTGGGCGTACGGGTAGACCTCGGCGAGCTCGCGGTCGATACGGCGGGCGCGGCGCACGAGGGCGGTGCGCGACTCGTTCCTCGGGGGCTTCGCCGCGGCCGCGACGGTCTTCTTCGCGGGAGCGGCCTTCTTCGCGGACGCGGCGGCGGTCTTCGCGGCGGCGGTCTTCTTCGCGGACGCGGCGGCGGTCTTCTTCGCTGCCGTGGCGGTCTTCTTGGCCGGAGCCTTCGTCGCCGGAGCCTTCGCCGCCGGCGTCACCTTCTCGGCTGCACCACCGGCTTTCTTCGCGGGCATCGCGGCGGCCTTCTTCCCGGCCCCCGCGGTCACCCGCCCGGCGGACTTCTCAACTGCCGTCCCGGCGGTCTTCTTGGCGGTCTTCTTCGCTGCCGTCGTATCGGCTGCTGCCGTGTCGGCTGCCGTCTTCTCGGCTGCCGTACTGGCGGCCTTCTTCGCTGCCGGCGTCACGCCGTCGTCCCTTCCCCGCCTTTCGGCGGCAGAGTCGCCCCCGCCACCGGCAGGAGCTTTGCCCCTTTTGTCGGTTTCTTGAATCCGTCGAGAGCTTGTTCGCCCACAGCGGAATCGCGACGTACAACCACCCGTCAAGCCCCCTTGGCCTGTGCTCTCACCGGCGATTTGGACACCCGGCCAGCCTAAAGCCCGGCACCGACATCCGCCCTGGACCCGGAAGATCGGCGCCCAATTGGCCCCCTGCCGCACTCCTTGGGACGCCAGTGCGGCAGACTTGTGACTGATCACACTGTTTGGACGGTCCGGCAAGATGGGGAACACGGTCCCCTGGTACCAAGGGGGAGCAAGATCCCCTGAGCAGGTCGACAAGGAGAGAACTCGTGGACGACGTTCTGCGGCGCGCCCCGCTCTTCGCGGCGCTCGATGACGAGCAGGCCGCGGAGCTCCGCGCCTCCATGAGTGAGGTGACCCTCGCGCGAGGTGACGCTCTCTTCCACGAGGGCGATCCCGGAGACCGCCTCTATGTGGTGACCGAGGGCAAGGTGAAGCTCCACCGCACCTCCCCGGACGGCCGCGAGAACATGCTCGCGGTCCTCGGCCCCGGCGAGCTGATCGGCGAACTGTCGCTGTTCGACCCGGGCCCGCGCACGGCGACCGCCACCGCGCTCACCGAGGTCAAGCTGCTCGGCCTCGGCCACGGCGACCTCCAGCCCTGGCTGAACGCACGGCCCGAGGTGGCCGCCGCGCTGCTGCGCGCCGTCGCCCGCCGCCTGCGCAAGACCAACGACCAGATGTCCGACCTGGTCTTCTCCGACGTCCCGGGCCGTGTCGCCCGTGCGCTCCTGGACCTGTCGCGCCGCTTCGGCGTGCAGTCCGAGGAGGGCATCCACGTCGTGCACGACCTCACGCAGGAGGAACTCGCCCAGCTGGTGGGCGCGTCGCGTGAGACCGTCAACAAGGCACTCGCCGACTTCGCCGGCCGCGGCTGGCTGCGCCTGGAGGCGCGCGCGGTGATCCTGCTGGACGTGGAGCGCCTCGCGAAGCGCTCGCGCTGACGCGTACTTCGTACGAGGAGGGGCCCCGCCGTGCGGCGGGGCCCCTCCTCGTTTCGGCCACCCGAGGCGGCCGCACGCTCCGTTCACCACCGCGCCCTGCTCGCCCGCGACCGACCGAGGAGCGGGACCCGGGGCTCTCAGATCAGGCCGTGCTCGCGCAGATAGTCCATCTGGGCGCGCACCGACAGCTCCGCCGCGGGCCACAGGGAACGGTCGACCTCCGCGTACACGTGGGCGACGACCTCGGCAGGTGACCGGTAGCCGTTCTCCACGGCCGTCTCCACCTGGGCCAGCCGGTGGGCGCGGTGCGCGAGGTAGAACTCGACGGCGCCCTGGGCGTCTTCGAGGACGGGCCCGTGGCCCGGCAGGACGGTGTGGACGCCGTCGTCGACCGTCAGGGAGCGCAGCCGGCGCAGGGAGTCGAGATAGTCACCCAGACGGCCGTCGGGGTGGGCCACGACGGTCGTGCCGCGCCCGAGGATGGTGTCGCCGGTGAGCACCGCCCGATCGGCGGGGATGTGGAAGCACAGCGAGTCGGCGGTGTGGCCGGGCGTCGACACGACCCGCAGTTCGAGGCCGCCGACGCTGATGACGTCGCCCTGTCCGAGCCCTTCGTCGCCGAGCCGCAGCGCGGGGTCGAGCGCCCGCACCTCAGTGCCCGTCAGCTCGGCGAACCGCGATGCGCCCTCGGCGTGGTCCGGGTGCCCGTGGGTGAGCAGGGTCAGCGCGATCCGCTTGCCGGCCTTCTCCGCCGTGTCCACGACGTTCCGCAGGTGTGCGTCGTCCAGCGGGCCGGGGTCGACCACGACCGCCGACGTGGAGCCGGGCTCGGAGAGGATCCAGGTGTTGGTGCCGTCCAGGGTCATGGCGGACGCGTTCGGGGCCAGGACGTTGACGGCGCGCGCGGTGGCGGGACCGGACTCGACCCCGCCGCGGGGCTGGCCGGGGAGGGCGGTTGCGTCGGTCATGCGGAGGCTCCACCGGTCGGGATGTGCTTGGTGAACTCGTCGTGGCCGGGCCAGGCGAGGATCAGTTCGCCGTTCTCCAGGCGGGCCTTGGCCAGGACGGGCGTCAGATCGCGTGCGGGTGCGGCGGCGAGGGCGTCGGCGGCGGTGCCGTACGGGACGAGCTGGCGCAGGGTCGCGATGGTCGGCGGCATCATGGTCAGCTCGCCCTTGTCGTACGAGGCTGCCGCGTCCGCCGGGTGGATCCACACGGTGCGGTCGGCCTCCGTGGAGGCGTTCCGGGTGCGCTGGCCCTCCGGGAGGGCGGCCACGAAGAACCAGGTGTCGTAGCGGCGGGACTCGAACTCCGGGGTGATCCAGCGGGTCCAGGCGCCCAGCAGGTCGGAGCGGAGCACGAGACCGCGGCGGTCGAGGAACTCGGCGAAGGACAGGTCGCGGGCGACCAGGGCGGCGCGGTCCGCCTCCCACTCGTCGCCCGTCGTGTCGCCGACCACGGTGTCCGGGGTGGGGCCGGCGAGCAGGACGCCCGCCTCCTCGTACGTCTCACGCACGGCCGCGCAGACGACCGCCTGGGCGGAGGTCTCGTCCACGCCCAGCCTGTTCGCCCACCACGCGCGCGTGGGGCCCGCCCAACGGATCTGGTGTTCGTCGTCCCGGGGGTCCACGCCGCCGCCCGGGTAGGCGTACGCGCCGGCGGCGAAGGCCATCGAGGCGCGTCTGCGGAGCATGTGCACGACGGGGGTGGTGTCGGTGTCCTTGAGCAGCATGACCGTGGCCGCGCGCTTGGGGGGCACCGGTGTGAGGGTGCCCTCCGCGAGCGCGCGGATCCGCTCTGGCCACTCCGGTGGATACCACTGCCCATTCGCCATGGCCGGAGGCTATCCCGAGCCGGGCGGATGTTCGAGTGCCTCTCGCCCCAGTGGGCGCCCACCAGGTCTTTCGCCCCCTCCGCCCCTACCCGACCCGAACCCCTGGGGGCTCCGCCCCTCGGACCCCCGATCGGCCTGAACGGCCTCGTCCTCAATCGCCGGACGGGCTGAAAGGTCGCTCTCTGCCCCAAGCCGGGACGGGGGCCGCTGCTGGACTGAACGGGAGCCACCGCCGGAGGGGCCAACGCCCGGGCCCCAGCCCCACTCACACCCGCAGTCGCCCACTCACGGAAGGGGCCGTGCCGGTGCATCACATGCCCGTTGCGGACGACGCCACCAACTGACCGCACCGACACACCGGACCACACGAGGGCTGCAACGGGCGGATCACCGGCACGGCCCCGACCCACCCACCGCACAGACGGCGAAACGGCCACCGCACCGACGGCGGCCCACCGACCCGACGGCACCCGGCTACGGCGCGGTCAGCTCCACCTGGATCTCGACCTCCACAGGAGCGTCCAGCGGCAGAACCGCCACACCGACCGCGCTGCGCGCGTGCACTCCCTTGTCGCCCAGCACGGCGCCCAGCAGCTCGCTCGCGCCGTTCAGGACGCCCGGCTGCCCGGTGAAGTCCGCAGCGGACGCCACGAAGCCCACGACCTTCACGACCCGCGCGATGCGGTCCAGGTCGCCGGCGACCGACTTGACCGCCGCCAGCGCGTTCAGCGCGCACGTACGGGCCAGTTCCTTGGCCTCCTCGGCCGTGACCTCGGCCCCCACCTTCCCGGTCACGGGAAGCTTGCCGTCCACCATCGGCAGCTGCCCCGCGGTGTACACGTACACCCCGGACTGCACGGCCGGCTGATACGCGGCCAGCGGCGGGACGACGTCCGGCAGGCTCAGCCCGAGCTCCGCGAGCTTCGACTCGACGGCCCCGCTCATGCCGACTTCTCCCGCTTCAGGTAGGCCACCAGCTGCTCGGGGTTGTTCGGCCCGGGCACGACCTGGACGAGCTCCCAGCCGTCCTCGCCCCAGGTGTCCAGAATCTGCTTCGTGGCATGGACGAGCAGCGGCACGGTTGCGTATTCCCACTTGGTCATGTGGCCGACTGTAGCCCCTGCCGCCCCACCCCTCGCGCACACGTTGTCCACAGCCTCCTGCGTAGTCCGGCGGCGGACTGGTTAGGCTCGAATACGTGAGCAGGCTCCAGGTCGTCAGCGGCAAGGGCGGTACCGGCAAGACCACGGTGGCCGCGGCCCTCGCGCTCGCCCTCGCGACCGAGGGCAAGCGCACCCTCCTCGTCGAGGTCGAGGGCAGACAGGGCATCGCGCAGCTCTTCGAGACAGAAGCGCTGCCCTACGAGGAGCGGAAGATCGCCGTCGCTCCCGGCGGTGGGGAGGTGTTCGCCCTCGCCATAGACCCGGAACTGGCGCTCCTGGACTACCTCCAGATGTTCTACAAGCTGGGCGGTGCGGGCCGCGCCCTGAAGAAGCTCGGCGCCATCGACTTCGCGACCACCATCGCGCCGGGTCTGCGCGACGTGCTCCTGACCGGCAAGGCGTGCGAGGCCGTACGGCGCAAGGACAAGAGCGGACGGTTCACGTACGACTACGTGGTGATGGACGCCCCGCCCACGGGCCGCATCACCCGCTTCCTGAACGTGAACGACGAGGTCGCGGGCCTCGCCAAGATCGGCCCGATACACAATCAGGCACAGGCCGTGATGCGCGTCCTCAAGTCCCCGGAGACGGCCGTCCACTTGGTGACGCTCCTGGAGGAGATGCCCGTCCAGGAGACCGCGGACGGCATCGCGGAGCTGCACGCCGCGAACCTGCCGGTGGGCAGGATCATCGTGAACATGGTGCGGCCCCAGGTCCTCGACGCGGCCGATCTGGAGCTCACCCGCGCGGCCTCGCACACGGCGATCGCCCGGTCCCTGTCCGCGGCCGGTCTGGGCGGAGCACGCCGCGGCGGGAACGCCGAGCGGCTCGTCGACCCGCTGCTGGAGCAGGCCGAGGAGTACGCCGAGCGGTACGCACTGGAGCACGAGCAGCGCGGCGTCCTGGCCGAGCTGGGCCTGCCCCTGCACGAACTGCCTCTGCTCGCCGAGGGAATGGATCTGGCGGGCCTGTACGAGTTGGCCGCACAGCTGCGGAAGCAAGGGATGTCATGAGTCTGGACCCCGCCCGCGTCCTCGACGTCGATCCGCTGCTCGACGACCCGCAGACCCGCATCGTGGTGTGCTGCGGCTCGGGCGGCGTCGGCAAGACGACCACGGCGGCGGCCCTGGGGCTGCGCGCCGCGGAGCGCGGCCGCAAGGTCGTCGTGCTCACCATCGACCCGGCGCGCCGGCTCGCCCAGTCGATGGGCATCGACTCGCTGGACAACACTCCACGCCGGGTGAAGGGCATCGAGGGCGACGGCGAGCTGCACGCCATGATGCTCGACATGAAGCGCACGTTCGACGAGATCGTCGAGGCGCACGCGGACCCGGAGCGGGCCGCGGTCATCCTGAACAACCCCTTCTACCAGTCGCTCTCCGCGGGCTTTGCGGGCACGCAGGAGTACATGGCGATGGAGAAGCTGGGTCAGCTGCGGGCGCGGGACGAGTGGGACCTCATCGTCGTCGACACACCGCCGTCGCGTTCGGCGCTGGACTTCCTGGACGCCCCGAAGCGGTTGGGTTCGTTCCTCGACGGGCGGCTGATCCGGCTGCTGACGGCGCCGGCGAAGCTGGGCGGCCGGGCGGGCATGAAGTTCCTGAACGTCGGGATGTCGATGATGACGGGCACCCTGGGGAAGCTGCTCGGCGGGCAGCTCCTCAAGGACGTGCAGACGTTCGTGGCCGCGATGGACACCACGTTCGGCGGGTTCCGTACGCGGGCGGACGCCACGTACAAGCTGCTCCAGGCGCCCGGCACGGCGTTCCTGGTGGTGGCCGCCCCGGAGCGGGACGCGCTGCGCGAGGCCGCGTACTTCGTGGAGCGGCTGGCCGCGGAGGACATGCCGTTCGCGGGTCTGGTGCTCAACCGGGTGCACGGCAGCGGCGCCACCCGGCTGTCCGCGGAGCGGGCGCTCGCCGCCGCGGAAGATCTTGATTCCGAGGCTGCAGAAAATCTTGACGACGCCCGCATTGTCGATCAGGGGGACGGGAAAGCTGGACTTCGTAACTCTCCCGACACGTACGACAGTTCAGAACCCCCCGCTTCCGCAGCACCGGCTTCCGAGGAAGGCTCCCCCGCCGCCACGGACAAACCCGCCCCGCGCCGGACCGCCGCCACGGACGGGACCACCACGGACCACACCGCCGCCACGGACAGCACCTCCCGGGACCGGACGGACGCCCAGGACACACCGGACACGCCCGAGACGGCCGGCGCACACGGCACGACCGACGCGCAGGACGAGACCGACACGGCCAAAGCGCAGGATCCGACCACGACGGCGGGCGAGACCCGCTCCGACGCGGAGGGCGCCTCCCGAAGCGTCGACCAGCTCACCGCAGGCCTGCTGAGGCTGCATGCCGAACGCATGCAGCTACTCTCCCGCGAGCAGCGCACACGTGACCGGTTCACCGCGCTCCACCCCGAGGTGGCGGTGGCCGAAGTCGCGGCGCTTCCGGGCGACGTGCACGACCTCGCCGGGCTGCGGAACATCGGGGACCGACTCGCGGCCAATCGGCCGGAGCTGCCCGAAAGCTGAATATCCGGGGCGACCCGAGGGGAAGGCCCCTCAGCCCACCGCGGCGTAGCGCTCGTACACCTCTTCCTCGTCGAGGGGCAGCAGGCCCGCGCCGCGCTCGTACTCCGTACGCGCGGTCTCCAGCAGGCGACGCCACGAGGTGACGGTCGGCCGGCGGCGCAGCAGCGCGCGGCGCTCCCGCTCCGTCATGCCACCCCACACGCCGAATTCGACGCGGTTGTCGAGCGCATCGGCGAGGCACTCCGTGCGTACCGGGCACCCGGTGCACACTGCCTTGGCCCTGTTCTGCGCTGCTCCTTGAACGAACAGTTCATCCGGATCGGTAGTGCGGCAGGCCGCCTGCGCACTCCAGTCGGTTACCCAGCCCATACCGGCGCCGTCCTCTCCCGAATCGAGGCTCCCCCACGGCGGCAGCGGCATATTCACCGCCGCCAGTTGAGGACGTTACGGAAGGTGGGCACAGCGCAACACCCCCTTCGGGCCCAATCTTGAATGGCCCGAACGGACTATGCGTAAGCGGCAGATCACCCGGGGGAGTGAGCTGGGGACATGCGCGACAATCCCAGCAAACCGGGACACTTCAGTTGAGTCACAACGGACGCCAGGTGACACACAAGGCGGAGTCGGACACGCGCCCCACAGAAATCGGGGAACCTCCGGAACGATTCGGGGTCGCCGGACGTATTGATACGTGGCCGCACTGCTGTGACAGTTGAGAGCAGCTTAGGCCAAGGCATATACGCGTGTCCGGCGAATGAGAACGTAGGCTGCCCTCATGCCAAAGAAGCGCTCGGGCGGTGGTCTGTCCCCTACGCAGCAGGCCGCCAAGTTCCTCGGTGTCAGCGTGCTCGCGGGCGCCGTCATGGCCGGAATCGCACTGCCCGCCGCGGGCGCACTCGGTCTCGCGGCCAAGGGCTCCGTCAAAGGGTTCGACGAGATCCCCGACAACCTGAAGAGTCCCGCGCTGAGTCAGCGGACCACGATTCTGGACAATCAGGGCGGCCAGATCGCGACGGTCTACTCGCGCGACCGCACGGTGGTCGACCTCAAGGACATCTCGCCGTACATGCAGAAGGCGATCGTCGCGATCGAGGACTCCCGCTTCTACCAGCACGGCGCGGTGGACCTGAAGGGCATCCTGCGCGCCGTGAACCAGAACGCGCAGAACGGCGGGGTCGCCCAGGGCGCCTCCACCCTCACGCAGCAGTTGGTGAAGAACTACTTCGTGGAGGAGGCCGGCGACGACCCGACGAAGGTCGCCCAGGCCACCCAGCAGACCCTCGGCCGCAAGATCCGCGAGCTCAAGTACGCGATCCAGCTGGAGGAGAAGCTCGGCAAGAAGAAGATCCTCGAGAACTACCTGAACATCACGTTCTTCGGCGAGCAGGCCTACGGCATCGAGGCCGCCGCCCAGCGCTACTTCTCCAAGCCCGCCAAGGAGCTGAACCTCCAGGAGTCGGCGCTGCTCGCGGGCATCGTCCAGTCGCCCAGCCGGTACGACCCGGTCAACGACGAGGCGGAGGCCATCAAGCGCCGCAACACCGTGCTCCAGCGCATGGCCGAGGTGCACGACATCTCGCAGCAGGAGGCCGACGCGGCCAAGGCGAAGAAGATCGAGCTGCACGTGAGCAAGCCGAAGAACGGCTGCATCACGGCGGCGAAGGGCGCCAGCTTCTTCTGCAAGTACGTGGAGCACGTCTTCCTGACCGACCCGGTCTTCGGCAAGACGAAGGAGGAGCGGGCGAAGATCTGGAACCAGGGCGGTCTGACGATCCGCACGACCCTCGACCCGCAGTCGCAGGAGTCCGTCCAGACGTCGCTGAAGGACCACGTCTACAAGTCGGACAAGGTCGCCGCGGCGGCCACCCTGGTCGAGCCGGGCACCGGGAAGATCGTCGGCATGGGCCAGTCGAAGCCGTACGGCTACGGGAAGAACGAGACCGAGTACAACTACTCGGTCGACTACAGCATGGGCGGCTCCAACTACGGCTTCCCGACCGGTTCGACGTTCAAGCCGTTCGTGGCCGCGGCCGCGATCGAGCAGGGCCGGCCGCCGACGCAGGAGTACTCGTCGCCGAACAAGATGCCGTACCCCAGCCCCGTGCAGACGTGCAGCAGCAGGCCGTGGACCAACCAGGCGAACGAGCAGGTGCCGAACGAGGACGCCTCGGAGGTCGGTCCGTACCGGCTGAAGGAGGCGATGGCCAAGTCGGTCAACACCTACTTCGTGCAGATGATCTCCGACATCGGCCTGTGCCCGGTGATGAAGCAGATCGACAAGCTCGGCGTCGTCCAGGGCAACGGCGACAAGCTCCCCGAGGTCCCCTCCATCGCCCTCGGCGCCAAGGGCATCTCCCCGCTGACGATGGCCACGGCGTACGCGGCCTTCGCCTCCCGCGGCATGTACTGCACGCCGATCGCCGTCGAGTCGATCACGCAGAAGATCGGCGGCACGCAGAAGTCCCTGGAGGTGCCGAAGTCGACGTGCTCGCGCGCCATGTCGGAGAAGACCGCGGACACCATCAACACCCTGCTGAGCGGCGTGGTCGACTCCGGTACGGGCCAGCAGGCGGGTCTGACCGACCGCGCCAACGCCGGTAAGACCGGTACGACGGACCAGCGCAAGAACGCCTGGTTCGTCGGCTACACGCCGAACCTGTCCGGCGCGGTCTGGGTCGGCAGCGCCACCCAGAAGGTCCAGATGCGGGGCATCCGCATCGGCGGCGTCTACCGCGACAAGGTCTACGGCGGACAGGTCCCCGGCCCGATCTGGCGGGACCTGATGACCGGCGCCCTGGTCGGCAAGGACTCGCCGTCCTTCAACCTGGTCGACATTCCCGACGAGGACAAGGAGCGGGACCACGACGGGAACGACGACGACCACGGTCGCGGAGACGACCACGGAAACGGGAACGGCGCGAATGGAGACCCCCTCGGCGGCCTGACCAACGGCGGAACGCTCCCCACGCCTTCCTTCTCCATTCCCGAGGGATGGATTCAGGGCACCACCGGCAGGGGTAACGGAAACGGCGGCCAGCGCTGATGACTCATATCCGTCGTTCCACCCCCCACCCCCCGGCTGACCTGCGGCTGAAGCGTCCGGCGTAATTACGTCAGCTTCCCGGTAAGGGCACTCTCTCGGCGGAGGCCGTGAAATATTCACCTCCGGCCCCGCCTTGAGGGTGCCTTTGCTGTTTTTCCAGCCCGTCCGGAGGGGACATGAAACTCAGATCGCGGCTCAGTGTCACGTTCAGCGCGTTGCTCGGCGCCCTGACCCTCGCTCTCGCCGTACCGAATTCGGCGGCGGCCGCCACCTGCGACAACTTCGGCTGCGACGGTCACGACCCGAACGTCCAGACCTGGCAGACCGGTCCGGTCAGCCCCTACGGCCCGTACGACCTCGGCGGGTCGTTCATGTACGAGCTGCGCTGGGGGAAGACGGACGGCGACCAGTACAGCTGGGGCCGCCTGTGGTACATCAGCGGCTCGGACGAGCAGAAGTACACCGTGTACGTGCAGCGCTGCACGAAGAGCCACTCCACCTGTTACTGGCGGCTGGGCGAGAAGAAGGGCGGCGCTTCGGGCTGGACCGCGAAGGTCCCCGAGGGCACGAACTACTACTACACACGCACGCCGATGTACTACAACCCGTCGGGTTACGAAATGCGGGCCTGCGTGGAGGACCCGTCGGGCGACGAGTCGTGCACGCCGTGGTACTGAGCCGGCCCGGCCGCCCGACGTACGGATGAAGCCAAAGCGAGCGGGGATGGCGCAAATACGTCATCCCGCTCGCCCCGTTAACAGTCTTTGGTGAGATTTATTCAGCTGTTCGCGCTCACAAGCGGTTCCTAGACTTGCCCTACCAGATGCAGTGATCCACTGCTGCTACTTGGGGGGAAGGCGAATTGACCGTTACGCCAGAACTTGACGTCAATAAACCGAGAATAGAAGCCAACGACCAGAAGATTCTGAACCTGCTGTATGCGGGGCTGAACGACGCATCGATCGCCCGGCATTTAGGAGTAGGTCACCGCACGATACAGCGCAAAGTGCACCGACTCATGGAACTTCTCGAAGCCAATGGCCGCGTGGCCCTGGGCGCTCGGGCGCAGGAACTCGGCCTGCTGGTGGGCGCGTCCCGCCAGCCGCCACGGCCGAGGGGACTGACCGCCCGGGTGACGGACGGCGCCCTGCGGGCGGGGGTCGGCTGACCCCGCGACGGGCAGTGCCGCCGGCTCATTCACGGACGCGCACGACGGGAGCGTGCGCTGGAGAGAACGCCGAGCGAGACAAGGCGTCCGGCCGGGACAACGACGTCCGAGCCGCATGCCGACGCCGGAACAGGACACGGGCGTCACGAGCCGCCCATCGATGCCGGACCGTCACGAGCCGCCACCGACGCCGGATCGGGACAACGACGTGACGACGTCCGGTCAGGACAACGACGTCCGGCCGGACCGACGACGTCCAGCAGGGGCAATGACGCCCGAGCCACATGCCGACCCCGGACGGGACACCACACCGGAACGTCGGTCCACGTACGCCCCGCAGGGAAGACGCTTCGCCCCGTGGGACATCACCGTGCCGAAGGGGTGGTGACCGCCGCACCGCGGAGGCCACCACCCCCGTTCCGCTGTCGCCCCACGACAGCGTTCCAGCCTTCTGCCGGAGTGCGGGCAGCGGGTGAACTCGCCACCAGCACGCCCGTCCTGGCGGGCCCTCAGCCCGCGAGCAGCTTCTTCACGACGGCGGCGACACGGCCGCCCTCCGCCTGACCGGCCACCTTCGGGTTCACGATCTTCATGACCTGACCCATGGCACGCGGCCCCTCGGCACCGGCCGCCCTGGCCTCCTCGACCGCCTGGGCGACGATCTGCTGAAGCTCGTCGTCGGACAGCTGCTTGGGCAGGTACGCGGCGAGAACCTCGCCCTCCGCCTTCTCCCGCTCGGCCGACTCGGCACGCCCGCCCTGAGCGAAGGCGTCGGCGGCCTCACGACGCTTCTTCGCCTCGCGGGTGATCACCTTCTGCACCTCGTCGTCGGAGAGTTCGCGCTTGGTCTTGCCCGCGACCTCCTCCTTGGTGATCGCGGCGAGGGTCAGCCGGAGCGTCGAGGAGCGGAGCTCGTCGCGCTCCTTGATCGCGGCGTTGAGGTCTTCCTGCAGCTTCGACTTGAGCGTGGTCATGCCGTCGATTGTCGCAGGTGCGGTGTGCGGGTCGCCTGCTGATTTCGGAGCGGACGTCCCGCGCCTTCAAGGTGCGCGTCCTGTTCCTTGAGGAGGACGGGCTCTGTGTCCTCACGGCAGCGCATCCCGCGCCCCTTCACGCGGACGCGTCCCGTGCCCTCGCGCGGACGCGTCCCCCGGCCCTCGCGAGGAGTTCGCGTCCTGACGGGGACTCGCCCGGCGCGCCCCGTGCCCGCGGGGACGCGCCCCGAGCCCTGCGGGCACGAAGGCCCGCAGGGGTCTGACACGATGGACGTATGCGCGCGCGATACGGAGTACCCCTGGCAATCACGGCGGTGGGCGCCGCCGGTCTGTTGTACTCGGCCGGTTTCGAGGCCCGGTCCTTCCGCCTTCGGCGGGTGACGGTGCCGGTCCTGCCGGCGGGGATGCGGCCCTTGCGCATCCTCCAGGTCTCCGACATCCACATGGTGAGCGGCCAGCGCAAGAAGCAGCGCTGGCTGCGGTCCCTGGCCGGGCTGCGCCCCGACTTCGTCATCAACACCGGGGACAACCTGTCCGACCCCGAGGGCGTTCCCGAGGTCCTGGACGCCCTCGGCCCCCTGATGGAGTTCCCAGGGGCGTACGTCTTCGGCTCGAACGACTACTACGGCCCCACACTCCGCAACCCCGCCCGCTACCTGATCGAGAAGACCCAGGGCCGCCACGGCCTGAACGGCAACAAGCCCGTCGTGGGCGCCGTCCACAACCCGTGGGAGGACCTGCGCGACGGCTTCGACACGGCGGGCTGGCTGAACCTGACGAACACCCGCGGGTCACTGAAGGTCGAGGGCGCCGAGATCGAACTGACCGGCCTGGACGACCCGCACATCAAGCGGGACCGCTACGCGCGCGTGGCCGGTGGACCGTCGGAGTCGGCCGACTTCTCGATGGGCGTGGTCCACGCCCCGTACCTGCGCGCCCTCGACGCCTTCACCGCCGACGGCTACCCGCTGATACTGGCCGGCCACACCCACGGTGGCCAGATCTGCCTCCCCTTCTACGGCGCCTTCGTCACCAACTGCGACCTGGACACGGACCGCGTGAAGGGCCTGTCCACGCACACCGCGGACGGCCGTACGTCGTACATGCACGTCTCGGCGGGCTGCGGCACGAGCCGCTACACACCGGTACGTTTCGCGTGCCCCCCGGAGGCGTCGCTGCTGACGCTGGTCGAGCGCAGGTAGCGGTCGTCGCTGGGCATCTCGGGGATTGGGGTGCCTCGCGGGCCGGGGACCGGGGTGCCTCGCGGGCCGGGGACCGGGGTGCCTCGCGGCCCGGGGTGACTCCCACTCGACGAGCCGGACACGGGCGAAGAGGTGCGGGCCGGGACCGGTCCCCCTCCTCGCCCCATGTAACCCACCCGGACGACCCGTATCGCCCGATTCGTCCGAGCTCCTTAGCGTGGGGCCATGACCGCCCCCATACCCAGGGACATACCCGATCTCCCCGCGATACCGGGTATCGCTCCGCAGATCACCTCGTCCTTCGTCCCCGCGACGGCGGTGGTGGCACCCACCCGCCGCCCACGGGCGACCGCCTTCCGTATCTTCGTGGCCCTTGTCGCGGCGGCGGGCGTGGCGATCGACCTCCTCGCCGGCAGCGCACTCCACGTCCTGGCGTACTTCGCGATCCAGGCCAACATCCTGGTGGCCGTGACCTTCGCGGTCTCGGCCCGGCGGGCCTGGGCGGCCCGCCGCCCCCTGTCGGGTGCGGTGACGGGCGCCACACTCCTCTACATCGTGATCACGGGCCTGGTGTACCACCTGATCCTCACGGACCGGCCCGGCGGCTTCTCCATGACCGGGGAGGCCGGCGCCCCGACCGGATGGCCCTGGGTGGCCGACCAGCTCCTGCACACGGTGACGCCGATCATCGTGATCGCCGACTGGCTGCTGCTGACCCACCCCGGCCGGATGGCCCTGCGACACGCGGCGACCTGGGTGCTCTACCCCCTCTTCTACCTGGTCTTTTCTCTGATCCGCGGCGCGATGCTCGCCCCCGGGACGCCCGACCGCTACCTCTACCCCTTCGTCGACGTGGACCGGCACGGCTACGTCGGCATCCTCGGCAACACGGCCATCCTCGGCCTCGGCTTCTACGCCCTGGCCCTCGCCACCATCGCCGTGGACCACCTGCGCCCCGACCCGGTCCGCCCCCGCGCGCGACGCCCGTAAAACCGGATTTCGTCTCAGGCCACCGGTGGGCTAAAGTAAGCGTCGTCGCCGCGACAAGCAGTGACATCGGGGTGTAGCGCAGCTTGGCAGCGCGCTTCGTTCGGGACGAAGAGGTCGTGGGTTCAAATCCCGCCACCCCGACAGCTGAAACACCAGGTCAGGGCCAGGTACTCGCGCGAGTACCTGGCCCTGATTCGTTCTGCAGGGTCGCTCTGGGAGAAATCTGGGAGAAGATCTTGGCTCTTCTCTCCCTGGCGCCCTGGCAGAGCCCTCGTTTCAGATGCTCCTGCACGGCCTCGCTGAGCGGCCAGATCCCAGGCCAAGCCGCCAGGCCTCGCCTTGACTCACCCGTTGAGACTCCCGCCCAACGTCACTGAATCGGTCTGCCCGCGATATGGGGGCGGCGCTCCTCCCCAGCGGGATAAGGTCCCGCATGCATAGCGGGGGCGCACCATTCGTCACGCACAGAAGGTGGGGGGACCACCGTTGAAGATCAAGCGTAGGCACCTGGTCGCAGTAGGAGCAGCGGTGTGCGCCGTCGCACTGAGTTCATGCTCAGTGGTCGACACCGACGACACCGCACAGCCCAGCGACACAATGACATTCTGCGCACTCTTGGGTGCCCGCATGATGACCATGGTCACCACCACGGCAGACCACACGCCGGATCCCGCCCGTCTTGCCGAAGAAGACCAGAAGATGCAAGCGGCAGCCGATCGCATCTCGAGCAACGAAGCGGACCACTCCGACCTAGGCCAGACCACGAGCCAGTTCATCGCTGCAACCAACCCGACGGACGCAGCAGCGGCTCATACGCCTCTGCAGAGCTACTGCAACGCGCATGGACTTTCGCCCTTCCCCCAACAAGGGTGACGCCTCCTTGAATGCGTCGACTGCGTCTCCTAAGGCGACGTCGCGCAAGCCTCTAACTACGTGGACATGCACACCGGCGGGCCGAAGGCTGTAGCACCAGGAAGTGGGCAGCTACTCACCTGAGTGGCTGCCCACTTCTGCGTTGCCGGAGGCTCTCCTGTACGGAAGATCCTCTGGGGAAGATCTTGGTACCTCGCTCCCGAACCTACCGACGCGCTCTCAGCCGCTCCTGCAAAAGGTCGTTGAGCGCGGCTACAGGAGACGTGGCACACGTCGCGAGCCGCGCGTCGAGCGCCGCTTCCCACTCCGCGGTGAGGTTCGCCATCAGGTCGTTGCGCATCTGCTGGGTGATGTGCGAGTAGCGGGCCTGCACCGATCCGTCGATGTGGCCCATGCGCTCATCCATCAGCTTCGGCGGAGTACGGAATCCCTCCATGCGGGTCTTGGCCGTGTGGCGGAGTCCGTGAGGAGTCAACCCCTTCGCGATCGGAGCCCAGCAGGCATCCGCCCGCGCTTGTGCACCTCTCCCCCGCGCCGGCGCGTCCAGGTCGTTCGTCCAGTTGGGCGCTCCACCTGGACGCCATGAACCACGCCCGCTCCACAGGCGTGTGGGTCGACGGCGGACGGGATGGGAGCTAGGTAGTGCTGGGCCATGGCGGTGCCGAGCGGGCACCGCACAACGCGACGGCTCCTGACCGTATCGCCCGATCAGGGGCCGCTCACCTGCGCGGTGGGTGTGGGATTTGAACCAACGGTGGCTCGCGCCACGACCGTTTTCAAGCTCGTGGCCAGCCTGACCGCTCAGGCGCAGCCGCAGGACAAGGCGTAAGCGACGAATACCGCTGTCACGGCAAACGTGGCTCCGGCCGCGCCAGCCAGCCGCCCACGCTGCGATCGACCGTCAAAGGCCCCGCCTCCATGCGTGCCCCCTCCGTGCCCGATCAGCCAGGGAGAGCAGTGGTGATGGGGCTGATATACACTCCGCGCCTGTTCGCCCTGTACGTGGCCGAAAGACGGCTACAAGATCGAAAGTGTGGCTGAGGAATGCTCGGACGGATGTCATTGGGCGACGACCTCGGTTCCGAGCTCGGATCCTCTTCGCTGCCCTGGATGGTTGCCTCATCCCAATCGCTGCCCGGCTCCCCGGGGGACGTCATGCGGCGTGGCGTGGCCGTGTTCATCGATCTGGTAATCGCCGTCGCCGTCATTCTCGGCCCGCTGATCGCCCTCGATCGGATCCTCGTGGCGGCCTCGGTGGATGACGTCTGGTTGCCCTCAGCCGCGGCGTGGTCGCTCGCCTTCCTGCTGCTGTACTCGCCGCTTAGCGTGTCGCGGTGGGGCGGCACGGCGGGCAAACGGCTCCTCGGCATGGAGGTCGTGCGGGACGTCGACGGCGGACGGCTCTCCTACGGCGCCGCACTGGTACGCCACCTGAGCAACCTCGCGGTGCACGCGGTCCCGGTATTCATGATCGCCCACGTGACGGTGACTAACCTCAGCCCGAAGAAGCAGGGCCTGCACGACCGGCTGGTCGACAGCAGGGTGGTCATGCGGAATCGGTGATGGTGCAGTCATGACGGGCGATCACGGACAGCAACCCGGGCCGGACCGCTCATATGTCGGTGAGTGACGAGAGCCTCATGTCCCGCTGGATTTCGATGTCGATGGCTTTTGAGAGCGTCCTGATGCTTGACTTTGTCGAGTTGTTATACCGTCCGTCGGTACAGAGACCGCTGTGGGGCGGGCGCCTGGTTGCGGTCCTCTGCCAGTCACGAGCAGTCGAACCAGTGCCCGATGGGGCGGTCCGGGCAGGCTCGGCACTCGAAGATGTACACGCCTCCGACGTCGCCGAGGCACAGGCCTGCGGGATTGTCCGCGGCTTCTGTCCAACCGCCGTCGGTTCTGTCCTCCACCGGCAGCCACGTACGCCAGGACTCTCCGTCGAATTCCTCGCTCGCGACGGTCAGCAAGTGCTCCATGCGGCCACCGCAGGCTTCGCAGTCGGGCCAGCAGGGTTCCTGTGTCCAGCCGGGGTAGCCGCCCAGCTTGATCCCGGGCGCCTCAGCCAAGTGATACGAGTAGTACAGGCCGGTCGTTGCCTTCAGCTCCTCGAAACGGGCCTGCAACGCGTCATGCGTGTCCCGGGAAAGGTCCCAGCTGGGGTACTCGGTCACCTGCTCCGGGTGGACCACACACGGGTCCGGATACCAGTCCTTCGGGAGGGCTTCCACCGGCTCCGGCGTCGGCAGTATGTCTTTGATGGCACCAGAGTCCCTCCAGTGCACCTGCGGCAGGGGGTAGCAGTACTCGCCGTGCGCATAAGGGCACCACAGCACCTGCAGCAGGTCGGTTCCCTCTGGGAAGGGGACTCCGGGTGCGTCGGCCTGGCGGACCTGGACGATGGGAACCATGGGCACGGCAGCCTGGAGCTCGCTCACGGTGTCGGGGTCGAAGTGCTCCTCCATACAGACTGGCCATGGCTCTGCCACAGGCCACAGCAGTGGCCCTCCAACGGAACTGTCGTAGCAGGAAGGAGAGCCGGCGCGCGGGTGAAGGCGGAGGGACTCACGGCGGAAGGGGACCAGCTCAGGGAAGAGCTTTTCCACGTCCACGGGGCGGGCAGGGGTGCGACGGATCATGCATCGGACTCTAGGGCCGGGGACTGACAGCCAACCCGCCCGGCCCCGCGATCCCCCATTTCAGGCTTCCCCCGTCGCCGCGAGCAGGTGTTCAGGGCGACACGACGCACGGGCGCTCTCAAAACTCGGCAACATTTTGGCGCCTCGGGCTCAGCAGCCGCTCTCCACATCCGCCCGCGGCAAGGTTGCGTAGCTGCCCGTACCGGTCACTGAGCTCCTTGATAAGCACGGGCAGGCTGATCTCTTCGGAAGCGGTCAGGCACATATGCCCCGCCGGGTGCCTGGCCTGGTCGCACACCAGCTCCTGCCCGTCCGGCCGGACCAAGGAGTCAACGGCCGCGAGCAGTTCTCGTATGTCCATGGCCGGACAATGAAACACGGGCCGCGGACAACGAACCGGACCCGGCGATCGAGTGAGCGCTGTACAGCAGGTAAGTACAGCAACCACAGCAACCCAGCCTGCCCGGTGGAGCCCCCAAAGAGCCGTGCCACGACCGGTATGACCACCACCGACCGAACCGCACAGAGCTACGGATCAGAAGGCAGTCGTGCCACCCCCGTGCCGGATTGGACAGGGGCCACGGGAGCGCCGAGAGCCGACCGCAGCGACAAAATGATCAGCCCCACGAAGCGACCAAGGAAGTCACACCCACTCACGCTTGACATACGTTTTGAACGCGTTCAAGATCTGGCTCGGCAAGTACAGCGCGTCTTGAGCCGTGGCGCCGTGATGATCAGGGGGACAGAATGAGCAAGGGGATAGTCGGACGGTGGTTCGTCGCTGTACTGGGCGCTGCTTCGGTACTCATCTCAGGGTGTGCGTACTCGGTCGACCCCGACGAGCTTCCCGGCATGTACCGCAACGGCAAGACCGGCGGCGAGATCACGCTCGATTCCGACGGCACATTCACCGCCACTGATCTGTCGACAGCCCCGCACGCCGACCCCGAAGATTTGCACGGCCACTGGGAGTTCGTCGACAGCAGCGGCAGCGACTTCGTCTACCTGGACATCGAGGAGCGTGGCATCGGTGAGGTCTCCGGTGTCCAGCTCTACGCGCGCGGCGGAGGGAAGGTGGAGTTCAGCGAGCCGGATGGGTCGTGGTCCCTGGTGCTCACGAAGGTGTCCGACCAGTAGATCTGGGTGCCCAGTCCGGCGTGTGGTGGCACCACACCCGGCGGCGGCCGCCCCGCAGATGCAAAGCCCGCCAGGAACTACGCCGGACCCCACATGAGTGTCTAACTGCGTGACAACGCCGACGCACAACGGCGGACGGCCACGCACGCGTGCGGACCATCGCAGCAGGTGAGCGGCACACCAGCCCAAGGCCAGGCGCTCACCCAAATTGCTTCGGGACGAAGAGGTCGTGGGTTCAAATCCCGCCACCCCGACAGCTGAAACACCAGGTCAGGGCCGGTCTTCCTTTCACGGGAGGCCGGCCCTGATTCGTTCCTTGGGGCCTCTGGGGAGTGAACGGGGAGTGGATCAAGGAAATCCACTCCCCGAGTAAGCAGCTCGGACGATGCGAGATGGCCCGTGCCAAGGCCTTATGGCGCGCTCGGGCGCTGAACTGCGTCAACGGCCGGAGCGCCGCCCCGTCGGGTTCTGCTTCTTTCGTCGCTGTTGTACCAGCCGCGACCGATCGCTCACCTGGGGTCGTGCCCGGCGCGGTGACAGTGTTTGTTGCCTTTGATCGTGGTGGGGTCGGTGGCGGTGTGGGTGGTGGTGTCGCCGCCTCCCGTGACGGTCGAGGTGTTCTTGATCTCGTGGTGTGTGTCGCAGCCGCAGGAGACGTTGACCTTGAGGGTGATGGGCGGGTAGCTGCTGCCTGGTGTCAGGACGTCGCTGCGGGTGCAGGTGAGGGTGGTCCGGTGGCAGTTCCATCCGGTGCCGGTGATGCTGCGGGCGGTGAGTCCTCGCGGAAGAGTGTCGTGCACGGTGACCGTGCTGCCGTCGGTGACGCCCGGCCCGCTGTTGCCGACCGTGATGGTGTAGGTCCCCTGCTCGCCCTGGACGAACTTCCCGGTGTGGGTCTTGGTGATGGTCCAGGAGGGGGTGGCCACCGTGTAGGAGATGATCACCTGACCGTTGCTGTTCGCCGTCCCGATCGCCGAGGCCGTATAGCCCGTCCCGGTGCCCGTCGGAGTGGCGAAGCTGCTTCCTCCGCCGCCACCGCCGCCACCCGCACGGCCGAGGCCGCTGAGGCCGGGGGCGGCGGCGCCGCCCCCGCCGCCGGCGTAGTACCCGCCGCCTCCGCCTCCGCCGGCCCCGGCGGCCACGCAGTTGCCGCCGGTGTTGTTGCCGCCGGTTCCGCCGGTGCCGACCGCGGTGCCGGTGAAGCTGCTCCCCGGGTTACCTGCGGTGGGTGTGCAGCCTCCGGTGGGGGTGGCCGGCGTACCGCCGGTGCCGACGGCCATGGTGGTGGTGTTGCCGCCTTGCCCGCCGGATCCCGGCGAACCACCGCTGTCGAACGCTCCGGCGGTGCCAGCGGTGCCATCCGGTGTGCCGCCGTTGCCCCCGTTGCCCCCCGCGATCGTGCCGGCGAACGGAGCGCCGCCGTCGGCACCGCCGCCGCCGGCGACGACTAGGAGGCTGCTGCCGGTGCTGACGCTGGACGCCCCGCCTCCTCCGGAACCTCTCCGGAATTGGCCGGTGGGTTGGCTCGAGGTGCCGCCCGGGGCGCCGCCGTTGTAGCCGCCGACCCCGGCCCCGTTGCAGCCGGCGCTGCCGGTGCCGCCGACGTTGACGGTGTAGGTCGTCGGGGCGGTGGTCACCGGCAGCGTGGTGACGACGCGCGCCCCCGTCCCCCCGGACCCGGTGAACCCGCAGACGGTGCCGGTGTTGTCGGCGCCGCCGGCGCCGTCCGCAGTGATGGTGACGACCGCGTTCGCGGGGACGGCGAAGGTCTGCGGGGACCCGGTGAAGCTGAAGGTGGACGATGGGTCGGTTCCTCGTACCGTCGCTGGGGTGGTGGCCGGCCCGGCGACGGCCGGTGCGGCGGTCGCGGGCGTCAGTGCGGTGCCGGCCAGTGCCGCGCACAGTCCCGCCACGGCTCCTGCCCGCCGCCACTGCTCACGAGTACCGATGCCGGCGCGGGCTCGGCTTCGCTCTGCCTCCACTCCGGTGAGGGGGTGTTGTGGAGCGTGATGACTGGTCACTGATGTCTCCCGACGTGCTGGCTTGGGGTGAGGCGCCCTTCGCCAGTGGGGCAGGTCAGGTCACCTCACCATAAATCACTTATTGTGATTACCTATGCGCGAAAAGTGATGCAGGAGGAGTTCGGGCCCGGTGACGTGTCATCGGGGTCTGGCGTTCAAGCTGCGCTCGGGCTCCACCGAACGGTTGACGCCAGGCCGTCGGGGCAGCCCTGGGTGGCCCCGAAAGCCAGGTGCCCCGGCCGCCGCCCTCCCTACGCGCTGCCGCGTCTGTACGGCGGCAGGATCGCCGGGGAGAACCGCTTGGGCTCGCCGGTCGCCTCGTCGATGCGCTTGTCGTTCACCCGCGGGGCCTCCACCTCGACCACCCCCGCCGCGGTCGTGACATCCCTCGGCTGGTGATAGCCGTTGCGGACCACCAGGCGGCGCCCGTGCTCGTCGCGCTCATCAGTCAACTCGGCTATGTAGGCGTTGACTTCAGCTTCCAGGGCGGCGGCCGGCATCCGCCTCGCACCCTCGTGGCCGATGTCATCGACCACGGAGCCGGTCTCGGTCGTTCCATCGGCATTCACTACGCTCAGCACGTCGCTGACTGTGCTGCTCAACGGCCTTGTGGTGGTAGCCCTGTCGTGGGTCAGATGAGCTGTCACCTCTGACAGTGCAGGGGGCCAAACGGGGGGCCAAACGTCGCAGCGCGCCCCGGATGACCGTGGACAGCCACGTACGGAACCAGGGGCGTCGGACCAAGTCATTCGCCGCCCTCACCAGGTCAACAACCCCCGAAATCGCGTTCGGGACGAAGAGGTCGTAGCAATCCTCTCGACAACTACGCCTTGCCCGAAGTGATGACGGGGCCCATGCTCCCGTCGATGATGGCGGCATGAGGTGGGGGAAGCATCGTCTGTGGTTGGCGCTGGTTGGACCGCTAGTGGCGGTGGTGGTGCTCACCGCGGCGCCAGCAGGTGTGAAGGCCGGGGAGCTGCCCTGGCCCAAGTGGCTAGTGGCGGGCCTAGTTGCGGCCGGTGGCGTACTTGTTTCTGTGTGGACGCCGCTGATCAAGGCACGGTCCGACGCCTTAGCTGCACGAACGACCCGTGCTGCGGAGCGGGATGCCCGGGCCGAAGAAGCTCTAAGCGACCTGCCGACCCTCAGGGGAAAGGTACTGCTCGTCAGGGATGTCACCGATCGTGCACTCCTCGGCATCCACGAGGCTATCCGCCTGCCTGCGGACAGCACCATCGAGCACGAGCTCTCCGCGGAACTCCCCACCTACGTGCCCCGCGACATCGATGCGGACTTGCGCACTGCGCTCGAAGCCAGAAGCAAGACCGGCGGGTTCCTGCTGTTGGTCGGGCCGGCCGCCGCAGGCAAGACGCGTTGCGCCTATGAAGCCATCCGAGCTGTGCTCCCGAACTGGCGGCTCTTCATGCCCCCCGACGCCGCCACTCTGACCAAACTCGTAACCAGCGGTGCAGACCTCAAGCGCAGCGTCATGTGGCTCAACGAGACACAGAACTTCCTTACCGGACCGGACCGTCTCACAGCCTCGATTGTGCGGCGGGTACTGACCGACACCGCCCGCCCCGTGATTCTGGTCGGCACCATCTGGCCCACAATCTACGATCGGCTCCGTACCCCTGGCACCAGCACACCGGCCGAGAATGACGAGGGGCAGGACCTGAACAAAGACGCTCGCGAGGTCCTGGAACTGGCACGGCGCTTCCCCCTTGGCAAGTGGAGTGACTCGGAGTGGGATCGCGCCGAGGAACTGACCTCAGTCGATCCCCGAATTCGGCAGGTTTTGCCCTCCCGCGGGCGGACGGGGTTGGCCCAAATGTTGTCGGCTGCCCCGGAACTCATCCACCGCTGGGAACAGGCCGACAACCCTTTCGGTCAAGCGGTAATCACCGCCGCTGTCATCGCTCGACGCTGCGGTCATCCTGCGGTCATACCTGTCTCCGTCATCGGAGCCCTGGCCAAGGAATTCCTCACGGGGGCACAGCGTGCAGCCGCTGGGGAAAATTGGCTAGCTGAGGCGCTGACGTGGGCCTGCCAGACCGTTCACCACAGCGGTGACATCGCTCCGCTTCAAACGTTCGGAGAGGCCATGGGTGAGGTCGATGGCTATCAGGTCTCCGACATCCTCGTTGACCACGAGTCCCAATCCGCCCCGGTCTCTCATAAGCAGATCACGCCCAGAATCTGGGAGCGGTTGGCGGAATTGGCCGCCCCTGAAGCCTGCGCCGCAATCGGTACGGCTGCCTACTTCGCCGGCATGCTAGCCACCGCCACCTCTGCCTGGGAGCGCGCGGCAGGCTCTGGGAGCGATGAAGCCATGTACAACCTTGGTGTCCTCCGGAACGAGCAGGGCGACACCGAAGGCGCCCGCACCTGGTGGCAACGCGCCGCCGACAACGGAGACACAGACGCCATGGCCGGCCTCGGTTTCCTCCTGCGCGAGCGGGGCGACACCGAAGGCGCCCGCACCTGGTCCACTCGAGCAGCCGACGCCGGAGACACCAGCGCCATGGTCGACCTGGGCAACCTCCTGCGCGAGCAGGGCGACACCGAGGGCGCCCGCACCTGGTGGCAACGCGCAATCGACGCCGGAGAGACCAACGCCATGTACAACCTGGGCAACCTCCTGAGCGAGCAGGGCGACACCGAGGGCGCCCGCACATGGTTCACCCGAGCAGCCGACGCCGGAGACACCGACGCGATGCACAACCTGGGCAACCTCCTGCACGGCCAGGGCGACACCGAGGGCGCCCGCACATGGTTCACCCGAGCAGCCGACGCCGGAGACACCGGCGGCATGGTCGACCTGGGCAACCTCCTGCACGGCCAAGGTGACACCGAGGGCGCCCGCACCTGGTGGCAACGCGCAATCGACAACGGAAGCTCCGACGCCATGGTCAACCTGGGCAACCTCCTGCGCGAACAGGGTGACACCGAGGGCGCCCGCACCTGGTGGCAACGCGCAATCGACGCCGGAGAGACCAACGCCATGTACAACCTGGGCAACCTCCTGAGCGAGCAGGGCGACACCGAGGGCGCCCGCACATGGTTCACCCGAGCAGCCGACGCCGGAGACACCGACGCGATGCACAACCTGGGCAACCTCCTGCACGGCCAGGGCGACACTGAAGGGGCCCACTCCTGGTGGCAACGCGCAGCCGACAATGGAAGCTCCGGCGCCATGGTCGACCTGGGCAACCTCCTGCACGGCCAGGGCGACGCCGAGGGCGCCTGCACCTGGTGGCAACGAGCAATCGACGCCGGAGACACCGACGCGATGCACAACCTTGGTGTCCTCCGGAACGAGCAGGGCGACACCGAAGGTGCCCGCACCTGGTGGCAACGAGCCGCCGACGCCGGAGACACCGACGCGATGTTCAACCTGGGCAGGCTCCTGAGCGAGCAGGGCGACACCGAGGGTGCCCGCACATGGTTCACCCGAGCAGCCGACAACGGAAGCTCCGACGCCATGGTCAACCTGGGCAACCTCCTGCGCGAACAGGGTGACACCGAGGGCGCCCGCACCTGGTGGCAACGCGCAATCGACGCCGGAGAGACCAACGCCATGTACAACCTGGGCAACCTCCTACACGGCCAGGGCGACACCGAAGGCGCCTGCACCTGGTGGCAACGAGCCGCCGACGCCGGAGACACCGACGCGATGCACAACCTGGGCAACCTCCTACACGGCCAGGGCGACACCGAAGGGGCCCGCACCTGGTTCACCCGAGCAGCCGACGCCCAAGACACCAACGCCATGCTCAACCTGGGCAACCTCCTGCACGGCCAAGGTGACACCGAAGGCGCCCGCACCTGGTGGCAACGCGCAGCCGACGCCGGAGAGACCAACGCCATGTACAACCTGGGCAACCTCCTACACGGCCAGGGCGACACCGAGGGCGCCCGCACCTGGTGGCAACGAGCCGCCGACAACGGAGACACAGACGCCGCAGCGGCATTGAGCACTCTTGACGAAGCCGCGATGTGACCGACCTCGGATGAGTCCCGCACTGGGAGAAATCTGGGAGAAGATCCTCTCCCAGCGCCTCCCAAGCGCCCAGGGAGACCAAGGCACACCAAAGGCCTGACCTGTGTAAACGTCAGCGAGCCCAGGTGCGGATCTTGCCCGGACCTTATTCGGGACGAAGAGGTCGTGGGTTCAAATCCCGCCACCCCGACAGCCGAAGCTGCTTTGCGTGTGTGTCCATCTGCGTGACCACCGCCTGCCGAAAGGCCCGCCGCACGTCGGTCGCGTCGACACGGCGTCGTCCGAGGGCGCCCGGCCCGTGCCGCGCGCTCGCCGCCTCGGCTGTGAAAATCACTGTCCGATTGTCGGAACACGGTGATAGGGAGTCCACGTGACGACGACACTTGCGTTCCCCGTTCTGTTGCGACTGATCGACGAACGGTCGAGCGCCTTCCGCGCCGCGGTCGCCTCCGCGCCCAGCCTCGACGTACAGGTGCCGACCTGCCCCGAGTGGACGCTGTTCGATCTGGCGGAGCACATCGGCGAGGGGCGCCGCGCCTGGGCCGCCACCGTCGCCGCAGGGCCCGCTCCGGCCAAGTCCGTACCAGAGGGCGCCCCGGCTGCGCCTCGGGAGCGCGAGGCCGTGCCGGCGTGGTTGGCCGCGTCGACGCAGGAGTTGCTGGACGCACTGCGGGAGGCCGGCCCGGATCGCGGCTGCTGGACGTGGTGGGGTGCGTCCCAGTCGCCGCAGACCTGTGGCGCCGTCGCCCGGCACCAGCTCCAGCAGATCGCGGTGCACACCTACGACGCCCAGGTCGCTGTGGGTGCCCCGGAGCCGCTGCCGGACGAGGTGGCACTCGACGGTGTCGAGGAGTTCCTGTCCACCTGCGTCGCAACGACGAGTGCCTGGCCGCACAAGCCCACTGCCTTCGACTTCCACGCCACCGAGGGCCACTCCTGGCGCCTCACGCTCGACGGCGACGGCGCCCGCTCCACCCGTATCTCCGCGCCCGGCACGACGCCTGTCGCCGCTGCGGACGAGGGCCCGGACGCGGCTGGCGTCTCCGTTCGCGGCACGGCCAGTGAGCTGGTTCTCTTCGTGTACGACCGTATCCCCGCGGACTCCCTGCAGATCGAGGGAGACGCAGGCTTGTTCGACCTGCTCCGGGCGTGGGACCCGGAGGAGTAGGACGGGTGCTGCAGAGCCCCCGCCGACTGTGCCGCATATGGCTACGACGTCAGGCGAACAGCCGGTACCAGGGCCCTCTCGCCCGAGGAAATCTCCGGGCCAAGAACGCGGCGAGGACGGCCTGCTGGTGCTCGTCGAAAGCCCGCTTCGGGATGGTCTCTGCCGTAATCAAGCTCGTCCCCAGGAACCAGAAGCCACCGCGTTCCCTGGCAGAGTCGCAGGCGCTCCAGGGCACCACGAACCGGGAATCAGACGTACGCAGTACGTAGGTCTCCTCGGTCAGATGCAGAGTCCACGGTCCGGGCAGCCGGGCCGCGACTTGACGTGCCGAAATGTACGGAATGATGGTCTTGAGGCAGATCAACGTGATGAGCCCGAAGTAGACCAGCCATTCATCCGAGTTGTCGAAGAGGAGGGTGAGGGCGCTGGTCAGGGCCAAGAGCAGGCTGGCGGTCGCGAAGAGGCGGTTCAACGGGGAGTGGCGCATCAGGCCGCGGTACTCCCGGCCGGTCAGCTGAAACGTGGCAGTCAACTCCACGGCTGCGGAGGCTCCTTCCTCGGGGCCCGGCTCGGCGAGCCCGGACGCCGAGAGAGTATCGGTCGCTCGTGATGTTGCAGCACTCCAGAACACGAACCACTTCGGCCCCCTGATGTGACAGAAATCTACGAAGCAGCGCCCGCCTGGTGACTGGGCCGCAGACAACTGCGTTCCGTTTCACGCCAGTTGAGGAGCAACGCCAGGTGAGTGTCTACTTGCGTGACAGCGCCGATGAACGACGGCGGACGAGCGCGGACGACCACAGACCATCAGCTCGGCCGGCGGGCGCACCGCCCCAAGGTCACACGCCCACTCAAGTTGCTTCGGGACGAAGAGGCCCTGGGTTCACATCCGGGAGATGCCGGCGGGGCTGATCCCGTAGGGTCGCGCCCGCTCCCTGAGAAAATCCTGTGCGCCCGTGAACTCTTCGCGGCGCAGCGGGGAACAACGGGTGACACGCTCGACCCCACCCGCTGACGGAGGACCCGTGACCGGACCACCGGCGCTCGACCCCGGCGACGAGCGCGACGGCCATGTCATCGCGCAGTCCCTGGAACATCCGGAGCTGTTCGCCCGGCTCTACGACCGGTACGCACCCGACATCCACCGGTACGCGGCCCGGCGCCTCGGCGACCACGCGGCGGACGACGTCACGGCCGACACGTTCCTGACCGCGTTCCGGGTGCGTGCCCGCTACGACGCCTCGCGGGCCAGTGCCCGGCCCTGGCTGTACGGGATCGCCGCGCACCTCATCGGCAAGCAGCGCCGGAAGGAAGTACGCGGTCTGCGGGCGCTGGCCAGGACCGGCCAGGACCCCGTCACGGCCGGCTGGGTCGAGGACACCGCGGACCTGGTCGCCGACCGCGCCCCGCTCGCGGACGCGCTCGCCGCGCTGTCCGCCGCCGACCGGCATGTGCTGCTGCTCGTGGCCTGGGCCGACCTGACCTACCAGGAGGTCGCCGAGGCGCTCGGCATACCCGTCGGGACCGTGCGGTCCCGGCTCAACCGGGCCCGCCGCAAGGTACGGGCCGCGCTGGGTGCCGACCCGGCGATTCTGCTCGAAGTGGCGGAGGTGGTCCGGCCGTGAACGTGGACGAGATGAAGGACGTACGCGAGTTCCGGGCCGGGGCGCCGAAGCCCGACCGGGCACGGCTCGCCGAGGGGCGGGACCGGCTGAGCAGCGCCGCGGGGCGTGGCCGGGGAGGCAGGCTGCGGGCCGACTGGCGGCTCGCAGCGGTCGGGGCCGCCGCCGCGCTCACCGCGGTGGCCGTGCTGGCCTCCGGCCTCGGAGGGGGCGGCCACAGCGACGTGGAGCCCACGGTGCCGGCCGGGACGCGGACGGTGCAGGGTTCGGTGAAGGAGGTGCTGGAGCGGGCCGCGACCACGGTGGAGCGGGCTGATCCGTCGCCCACACCGCACGCGGGCCAGTGGATCTACGTGAAGAAGCTCTCGGCCAGTCCCGGAATCTGGCCCGAGAGCGCCGCCCCCCAGCCCGAGCCGGAGCCGGAACCTCATGAGCACTGGGCGCGGTACGCGGACCCGCGCTTCGAGAACGGCAAGGAGGGCGACGACCGCTCCATGCGCGAACGGCTCCGCTTCCTCGACGAGTTGCCGGACGACCCGGCCGCCGTGCTGAGGAAGGTCCGCGCCTACTACCCGCCCGGGAAGAACAGCCACGAATCCGAGGCGGAGCAGGACATGGGTGCGCTCAGTGTGCTGTTCGCGTCCCAGCCCATCCCGCCGCAGGCGCTCGCCAAGCTGTACCGCGCGCTGGCCGCGGTCCCCGGCGTCGAGGTCACCGACCATCTCGTACGGGACCTCGCGGGCCGGGACGCCCTCGCGGTCGGGCACGACGAGAAGGGACAGAAGATCCGCCGCGAGATCCTGATCGACCCGCACACATACCAGTACCTCGGCGACCGATGGATCGTCGTCAAGGACTACAAGGACACGTTCCCGGGCGCGGACGACACCCCTGACCGGCCCTGGAAGGCGGGCGACCTCATGTTCCAGAACGCGTTCCTTGCCACGGGAGTCGTCGACCACAAGGGCGACCGCCCCTGACATCCGGCGGGGGCGCCGAAGCTGTTCGCACGGACGACGAGATTGCACGCGTGCTCGACGGCATCAAGGCTCCACCGCCGGCGGACGTTCCTCCCCTGCTCGCGGATTTTGCCGGAAGGCAATCCAAAGGGGCGCCTTCGCCGTACCCATAAGGAGAGCCGCAGCCCGGGGTACGGCCCGGTCCGCCCGTTCGCGTGCGGCGGGGATCCTGTCTGTGAGACCCGCTCCTCGTCCGTGCGGGGCGACGTCCGCCACCACGCCGATCGGGCCCTGCGGCTGCGGCTGTCGATCTCGTGCGGCCGGGAGCCGCGCGAGACGATGGAGGGAAGGTGCATCCATCATGCGAGCACAACGCGCGAGGCGTCTGGCCGCGGTGGCCGCGGTCGGCCTTCTGACGGTCGGCGGCGCCGCGGTCAGCACGACGGGGACGGCCATGGCGGCGACCCCCACCGTCCACACCCAGGTGACCAACTGGTGTGGCGACGGCTGGGGCGGCCGGGGCGGAGGCTGCTTCGACCACCGCTTCGACCACCGGTTCGATCACCGCTTCGACCACCGCTTCGATCACCACGGCTCCTTCTTCCACCACGGAGGTTTCGTGATCGTCGTGCTGTAGCGCTCCCCCACGGGCCCGGTCCGGGGCGCCGGTCCCGTGGCGGTGCTGTGGAACCGGCTGTCCCGGTAGGGCAGTCTTCTCCTTCGTGAATCTTCCGTCTCAGAGTGCGTCGGTCGACGGCGTCGCGCCCATGGTCGTGGCCGGGGACGACGCCCTCGCCCACCGGCTGGCCGCCGAGTTGCGCGGGGTGTACGGCGAGCCGGTGACGCTCGTCGTGCCGAGCACCCAGCGCAGTGTGCGGCCCCCCGTGGTCGGGCGGGCGCGGGCCACCGCGCTCCTCGACCGGGTGACCGCCGCTGTGAACCGGGCCTCCGGCAACGGGGAGGGGAACGGGACCCGGAGCGCCGAACCTGCTGGCTCCGGACGGCTGTTGGAGGCTGCCGAGGTCTCCGAAGCCGTACTCACCGAGGCGGGCGTCGAGCGGGCCGCCGCGCTCGCGCTCGTCTATGACGACGACGAGACCAACATCCGGGCGGCGCTCACCGCCCGGCGGCTCAACCCGCGTATCCGGCTGGTGCTGCGCCTCTACAACCGGCGCCTCGGCCAGCACATCGAGGCTCTCCTCGACCAGGCGTCGGCACTGGCCACCGCGGGAGCCGACGCGGCCGCCGGGGCCGACGGCTCGGACGAGACGCTGGACTCGACCACCACCGTCACCGTGCTGTCCGACGCCGACACCGCCGCGCCCGCGCTGGCGGCGACCGCCCTCGCCGGGACCAGCAAGGTCGTCCAGACCGACGGGTTGATGCTGCGCGCGGTCGAACGGCTGCCCCCGGGGCCCGGGCAGGTCGCCGACCCCGGGCTGTGCACGCTGGCCCTGCTGTCCGCGACCGCCAACGACCCGGCCGGCGCCGACGGTTCCGAGGGCAGCGGCGCGCACGGCCCTCAACTCCTGCCCGACGAGCGGGCGGTGGCCGCCGCGACCGGGCGCGCCACCGTCGTGCTGGAGAACGTGTCGTACTCCGGTCCCCCGCTGCCCGCCGGGCGCAGTGTCGTGCCGTTCGGCTCACTGCTGTCCCGTCGGCTGCGGTGGTCGTTCGCCGGACTCGTCGCCTGTGTCGTCGGCCTCGCCGTCGCGTCGATGGTGGTCACCGGCCAGCACCCGCTGCAGGCCACCTATCTGACCCTGCTCGACCTCTTCGCCATCAACGACCCCGCCGTCGGGCAACCGGTGGGGCGGCAGATCCTCCAGCTCTTCTCCGGGCTCGTCGGGTTGCTGCTGCTGCCCGTGCTGCTGGCCGCCGTGCTGGAGGCGCTCGGTACGTTCCGCAGCGGGTCGGCGCTGCGACGGCCGCCGCGCGGGCTGTCCGGGCACGTGGTGCTGCTCGGTGTCGGCAAGATCGGCACGCGCGTGCTGGCGCGACTGCGGGAGCTGCACATCCCCGTGGTGTGCGTCGAGGCCGACCCCGAGGCGCGCGGGCTCGCTCTGGCGCGGCGGCTGCGGGTGCCCGTGGTGCTCGGCGACGTCACCCAGGAGGGTGTGCTGGAGGCCGCCAAGATTCACCGCGCCGATGCGCTGCTCGCGCTCACCAGCGTGGACACCATGAATCTGGAGGCCGCGTTGTACGCGCGGACCGTGCGGCCGGATCTGCGGGTCGTGCTGCGGCTGTACGACGACGACTTCGCCACCGCCGTGTACCGCACGCTGCGGGCCGCGCATCCCGGCGCCCTCACCCGGAGCCGGAGCGTCTCCCATCTGGCGGCGCCCGCGTTCGCCGGGGCGATGATGGGGCGGCAGATTCTCGGGGCGATTCCCGTCGAGCGGCGTGTACTGCTCTTCGCCGCCGTGCACGTGGGCGGGCATCCGCAGCTGGAGGGGCGGACCGTGGGGGAGGCGTTTCGGGCGGGGGCCTGGCGGGTGCTTGCGCTGGATACGGGGGTGAGGGACCGGAGGGCGGGGGCCGGCGGGGCCGGGAGTGCGGGGTCTCGGGGGGCTGGGAGGTCCGGCGGCTCCGGCGGCTCTGGGGGGTCCGGCGGCTCCGGCGGCTCTGGGGGGTCCGGAAGCGGTGGAGCGTCTGGGGGCTCCGGGTCCGGCTCCCGGGGATCCGGGGTGGCCTCGGCCGGGCGGGGAGCCGGGGTGGGGTCCGGGCTGGTGTGGGATCTTCCTGCCGATTACGTGCTGCGGGGTGAGGACCGGGTCGTGCTTGCCGCTACGCGGCGGGGGCTGGCCGAGTTGTTGGGGCGGCGGGGGCGGGAGCGGGCGGCCACGTAGGTACTTCGGGCTGAGCTGAGTGCCGCGGGGGTACTTCGGACTGAGCTGAGTGCCGCGGGCCTTCACGGGCTCACCGGGGTTCCGTGTGGGTGGCACCGTGTGGGTGGCGTCGACCCGGGAGTTTTCGCCTCCTCCGCCCCTACCCGTCCCGTTGTCCCGGGGTTGCGCCCCCAGACCCCCGCGTCGGCCTGGACGGCCTCGTCCTCAAACGCCGGACGGGCTGGAACGTGCTCCCAGCCCTCATGGAGACGGGACCAGGGGCCGGGCCTGGACGGCCTCGTCCTCAAGCGCCGGACGGGCTGAATGGTGCCGTCGGCGCTCAAGGCGAGGAGTCCGGTGTCGTCAGTCCGTCAGGTGGCGCTGGGCGAAGTCCAGTTCCAGGCGGACCTGATTGATGCGTTCGTCGACGACCAGGGAGCCGTGGCCGGCGTCATAGCGGTAGACCTCGTGGACGGCGTCTCGGGCGGCGAGGCGGGTGACGTAGTTGTCGATCTGGCGGATGGGGCAGCGGGGGTCGTTGACGCCCGCGGAGATGTAGACGGGGGCCTTGACCGCGTCGACGTAGGTGAGGGGGGAGGACGCCTCGAAGCGTTCGGGGACCTCCTCCGGGGTGCCGCCGAGGAGGGTGCGGTCCATGGCCTTCAGCGCTTCCATCTCGTCGTGGTACGCCGTGACGTAGTCGGCGACGGGGACGGCGGCGATGCCGAGGGTCCAGGCGTCGGGCTGGGTGCCGAGGCCGAGGAGGGTGAGGTAGCCGCCCCAGGAACCGCCGGTGAGGATCAGGCGGTCGGGGTCCGCGAGGCCCGAGGTGACCGCCCATTCGCGGACGGCGGCGATGTCCTCCAGCTCGATGAGGCCGACCCGGTGCTTGAGGGCGTCCGTCCACGCGCGGCCGTAGCCCGTGGAGCCGCGGTAGTTGACCCGGACGACCGCGTACCCGTGGTCGACCCAGGCTGCCGGGCCCGCCGCGAAGGAGTCGCTGTCGTGCCAGGTCGGGCCGCCGTGGATGTCGAAGACCGTGGGCAGCGGGCCCGTGGTGCCGGCCGGCTTCTGGACCAGGGCGTGGATGCGTCCGCCGGGGCCCTCCACCCAGACGTCCTCCACGGGCACCGATCCCGGGGACTTCGGACCGGGCGGGTCCAGCACGACCTCGCCGGTCGTGGAACGGACCACGGACGGCTCCGCGGCCGACGACCACAGGTACTCCACGGTGCCGTCCGGGCGGGCCGTCGCGCCGGACACGGTGCCGGGCGGGGTGGGCACCGGGGTCAGCTCGCGGGACGTGAGGTCGTACCGCCACAGGTCGCTGCGGGCCTCGAAGCTGTGGGCGACGAGGAGGGCGGAACCGTCCGGATACCACTCGGCGGCCACGTCTCCGGGCAGGTCGAGGCCGAGGTCCGTCTCCTCGCCGGTGGTCACGTCCCACACGAGCGGCTCCCAGCGGCCCCGCCGCTGGTGCCCGATGAGGAGCCGGCCGTCCCCGTCGACCGGGGCGAAGCCGAGCACCTCCAGGCCCAGCTCGACCGTGCCGCCCTTGGTGTCGTCGAGCTCCGCGACCGTCGATCCGTCCGGGCGCAGGACGCGCAGCGCCGAGTGCATCGCGTCGCCGTGCTCGGTGTGCTCGATCGCGACGAGCGAGCCGTCGTGCGAGAGGTCGCCGACGCCGGCCGACTCCCGGTGCCGGTAGATCTCCACGGGGGTCTCGCCGGTGCGCGCCACGTGGATGGTGGATCCGTCCTCGTCCGTGGAGCGGCCCACGACGGCGGTGCGCCCGTCGCGGGCGATGGCCAGTCCGGCCGGGTACGAGGGGTCGAGACCCGGCACCGCCGGCTCGTCGGCCCGCGCCTGCGGGTCGTCGCCGGCGCTCTCGGGGGCTTTGGCGGTGAAGGGGCGGCGGCGCCAGATGCCGAACTCGTCGCCGTCCTTGTCGTCGAACCACCAGATCCACTCGCCGTCCGGGGAGAGCACTCCGTCCGTCGTGCCGTTCGCCCGCGAGGTGACCTGGCGCTGCTCTCCCGTGGCGCGGTCCCAGGCGTACAGCTCGTACGTCCCCGTCGCGTTCGAGACGAACAGGGAGCGGTGCGGGGCGTCCTCCGCCCAGTCCGGCAGCGACACCCGCGGCGCCCTGAAGCGCTTCTCCCAGTCGGGCATGGCGGCCAGCTGCTCGGTGGACCTGCTGCTCTCAGTCATGGCCCCATAGTGCCTGGCCGGGCGGGGTCTTCGCCGACGCGGTCCCCAGCCTGTGGACAAACCCCGTTCGCCGGGGCCCGGCGGGACCGGTGGCGGCGACCCCGCGGCCCGCCCGTGCGCACGGGCCCCGTACCTTGGAAGGCGTGTACCGGTTCCTGCTGACGCCCCGCTGGTGGGGGATCAACGTCTTCGTGCTGTTGGCCATCCCCTTCTGCGTCTTCATGGGGTCATGGCAGCTGGGACGGTTCGAGGACCGGGTCGCGGACCATCGGACGGCGGGCGACCTGGCCGCGGAGGCCGAGACCTCGTCGCCCCGCCCGCTGGCGGAACTGCTGCCCGTGGACAAGGCGACGTCCGGCAAGCAGGCCACCGCGACCGGCCGGTACGGCAGGCAACTGCTCGTGCCCGGCCGTGAGCTGGACGGCGAGCGCGGGTACTACGTCCTGACCATGCTGCGGACCGACGGCGGTGCGCTGCCGGTCGTGCGGGGCTGGCTGCCCGGTGACGCGGACCCGGCGAAGGCTCCGGCCGCGCCGACGGGTGAGGTCACCGTGACGGGCGCGCTCCAGGCGTCCGAGAGCCCCGGGTCCAACGGCGTCAGCTCGGCCGGTGGTCTTCCCGCCGGGCAGACCGGCGCGATCAGCTCCGCGTCGCTGGTGAACCTGGTGCCGTACAAGAAGGTCTACGAGGCGTGGATCACCCTCGACAAGGGCGACGGCGGGATGAAGGCGGTGCCCGCGGCGGCTCCGCAGAACACCGGCCTGGACCTGAAGGCGTTCCAGAACCTCGGCTACACCGGCGAGTGGTTCGTCTTCGCGGGCTTCGTCGTCTTCATGTGGTTCCGGCTGCTGCGCCGCGAGGTCGAGTTCGCGCGCGACGCCGAGCTGGGCATCGTCCCCGAAGGCACCGGCAACGGGTCGCAGTCCGGGGCCAGGACCGACGAGGAGAGCGGGGTCCCTGCCGGGGACAGCGCTCCGGCCTCGTCCACGACGACCGCCTGAGTCCTCCGGACGGCCGTCCGGGCCCTGCGACCGCCCGGAGCCGCAGCGGCGGCCCCGGGACGGCCCGGCCCCGGGGACCGGGCCCGCCCAGCACGGGACGGCTCGTGGGATGGACCAGGGGACGGCTGCGCGAGACGCCGTCCGCGTCGCTCAGGACGTTCAGGACACCCGCGTCGCTCAGGACGTCAGGACGCCCGTGTGGTAGACGGTGCCCGCGCACGCGTTGGAGACGCTCGTCGAGGCCGTCGCCCCGCCCGTCGTCGCCGTGTTGGACACGGCGACGCTGCCGTCGGCCACCCCGTCCTCCGTGACGAGCTGCGGCGCGACGCCGTCGCCGTCGGTCGTACCGGTGCTGCCGGTGTCGCCGGCGCCCTCGGTGGGCGTCGGGTCCGGTGAGGGATCCGAGGTGGTGGGACAGGTCTCCGAAGGCACCCAGGCGAACTTCACCACGTACGACGCGCCCGGCTGGAGCACCAGGGAGGCGACCTCCGTGGACGGGTCCGGCAGCCCGGTGGCCGCGTCGCCCGCCACATGGGTCGACACGCCGACCTTGGCGGGGTCCGCGGCGCCCGCGGCGGACGCGTTCACCGTGCCCGCGCCGGTGACCGTGCAGCTGGCGGCGGAGATGTTCGAGAAGGTGAAGGAGCCGTAGACCGCGCCGGTGGAGTCCGGGACACCGACGGCGCTGGTGGCCCCGCCGATCTGCTCGGTCGTGCAGGCGGGCGTGCTCGCGGCCGAGGCCGTCGGGTCGACGCCGCCCGTGGTGGCGCCGCCGCCGGTGCTCTTGCCCGTGCCGGGCGTGCTCTTGTCGCCCTCCTTGCCCTTGTCCTTCGAGGTGCCGGAGGATCCGCCCGCCGCCTTCTCGTGGCCGTCGGCGCCCTTGCCCTGGCCGGTGCCGCCCTGCGCCTGCGAGCTGTTGCCCGCGATGGACGTGTCGGGATTCGATCCGGCGGAGTTCGAGACGTGGACGAAGGCGGGGATGGCCGTGCCGATGAAGAGCGCGGCCGCGGCCATGCCGACGACGGCCTGCCGCTTGCGGGCCCGCCTGGCCGGAACGGCACGACGCAGGTGGTCGAGGGTGCCGTCGGTGGGCTCGATCTCCTCGACGGCCTGGTGGAGCAGCCGGCGCAGTGCCAGTTCGTCGGAGCCGAGCCCGTCGGGTCCCTGTCCGCCCGTCTGTTCGTCGGACTGTCCGTCGGGGCCGTGGTTCACAGTTACGTTCCCAGCGTGCGATTGCTTGTGCTCGTGCTCGTGGCGCCGATCCCCGTCGGGGCTCCACCGCTCGTCGTGCCCACTCATGCCGGGGCCTCCATGGCGATGCGGAGCGCGGCGATGCCGCGGGAGCCGTACGCCTTGACCGAGCCCAGCGATATGCCGAGCGTGTCGGCGACCTGGGCCTCGGTCATGTCCGCGAAGTAGCGCAGGACCAGGACCTCGCGCTGACGGCGCTGGAGTCCCTTCATGGCCTTGATCAGCGCGTCGCGTTCCAGCTGGTCGTAGGCGCCTTCCTCGGCGCTCGCCATGTCGGGCATCGGCTTCGACAGAAGCTTGAGGCCGAGGATGCGCCGGCGCAGCGCGGAGCGCGACAGGTTGACGACGGTCTGCCGCAGATAGGCGAGCGTCTTCTCCGGGTCACGGACGCGTTTGCGCGCCGAGTGCACCCGGATGAAGGCCTCCTGGACGACGTCCTCGCAGGAGGCGGTGTCGTCGAGGAGGAGCGCCGCGAGGCCCAGCAGCGACCGGTAGTGGGCGCGGTAGGTCTCGGTCAGATGGTCGACGGTGGTACCGGCGGCCATGCTGTCGTCGGAGCCGTCACGCTGATTCGGTATGCGGGCGGGCCGCGCTGCGGGCATGGGCGCGATCACCGGCATGCCGCCGGGCGCGCCGGGGCTGCGGAGTCGGCGGGGTGGACGCAGGGCTGTGCCCCTCGTCTGGACCGCGGTGAAGTCGAGTACCTCTGCCACGCCTGTTTGACACGCGTACCCCCGGCAGGGTTGTACGCGACAGACGTCACATTCGCGTCGGTCGGCACAGTGGCCGGAAGCAGACCTTCCGGAGCATCCCCTGGTACGCCTGCGGGACCGCCGGCCGGGACGCCTCTCAGCGCGCCTGACAGTGCACTAAATGCCCTCATGCGTACCAGCTCTTCCCCTATGCCCCATGTGCCGTGCCGCCCCCGGACGCCCCTGAATGGCGACCGCAAAGACGCTCCCCGCCCTCCGCGCGGTTGCGGAGGACGGGGAGGAAAATCTTCGGACGCCCACGGGGGCGGATTCAAGTGGTCCGGACCATATTTCGATCACTGGACTCACACAGATCCTACAAATGAATCCCCCGACGGCCATCGAGATTCCGGCTGCCGGACGCCCGGGACGCAGAACCTTGCGGAACCCGCGCACACCCTGGAGGCAGAACCTACGCCCCGATGATCTCCGCCGCCACCAGCTCGGCGATCTGAGCCGTGTTCAATGCGGCACCCTTGCGCAAGTTGTCCCCGCACACAAACAGTTCGAGTGCGGTCGAATCGTCCAGAGCCCGGCGGACCCGGCCGACCCAGGTCGGGTCCGTGCCCACCACGTCGGCGGGGGTGGGAAACTCGCCGGCGGCCGGATCGTCGAACAGCACGACCCCCGGCGCTGTGGCGAGAATCTCCCGTGCCTTGGCGACGGTGACCTCGCCCTGGAAGCGGGCGTGGACGGTCAGTGAGTGCGTGGTGACGACGGGTACGCGGACGCAGGTGACGGCCACCTTCAGCGCCGGCAGGCCGAGGATCTTCCGGGACTCGTTGCGGACCTTCATCTCCTCCGAGGACCAGCCGTCCTCGGCGAGGGACCCGGACCACGGCACCACGTTCAGCGCGACGGGCTCCGGGAAGGGCCCGGTGTTGTCGCCCACGGCCCGCCGTACGTCACCGGGGCTGGTGCCCAGTTCCGTACCGGCGACGAGCGACAGCTGCTGGCGCAGGGTCTCGACGCCGGCCCGGCCCGCGCCGCTGACCGCCTGATAGCTGGAGACGACCAGTTCGCGCAGCCCGAACTCGGCGTGCAGCGCGCCCAGGGCGACGATCATCGAGAGCGTGGTGCAGTTCGGGTTGGAGATGATTCCGCGCGGACGCACGCGCGCGGCGTGCGGATTGACCTCGGGGACGACGAGGGGCACGTCCGGGTCCATCCGGAAGGCTCCGGAGTTGTCGACGACGACCGCGCCCTTGGCTGCGGCGATCGGCGCCCACTGGGCGGCCACCTCGTCCGGTACGTCGAACATGGCGACGTCGACGCCGTCGAAGGCCTCCTCCGACAGCGCCACCACCTCGACCTCCTCGCCGCGCACGGCCAGCTTGCGGCCGGCCGAGCGCGGGGAGGCGATCAAGCGGATCTCGCCCCAGATGTCCGCGTGCTGGGACAGGATCTGGAGCATGACCGTACCGACCGCTCCGGTCGCTCCCACGACCGCGAGCGTCGGCGCCAAGGACCCCTTGGGTCCCACGGACCCGGCCATCAGCGGCCGGTGCCTCCGTAGACGACGGCCTCGTCGCTGTCGGAGTCGAGTCCGAAGGCGGTGTGGACGGCGCGGACGGCCTCCGGGACGTCGTCGGCACGGGTGACGACGGAGATGCGGATCTCGGAGGTGGAGATCAGCTCGATGTTCACGCCCGCGTCGGACAGCGCCTCGAAGAAGCCGGCCGTGACACCCGGGTTCGTCTTCATGCCGGCGCCGACGAGGGAGATCTTGCCGATCTGGTCGTCGTAGCGCAGGGAGTCGAAGCCGATCGCGGTCTTCGCCTTCTCCAGGGCGTCGATGGCCTTGCGGCCCTCGGTCTTGGGGAGGGTGAAGGAGATGTCCGTCAGACCGGTGGAGGCCGCGGACACGTTCTGCACGACCATGTCGATGTTGATCTCGGCGTCGGCGATGGCGCGGAAGATCGAGGCGGCCTCGCCCGGCTTGTCCGGAACGCCGACCACCGTGATCTTGGCCTCGGAGGTGTCGTGCGCGACACCGGAGATGATGGCCTGCTCCACCTTGCGGTCCCCTTGCTGAATCGGCTCGTTGCTGACCCAGGTGCCCTGGAGTCCGGAGAAGGACGAGCGCACGTGGATCGGGATGTTGTAGCGGCGGGCGTACTCCACGCAGCGGTGGAGCAGCACCTTGGAGCCGGAGGCCGCCAGCTCCAGCATGTCCTCGAAGGCGATCCAGTCGATCTTCCGGGCCTTCTTCACCACGCGCGGGTCGGCGGTGAACACGCCGTCCACGTCGGTGTAGATCTCGCAGACCTCGGCGTCGAGGGCCGCCGCCAGCGCGACGGCGGTCGTGTCGGAGCCGCCGCGGCCGAGGGTGGTGATGTCCTTCTTGTCCTGCGAGACGCCCTGGAAGCCGGCGACGATGGCGATGTTGCCCTCGTCGAGGGCCGTACGGATACGGCCCGGCGTGACGTCGATGATCCGCGCTTTGTTGTGGACCGAGTCGGTGATGACACCTGCCTGGCTGCCGGTGAAGCTCTGGGCGCTGTGGCCCAGGTTTTTGATCGCCATCGCCAGCAGGGCCATGGAGATCCGCTCTCCGGCGGTCAGCAGCATGTCGAACTCTCGTCCGCTGGGCATCGGAGATACCTGCTCGGCGAGATCGATCAGCTCGTCCGTCGTGTCGCCCATCGCGGAAACGACGACGACCACCTGGTGGCCGTTCTTCTTCGCTTCCACGATCCGCTTGGCGACGCGCTTGATGCCCTCGGCATCGGCTACGGAGGAGCCTCCGTACTTCTGCACGACAAGGCCCACGTGCGCTCCTCGCTCAATCCGTCTCTGCACCGCACAACTGCGGTCGGCTCAGTTTAACGAGCGGCCGGATTTCCCCTCCGAGATATCGCATCGTGAGATGTCCCGCTCACGACGTGATCACTCGGACCAACGGACCGAACGGAGTCGTCAGGGCTCCTCGGGCGGGGCGGGTCCGGCCGCTCCGACACGGCACCTGCCCGCAGGTCAGCCGCGCCACTCCGGAAAGTGCCCCGTGTCACACGGGAGGGCGGCGATCCGGCCGCCCGCGGCGCCCGTCCGCCCCTCCCGAGCGATCTCCGGGCCTCCCGAGCGACGCCCCGCCTGCACGGGTGTTGATCGCACGGTGCCCGCGGGAAGACGCTGTCGGACGTGACGGGTGGTGGTTGGGCGGACAGTCTCCTGCTGGGCGGGATCGTGCTGCTGGGGTCGGGCGTGCAGTGGCTCACCGGCATGGGCTTCGCCCTGGTGGCCGTGCCCGCACTGGTGCTGCTGCTCGGGCCCGCGGAGGGCGTCGTCCTCGCGAACTGCGCGGCGGGCGTGATCAGCGTGGTCGGACTCGCGGGCGGCTGGCGGCGGGTGCGGCTCGGCGCGATGGTGCCGCTGTGCGCGGCGGCTGCGTGCACCGTCCCGGCCGGGTCCTGGCTGGCCCGGCGGCTCCCCGAGCCCGCGCTGCTCGCCTGCATGGGTGCGCTGGTGACGGTGGCGGTGGCGCTCGTGATGCGGGGCGCCCAGGTGCCCGCCCTGCGCGGCGGCGGGGGCGCGGTGGCCGCGGGGGCCCTGGGCGGCTTCATGAACTCGGCGGCCGGGGTGGGTGGCCCTCCGGTGTCCCTGTACGCCGTCAACGCGGGCTGGACCGTACGGGAGTTCGTGCCGAACGCGCAGTTCTACGGGGTACTGGTGAACGCGTTCTCGGTGGCCGCGAACGGGGTGCCGCGGCTCGGCCCGCCGGTGTGGGCGCTCGCGGTCGCGGGGATGGTCGCGGGATCCCTGGCCGGCCGGGCCCTCGCGCGATGGCTGCCCGAGAGACGGGCCCGGCTCCTGGTCCTGGGGCTCGCGCTGGTCGGCGGGGTCACCACGCTGGGCAAGGGACTGTGGGAGCTGCGGTGACGAGCCGACGGCGGCCCGCACGGGCGGGCCGCCGTCGTGGCCTGCCGCGGTCGCAGCCGGCGGCCGCCGTCACGGGCGGCTGTCGTTACTTGACCGGGCGCAGGCCCAGCGGACCCGCGATCTCCTCCACCATGACCTTGCCGGCCTCCTCGGCGAGCGCGTCGTCGCCGAGGTCCTGGTCGGTGTCCAGGCCGTTCAGGTCGTCCAGGGGCTGGTTCAGGCGCACGTGCGCCACCACGGACTGGAGGGCGCGCAGGGCGGCCGAGGCCGTGGAGCCCCAGTTGGAGAAGTACGAGAACTGCCACCACCACAGGGCCTCCGTGGTGCGGCCGGCGCGGTAGTGGGCCATGCCGTGGCGGAGGTCGGTGATGACGTCGGCGAGGTCGTCGGAGATCCGGCAGGCGACCGGCGCCTTGCGGGGCTCGTACGGGTCGAAGACCTCCGAGTACACGTCGATCGGGTCCAGCATCACCGCGAGGCGCTCGCGGAGCTCGTCGACGTCCGGCTCGGGGCCCAGATCGGGCTCGTAGCGCTCCTCGGGGACGATGTCCTCGTGTGCGCCGAGACGGCCGCCGGCCAGGAGGAGCTGGGAGACCTCCAGGAGGAGGAAGGGCACGGCCGAGTCCGGCTCGTCGCCCTTGGCCACCTCGGTGACGGCGACCAGGAAGCTCTCTACCTGGTCCGCGATCTGGACCACGAAGTCGTCGGGGTCCTGACTGGTCGCGTGCAGCGTGGCGTCAGACATCTAGGAGTCGTCTCCCCTCGAAGGCGCGGCCGAGCGTGACCTCGTCCGCGTATTCCAGGTCGCCACCCACCGGGAGGCCGCTGGCCAGGCGGGTGACCTTGAGGCCCATGGGCTTGATCATGCGGGCGAGGTACGTGGCCGTGGCCTCGCCCTCCAGGTTCGGGTCGGTGGCGAGGATGAGTTCCGTGACCGTGCCGTCGGCGAGACGGGCCAGCAGTTCCCTTATCCGCAGGTCGTCGGGGCCGACGCCCTCGATGGGGCTGATCGCGCCGCCCAGCACGTGGTACTTGCCGCGGAACTCGCGTGTCCGCTCGATCGCGACGACGTCCTTGGGCTCCTCGACCACACAGATCACCGAGACGTCCCGGCGGGGGTCGCGGCAGATGTTGCACAGCTCTTCCTGCGCCACGTTGCCGCAGGTCGCGCAGAAGCGGACCTTCGCCTTGACCTCCATGAGGGCCTGCGCGAGGCGCCGCACGTCCGTCGGCTCGGCCTGCAGGATGTGGAAGGCGATCCGCTGCGCGCTCTTGGGACCGACGCCGGGGAGCCGCCCCAGTTCGTCGATGAGGTCCTGGACCACGCCTTCGTACAACGGACTGCCTTTCCTGGTTCCTGAATCCTGCTTCGTCCCTGTGCGTACGGTAGTTGGCTGCCGCCCGTCTTAGAAAGGCAGGCCGAGCCCCGGAACACCGCGCACGGTCTCAGAACGGCAGGCCGGGGATGCCGCTGCCGCCGCCGAGGCCCTGGGTGAGCGGGCCGAGCTTCTGCTGCTGGAGCGTCTGGGCGTTCTCGTTGGCCGCCTGGACGGCCGCGACGATCAGGTCGGCGAGCGTCTCCGTGTCCTCGGGGTCGACCGCCTTCGGGTCGATCACCAGGGCGCGGAGCTCTCCGGAGCCCGTCACGGTCGCCTTCACCAGGCCGCCGCCCGCCTGGCCGTCGACCTCCGTCCGCGCCAGCTCCTCCTGTGCGTTCGCGAGGTCCTGCTGCATCTTCTGGGCCTGCTGGAGCAGCTGCTGCATATTGGGCTGGCCACCACCGGGAATCACGATCAGCTCCTGGTTTCGAGTACGGCTGAGTGGACCGTTTTTCCTGTCCAGCTTGAGCCTACGTGCTCGACGGGCCCGTCGCCCAAGCACTCTTTCGAGTGAGAGCGCCGGGAGTCCTATACCTGATCAAGACCCACTTCCGGGCGGAAAAGCGATGAAACCTGGTCCATCGCCACCCATTGGGCGGTAGGAAGGGTCCGGCGCTTTTGCACCAGGCGTCACACGACGTCACACGCCGTCGTCACTGCCGTCACCGTCGTCAGTAGGGAGTGCCGGGTGAGTCAGCCGGAGATGCAGCCCGAGGGGCCGCCCCAGGACGGGCGGGGCGACGGGGCGGCCGAGCTGGTGCCGGGCGATCTGACCGGCCGGCCGTTCCCGCTGGGGGACTGGGGCGAGCCCGCGGAGCGGCTCCACGAGCTGTACCGGTGGGTGGAGCGCGGGGCGCTCGACACGGCCTCCTGGTACCTGTCCGACCGCGTGTGGAAGCGGCGCGGGGCGCGGGTGCTGCGCTGCGGGGCGGCTCTCGGGGCCGTGTCCGGGGCGGCCGCTCCGCTGCTCGATCTCACCGGGGTGGTGGGCGGGGTCGCCCCCTGGGGCTATCTGGCGCTGCTCCTCGGGGTCGCGTGCGTGGCCGGTGACCGGTTCTTCGGGGTGACCTCGGGGTGGATAAGGGACGTGGCCACGGCCCAGGCCGTGCACCGGCGGCTCCAGGTCCTCCAGTTCGACTGGGCGTTCGAGAGCGTGCGCGAGGTCCTCGGGCCGACGGAGGGGACGGCCGGAGAGGCCGCGGAGCGGTGTCTCGGCGTGCTGCGGCGGTTCAGCGAGGACGTCACGGAGCTGGTGCGGGCGGAGACGGCGGACTGGATGGTCGAGTTCCGGACCGGGTCGGCGCCCATGGGGATCCAGTCGTCGCTGTCGGGCGCACCGCGCACCGAGGCGGTGCCTCCGGGGCGTGCCCCGTTGCCTCCGGGCGCACGGCCGAACATGCCGCGGCAGCGGCCTCCGGAGCCCCGCTAGCCTCCGGGCCCGGGTGGGCCGCCGATCCTCGTCGGCCCCCTCGATCCTGGCCGGGGTCGCCGGGGCGTGTCGGGTGTGCCGGCCGTCAGCCCTCGCCGCGGATCCGCGGTCCCACCGGTCTCCCGCACGGCAGGTGCCCGTGCGTACGGATCACGTCCTGGCTGCTCAGCCACGCCACGTGAGCCACTCCCCCGAGCCTGTCGTCCGGTCACGGTACGACCTGGCCCGGGAACCCCCGGCATACGCGAGGTGAACTTCGACGAGGTGGGGCAGCAGGCGAGTCGGAGGTCCGCCCCGAGGCGCTTTCAGCCGCCCTTCGTGTACGTCAGGGCCTCGCCCGAGTCCTTGTTCACGCGGCGCAGCCGGCCGTCCGAGAGGAGGGTGACCTCGGAGGCGGCGCCCGGCGAGCAGGACGTGGCCGGCTCTCCGACGGTGACGTCGGAGGCGCTGATCTCCAGGGGGCCGCCCGCCGAGGGCTCCTCGGCGAGCCTGGCCTCGAAGACGCAGTGGTAGGTGCCGCTGCCGGCCGGGCCGTCCGCGACGAGGGACAGCACGGTGTCCCCGACCTTGCCCTGCTGGATGGTGAGTCGGCGGGTGTTGTGTCCCGTCGCGTTGTCGATGCTGGTGTTCCAGGTGCCGAGGAACTCGTCGGGGATGGTGCCGTCCGTCGACTCCCGCGCACTGGGCGACTCGGAGGCCGTGGACGGCTCCGTGGTGCTCGGGCCCGGCGTGGTGGGCGCGCCGGAGGCGGACGCCGACGCCTTGGCGTCGTCGTGGTCCTTGTCGCCCCCGGTGCCCTTCATCAGCGCGTAGACGCTGCCGCCCGCGCCGAGCGCGACGACCAGCGCCACGACGATCAGGAGGGCGGTGGACCGGCCGCTTCTGCGCGGGGGTTCGGGCGGCAGCGGGGCGACGCCCGGCCCGTACGGCGGCGTCGCGCCACCGGGGCCGTACGGCGAGGCGGGGCCCGGCCCGTACGGCGGCGTCGAGCCGTACGGGGCCGGCTGTCCGCCCCAGCCGCCCTGCTGCGGATAGCCGTACCCGGGGTGGGGCGCGGCGGGACCGGTGGGCTGGGGGTGCTGCTGCGGGTGCTGCTGGGGATAGCCGTACGCGGGGTGCGCGGTGGCCGGCGGGGCGGCCGGAGGGGGTGTCGGGCCCGCGCCCGCCACCATCGTGGGCAGGTGGTCGAGCGGGGCGGGCTGCCCGGGTGCGGGCGGGGTGGCGCCCTCCTCGGCCGCGGCCGGGGCGTGCTCGGGCGGGGCCTCGGGTGAAGCGTCGGGTGGGGTGGTCGGCTGTGCGGGCGGGAGTGCGGGCGGTGCCTTCGAGAGGTCGGGGGCCGGGGGCGCGGCGGGCAGCGCGGGCGTCGGCGCGGCGGGCAGCGCCGGCGGCGCGGGAGGCGCTCCGGCCGGCAGGGCGGGCATCTGCGGCTGCCCGTCGTCGGGGTTCTCGGTGTCCAGCAGCTGCACCGCGTGCCGGCCCAGCTGGGCCACCAGCGCGCTCGGCAGCCACGGGTCGCGGGTGCGGCCGTCCGAGACGGTGTCCTCCGCGCCGGTGCGTTCCAGCACCTGGGCGAGGCTCGGCCGGGCGGCGGGGTCCTTGCGCAGACAGTCGCGCACGAGGTCGGCGAGCCCCTCGGGCACGCCTTCGAGGTCCGGCTCCTCCTGCGCGATGCGGAACATCATCGCGTGCACCCCGCTGTTGGCCGCTCCGAAGGGGAGGGCGCCCGTGGCGGCGTACGAGAGGACCGAGCCGAGGCAGAACACGTCGCAGGCGGGCGTGACCCGGTCGCCGCGGACCTGTTCGGGGGCCATGAAGCCGGGTGAGCCGACGAGCGCGCCGGTACGGGTGAGGCCGCCGTCGGTCACCGTCTCCAGGGCGCGTGCGATCCCGAAGTCGATCACGCGCGGGCCGTCGATGGTGACCAGGACGTTCGACGGCTTGAGGTCGCGGTGGATGAGACCCGCGGCGTGGATGTCCTGCAGCGCGTGCGCGAGGCCGGCGGCGAGGATGCGGACGGAGCGCTCGGGCAGCGCGCCGTGGTCGTGGCCGACGACGGTCTGCAGGGACGGCCCGGCGACGTAGCCGGTGGCGACCCACGGGATCACGGCCTCGGTGTCCGCGTCGAGCACCGGGGCGGTCCAGTACCCGCCGACCCGCCGCGCGGCCTGCACCTCCTGCCGGAAGCGGGCCCGGAACTCCTCCTGCTCCGCGAGTTCCTCGCGCACCAGCTTGACCGCGACGGTGCGTCCCCGGTCGGACCGGGCGAGGTACACGTGCCCCATCCCGCCCGCGCCGAGCCGAGCCAGCAGCCGATATGCGCCGATCCGCTGCGGATCCCCCGCCCCCAGCTTCTCCATGCCCGCGCCCACCTTCCCCCGTGTGTGTGCAACAGACCGAGGATAATCCGGTCGTACGGGGAGGTGGGTGGGGCGGTGTCTACGGTTCCGTAACAGCGCGTGGCGATTCCGTGACGTCGGCGGCGAGCTCGTCGAGGACCGTCGACAGGCGCTCCAGGACGCGTACCGCCTCGGCCAGGCCGCCTTCGCCGAACGCCTCGGCGAGCCGGTCGGCGAAGGCGGCGTGCCCGGGGTCGATCCGCGCGATCGCGGCGCGGCCGGACTCCGTCGGGGAGAGCAGCTTGGCGCGCCGGTGGGCCGGATTGGGCAGGTACCGGGCCAGCTCCTTGTCCACCAGCAGGTCGGCGATGCGCTGCACGCTCTGCCGGGTGATGCCCATGACCCGGGCGATCCCGGAGACCGGGAGCGGTTCGGTGAGCACGGCGCCGAGCACCTGCCACCAGGCGGCGGTCAGTCCTGCCGGGCGGGCGAGCTCCTCGGCGACGGAGAGGAACTGGCCGTTCAGGCGGAAGACGCCGAGGGCGCTGCGGCTGAGCAGGTCCTGGTGCTCCCGGCTCACGGGGCCGCCTTTTCCAGGACGGCGTACGCCTCGGCGTCGGAGTCGTGGAACAGCCGGTACCAGGCGTCGAGGACCTCGCCCTCGTACACCCCGAGCAGGCGGAACACCTCGCGGGCGAACGCGACCGGTTCGGTGGGGCCCGCGGTGACGAGCGCGCCGTCCGTGACGGCGTCGGCGTCCACGTACCGCTCGGTGCCCGCGTAGCCGGTGGCGGCGAGGTAGAAGGACACGGCGCTGGTGTGGGCGCGGTCGTCGAGCAGGCCCTCGCGTGCGAGTCCCGCCGTCGCGCCGCAGATCGCGGCCACGGGCACGGGCACGTCGGCGTCGAGGAACGTGCGTGCCGTGCGGGCGAAGGGGGCGAGGTCGTCGCCGGAGTCCCACAGGTCCGCGCCGGTGAGGACGAGCAGCGAGCTGTCCTCGGGGCGGAGCTCGTCGAGGGCGAGGTCGGGGTGGATGCGGAGCCCGCCCATGGTGGTGACCGGTGCGCGGGTGGGGCCGACGGTGCGGATCTCGTAGCCGGCGCGGGCGAGGTGCGCGGTCGTGTGGCCGGTCTCCCAGTCGGCGAAGGTGTCGTAGACGGCGAGGTGGACGGGCTGGCGCGGGGTGCTGCTCATGGCTCCTCCTCGGGTTCTGCTCGATGTCAGCATACTGTCAATTGGACAGCATGCTGTCAATGCAGGCCTCCTCGCTGTCGTTCCGTTTCGCCGTCTGTGCGGTGGGTGGGTCGGGGCCGTGCCGGTGATCCGCCCGTTGCAGCCCTCGTGTGGTCCGGTGTGTCGGTGCGGTGGGGTCGTGGCGCCGTCCGCAACGGGCATGTGATGCACCGGCACGGCCCCTTCCGTGAGAGGGCGACTGCGGGTGTGAGTGGGGCTGGGGCCCGGGCGTCGGTCCGTCCGGCGGCGGCTCCCGTCCCGCCTTGAGGGCAGAGAGCCACCTTTCAGCCCGTCCGGCGAATGAGGACGAGGCCGTCCAGGCCGATCCACGGCGGCTCCGGGGAACGAAACGGCCGGCGGCAGCGGAGTCGTCGGCGTGGTCAAGCCCGACAGACTGTCGCGGAATGCCCGCGGCGGCAGACAGGACGCCGATATCGCGTCCACTCCGTGGACATTTACGCTTCGGCGCATGACCCCTCAGCCCAACCCTCAGGTCGGTGCCGCCGTGAAGGCCGCGGACCGCGCGCACGTGTTCCACTCCTGGTCCGCGCAGGAGCTCATCGACCCGCTCGCCGTCGCCGGCGCGGAGGGGTCGTACTTCTGGGACTACGAAGGCAAGCGGTATCTGGACTTCACCAGTGGGCTCGTCTTCACCAACATCGGATACCAGCACCCGAAGGTCGTCGCCGCGATCCAGGAGCAGGCCGCAACCCTGTCCACGTTCGCGCCCGCCTTCGCCGTCGAGGCGCGCTCGGAGGCGGCCCGGCTGATCGCCGAGCGCACCCCCGGCGACCTGGACAAGATCTTCTTCACCAACGGCGGCGCGGAGGCCGTCGAGAACGCCACACGGATGGCCCGGCTGCACACCGGCCGTCCGAAGGTGCTCTCCGCCTACCGCTCGTACCACGGCGCCACCTCGACCGCGATCAACCTCACCGGTGACCCGCGTCGCTGGCCCAGTGACAGCGCCGCCGCCGGTGTCGTCCACTTCTGGGCGCCGTTCCTGTACCGCAGCCCCTTCTACTCGGACAACGAGCAGCAGGAGTGCGAGCGGGCGCTCCAGCACCTCGAGGACACCATCGCCTTCGAGGGGCCGGCCACCGTCGCCGCGGTGATCCTGGAGACCGTCCCGGGCACTGCGGGCATCATGACGCCGCCCGCCGGCTACCTCGCCGGTGTGCGCGAGATATGCGACCGGTACGGCATCGTCTTCGTGCTCGACGAGGTCATGGCCGGCTTCGGGCGGACCGGCAAGTGGTTCGCCGCGGACCACTTCGGTGTGACGCCCGACCTGATGACCTTCGCGAAGGGCGTGAACTCCGGATACGTGCCGCTCGGCGGTGTCGCGATCTCCGGGGCCATCGCGGAGACCTTCGCCCGGCGGCCCTACCCGGGCGGGCTCACCTACTCCGGGCACCCGCTGGCCTGTGCCGCCGCCGTCGCGACGATCAACGTCATGGAGGAGGAGGGCATCGTCGACCAGGCCGCGGCCATCGGCGAGAACGTCCTCGGACCGGCGCTGCGCGAGCTCGCCGAGCGGCACCCGAGCGTCGGCGAAGTACGCGGCACGGGTGTCTTCTGGGCGCTGGAGCTGGTGAAGAACCGGGAGACGCGGGAGCCGCTGGTTCCGTACAACGCGGCGGGCGAGGCGAACGCACCGATGGCCGCGTTCGGTGCCGCCGCCAAGGCCCGCGGCCTGTGGCCCTTCATCAACATGAACCGCACCCACGTCGTGCCGCCGTGCAACATCTCCGAGGCCGAGGCCAAGGAGGGTCTGGCGGCCCTGGACGAGGCGCTGTCCGTGGCGGACGAGCACACCGCGTAGAACGCGATCCGTCGCCTTGCGACCCCCGGCCGGCTGCAGAGCCCGGCCGGGGGTTCGGCGTCTGCGGCCCCTCCACCGCGTAAGGTGTCCTGCCTCGTAGTGATACGCGAGTAGACCCACCACCACATCCACGCGATGGGGGAGCCAGACACCATGCCCGGCACCGGCGGCAATGGCGCCGTGACCCGCAGCACCCTGCGGCAGCAGATCGCGGACGCGCTCCGCGACGAGGTGCTCGCGGGCCGCCTCCAGCCGGGCCAGGCGTTCACGGTGAAGGAGATCGCGGACCAGTACGGCGTCTCCGCCACCCCCGTCCGCGAGGCCTTGGTCGACCTGTCGGCGCAGGGCCTGCTGGAGGCGGACCAGCACCGCGGCTTCCGCGTGCAGGAGTACTCCGCCGACGACTACCGCGACATGATCGAGGCCCGCAGCCTGGTCACCGAGGGCATGTTCCGCAGCCTCGTCGCGGGTGGTCTGCGCCAGCTCGACGACCAGCGCGCCGTCACCGCCCTGGCCGCCGTGCGCCGCCGCGGCGAGGAGGCCCAGCGCGCCGCGACCGCCGGCGAGCTCAACATCCTCATCGGCTACGACCTCCGCTTCTGGCGCGAACTCAGCGGCCTCTTCGGCAACCCCTATCTCGCCGACTTCCTGCACCGGCTGCGCGTCCAGTCCTGGGTGTGCACCGTCCAGCACCTGCGCCGGGTCGCCGACCTGAGGGGCCGCCTGTGGGCCGGGCACACGGAGCTCGTGGACGCCCTGGCCCGCCGCGACGCGGACGCGGCCCAGGCGATCGTCGTGGCCTACAACGCACACTCGCTGGCCCTCATCGAGCACCTGACCGCAGACGACGGCCCGTCCGGCGTTTGAGGAGGGTCCCCGCGGGCGATCGGGGGGTTGGGGACGCAGCCCGGGGCGGCACCGCGCGCCCCCGGCCACCGGAAAGCCCAGTTGTGCACCGGGGCCTTCCCAGGACCGCCGCGCGCATTACGCTGCCCTGACCACCGTGCACCCGAGGAAGAGGAGCCGTCTGTTGGCCTGTGACCTGTGGTTGGTCCCGCTCGTCGACGTGTTGTGCCACACCCCAGACAACCCCTTCGCCGAGGAACTCGCGCTCTACGACAAGGCCTTGGCCGAGGCGGGACTCCCACCCGTCCCGGTGTACGCGTACATGCCGGGGCTGTCCGGCGACGTGGCCCCGGTCGCCGGCTTCGACTACGACGCGCTGCACTTCCTGCGCCGCGCCTACCTGCTCCAGATGTGCGGTCTGGCGGTCACCCCGGTGGACGAACTCGGCGGCGACTACGAACAACTGCTGGAGATGTTCGAGACCAACGCCCAGCAGTCACACCTGGTCTGGCACTACGACCACGCGGGCGCCTACGTCCCGGTCGACTTCCCGCACCCCCTCGCCAACGACGAACTCCTCGCGGGCGGCGGCCCCCTGGGCTCCTCCCACGCGCTGCTGCGCGAACTCGAATTCGTGGCCCCGTCGATCGGCATCGACCCGGCCAACCCGCCCGCCGCCCCGCAACCGCCCGCGGCGCCCACGGAGCTGGAGGAGCCGGCCGCGCCGGCGCCCTACGATGCCAGCCCCTTCGCCCGGGAGCGCCACGTCTGGCTCGGCCTGCACGCCGCCGCGACCCGCAGCCTCGCCCAGGGATCGATGATCATCTTCAGCTGACGGCCGTCGCCCGGACCGGGCCGCGGGGTGCCGGCGGTGCCCGGCCCGGACGACAGCCACGGCCACGGGCCCGGCCCCACCCCTGAGGGCGTGACCGGGCCCGCGGGCCTACCGGTCAGACCTGCTGGGCGGCGAGCCGCTTCGCGGCCTTGCGGCGCTGCGGCTGGAGCGGGTCGACGAGCACACCCGAACCCAGACCGGGCGTCTCGGCCCAGCGGCGGATCTTCTCCGCCACCGCGGTCAGGCGCGCATCGCCCGGGCCCACGTCGATGGAGAACAGCGACTCGTCCGGCTTGCGGTCATCGCCGCCCCAGCGGACCACGCCCTCGGCGTCCGCGAGGATGTCGCGGATCACCAGCTCCTGGAGGGGATAGAACCCGCCGCGCACCCCCAAGGGGTAGGAGCCGGGCCGGATCTGCACCGCCGTGCCGGAGGCCTGGTTGGACTCGGCCAGTCCCCTGCGCACCGAGCCCGGGGTGCGCCAGCCGACGACGTCGCCCTTGCGCAGGGCGTCGATCTCGTAGTGGAAGCGGCGGACGACGTGCACGAGGACGGTTTCGACGTCTCCCATGCGCACCCGCACGTCCACCGGGGTGCCCGTCACGGGTCTGGTGTAGATGTTGCCGCGGTCGTCGGCGACCTTCTCCATCTCCCAGCCGTTCTTCGAGCGAAGGCCGTTGAGCACGTGGGCCTTCCGCTCGTCGGCCCTCTGCTGGGCCTTCTTCACCGCTTCGCGCAGCTTGGCCGGGTCGGGCCTGTGGTCCGCCGCGTATCCGGGGGTGGCGAGCAGTTGTGATCCGGCCGTGGCGCCTGCGGCCATGAGGACGGCGCGGCGCAGCACGGTGCGTCGCGGCAGGTTCGCCGTCATGAGATTTCCTCCTTGCGTCGGGCGGTCGCGAATCCGGCGAGGGTGAGCGCCAGGGCGCACACCCCCAGCACGGTCACTGCGGGGTTGATGTACGACGGGATGACCGCTTCGACCGTGTGTCCGTCACCGGTACGGCAGCCGAAGTGGAGCGGGACGAACGAGGGGTCGTATCCGGTGAGCCGCCGGTCGCCGACCGCCGTGTTGCACGCCCGGGACCGGTCCTGGTCGTCGAAGAGGACCAGGTGCAGAACGCCCCAGATGTACATGCCGACGGCCGCGGCCCACGCCAGTGCGGCGGCGGACCCGAGGGCCGCTGTCGCCGTCCGGGCGGCCCTGGCGCGGACCAGCAGCCTCACCCCGCGCACCAGGAGCCACGGGGTGGCCACCAGCCCGGCCAGGGTCAGCAGGAGGACGACGGTGCCGTCGTGGCCGGCGTACGGCTGGTCTCCGGACATGGGGCGCTCCGCTCTCTGTCACAGGTTCCGGGAGATCGCGTTGTACTTCTCCATCACGTAGTAGAGCCCCAGCCGCTTCTTCGCCTCGCTGAACGCGGGCTCCGCCGGGCCCTGGTAGCGGCGCAGGACGTCGTAGATCTCCGAATCGTTGTAGTCCAGGCGCGGGGAGCGCATCGCGGGGGAGTTGTCGTCCCCGCCGGGCTTCCCGTCGATGTCCCACATGTCGATCACGAAGACGCTGGTGAGGGCGAACTCCTCGTCGTCGTGGGCGTTCTTCCAGATCGAGTACTTGTCGTCGTCGCTGGACGCGTCGAGGATCGGCCGGCCGGTCACGTAGCCCTTCGTGAGGCAGTGGTTCCACGCGCCGATGAGGGTGAGGGCCCGCTGCTTGGCGATGCCGGTGGACGAGTCCTTGATGAACTTGCCCGTCGTGTTGTACGCGAGGATCGTGGCCTCCCAGGCCGCCTCGTCGAGCGGCTCGATGTGCCGCATCTCCCAGTACGCCGACGTCTGGACGAGCGCCTTGCGCAGGTTGTACTTGTTCGACAGGCTCGTGATGAGCGCGTCGTGGTCGACCACCGTCGACTGGAAGCACTTCCAGTGCTGATAGCTGCGCGTGCCGCCGTCGAGCGGGTAGCCGAGGGACTCCATGTACTTGCCGACGTCCGTCTGCATGGCGGTGAGGACGGAGTCGTCGAGGCGGGTGTCGGGCTTCTGGGTGCGCGGCGCGTTGAAGGAGCCCTGACCCGTGTCGCGGCCCGAGGCGATGTTGTTGTCGATCTCGATCGCCCCGTCGCCCGAGCCCACCGTGCGGGTGACGATCTGGTCGTAGGCCCAGTTCTCGGGCAGCGGATAGCCGAAGTTCCCGGAGAAACCGGAGGACATGTCGGAGACGAACGCGGCGGTGGCGTGGCCGGCCTCGGAGACGCGGGTGCACACGTTGCGCGGCCCGTACACACCGACCGCGTACCGGTTGCCGTCGTCGGCTATCGCGTCCTCGATGCCCTTGAAATGGGGCAGGACGCTGGAGGTGACGTCCTCGTCGAGGGCGTCGAAGTCGACGGCGAAGAAGATCCTCGCGCCGGCCTTGAAGCCGTGGTCCAGCGCCGCGTTGACCGCGGCCTGCCCGGCGGTCCGGCCCGCGATGTAGTTGAAGTCCGAGGCGTCCCGGCCGTAGGTCTGGTAGATCGGGAAACAGCGCAGCCCGGCGTCGGCGATGGTCTGGAGCTCGCCCTCCTGGATCGCCTTCTCGTACGGCTTCCCGCCGGTCGGGTTGGTGAGGTAGCGCCCGACGTACTTGATGCCCTCGGCCTTCAGCGCGGCGGCACGGGCCGGGGTGATCCGGGTGACTCCGTCGCAGGCCTCGCCCTTGCGCGCCTGGTCGCCGTAGGAGACGAGCAGGGAGGCCCAGGTCGAGAAGTCGCCCCTGCCGGTGACGGGCAGCTTCGCGAACGACTGGAAGTCGGAGACGGCCGACGACAAACTGCTGCTGAAGGTGCCGGTGAAGGACACGGGCCGGTGGTTGAGGACCATGCCGGCGGAGAAGAGCTGCACCCACGGCCCGGAGTCCCCGGTGGCCACGGTGTGGCTCTTCAGACCGCTCTGGGTACCGGGGCCGAACACCCCGTTGGCCGTGCCGTCGGCCATGCCCAGCTCGTACTGGACGGCGAACAGCATGGACTTGGCGACGTCGCGCGAGTGGTGGCCGTCCGCGGGGATGATGAAGAAGTCCTTGCGGGTCACGTACTGCCCGTTCAGCCATCGCTGCACGGCCTGGATGCTGTCCGAGCCGCCGTTGACGGTGACATAGGCGTCCATGTTCAGCAGGCCCTTGAACACCTTGGGCACCAGATTGCCGCCGGGGTAGGTGAAGTCCACGCCCATGTTCTGCTTCAGCCGGGTGATGGAGGCGTAGACGCGGGAGTTGTACGTCCCGTCGATGTCGCCGCCGTCGTATCCCTTGCAGTAGAGGGCGGACTGGATGATGCGGGCGAAGTTCGCGGACGGGACCGTCTCACTGTTGAGCGTCGGGTACTTGGACGTGAGCGTGGACAAAGTGGTGGGGCCGAAGGTGTCCGACAGGCTCGTGATGCCCAGTTCGTACTGGAGGGCACGGGTGAGGCCGAACATCGTCGTCCAGCCGGTCACCCCGGTCTCGGGGATCCGGTCGATGCCCAGCTTGCCTTCGTAGGCACCGTTGATGAACTGCTGCGCCTTGCGCACCATCTCGTCGGCCACGGGGGCTCCTGTTCCGTCTCGGGGTCGGACGGCGTTCGACGTGGCGGACAGGAGCGCGGCCGGGCAGGCGTCCGCGACCGCCGACATCACGGCATGCCGATGCGACCCCCCGGACGACACCGTTCCCCCCGGTCGTCGGTCACCGTGCGCCCGGCCGCCGGTGGGCGGGCACCGGGCGCGTGGCGATCACCATAGCCACAGTTTGATCACCAAAGACAAGCAAAAGTACGGGAGTTGGGGCAGGTCGGCGCAATTACGCCGCGCTCGGCGGTGGCGGTGGCGGGGTGCCGTCGGTGGGGCCGGGGACGGCAGGGTGCGGTCGGTGGCCGGGGGGGGCGCGGCAGCGGGGGACTGGCAGATGCAGGGTGGCGCTGCCTTTCGGCGGAAACGCGACGCGCCCCCGGCGGGCCGAAGCCGACCGGGGGCGCGTGCGAACGCCGTACGGACCCGTGAGGGGCCCGGGAGCCCTGCTAGATGAACGAGTTGATCTCGATGGTCTCGTCGCGGCCCGGGCCGACACCGATCGCGGAGATCGGCGCACCGGACATGTCCTCCAGGGCCTTGACGTACGCCTGCGCGTTCTTCGGCAGATCCGCGAACGTCTTGGCCTTCGTGATGTCCTCGGACCAGCCCGGAAGGGTCTCGTAGACCGGCTTCGCGTGGTGGAAGTCCGTCTGCGAGTACGGCAGTTCCTCGACGCGCTTGCCGTCGATCTCGTACGCCACGCAGACCGGGATCTCCTCCCAGCCGGTCAGCACGTCCAGCTTGGTGAGGAAGAAGTCGGTCAGGCCGTTCACGCGCGTCGCGTAGCGGGCGATGACCGCGTCGAACCAGCCGCAGCGCCGGTCACGACCGGTCGTCACACCGCGCTCGCCACCGATGCGGCGCAGCGCCTCGCCGTCCTCGTCGAACAGCTCGGTCGGGAACGGGCCCGAGCCGACGCGGGTGGTGTACGCCTTGAGGATGCCGATGACCCGGCTGATCTTCGTCGGACCCACGCCCGTGCCCGTGCAGGCGCCGCCCGCGGTCGGGTTGGACGACGTCACGAACGGATACGTGCCGTGGTCGATGTCCAGCAGCGTGCCCTGGCCGCCCTCGAAGAGCACGACCTTGTCCTGCTCCAGAGCCTCGTTGAGGATCAGGACGGTGTCCGCGACGTACGGCTTCAGCCGGTCCGCGTAGCCCAGCAGCTCCTCGACGACCTGGCCCGCCTCGATGGCGCGACGGTTGTACAGCTTGGTGAGCAGCTGGTTCTTGACCTCGAGTGCCGCTTCGACCTTCTGCGTCAGGATCGACTCGTCGTACAGGTCCTGGATGCGGATACCGACACGGTTGATCTTGTCCGCGTACGTCGGCCCGATGCCGCGCCCCGTCGTACCGATCTTCCGCTTGCCGAGGAAGCGCTCCGTCACCTTGTCGACGGTGACGTTGTACGGCGTGATGATGTGGGCGTTCCCGCTGATCAGAAGCTTGGACGTGTCGACGCCGCGCTCGTTCAGTCCGTTCAGCTCGGAGAACAGGACCGACGGGTCGACGACGACTCCGTTTCCGATCACCGGTGTGCACTCCGGCGTGAGGATCCCGGAAGGGAGGAGGTGCAGGGCGTACTTCTGATCACCCACGACCACCGTGTGGCCAGCGTTGTTGCCGCCCTGGTAGCGCACCACATAGTCCACAGATCCACCGAGCAGGTCGGTGGCCTTTCCCTTGCCTTCGTCACCCCACTGAGCACCGAGCAGCACAAGTGCGGGCACAGGCGTACACCCCTTCCGGGCGGGGCATGTCCAAGGTCGGGGACGTACGCGGCTGCTTTTCGGTACGGCTGCGTACGCCGGCGACCTCCTTTGGCCGCGACCGTCGGACCGGATGCCCCGGAATAGACGAAGCCCCTGGCGCAATAGCGCAAGGGGCTCTTGCACAAAGATGCTACCCGAGGAAGCGAGGCATGACCGAGGTGGCGGCTTCCGACCAGCTCCTGGTGGTCATCGACCCGGTCGCCCGTCGGACGGACGGCGAGTCTGTACGGATCGCGAAAGACGTGCTCAGCGCGGGTGCGGCGACGAAGGTGTGCCTGCCGGACGGGCCCGAGGAATTCGCCCGCGCACTGGCCCGCAGGGGCACGCGGCGGCCCGTGGTGGTCGGTGACGACCGTGCCCTGATGCGCGCGGTGTCCCTTTTGCACCGGCGGCGGGAGCTGGGGGTGTGCGCGCTGTCGATGGTGCCGGTCGGCGGTGTGCTGTCGCTCGCGCGGTCCCTCGGCGTGCCCACCGGGGCGGTGGCCGCGGCGCGGGCCGTGCTCGACGGGTCCGAACGGCGGCTCGACCTGCTCGTGGACGACAGCGACGGCGTCGTCCTCGGCACGCTCCGCATCCCGTCGGCGCCCGCCCCGGTTCCCACGGCGCCCGGCGTCGCCCCGGATGCCGCCTCCCATGCCTGGCTGCGCACCTGCCAGTCGCTGGTCCGCACGCTCGCCTCGCGGCCCGCCCGCACCGCGGCGGTCCCCGGACCCGGGGCGACCCGGCTCCGGGTCGAGGTCGACGGGGTGACCGTCGTCGATCTGGACCAGCCGGTGGAGGCGGTGTCGGTGACGCCCGGGGGGCCCGGCGGTGCGGAGGTGGAGGTGCGGCCCGCCGCGGACGGGGCCGCCGCCGTCCCGCTGCGCGCGTTCGGGCGGCGGGTCACCGTGTCGGGGGCGGACTTCCGCTACCGGGCGGACGCGGTGGTGTCCGGGCCCGTCCGGACGCGGACGTGGACCGTCCGGGAGGAGGCGTGGGGGCTGACCCTGCCGCTGGGGTTCCCGTAGAGGTCGGGGCGTCTGCCGGTGGGTCGTCGGCTGTGCGGTGGGTGGGGCGGTTGCCTCTGGTCCGGTGGGGGCGCCGTCTGTGCGGTGGGAGGGGCGGTTGCCTCTGGTTCGGTGGCCGTTTCGCCGTCTGTGCGGTGGGTGGGGCGGTTGCCTCTGGTCCGGTGGCCGTTTCGCCGTCTGTGCGGTGGGTGGGTCGGGGCCGTGCCGGTGATCCGCCCGTTGCAGCCCTCGTGTGGTCCGGTGTGTCAGTGCGGTGGGTTGGTGGCGTCGTCCGCAACGGGCATGTGATGCACCGGCACGGCCCCTTCCGTGAGACGGCGGGTGCGGGTGTGAGTGGGGTTGGGGCCCAGCCGTAGGCCCGCCCCGACGGCAGCTCCCGTCCCGCCCCGCCTGAGGGCAGAGAGCCACCTTTCAGCCCGTCCGGCGATTGAGGACGAGGCCGTCCAGGCCGATCCGGTCCAGTCCCGGGTGGCCTACGAGTTCCGGTGGGCCCCTCCCGGCCTGTCCCGCCTGGGAGCGGAGGGCGCACCTTTCAGCCCGTCCGGCGATTGAGGACGAGGCCGTCCAGGCCGATCCGGTCCAGTCCCGGGTGGCCTACGGGTGCGGGTGCGGGTGCGTCCGGGGTGCGGTCCATTGCGGGTGCGGCGGAGTGCCGCCGGGCTCAGCCGTTGCCGAAGCGCTCTTCCCTGTGGACGCGCCAGCGGTCCATCATCTGGGAGATCTCGCCGTCGATGAAGTCGAAGAACGCCAGGGTCTCTGCGATCCGCCGGCCCGCCGGTGTCTCGGCGCCGAGCCGGTCGACGCCGTCACGCAGGGCGTACTGCCAGCGCTTGAGGACGGCCTCCCGGCTGGTGATCGCCTCGTACCACTGGTCGCTGTGCACGCGGTAGCGCTCACGCCGTGAGCCGGGCTCACGCTCGCGCGAGACCATGTGCTGCTGGGCGAGATAGCGCACGGCACCGGAGACCGCGGCCGGGCTGATCTGCAACTGTTCGCCGAGTTCGGCGGAGGTCAGGGCGCCGGTGTCGGAGGAGAGCAGGGCCGCGAAGACACGGGCGGGCATCCTCTGCATGCCGGCCTCGACGAGCTGCGCCGCGAAAGTCTCGACGAACCCGGAGACCGCTCCCGCGTCCCGCCGGCCCCCCATGGGTTCGGTCATCCCGGATCATCTCCCCTGCTCGTCCCCGCCGGCCGCGCACCATCACTCAGTGTATCCGACATTTCTACACTTCCTTAACTTCACAATTTTCTGAAAGAAGCGTACGTTCTGAAACATGACGAAGGCAATCACCGTCTCCGGACTGCACAAGTCGTTCGGCAGCACCCACGCCCTGGCGGGCCTCGACCTGGAGGTCGAGGCCGGCGAGGTGCACGGCTTCCTCGGCCCGAACGGCGCCGGGAAGTCCACCACCATCCGCGTCCTGCTCGGCCTGCTCCGCGCCGACTCGGGCGCCGCACAGCTGCTGGGCCGTGACCCGTGGGCCGACGCGGTGGAACTCCACCGGCACGTCGCCTACGTCCCCGGTGACGTGACGCTGTGGCGCAACCTCTCCGGCGGCGAGGTCATCGACCTGTACGGACGGCTGCGCGGCGGCCTGGACCCGACCCGGCGCGCCGGCCTGATCGAACGCTTCGAGCTCGACCCGACCAAGAAGGGGCGCACCTACTCCAAGGGGAACCGCCAGAAGGTCGCCCTCGTCGCCGCCTTCGCCTCGGACGTCGACCTGCTGATCCTCGACGAGCCCACCTCCGGCCTCGACCCGCTGATGGAAGAGGTCTTCCAGGGCTGCGTCGAGGAGGAACGCGCCCGCGGCCGCACCGTCCTGCTGTCCTCCCACATCCTCAGCGAGGTCGAGGAGCTCTGCGACCGGGTGAGCATCATCCGCAAGGGCGTCACCGTCGAGACCGGCTCCCTGGCCGACCTGCGCCACCTCACCCGGACCAGCGTCACCGCCGAACTCGCCGGCCCGCCCGACGGGCTCGCGCACCTGCCCGGCGTCCACGACCTCGACGTCCAGGGCCTGCGCGTCAAACTCCAGGTCGACACCGACAAGCTCGACGCCGTACTGCGGTCACTGACCGCCTCGGGCGTACGGTCGCTGACCTCGACACCCCCCACCCTGGAAGAACTCTTCCTGAGGCACTACCAGGACGACGCGACCGAGACGGCCCCCACGTCCCCGCCGACGTCCGCGAAGGCGGCCACCCGATGACCACCGCCACCGCGCGCTTCGCCACCCGGCCCGGCGGGTCCCGTCAACTCGCGGGCACCGCAACCCTGCTGAGATTCGCTCTGCGCCGCGACCGCCTGATGATGCCGCTCTGGGTCGGCGTGATCGGCCTGCTCGTCGTCTCCATGCCGAACTCCCTCAAGTCCATCTACGGCACCCCCGCCGAACGCGCCGACGTGGCACGGCAGATGCTCACCAACAGCTCCCTGCGCGCCACCTACGGACCGGTGTTCAGCGACACCCTCGGCGGACTCACCGCCTGGCGCATCGGCGGCTACGCCGGAGTGTTCGCCGCGATCATGAGCCTGCTCATCGTCGTCCGGCACACCCGCGACGAGGAGGAGACCGGACGCCAGGAACTCCTCTCGTCCGCCATGGTCGGACGGCGCGCCCCGCTCACCGCCGCGCTGCTCGCGGCCCTCGTCGCCAACGGCGCCCTCGCCCTGCTGATCACCGGCGGCCTCGCCGGACAGGGCGGTCCCGGAGCACTGGCCCTCGGGCTCTCCGTCGCCGGGGTCGGCATGGTCTTCGCCACCATGGCGGCGATCGTCGCCCAGCTGACCGAGAGCGCACGGCTCGCGAAAGGGCTCACCGGGGGGCTGCTCGGCGCCGCCTTCGTCCTCAGGGCCGCCGGGGACTCCGCCACCGCCGACGGCTCGTCCGTACTCACCTGGCTCTCACCCGTCGGCTGGCTGGAGGAACTGCGTTCCTTCGCCGACGAACGCTGGTGGGTACTCCTGCTGTTCGCCACCGCGGCCCTCGCACAGGGCGCCGTCGCCTACGAACTCGCCGGCCGCCGCGACATCGGCATGAGCTTCCTGGCCACCCGGCCCGGCCCCGCCACGGGACGCCTCCGCACGGCCGGCGCGCTCGCCCTGCGCCTGCAGCGCGGCGCCCTGCTCGGCTGGAGCCTGGGATTCCTCGCCGCCGGAGCCGCCTTCGGCGGGATCACCAAGGGAGCCTCCGACCTCGTCGGCGACAACGACAAGACCCGCGAGATCATCGAGCGGATGGGCGGGCAGAGCGGGATCACGGACGCCTTCCTCGCCACGATGGTCAACATGCTGGGCATGGTCGCCGCCCTCTACATCGTCTCCTCCGTGCTGCGACTGCACGGCGAAGAGACCTCGCAGCGCGCCGAACCGGTGCTGGCGAACGCGGTCGGCCGCCTGCGCTGGGCCCTCGGCCACCTCACCATCGCCTTCGGCGGCAGCGTCCTCATCATGCTGCTGGGCGGCCTCGGACTCGCCCTCGGCTATGGAGCCGAACTCGGCCCCATCCTCGGCGCCTGCCTCGTCCAACTCCCCGCGATCTGGACCCTCGGCGGACTCGCCGCCCTCCTGTACGGCCTCTCCCCCCTACTGGCCCCCGGAGCCTGGGGTGCCGCCGGGCTCGCGCTCCTGCTCGGCTGGATCGGCCCCGCCCTGGACATCCCGCAGACCGTCATGGACCTCTCCCCCTTCGGACATCTCCCCAAGCTGCCCGGCGGCGACATGGCCTGGACACCGCTGCTCGTCCTCACCGGGATCGCCGCCGCGGCCACGGCGACCGGCCTTGCCTGTCTCCGTCGGCGCGATCTGAGCACCTGAGCCCACTTGAGTCGGCGCCCGGTACCGAGTCCCTGAGCGCCTGTACGGGCGAGTGTCCGGGCAGGCGCTCGGGGCGGCGGCGGGCGGCGGTGTCAGACCTGCACCCTCAGGGACTCCAGCCCCCTGATCACGAAATTCGGCTTCCGCGACGGCTCCTCGGCGAGGTCCAGCGTCGGGGCCTTCGTCAGCAACGCGCCCATCGACGCCGCCAGTTCGATACGGGCCAACGGCGCACCGATGCAGTAGTGGATACCGGCGCTGAACGAGATGTGCGGGTTGTCCGCACGGGTCAGGTCCAGATCGCCCGGCGCCGCGAAGACCGCCGGGTCGTGGTTCGCCGAGCCGAAGAGCATCGCGATCTCCGCCCCGCGGGGAATCGTCGTACCGTCGATCTCGATCTCGTCGAGCACCCAGCGCTCGAAGAGCTGAAGCGGAGTGTCGTAACGCATCAGCTCCTCCACCGCCCGGGGGATCAACCCGTGGTCCGCGCGCAGCGCCGCGAGCTGGCCCGGGTTGCGGAACAGTGCCCACCAGCCGTTCACCGTGGCGTTGACCGTCGCCTCGTGCCCCGCGTTCAGCAGCAGCACGCAGGTCGAGATCATCTCCTGCTCGGTGAGCCGGTCGCCCTCGTCATGGGCCGCGATGAGACCCGAGATCAGATCGTCCCCCGGCTCCTTGCGGCGCGCCTCGATCAGCTCCGTCAGATACGCGGTGAACTCGATCGACGCGCGCACCGCCCTCGCCGCCGTCTCCTCGGACGGGTTCAGCTCGTACATCCCGCAGATGTCCGCCGACCAGGGCCGCAACGGCGCCCGGTCCGACTCCGGGATGCCCAGCATCTCCGCGATCACCGCCACCGGCAGGGGCTCGGCGACATCGGACAGCAGATCGCCGCCGCCCGCCGCCACCAGCCGCTCGACCAGCTCACCCGCCAGCTGCTCCACGTACGGCTTCAGCCGCTCCACGGTGCGCGGCGTGAACGCCTTCGACACCAGCCGCCGGATACGCGTGTGGTCCGGCGGCTCCAGGTCCAGCATCCCGTGGTCGTTCAGCACGTGGAACGGCTCGTGCTCCGGCGGCGGCGCCGTCCGCCCGAAGTCCTCGTGCGTGAACCGGTGCTGATACGTCCGGCCCAGCCGGCGGTCCCGCAGCAACGCCGACACGTCCGCGTGGTGCGGCACCAGCCACTGGTCGGTGGGCTCGTAGTAGTGCACCCGGCCGCGCGCCCGCAACTCCTCGTACGCCGGGTACGGGTCCGCCACGAACGCCTGGTCCCACGGGTCGAAGGACTGCGGAATCTCCAAAGCTGCCATGAACGGACGCTAGCCCGGGACGAGCCCTCTGAACAGGGGGGTCCTGGCTCGGGGGGCCTGGGGCAGGGCGGCCTTGGAGTGGGCAGGTCGGCTTCGGGGGCGCTCAGGTTTGTGGACGACAGGGCGGCTCGGTGGGGGCAGGGCAGTTCCACGGGCGGGTCACCGGGGGGTGACCAGCCTGGCCTCGTACGCGAACACCGCCGCCTGGGTGCGGTCGCGCAGCCCGAGCTTCACCAGGATGCGGCTCACATGGGTCTTGATCGTGGACTCGGCGACCACGAGACGCTCCGCGATCTCGGAGTTCGACAGGCCCTGGGCGATGAGGACCAGCACCTCCGTCTCCCGCTCGGTCAGATCCCCGTACGCCGCGTGCGCCGTGGCCGGAAGCCGGGGCGCGTCCGCGAGCCTGGAGAACTCGGTGATCAGCCGCTTCGTGACGGAAGGGGCCAGCAACGCCTCCCCCGACGCCACCACCCTCACCCCGTCGGCGAGCTGGCGCGCCGAGGCATCCTTCAGCAGGAAGCCGGAGGCCCCCGCGCGCAGCGCCTGGTACACGTACTCGTCGAGGTCGAACGTCGTCAGGACCAGCACCTTCGCGGAACTGTCCGCGGCGACGATCTCCCGGGTCGCCTCCAGGCCGTTCATCTCCGGCATGCGGACGTCCATCAGCACGACGTCCGGCGCCAGGTCGCGGACCCGCTCCACCGCCTCCCTGCCGTTGACCGCCTCGCCGACCACCTCGATGTCCGGCATCGCGCCCAGCAGGACGGAGAAGCCCTCGCGGACCATCACCTGGTCGTCCGCTATCAGGACCCGGATGGGGCCGTCCGTCATCCGGTCTCCTCCTCCGCGGCCGGCACCGGCAGGAACACCGTGACCTCGTAGCCCCCGTCGTCCGTGCCGCCCGTCGTCATCTCGCCGTCCAGCATCGTGACCCGCTCGCGCATGCCGGTGATGCCGTGCCCCGCGCCGTGCGTGGACTTCTCCAGACTCGTCGCCGGTGCGGGGCCGTTGACTATACGCAGACCCAGCCCGCCGAGGACGTAGCCGATCTCCACTCGGGCGACCGCGCCCGGTGCGTGCCGCAGCGCGTTGCTCAGGGCCTCCTGGACTATTCGGTACGCCGACAGCTCCACGCCCTGCGGGAGCTCGCGCACCGCGCCCGTGACCACCTTGTCCACCGTCAGACCCGCCTCCCGCACATTCGCCAGGAGGGCGTCCAGGTCGGCGAGCGTCGGCTGCGGGGCGTCCGGGGCCTCGTAGTCCTCGGCGCGGACCACGCCCAGTACGCGGCGCAGCTCGGTGAGCGCCGCCACCGCGTTCTCCCGGATGGTGCGGAAGGCCTGTTCCAGCTCCGGCGGGGCGTTCTCCACGCGGTACGGGGCGGCCTCCGCCTGGATGGCGACCACCGACATGTGGTGGGCCACGACGTCGTGCAGTTCCCTGGCGATCGTCGTGCGCTCCTCCAGCAGCGCGCGCTTGGAACGCTCCTGTGCCGTCTCGGACTGCTGGGCGGTCACCTCCTGCTCCGCCGTGCGCCGTATGTGCAGGACCGTGACGACCAGGAGGGCCAGGGCTGAGACGAACAGCAGCGGCATCGTGTTGTCACTGAAGTGGCCCGCGCCGAAGAGGGTCTCCGCGGTCAGTCCGTACGCGGCGGTGAGCAGCCACATCCATGCGGCGGTGCGAGGGCGTGAGCGCAGGGCCACGACCGTCATCACCGACACGTGGGCGACGAAGGCGCCCGGCAGCCACGGCCAGTCGCTCCAGCTGTCGCTGAACACCGCGGCCACGGGGGTTGCCGCGAGGGAGAACCAGAAGGCGCCCACGGGCCTGATCAGGGTGGCCAGGACCGGGAGCAGGGCGAGGAGGGTACAGATCGGGAGGCCGATTCCGCCGCGGCCGTCGCCTTCGGCGGTGGCCGCGACCATCGCCACCAGGCCGATCGCCGCCACTGCCGCGTGCGGTGTCCAGACCGCGTACTGCCGTATCCCCTGGGGCAGGCGGCGGGTGACGGGGCCGTCCACTCGCATGCGCGGGAGCGGGCGGTAGGCGAAGGCGTCGTGGAACAGGTCCTGGCGCAGCCCGCGCAGGGCGTCCGCGGCCAGCCTGAACTCCGGGCTGCGGGGCTTGGTCCTGCCCGGCGGCGTCATCTGCGTCTGGGTCGTCTCGGTCACGTTGAAAACAGTAGGACGGTGGGGGTGCGTGGTCGTCCCCTGTGAGGAGGGTCCTCATGGGTCCGTCTCAGGTACTACGGGTAGTCGGTGAGCGCGGCGGGTGTGATTGAGCACCTGCCGGTGGGCACGGCAGGTGTCGAGCGACTGTCCGTGAGCGCGGCAGGTGTCGAGCGACTGCCGGTGGGTACGGCGAGGGCCGTTTCGCCGTCGTCCGGTGGGTGGGTCGGGGCCGTGCCGGTGATCCGCCCGTTGCAGCCCTCGTGTGGTCCGGTGTGTGTCAGTGCGGTGGGTTGGTGGCATCGTCCGCAACGGGCATGTGATGCACCGGCACGGCCCCTTCCGTGAGTGGGCGACTGCGGGTGCAGGTGTGGCGGGCGTGCTGGGTGTGACTGGCGGGGCTTGGCGGAGTCGGTCCAATGGTGCGTCGGCGGCTGGGCGTGGGGCGGTCATTGACTTGCTCCTCGGGCTGAAGCCCGAGGATTCTGGCCTTCTCGATCGTTGCTGTGCCGCTACGCGGCACGGGCTTGGGTCGGGAATCCGTGGC
>NZ_JBVHMN010000017.1:0-5979 GCF_055558435.1 Streptomyces sp. NPDC025784
CCGCACTGACACACCGGACCAGACAAGGGCTGCAACGGGCGGATCACCGGCACGGCCCCGACCCACCCACCGCACAGACGGCGAAACGGCCACCGCACAGACGGCGCCCACCCACCGCACAGACGGCGAACCAGCCACGGCCCGGCACCGCACACACAGAAGTCCGTTCATGCCCGAATCAAGCCCGAACCTGTTTACTTTCCAGAAATCCGGGCGTAGCCTCCGAGGGAAACCACAAGTTCGGGCATCAAGCGGAGGCGAGCGGACATGTACGCACCGGAGCGGCAGCAGGAGATCCTGCGGCTCGCCCGTGACGGCGGACGGGTGGATGTGCTCTCGCTGGCCGAGGAGTTCCAGGTCACCGCGGAGACCATCCGCCGGGACCTGAAGGCCCTCGACCGCGCGGGTCTCGTACGCCGCGTGCACGGTGGGGCGATCCCGGCCGGCCGCCTGGACTTCGAGCCCGACCTCGCCGAGCGCGAGTCCACGTCCGCCGACGAGAAGGACCGCATAGCGCGGGCCGCCCTCGCCGAACTGCCCGGCGACGGCACGGTGATCCTGGACGCCGGATCGACCGTCTCCCGGCTCGCCGATGCCCTCCCCCTGGAGGCGACGCTCACCGTCGTCACCCACAGCCTGCCCATCGCCGCCCGCCTCGCCGACCACCCCGGCATCCAGCTCCACCTCGTCGGCGGGCGCGTCCGGCACCGTACCCGCGCCGCCGTCGACGCCTGGGCGCTGCGCGCGTACGGCGAGATCCGCGCCGACGTCCTCTTCGTCGCGGCCAACGGTTTCTCGGCCGACTACGGACTGACCACCCCCGATCTGGCCGAGGCCGCCGTCAAGCGCGCCGCCCTGCACGCCGCGCGCCGCGTGGTGCTGCTCGCCGACTCGTCCAAGAGCGGCCAGGAGCACTTCGCCCGCTTCGGCGACCTGTGCGACGTGGACCTGCTGATCACCGACCGCGGGCTGAGCCCCGAAGACGCCGCCTCCGTCGAGCGGGGCGGCACCGAAGTGCTGTGTGTATAGAGCACGGCACGCGAGTGCCGTGTGGAGAACGCGGGCCCGTCAGTGCCGTGTCCGAGAAACGAGTGCGCATGATCCTGACCGTCACCCCCAACCCCTCCCTCGACCGTACGTACGAGGTCCCGTCGCTCGACCGGGGCGAGGTCATCCGAGCCACCGGCGAACGCATGGACCCGGGCGGCAAGGGCGTGAACGTCTCGCGCGCGGCCGCCGCGGCCGGACGGCACACGGTCGCCGTCCTCCCGCTGGGCGGAGCCCCCGGCGCACTCGTCGCCGAGCTGCTCGACGCGCAGGGCATCGAGGTCGCGTCGGTCCCGGTCGCCGGAGCCACCCGCTCGAACATCTCGGTCGCCGAACCCGACGGCACGCTCACCAAGATCAACGCACCGGGTCCCGAACTCTCCGCCGCCGAGGCGGAACTCCTCCTGGAGACGGTCCGTCGGCACTACCGCCCCGGGAACACCGACTGGATCGCCTGCTGCGGCAGCCTTCCGCGCGGGCTCGCGCCGTCCTGGTACGCCGATCTCGTCGCGCGGGCCCACGCGGCGGGCGCCCGGATCGCGCTGGACACGTCCGGCCAGGCACTGCGGGAGGCACTGCGCGAGGGGCCCGACGTGGTGAAGCCGAACGCCGAGGAACTCGCGGAGGCCGTCGGGCGCCCGCTCGCCACAGTGGGCGACGCCGTCAAGGCGGCGGAGGAGTTGCGCGAGCAGGGCGCACGCGCCGTGCTCGCGAGCCTGGGCGCGGACGGGCAGCTGCTGGTGGAGGAGACGGGCGCCTGGTTCGGCAGCGCCCGCGTCGACGTCGTACGCAGCAACGTCGGCGCCGGCGACTCCTCGCTCGCCGGCTTCCTGATCGCCGGCGGCCGCGGTCCCGCCGCGCTCGCCTCCGCCGTCGCCCACGGCGCGGCCGCCGTCCAGCTCCCCGGCAGCGTGATGCCTGGACCGGCCGACCTCGACGCCTCCGCGGTGACGGTCACGACGGAGATCCCGATGGACCTTCCCCTCACGGAGCCGGTGCCATGACCGCGGCCGCCCGGTCGGCCCGTACGCCCCTGATACGGCGAGGACTCCCCTCCCTCGCCACAGCCGAACGGCGGGGCCTCCCCGATCCCGCAGCCCCCTGCACCACCGCCGCCATTTCCCGCACACCTCTCACCCCCCTCACCCCCCTCACCCCCCTCACCCCCCTCACCCCCCTCACCCCCCTCACCCCAGTTCCCTCTGGGCGCAGTGTCCCCGTCCCCACCCCCGCCCACGAATCCCCACGGGCGATACGCGTGCGAAGGAGCCCGCGATGAGCGAGATGATCACCGCGGACCTGGTCGACCTCGACCTGTCCGCCGATACGAAGGAAGCGGCGGCGCGCGCCCTCGCCGAACGCATGGTCGCCCTGGGCCGGGTGACCGACCTCGACGGCTTCCTCGCCGACGTGGCGGCTCGCGAGGCCCAGATGCCGACGGGCCTGGACGGCGGCATCGGCATTCCGCACTGCCGCAGTGAGCACGTCACCGAGCCGACGCTCGCGTTCGGACGGAGCGCGGAGGGCATCGACTTCGGCGCACCGGACGGACCCGCCGACCTGATCTTCCTGATCGCTGCCCCGGCGGGCGCGGACGACGCCCACCTCACCATCCTGTCGTCCCTGGCCCGTCAGCTGATGAACGCCGAGTTCACCTCCGCGCTGCGGGCGGCGGACGACGCGGCGACCGCGGCAGCGCTCATCCGCGGCGAGGAGCCCCCGGCCCCCGCCGCGGCCCCCGAGAACTCCGCGACGGTGCCGAACGCGGCGGCCTCCGCCGGCACCGGCGTGGACGGCACGGCCCCGGTGCCGGGTGCGACCGTCGAGGACGGCCCCGCCCCGGCGCCGGGCGCCACCGACGCGGAGGCCGAGCGGCCCTTCCGTGTCGTCGCCGTCACCTCCTGCCCCACCGGCATCGCCCACACCTACATGGCGGCCGAGTCCCTGGAGAACGCCGGCCGCGAGGCAGGCATCGAGATCGTCGTCGAGACGCAGGGCTCGGCCGGATTCACCCGCCTCGACCCCGCGGTCATCGCCGCCGCGGACGGCGTGATCTTCGCTCACGACGTGCCGGTGCGGGACAAGGACCGCTTCGCCGGCAAGCCGACGGTGGACGTCGGCGTGAAGGCGGGCATCAACAAGCCCGCCGCGCTCATCGCCGAGGTGCGGGACAAGGCGGCGCGTGGCGAGGTCACCTCCGCGGCGGCCCACGGCACGCCCGTCGAGCGCGCCGGCGAGTCCGGCGAGGGCTACGGCACCCGGCTGCGCAAGTGGCTGATGTCCGGCGTCAGTTACATGGTCCCGTTCGTCGCCGCGGGCGGTCTGCTGATCGCCCTGGGCTTCGCGATCGGCGGCTACAGGATCAACAAGGCGCCCTCGGTCATGGACCACTTCCTGTGGACCCAGGCGGACAGTTGGGGAGCCCTGTTCTTCCAGATCGGCGTCGTCTCCTTCGGCTTCCTCGTGCCGGTCCTGGCCGGTTACATCGCCTACGGCATGGCCGACCGGCCAGGACTCGTGCCCGGCTTCGTGGGCGGCGCGATCTCCCTCACCATCAACGCCGGCTTCCTCGGCGGTCTGGCCGCCGGTCTCATCGCCGGTGCGGTGGTGCTCGCCATCCAGCGGGTCCGGATCCCGGCGGCCCTGCGCGGCATCATGCCGGTCGTGGTGATCCCGCTGATCTCCGCGGCGATCGTCGGATTCCTGATGTTCGTGGTGATCGGCAAGCCCATCGCCTCCGCGCAGAAGGGCATGACGGACTGGCTGAACGGCCTCACCGGCACCAACGCCATCCTCCTCGGAGCCCTCCTCGGTCTGATGATGTGCTTCGACCTCGGCGGCCCGGTCAACAAGGTCGCGTACACCTTCGCCACCGCGGGCATCGCCGTTGCGAGCCCCAGCGACTCGGCGATGAAGATCATGGCCGCGGTGATGGCGGCCGGCATGGTCCCGCCGCTCGCCATGGCCCTGGCGACGACCGTGCGCGGCAAGCTCTTCACCCAGACCGAACGCGAGAACGGCAAGGCCGCCTGGGTCCTCGGCGCCTCCTTCATCTCGGAGGGCGCGATCCCGTTCGCCGCGGCCGACCCGCTGCGCGTCATCCCCGCCTCCATGGCGGGCGGCGCGGTCACCGGTGCGCTGTCGATGGCGTTCGGCGCCACCCTGCGGGCCCCGCACGGCGGCATCTTCGTGGTCCCGCTGATCGGCAACCCGTTCCTCTACCTGATCGCCATCGCCGCGGGCGTCGGGGTGAGCGCCGCTCTCGTCGTCGTCCTCAAGGGCATGCGCAGGCAGGCTCCGGCGGGCGTCGCGGCGGGGGCCGCGGACGCTCCGATATCGGCGAAGGCCGAGACACAGGAGCCGGTCGCGGCGTGAGGGGCGCGGTTCCTGCCCCTTTACGGCATCTGTGAGTTGTTCAAGGCATCTGCGAGATGCGTCACGGTCCGGGATCAAAGTCCCGGACCGTGGTGTCTACTGGGACGTATGCCTGAGCACGTGTCGACCTTTCAGCTGATAGGCGTGCCCCTGATCGCCCTGGCAACCGCCATCTGGATCGTCGGGCTGTCACGCTTCATGCGCCGCGCCCGCCTGCGGGACGCGATGCGGCGCGCGGACGACACGCTGCGGGCCATTCCCGAGCAGTCGCGGTCCGGCCCGGTCTCCGAGTCGGTCGAGCTCACCCCCGAGGAACACGCCGCCTTCGCAGGCCTGGTACGCCGATTCGGCGACACCCGCCCCTAGCGCGCTGGTTGGGATCAGCTCGGGTCCGCGACGCCCGGCACGGCACCTCGCCGCGTCGTCGGACCACCCGAGCCCAGTACGCGGGTGATCCCGCGCCTTGCGCTGCACCGCACCGGACGCCGCGGCCTGATCCGAGCCGATCCGAACGAGACCCCCCAGGAGCAACCCCGCCCTCCGCGGCCGGCACCTGCGCCCAGGTCCGGCCCCGACCCTCAGCGGTCGAGTCGCGCCGCGCGCCGCTCCATCGCCTCGCGCGCCGCCTCCTCCGTCGGGTACACCTCGCACATGTGACGCCGGTCCGGGGTCGCCGTGTGCTCGACCTCCCACAGCGAGATCTCCCGCCCGTCCCGCAGCAGGAACGCATGCTCATAGAGCGAGAAGCACAGCCCCGCCTGACCGGCACGGCACGGCTTCCCGAACGCCTGGGTGATCTGGTGCGCGAACGCCTCGCGCAGCAGCAGCGTCGAGAGGTCGTCGCCCGGCCGGTCCGCGTTCTCCGCGCGCCGCAGCAGCCGGCGGACGTGGTCCGCCGAGTCGTCGGGCACATACGCGTGGCGCGGCTCCGGGATCGGCGACAGCTGCACCAGCACGGGCAGCTCGAAGTCCGGTGCGTCCGGCGGCAGGGGTAGCCGCGCCGTGGCAGCGCGCAGTTCCTCCTCGTCCACGTACACCTCGTGCTGAGGGTCGCGGCCGGGGGCCGTGTTGTGCACGAGCTCCCACAGCGTGACCGCCGAACCGTCGGCGAGCAGCCATGTGTGCCGGTACGTCTCGCGATGCAGCCCCGCGCTGTGGTGCGCGGAGTGCAGCGAACTGTCGTGGGCCAGCGCGCAGTCGAGCAGCCGTATCGTCTCGTCGGGCAGCTCGAAGGAGTTCAGGGCGCGGCCCAGGAGTCGCGCGAGATGCTCCTCCGGAGACTCGGGCGACTCGGGTGGTTCGTACGCTGCTGTCTCGTACGGAACGCTCAAGGCTTCTCCCGGCGTTGCTGCATGTCACCTTGTGGGTGCATACCGTAGCCCCTCGGTCGGACATCATGTCCGTGAACCGAGAAAACGTACGGACAGAAAACGGGCGGGGCGCGCGGGCCCGTGCCCCCCCGGCCCCCCCGGGGGGAAAAACCCCGCGTCAGAGGGCGCGTCCCCCCGGCCACGCGCGCCACGCCAAGTTGCAGCCCGTGCGGCCCGTGTGCGGCGC
>NZ_JBVHMN010000017.1:5989-232966 GCF_055558435.1 Streptomyces sp. NPDC025784
CGGCCCCCCCCCCCCCCCCCCAACCCCCCCCCCCCCCCCCCCCACCCCGGCCCCCCCCCCCCCCCCCCCCCCCCCCCCCCCCCGCCCGGTCGTCAAAAGCCGCTCGTCAGAGGGCGCTTCCCGCCGTCCAGGCGCTCCACGACATGTTCCAGCCGTTGAGCCCGTTGTCCGGCGCGACCGTCTTGTCGGGGGAGTTCTTGACCGTCACGACGTCCCCGATGAGGGAATTGTCGTAGAACCACTTGGCGGTCGTGTCCCCGCGCGCGCCCTGCACGTCGGCAAGTCCCACGCAGCCGTGGCTCGTTCCCTGCCGGCCGAAGGGCGGGTTCCCGCGGTTGTACCAGTAGTTGCCGTGGATGAACGTCCCCGACGTCGTCAGCCGCATGGCGTGCGGCACGTCCGCGATGTCGTACTCGCCGCCGTAGCCGACCGTCGAGCCGTTCATCCGGGTCTGGACGAACTTCTCGGAGATCACCATCTGCCCGTTGTACGTGGTGTGCTCCGGGCTGCCCGCCGAGATCGGCACGGACTTGAGGGTCTTGCCGCCCCGCACGACGGTCATGGTCTGCGTGCGGACGTCGACCGTGGAGACCTGGGAACGGCCGATCGTGAACGTGACGGTCTTCTTCTGCACCCCGTAGACGCCGTTCGCGCCTTCCACGCCGTCCAGGTCGATCTTCATCGTGACCTTGGAGCCGGCCTTCCAGTACGTCTCGGGCCGGAAGTCGAGCCGCTGTGCCCCGAACCAGTGGCCCACGACCTGCTGGCCGCTGCTCGATGTGACCTTGATGTGCGACTGCACGGCCTTCTTGTCGCCGATCACCTTGTCGAAGGTGAACGACACGGGCATGCCGACGCCGACGGTGGATCCGTTGTCCGGCGTGTAGGTGCCGATGAAGCTGTTGCCCGAAGACACCGTCGTGAAGATGGAGTTGGCCGCCGAGGTCCGCCCCTTCGCGTCCTTCGCGGTCGCCGAGATCTGGTACTTCGTGCCCCGCTCCAGCTGCTCCTTCGGCTTCCAGGAGCCGCCGCTCGCGGATATCGTCCCGGGCACGGCCGTCCCCGTCCCGGCCACCGTCATCTTCACGTCGGTGAGCTCGCCGTCGCTGACCTTCACCCCGGTCGCGTTGATGGACGCGCCCGTCGAGCCGTCCTCGGCCGAGATGACGATCTTCGCCGTGGACGTCCTGGTCGCGCTCTTGCCGTCCTTGCCGCTGTCGGCGTTGGCGTCGCCGCCGCATGCGGTGAGGGTGAGGGCGCCGACCATCAGGGCGGCACAGGCCCCCAGTGCGCGCCGTGTTGTCCTGTCCGGCGTTGTCACGGGCTGCTCCAGTTTCGTGTGATGCGCGGGTTCCGCTCGGTTTCGAGGACAAAGAGCGAGCGTCGACGCGTCGGGTTCCCTCCGATCGCGCCGGATGCCATCACGTGACAGAACCGGGACAATCGCCCAGCGGCGGCTGCCCGTAGAGCTCCTCGTAGGACGGCCACAGGCCGCCCGGCCCGTCCACCGGCACAGCGGCCCGTACGGCCCGCACGATCGCCCGCGTCACCAGATCCGCGCCCGCCGCGAGAATCTCGTTGAGTGCGAGGGGGTTCTCCGCGTCGAGCGGCCGGGCACCCGTGGCCAGCGCGAACACCGTGTCCCCGTCGTTCAGCAGATGCACCGGCCGCACCGCGCGCGCTATCCCGTCGTGCGCCGTGCCCGCCAGCTTCTGCGTCTGGGCGCGCGTCAGATCGGCGTCGGTGGCGACCACGGCGAGCGTCGTGTTCAACGGGGGCGGGGTGTTCCTCGCCGCGGCCTCGGCGAGCCGCGCCCGCGCCGCCTTGTGCACCGCCGCCGAGGGGTACTCCACCCGCCGGCTCAGCAACTCCCCGTACAGCGCCCCCGTTTCCGGATCCGTCGCCGATCCCGCCGCGTTCGCCACCACCAGCGCGCCCACCGTGATGCCGGACTCCAGCACCGCGCTCGCCGTGCCGACACCGCCCTTGAGCCGCCCGACCACCGCCCCGGTGCCGGCGCCCACACAGCCCTCGCGCACCGGTTCGCCCGGCTCGCTCGCGTCCGCCGCCTCGACCGCGGCCCGGCCGGTGGACGCGTCGGGCCTCGCCCGGAAGTCGCCGCCGCGGCCCAGGTCGAAGACGCATGCCGCCGGCACCACCGGCACCACGTGGGCCGGGTCCGCGCCCACGCGCACCCCACGCCCCCGGTCCTCCAGCCAGGCCATCACGCCCGACGCCGAGTCCAGCCCGTACGCGCTGCCACCGGTGAGCACCACGGCTTCGACCTTCTGCACCAGATTGCGCGGGTCCAGCGCGTCGGTCTCCTTGGTGCCGGGCCCGCCGCCGCGCACGTCGACAGCCGCGGTCGCGCCGCCTTCCGGGGCGAGCACCACCGTGGTGCCGGTGAGCCAGCCGTCCCCGGTGCGCGTCGCGTGCCCCACCCGAAGACCCGTGACATCCGTCAGAGCGTCAACTGTCATGCGCTCAGCCTTCCCCGCACACCGGGTAATACGATCACACCACCGCACAACCACCCAGGCGCATGACGACCCGGGGCACGACCACCCGGGATGTGACCGCCCGGGGCATGGCCACCCGGGCCCCGGCTCCCACCCGACCGCCCTCTCTCTGCCCCGACTGCCCGTCTACGCGGTTCTCGGCGTCCGTCCCGCGATCGTCCGGGCCGGAAGCAGCATCCCGATCACCACCGACAGGGCCGAGACGATTCCCGCGGCGAGCACCGCCCACTCGCCCAGGAACGTGCACACGATGACCAGCAGCGCGGTGGTGGGCAGGACGAGCTGCTGCGCGATCCCCATCTTGAAGTGGCGGGAGTGCAGCGTCCAGACGGTGAGGAAGAACAGCGCCGTCGGGAGAGTCACCGCGGCGGACGCCGAGAGCGTCGAGATGTGCGCCTTGCCGACCGCCTGCTCGACCGCCACCTCCAGCCCCGCGCCGATCGCGGCCGCCGACGCGAAGATCAGGTAGTGGCCGTACCCCCACAGGAACGCGTGCTTGCTGGAGCGCAGATGTCCGTGGATCGGCACCACGAAATAGATCCACCAGGCGGAGAACACGATGAGCAGCCCGCCCACGGCGATCGGGATCAGCTCGCCCACCGCCTCTTGCTCGTCGACGGCGGACTTCACGGCGATCGTGGCCGCGGCGATCGTCTCCCCGAGCACGATGATCGTGAACAGGCCGTACCGCTCGGAGATGTGATGCGGATGCCACGACGTGTTGAAGTCCTTCTCCGCGTACACCGGGACGCACAGTTCGGCGATCACCATCACCAGGTACACCCACGGCCGGCCGGACTCCGGCAGGACCAGCAGCCCCAGCCAGCCGACCTGACACAGCAGCACTCCGCCCGCGTACCGCAGGGCCATGGTTCTCTCGGCGCCCCGCGTGGAGCGTGCGGCCCGCAGCCACTGTGCGATCATCGCGAACCGCATGATCGCGTAGCCGAGCCAGACGAGCATGTAGTCGTGCTTCTCGAAGGCCTCGGACACCCCGGCCGCGAGGACGAGGACACCGGCGATCTGCACCAGGGTGACGAAGCGGTAGAGCGCGTCGTCGTTGTCGTACGCCGAGGCGAACCAGGTGAAGTTCATCCAGGCCCACCAGATCGCGAAGAAGATCATCGCGTAGTTCAGGATGCCCTCGCCGGCGTGCCCCTCGGCCACGGCGTGCACCAGCTGCATGCCCGCCTGGGCGACGGCCACGACGAAGCACAGGTCGAAGAAGAGCTCCAGCGGGGAGGCGACCCGGTGTGCCTCCTCACGGCCGCGGGCGGTCATGCGGCGCAACGGCGTGCGGCCGGAGGGCCGGGGCGGGGCTGCGGCCGGCTCGGAAGCGGGGCTGGACGTCATACGGCCAAGCACAACAGAAAAGCGCCGGAAATTCATGTGAAGGCGTTCACAAGCGATCCTGGGTGCGGTGCCCCCGGCGTACCCTGAACGCATGAGTACCGTCCCCGCCCCCGAACCGCGCGATCCGAAGCCCGCGCTGGTCTTCGACGACCCGCTGAACCAGCAGTCCTCGGACGACACGGACCGTGGGTGGGGCGAGCGGGGCGAGAGCACCGGCGACAGCGCGGCCGACCTGAAGCGCTTCCTCGACGAGAAGCCGCCCCACCACATCTGAGCCCGGCCGCCGCGCGCTCGCGGACGGCAGCCGGGGTCCGCCGTCAGTCCTGGGCGCGTCCCTGGCCGCGCTGGGCGACGAGCTCGTCGCGGATCTCCTTGAGCACCTCCAGCTCGGTCACCTCGATGACCTCGTGCGTGCTCTCCTTCGCCTTCCGGCGAGCCTCCACCCGCGCGAGGTACTTGGCCATCGGCAGCACCATCAGGAAGTAGACGACGGCCGCGGTGATCACGAAGCTGAGCGTCGCGCCCAGCACGGAGCCCCACAGGATCCGGACGCCCGTCGCGGTGTCCCCGCTGCCGGTGCAGGGGTCCTTGATGCAGGTGCTGTAGCTGTCGAGGTTCTTCGTGCCGATCGCGCCCACCAGCGGGTTGATGATGCCCTTCACCACGGAGTTGACGATGTTGGTGAAGGCCGCGCCGATGACCACCGCGACGGCCAGGTCGACGACGTTGCCACGCATCAGGAAGGCCTTGAAGCCCTCCCAGATGCCGGGTTGCTTCTTCTCGCTCACGAGCAGGCCCCTCCGCACAGGTTGTGGAACAAACAGCTCCGCAACCTACGTCAGGCCGTGCGGGGCCTGTCCAATTGGGCAATTCCGACATGGCACTTGGCGCCACGTCCTCACTCATCGCAGCGTCACCGCCAGTCGTGCGCCGGCACTCGCGCCGGCCAGCCGCGCCGCCGTCGGCCGGGGGACCGAGAGGAGGACCAGTGCTCCGCTCTCGGTGGCCTCGACCTCCGGCACCTCGGTGACGCGAGCTCCGGCCGCGACGACCCGGCCCGTGCCGCCGCCGTCCGCGGCGATCACGTCGATCAGGTCGCCCGGCCGCAGCAGACGGACCGTGGCGGCGTCCGTGATCCGCACCGGAGCCGTCACCGTGTCGGCGGCGCGGTGGTCGCGCACGGGATCCGCGGCGGCCGCGGACGCCGCCGCCGAAGGGGCCGGGACGGCGTCCGGTGGATGCCCCCGCGACGGCTCGGAGTCCTGTGGGCCCGCCGCCACGAGCGCAGCCGCCGTGACCGCGAGTCCCGCGGCCAGGGCACGCTTTTGGTGCCGCGCGAGACGCCGCAGCGCATACCGTCCGCCGTGCACGCGCACGGGGGCGAAGTGCGGCACCTCGCAGATCGCAGGCGCGTCCGCGCCGGGCGGGCGCACGAGAAGGGAGAGCTGAGCCATGGGTGACCACCACCTGCGACGAGAGACCGGCTTGCGATCCCACGATGCGGCTTCGTGGCCGAGCCCGCCGCGCCCTGTGGACCACCCCCGGGTTGTGGACAACTCCCTCACCCGAACGGGAAGTTCCACCCTGCAGGAGTCCCTGCCGTCAAGCCACGCGTCCCCCCGGCGTCTAGACGGGTGTCCCCGCCGCCGAGCCAGGTGTCCCCGCCGCCAAGGGCACTCCCGCACCCGCCCGGAGCGCCCCGCACCGCGTCACGGCAGGTCGAACCCCGGGTCCATCCCGCCGAGCGCCTTCGTGCACAGGCAGTCCCGCGTCCCGCTCTCCGGCAGCCCCGCGACCGCGTCGAAGAGCACGCCCCGCAGCCGGTCCACGTTCGCCGCGAACACCTTCAGCACCTCCTCGTGCGAGACGCCCTCACCGCTCTCGGCGCCGGCGTCGAGGTCGGTGACCAGGGTCAAGGAGGTGTAGCAGAGCTCCAGTTCGCGGGCGAGCGCGGCCTCCGGATGGCCGGTCATGCCCACCACCGACCAGCCCTGCGCCTGGTGCCAGAGGGATTCGGCACGGGTGGAGAACCTCGGTCCCTCGACCACGACGAGCGTGCCGCCGTCCACCGGCTCCCAGTCCCGACCGCGCGCGGCGTCGACGGCCGCCTTGCGCCCGACAGGGCAGTACGGGTCGGCCAGCGACACGTGCACCACGTTCGGGACGGAGCCGCCCGGCAGCGGCATCCCGTCGAAGTACGTCTGCGCGCGCGTCTTCGTGCGGTCCACCATCTGGTCCGGGACGAGGAGGGTTCCGGGCCCGTACTCCTCGCGCAGCCCGCCGACCGCGCAGGGGCCGAGGACCTGGCGTACGCCCACGGAGCGGAGCGCCCACAGGTTGGCCCGGTAGTTGATGCGGTGCGGCGGCAGATGGTGGCCGCGGCCGTGGCGGGGGAGGAAGGCGACCCGCCGTCCGGCGATCTCGCCGAGGAACAGGGAGTCGCTGGGTGCTCCGTAGGGCGTGTCCACCTGTATCTCGGTGACGTCGTCGAGGAAGGAGTAGAAACCCGAGCCGCCGATCACACCGATCGCGGCCCTGGCCGCGGTCTGCTCCTCGTCGGGGCGCTGTGCGTTCTCCGTGTTCGCCATGGACCGCACACTAGCCGGACGGGCGGCGTCGCAGCCGGGTCGGGGAACGCCGAAGACCCCGCCGTCGTACGACGGCGGGGTCTCGCGGGAGAACGGGTCCGGGGCCTGACGGCGTTCCGGGAGCAGTGCCGGCCGAGGAAGCCCGGCCGGGCGGTCCGGGCAGCCCTGCCGAGCGGCACGAGACGGCCGGCCCGCGGCTGCGCAGTGGCAGCCGTGCCCCGGCGGGCTAAGCGGCGGAGCTGCTGGACGAGCCGGTGCCCGACGACTTCGAGTCGGAGGACGACGACGAGGCCGTCGAGGACGACGAGGTCGACGTGGAGGAGCCGGACGTCTTCGACGACGCCGGCGAGCTGCTCGACGAGGAGCCGCGGCTGTCGTTGCGGTAGAAGCCGGAGCCCTTGAAGACGATGCCGACGGCCGAGAACACCTTCTTCAGGCGGCCACCGCAGTTGGGGCACGCGGTCAGGGCGTCGTCGGTGAACTTCTGCACCGCCTCAAGGCCCTCGCCGCACTCGGTGCACTGGTACTGGTAGGTCGGCACTTGTCTTCCTCCTGGCACTCTCACTCAATGAGTGCTAACGACGGTCCATAGTGACGTATTCCGAGAGATCAGTCCACTGTCACCGGCACTCGGTGACCGACGCCACGCGCCACGGTGCGCCCCGCACCCCTGGGTGTCAGGCGTGACCGCAGTGTCACCAGGGTCGCCAGAGCCAGCACCGTACCGGCCATCGGGACCAGGAAACCGGCGCCGTCCCAGAGGCGGTCCTCCATCTGCCCGGCCACCGTGACGGCCGCGGCCTGGCCCAGCGCGACGGCGCCGGTCAGCCAGGTGAAGGCCTCGGTGCGGGCGCCCTGCGGCACCAGGCCCTCGACGAGGGTGTAGCCGGTGATGAGGGCCGGTGCGATGCACATGCCCACGAGCAGGCCGATCCCGGCGAGCACGACCACCGAGTGGGCCGTCCACAGGCCGGAGGCGGTCAGTGCCAGGGCCGCGTACCCGATGACGAGACGCCGCTGCGGCGCCGCCTTCCAGGCGATGGCACCGCACACGACGCCGGAGAGCATGTTGCCCGCGGCGAAGACGCCGTACAGGACGCCGTTGAGGCCGGGCTCGCCGATCGACTCGCTGAACGCGGCCAGGGAGACCTGCATGCCGCCGAAGACGGAGCCGATGCCCAGGAAGGTCACGATCAGGACCCGCACGCCGGGGACGCGCAGGGCGGAGACGTGCTCCACGCGCGCGTGCCCGCCGGTCGTGACGGCCGGCTGCGTGCTCCTCTGCGCGGCGAACAGCAGACCGCCGACCAGGGTCAGCGAGGCCTCGGTCAGCAGTCCCGCGGCGGGGTCCACGGCCGTGCACAGCGCCGTGGCGAGCAGCGGGCCGAACACGAAGGTCAGCTCGTCCGTGACGGACTCGAAGGCCGCCGCCGTGGTCATCAGGGGGGAGTCCTGGAGCTTCGCGCCCCAGCGGGCCCGCACCATGGGGCCGATCTGCGGCACCGAGGCACCGGTCGGCACGGCGGCGGCGAACAGCGCCCACAGGGGGGCGTCGGCGAGCGCGAGGGCCGTCAGGGAGAAACCCGCCAGCGCGTGCACCAGGACGCCGGGCAGCAGGACGGCCCGCTGTCCGTGGCGGTCGGCGAGACGGCCCGTGAAGGGCGCGAACAACGCCATGGAGACACCGGTGACGGCGGCCACGGCGCCGGCGCTTCCGTACGAGCCGGTGGTGTGCTGCACGAGCAGCACGATGGAGATGGTCAGCATCGCGAACGGCTGGCGTGCGGCGAAGCCGGGGAGCAGGAACGTCCAGGCGCCGGGGGTGCGCAGCAGCTGTCCGTATCCGGGGCGGGAGGTGACCGTGGATGCCACGGCCCGTGCCTTTCTGCCACCTGGTAGCGCGACCCGTCGCGCGTGCTCGCCTCAGGGGTGCCGGGGCCGGTGCCGGGCGGTGACCGTGCGGGCCCCTCGGACTCGCGCGCTCACGCCCTGGACTCCGGCGCTCCCCTTCGACTCACTCGCCCTGCGGGGGCGCCGAGAGCTGTCCTCTTGCGCGGAACTGCGGTAGATACCGTCGCCCACTGCGGGAGGGCGTCACGGCCGCCGTGCGGTCGCGCCAGCTCTGCGTCAGGCAGAGGTGGTTCGATCTAGGTGTGCCTTCATCGTACAGGGGTCGAAGAGGCCGGGCCTGTGAAAATGAGCACCGCGGCGGCGTCCGCCTGTGAATGCCCATCGCTCCTCAGTGTCCTGTGCGCCGGTGCGTTCCCGGGCCGTCGGTGCCCAGCCAGCCGGCCAGCTTGCCGCCGTGCCCCACGGCGCGCAGCCGCTTCTCGGCGGCGTCCCGGACCTGGTCGGTGGCGACGACCAGCAGTTCGTCACCGCGGCGCAGCACGGTCGTGGGCAGCGGGACGAACGAGGTCTCGTCGCGCACGACGAGGGTCACGGCGGAGCCCGCGGGCAGCCGGAGCTCGCCCACCTCGACGCCGTGCATGCGCGAGCCCTCGGGGATCGCGACGGACAGCAGGTGGCCGCGCAGCCGCTCCAGGGGTGCCGACTCGATGCCGAGGTCGGCGGCGCCCGTGGTCTCGCCCAGGTGCAGCTTGCGCGCCAGCCACGGCAGGGTGGGCCCCTGGACGAGGGTGTAGGCGACGACCAGGACGAAGACGATGTTGAAGATCCGGCGGCTGCCCTCGATGCCGCTCACCATCGGGATGGTTGCGAGGATGATGGGCACGGCGCCGCGCAGTCCGGCCCAGGACATCAGCGCCTGCTCCTGCCACGGGATGCGGAACGGCAGCAGGCCGGTCACGACGCTGAGGGGCCGTGCCACCACGGTGAGGACCAGGCCGATGACCAGCGCGGGCACGATGTCGTCGCCCATGTCGTGCGGGGTGACGAGCAGGCCGAGCAGCACGAACATCCCGATCTGGGCGATCCAGCCGAGCCCCTCCGCGAAGCCGCGGGTGGCGGGCCAGTGCGGCAGCTTGGCGTTCCCCAGGAACATCGCGGCGAGGTAGACGGCGAGGAAGCCGCTGCCGTGGGTGAGCGCGCCGGCGGCGTAGGCGGCGACGGCGATGGCCATCACGGCGATCGGGTAGAGGCCGGAGGCGGGCAGCGCCACGTGCCGCAGTCCGTACGAGCCGAGCCAGCCCACCGCGATGCCGACGGCCGCGCCGATGGCCAGCTCCAGTGTGATCTCGCCCAGCAGCTCGTACCAGTGCTCCACGGGGCCCGCGGCGCAGAACGCGACGACGAGGATCACGACGGGGGCGTCGTTGAAGCCCGACTCGGCCTCCAGGACGCCCGTCACGCGCGCGGGGAGCGGGATCTTCCGCAGCACGGAGAAGACCGCCGCCGCGTCCGTCGAGGACACCACCGCTCCGATGATGAGCGCCTGCCGCCACTCCAGACCGATCAGGTAGTGGGCCGCCGAGGCCGTGACGGAGACGCTCACCGCGATACCCACCAGCGCCAGCGAGGAGGCGGCCGGGAGGGCCGGCCTGATCTCCTTCCACTTCGTGCCCAGGCCGCCCTCGGCGAGGATCACGACCAGTGCCGCGTATCCGATGACCTGGGTCAGTGCGGCGTTGTTGAACTGGACGTCGCCGATCCCGTCCTGGCCGATCGCGACGCCGATGCCCAGGTACACGAGCAGCGTGGGGAGCCCGCTGCGTGAGGAGATCCGGACGGCCACGACCGCGAAGAGCAGGACGAGCGAGCACACGAGCAGGAGCTGGTTGAGGTGGTGGACAGTCAGCGGCCGTTCCTTTCTCGCCAATCCGGTCCCGCCGTGGCGGGCGCCAGGATCTGAGCACTGGAATCCGGTACTTCAGTGCAAGTACTTCGTTACCTTACCTAACTCTTGACGCTTTCTTGACGCTTCCTGGGACAAGATCGAACGTCCGTGCTCCCGGCTACCCGACTCCGCGTCAAGGCGCTCTTGGCCCTGCGCCTATGGTTGCTCCAGCACTCCAGGACCGCCTGCCGCTCGCGTTAGGACAGCAAGGACAGCGATGCCCCCCAACACCACCGCCTCTTCCGGCACGAAGCCCGGCAAGTCCGGCAGGAAGAAGGGGCGCAAAGCCCGTCTGTTCTTGATTGTCCTGGTGCTCGCCGTCATAGCAGGCGTCGCCTTCGGCGCGTACTGGAGCATCAGCACCGTGCGCGCGTCCTTCCCGCAGACGAAGGGCAGCATCCGGCTCGACGGGCTGTCGGGCCCGGTCGACGTCAAGCGTGACAACTACGGAATCCCGCAGGTCTACGCCTCCTCGGACGAGGACCTGTTCATGGCGCAGGGCTTCGTGCAGGCGCAGGACCGGTTCTACGAGATGGACGTGCGCCGGCACATGACCTCGGGCCGGCTGTCCGAGATGTTCGGCAAGGGCCAGGTCGACAACGACGAATTCCTGCGGACCCTGGGCTGGGACCGGATCGCGAAGCAGGAGTACGACACCAAGCTGTCGGCGTCCACGAAGAAGTACCTCCAGGCATACGCCAAGGGAGTCAACGCCTACCTGAAGGGCAAGGACGGCAAGGACATCTCCCTGGAGTACGCGGCCCTCGGCTTCACCAACGACTACAAGCCCCAGGAGTGGACCCCGGTCGACTCGGTGGCCTGGCTCAAGGCGATGGCCTGGGACCTGCGCGGCAACATGCAGGACGAGATCGACCGCTCACTGATGACGAGCCGGCTCGGCCCGAAGCAGATCGCGGACCTGTACCCCGACTACCCGTACAGCCGGAACAAGGCCATCGTGCAGGAGGGCCGCTACGACGACGTCACGGGGTCGTACGTCCAGGGCGACACCACCTCGACGACCACCACGGGCACCGGCCTCGCGGGCGGCGCCACCGCCCCCTCCGGCTTCCAGAGCCAGCTCTCCGGGCTCTACGACGTCCTCGACGACGTGCCCACGGCCGTCGGCGTGAACGGCAACGGCATCGGTTCCAACTCCTGGGTCGTCTCCGGCAAGCATACGATCACCGGCAAGCCGCTGCTGGCCAACGACCCGCACCTGTCGGCCTCGCTGCCGTCGGTCTGGTACCAGATGGGCCTGCACTGCACCAGCCTCTCCGACAAGTGCCGGTACGACGTCTCGGGCTACACCTTCGCGGGCATGCCCGGCGTCGTCATCGGCCACAACAAGGACATCGCCTGGGGCATGACCAACTCAGGGGTCGACGTGACCGACCTCTACCTGGAGAAGCTCACCGGCGACGGCTACCAGTACGACGGCAAGGTGCTGCCCTTCAAGTCCCGCAAGGAGACGATCAAGGTCGCGGGCGGCGCCTCCAAGAAGATCGTCGTCCGGGAGACCAACAACGGGCCGCTGCTGTCCGACCGCGACGACGAACTCGTCAAGGTCGGCAGGAAGGCCACCGTCGACACCGCGGCACCCGACCGCGGCGACGGCTACGGCATCGCGCTGCGCTGGACCGCGCTGAACCCCGGCACCTCCATGGACGCCGTCTTCCAGATGGACAAGGCGTCCGACTGGGCGGAGTTCCGCAAGGCGTCCACGTACTTCGACGTGCCGTCCCAGAACCTGGTCTACGCCGACACCAAGGGCAACATCGGCTACCAGCTGCCGGGCCGCATCCCGATCCGCGGCGAGGGCGACGGCTCGCTCCCCTCGCCGGGCTGGACCTCCAAGTACAAGTGGACCGGCTACATCAAGCAGGCCGAGCTGCCCTACGAGTACAACCCGGACCGCGGCTACATCGTGACCGCCAACCAGGCCGTCGTCGACAAGGACAAGTACCCCTACACGCTCACCACGGACTGGGGCTACGGCACGCGCAGCCAGCGGATCGCCGACCTGATCGAGTCGAAGATCAAGGGCGGCGGCAAGATCTCGACCGACGACATGCGCCAGATGCAGCTCGACAACAGCAGCGAGATCGCCAAGCTGCTCGTGCCCAAGCTGCTCAAGATCGACGTCGACGACCCGGACGTCCGCCAGGCGCAGAAGCTGCTGGAGGGCTGGGACTACACCCAGGACGCCGACTCCGCCGCGGCCGCGTACTTCAACGCGACCTGGCGCAACATCCTCAAGCTCGCCTTCGGCAACAAGCTGCCCAAGGAGCTGCGCGTCAAGGGTCAGTGCCTGTGGGTCGACCCGGTCGACACGACGGGCCCCGCGGACGAGGACCGGTCGGTGCGCGAGTGCGGCCAGCGCGACGCCGACCAGGCGCAGCCGGACGGCGGCGACCGCTGGTTCGAGGTGGTCCGCAAGATCGTCGACGACGAGGACGACGACTGGTGGCAGTCGCCCAAGACGCGCACCGACAGGGCGACCGGCACCCGTGATGAGCTGTTCGGGCGGGCCATGAAGGACGCCCGCTGGGAGCTGACCGCCAAGCTCGGCAAGGACATCGACACCTGGAGCTGGGGCCGGCTGCACCGCCTGTTCCTGAAGAACCAGACGATGGGCACCGAGGGCCCGGCCTTCCTGAAGTACATGCTCAACCGCGGGCCCTGGAAGCTCAGCGGCGGCGAGGCGACGGTCAACGCCACCGGCTGGAACGCGGCGGGCGGCTACGGCGTGGTCTGGGTGCCGTCGATGCGGATGGTGGTGAACCTCGGGGACCTCGACAAGTCCAAGTGGATCAACCTCTCCGGTGCCTCCGGACACGCCTACAACGCCCACTACACCGACCAGACGGACAAGTGGGCCAAGGGCGAGCTGCTGCCGTGGGCCTTCTCGAAGCAGGCGGTCGACGACAAGACGAGCGACACCCTGGTCCTGAAGCCGTGACGCGCTGACGGAGCGGCGCGGGCATCGCCCGCGGCCCGCGCTCCGGCCGAGGTGGCCCTCCACGCACGCGTGGGGGGCCACCTCCGTCTGCGGGGGTCGGCTCCGGTCGCGCGAGCCACGCGCGCGTGGAGCTCCCTCGTGGTCCGGGGGAGGGCGGGCCGTCAGCGGAAGCGGCGCACGCCCGAGGGGGTCACCACGGCATGGACGGGCCGGTCGTGCACCTCCGCCGGCACCCGCTCGACGACCTCCGTGTCGTACAGCAGCACCACGAGCGCCGGATCGGCCCCCGCGCGCTCCAGGCGGGCCAGCACACGGTCGTAGGAGCCGCCGCCCCGCCCCAGGCGCATGCCGCGCGCGTCGACGGCGAGGCCGGGCAGCAGGACGACGTCCGCGTCCTGGACGGCCTCCGGCCCCAACCGGTCGCCGGCCGGCTCCAAGAGAGCCATCTTCCCGCCGTGTTGGACGCGCATCAGCGATTCCTCCCCGGTGTACGCACCCCAGTCCAGGTCGTTGTCCGCCATCAGGACCGGCAGCAACACGCGCACCCCGCGTGCGAGGAGCGCGTCCAGGAGCGCGCGGGTGCCGGGCTCGCTCCCCACTGAGACGTACGCCGCCACCGTGCTCGCCTGCGCCAGTTCGGGCAGTTCCAGTGCGCGGAAGGCGAGTTTCTCGGCCGTTTTCCGCACGTCACCGGCCGTCAACCCGCTTCTCACCGCGAGGAGGTCTCGCCGCAACATTCGCTTGTCAGGCTCCGGTTCAGGTCCGAGCTGGCTCACAGGTGGTTCCCGTATCCTTTCTAATGCGCTCATATGAGAGCGAATTAACCGGAGCCACATGTTCCGCACATAGCCACCGGTTATGGTTGCGGGCATGACTCAGTCGCACCCCAGGATCAGCAAGGCTGTCATCCCCGCAGCAGGCCTCGGCACCCGGTTCCTGCCGGCCACCAAAGCCACTCCCAAGGAGATGCTGCCGGTCGTCGACAAGCCGGCGATCCAGTACGTGGTGGAAGAGGCCGTGTCGGCGGGTCTCGACGACGTCCTGATGATCACTGGGCGGAACAAGCGCCCCCTCGAGGACCACTTCGACCGAAACTACGAGCTCGAGTCGGCCCTCCAGAAGAAGGGCGACGCCGACCGGCTCGCCAAGGTCCAGGAGTCCAGCGACCTGGCCACCATGCACTACGTCCGCCAGGGCGACCCCAAGGGTCTCGGTCACGCCGTCCTGTGCGCGGCCCCGCACGTGGGCCACGAACCCTTCGCCGTCCTCCTCGGCGACGACCTGATCGACCCGCGCGACCCCCTGCTCGCGCGCATGGTCGAGGTGCAGGAGCAGCGCGGCGGCAGCGTCATCGCGCTCATGGAGGTCACGCCCGAGCAGATCCACCTCTACGGATGCGCCGCCGTCGAGGCCACCGAGGAGGGCGACCTGGTCAAGGTGACGGGCCTGGTCGAGAAGCCCGACGCGGCGGACGCCCCCAGCAACTACGCGATCATCGGCCGCTATGTCCTGGACCCGCACATCTTCGACATACTCCGCAAGACGGAGCCGGGCCGCGGCGGCGAGATCCAGCTCACCGACGCCCTCCAGCAGCTCGCGGCGGACGAGAAGGTCGGCGGCCCGGTGCACGGCGTGGTCTTCAAGGGACGCCGCTATGACACCGGCGATCGTGGCGACTACCTGCGTGCCATTGTCAGACTCGCGTGCGAACGTGAAGACCTGGGCCCGGACTTCCGGGCCTGGCTTCGCAGTTACGTAGCCGAGGAGATGTAGGGATTTGAGCAGCGCCGCGACCCGCGCCACCGGCCAGGACCACCTCTGGTCGGTGACCGAGCACCTGGAGGACATCCTCACGACCGTCCGCCCCCTCGAACCCATCGAGCTTCAACTCCTCGACGCCCAGGGCTGCGTCCTGGTCGAGGACGTCACGGTGCCGGTCTCCCTGCCGCCGTTCGACAACAGCTCGATGGACGGGTACGCGGTCCGGGTCGCCGATGTCGCGGGCGCGAGCGAGGAGTACCCGGCGGTCCTCACCGTCGTCGGCGATGTCGCCGCCGGCCAGGCCGAGCAGCCGCACGTGGGCCCCGGGCAGGCCGCCCGGATCATGACCGGCGCACCCCTGCCGCCCGGTGCCGAGGCCGTCGTGCCCGTCGAGTGGACCGACGGCGGCCTGGGCGAGGGCCCGGTCTCCGGGATGCGCGCCCACAGCGCGGCCCCCGAGGGAGCCTCCGGCCAGGTGCACGTCCACCGCCCGGCCGAGGCCCGCGCGCACGTGCGCGCGAAGGGCAGCGACGTGAAGGCCGGTGACCGCGCCCTCGAAGCCGGCACGATCCTCGGCCCGCCGCAGATCGGCCTGCTCGCCGCGATCGGCCGCGGCACCGTGCGGGTGCGCCCGCGCCCGCGCGTCGTGGTGCTGTCCACCGGCAGCGAACTGGTCCAGCCCGACGAGGCGTTGGGCTCCGGCCAGATCTACGACTCCAACAGCTTCGCCCTCTGCGCCGCGGCCCGCGACGCCGGCGCCATCTCCTACCGGGTGGGTGCCGTCGCGGACGACGCCGAGACGCTCCGCGCCACCATCGAGGACCAGCTCATCCGCGCGGACCTGGTGGTCACCACGGGCGGCGTGAGCGTCGGCGCGTACGACGTCGTCAAGGAGGCCCTGTCCTCCGTGGGCGACGAGGACGAGGCGGGTGGCGGCGTCGAGTTCCGCAAGCTCGCCATGCAGCCCGGCAAGCCCCAGGGCTTCGGCTCGATCGGCCCGGACCACACCCCGCTGCTCGCGCTCCCGGGCAACCCGGTGTCGTCGTACGTCTCCTTCGAGCTGTTCGTGCGCCCCGCCATCCGCACGCTGATGGGCCTCGAGGACGTCCACCGGCCCACCACCACCGCGACGCTGAGCGCGGACAAGGCGCTGACCTCGCCCGCGGGCCGCCGGCAGTTCCTGCGCGGCACGTACGCGGACGGCGAGGTGACGCCCGTCGGAGGCGCCGGATCCCACCTGATCGCGGCCCTCGCGCACGCCGACGCACTGATCGTCGTTCCCGAGGACGACACCTCGGTCGAGCCCGGCGCCGAGGTGGAGGTGGTCCTGCTCGGCTGAGCCGGCGGGCCCCGGAGCCCGCCCCGCGATCCGGCGGAGCGGGCGGTTCCTCACGGGGGCGTGGGCGGAGGCGGACGGGCGGTAACGTGTCGCGCACAACAGGCCCACGCGCCGCACCGCGACAGGCCCGGACCGGGAGCGCCCACGCACATGAGTACGCAGGACCGACTGACGCACATCGACGAGGCGGGCGCCGCCCGCATGGTCGACGTATCCGGGAAGGACGTGACCGCGCGCACCGCCCGCGCCAGCGGCCGCGTCCTGGTCTCGCCGAGGGTGGTCGAGCTGCTGCGCGGCGAGGGGGTACCCAAGGGCGACGCCCTCGCCACCGCGCGCATCGCGGGGATCATGGGCGCCAAGCGCACCCCGGACCTGATCCCGCTGTGCCACCCGTTGTCGGTGTCGGGTGTGAGAATTGATCTGTCGGTCGCGGACGACGCCGTCGAGATCCTCGCCACCGTGAAGACGACCGACCGCACGGGCGTCGAGATGGAAGCGCTCACAGCGGTCAGCGTGGCGGCCCTCACCGTGATCGACATGGTCAAGGCTGTCGACAAGGGGGCGGTCATCACGGACGTACGGGTCGAGGAGAAGACGGGCGGAAAGTCCGGCGACTGGAGCCGTTCATGACCGGCGGCCCCTCCCTGGGCGGCGCTCTCGCGGCGCCGTACAGCGCCCTCGTCGTCACGGCCTCCAACCGCGCCGCCGCCGGGGTCTACGAGGACAGGGGCGGCCCCCTGATCGCGGAGGGTCTGACGGCGTTCGGCTTCGCCGTGGACGGTCCGCAGGTCGTGCCCGACGGCGACCCGGTGGAAGCCGCGCTGCGGGCGGGCGTCGAGGCCGGGTACGACGTCATCGTGACCACCGGCGGGACGGGCGTCTCGCCGACCGACCGCACCCCCGAGGCGACGCTCAAGGTGCTCGACCGCGAGATCCCGGGGATCGCCGAGGCCATCAGGGCGTTCGGAAGGGAGAAGGTCCCGACCGCGGTCCTGTCCCGGGGGCTCGCCGGGGTCGCCGGCGGGACGCTGATCGTCAACCTGCCGGGCTCCACCGGCGGGGTGCGGGACGGCCTCGCCGTCCTGGAACCCTTGGTGGTCCACGCCGTCGACCAGATCCGCGGCGGCGACCACCCCAGACCCAGTGGCAGTGGGGGTGCGAGCTGAACAGCCCATCCTGGCCGGTCGAGCTGGTGGACGGCGACGTCGTCCTCCGGCCGATAAAGCTGCGCGACCAGCGGGCCTGGCGCGAGGTGAACCGGCGCAACCGGGACTGGCTGCGGCCCTGGGAGGCGACGATCCCGCCGCCCACGCCCAGCGGGCCCATCGCTCACCGGCCGACGTACCGTCAGATGGTCCGGCATCTGCGCGCCGAGGCCAACGCGGGACGGATGCTGCCCTTCGTGATCGAGTACCAGGGGCGTCTGGTCGGCCAGCTGACCGTCGCGGGGATCACCTGGGGTTCCATGTGTTCGGGGCACATCGGCTACTGGGTGGACCAGTCGGTGGCGGGCCGCGGGGTGATGCCGACGGCCGTGGCACTGGTGACCGACCACTGCTTCCGCACGGTCGGACTGCACCGCATCGAAGTCTGCATTCGCCCGGAGAACGGCCCCAGCCGCCGGGTCGTGGAAAAGCTCGGATTCCGCGAGGAAGGGCTGCGTCCGCGTTATCTCCACATCGACGGGGCCTGGCGCGACCATCTCGTCTTCGCACTGACCGCCGAAGAGGTGCCCGAGGGACTCCTCGGCCGCTGGCGTCGTGCGCGCTCGGCGAGGAACCGTTCGGAGCAGGTGGGATCGGATCAGACGGGACCGCAGAAACCGAGTGCGCCGCGGAACGCCGGACAAGGCCGGGAAATGAAATAGGTGTTCGAAATTGATCGCCGGGTGATCGGCTCGGGGCATTAAATTCGCGCTCCCGGGCGAGCTGCTGATCGCATGGGTCACAAAAAAAGCTCGAAATATCAGCCAGATCGTGCGACACACCGGCCCAATTGGCAGATGGCCTCACGCAAACCCCTCTACCGTGTGAGGCGTGAGCAGCAGCGGCCTCATCTACGCAGTCATCGTCGGGGCCTGGGCCGCCTACTTGGTGCCGATGTGGCTCCGTAGGCAGGACGAGCTGAACGAAGCCCGTCCGACGGAACGCTTCAGCACCGCCATCCGGCTGCTGTCCGGACGGGCGGGTATGGAGCGCCGGTACGCCAAGGACCTGCGCGCACGCTCCGCCGACCAGGGGGAGCCCAGCGCCGACCCGGGCGACGCCACCGATTCGGTGGACGTCCGGGCCTTCGCCGCGCCTCCGTCCCGGGCACAGGCGCATGCCGAGAACCGGCCGCAGGTGCAGGAGCGGGTCCAGTCGCAGGCGCCGGCCCAGGCGGAGCAGAAGCCGGCAGCACGGCCCGCCGCCAGACCGGGCGGCGCCGCGCAGGAGGCGCCGGGCGCCACCAGACCCGTCCCCAAGCAGCAGGGCAAGCCCGCAGCCCAGTCCGCCCAGCCGTCCGCGACCGGGCGGGCACCCGGGGCGCGCCGCGGGCCGTCGGCGGAGGCCGCAGCACGTGCCAGGCGCACGAAGGTGCTCGCGCGCCGCAGGCGTACGACGGTGCTGCTCTTCCTCGCCTTCACGCTCGGCGCGATCGTCGCGGCCGTGGGCGGCCTCGCCTTCCTCTGGGCTCCGGGCGTGCCGGCCATGCTGCTGAGCGGGTACATCGTGTACCTGCGGGCCCAGGAGCGGCGGCGCTTCACCTACACCATGGACCGGCGCCGGGCCGAGGCCGCGGCGCAGCGGCTCAGGGAACGGCAGCCGCGCCGCCGGCCCACGCTCGACGAGGGTGTCGACGAGCCGGAGGAGGGACCAGTGACGGACACCGACACCGGTCTCTCCGCCCTCGCCGCCGACCGTCGCGCGCTCGTCGAGCAGACCGACCACGCCGAGTGGGTCGACCAGCAGCGCGAGCGTCAGCGCGGTCCGGGGCAGGGCGACAGCTGGGACCCGGTGCCGGTTCCGCTGCCCACCTACGTGACCGCGCCCGTCGCCCCGCGGGCCACGTCCAGCGTCGACCTGGGGGCCCCGGACGCGTGGAGTTCCGCGCGCTCCAGCGCCGCGGAACCGGCCGTGCCCGAGACCGCTCCCGTGGCGGAGGAGAGTCCCGACGGCACGGAGGGCGCCGACGACGGCCGCAGCGACGCGCGACGCGCCGCGTCCGCCCGGCGCGCCCGTGAGCGCGGTCGCACCCCGCTCTTCGACCAGTACGAGGACGGGGAGCGGCCGCGCGCGGCCAACGAGTGACGGGCGGGACGGGAGCTGTCCGGGAGTCCTCGGCTGACCTGCCAGGAACGGATTTCCAAGCACCTCGATGAGGATGCTAGAGTTTCACTCGTTGCAAGGGCCTGTGGCGCAGTCCGGTAGCGCACCTCGTTCGCATCGAGGGGGCCAGGGGTTCAAATCCCCTCAGGTCCACTGCAATCACTGTTTCCGAGCTTTGCTCGGGGCAGTTGACTGGATCCCGTCCGATCTCATGATCGGGCGGGATCTTTGCGTTGCGCTCGGGGCGGCGGCCCTGATGGCCGGTCAGAAGACCGGCCCGAAGGGGGCGGCGGCGCCGGCCGCGGGCTGGAGCGGCTTGGCGTAGCAGAGGCTCAGCTCGTGGAAGCGGTAGTAGCCGAACTTCACGCAGGGCTCGTAACCGCTCGACCGGTACAGGGCGACCGCTTCGGGCTGCTTGGAGCCGGTCTCCAGGACCATGCGGGCGCGGCCCGCCGCGCGGGCGTCGTCCTCCAGCGCGGCCAGCATCCGGCGGGCGAGGCCGAGGCCGCGCGCCTCGGGGATCACATACATCCGCTTGAGCTCGGCGTCGCCGTCGGAGTACCCCTCGTCGTTCTCCTCCTGGGTGCGCCAGCCGCCCGTGGCCACCGGACGGTCCTGTTCGTCGTACGCGATGAGGTAGAGCCCCAGCGGCGGGGCGAACATCGCCGCGTCGAGCGGTGTGGCGTCGCCGTCGTCGCCGTAGCGCTCGGCGTATTCGGCCTGCACCTGGTCGTTGAGCTTGACGGCGTCGGAGTGGTCGAAGGGAACGGACCGGATATTCATACAGGAAATCGTACTTCTATGCATAGGGTCAGGGCTACGGATTAAGTATCGTGCCCGGGTGCTGACTGTGACCTCTGTGAATGTGAACGGGCTTCGGGCCGCCGCGAAGAAGGGCTTCGTGGAGTGGCTCGCGGAGACCTCCGCCGACGTGCTCTGCCTCCAGGAGGTGCGGGCCGAGCCGGGGCAGCTCCCCGAAGAGGTGCGGGCGCCCGAGGGGTGGCACGTCGTGCACGCTCCCGCCGCCGCGAAGGGGCGGGCTGGTGTGTCCCTCTACACACGCCGTGAGCCCGACAGCGTCCGGATCGGCTTCGGGTCCGAGGAGTTCGACACCACCGGACGCTACGTCGAGGCCGACCTGCCCGGAGTGACCGTGGCCAGCCTCTATCTCCCCTCCGGTGAGGTCGGCACGGAGCGGCAGGACGAGAAGGTCCGTTTCATGGAGGCGTTCCTGGCCCATCTGAAGGTTCTCAGGGAGCGGGCCGCCGCCGACGGGCGCGAGGTCGTCGTCTGCGGCGACTGGAACATCGCCCACCAGGAGGCCGACCTCAAGAACTGGCGGGGCAACAAGAAGAACTCCGGCTTCCTGCCAGAGGAGCGGGCCTGGTTGGGGCAGGTCTTCGACGCGGGCGACGGCGGCTATGTCGACGTCGTGCGCGCCCTGCACCCCGACGCGGAGGGGCCCTACTCGTGGTGGTCCTACCGCGGCCGGGCCTTCGACAACGACACCGGCTGGCGCATCGACTACCAGGTCGCCACGCCGGGCCTCGCCGGCAAGGCCCTCAAGGGATACGTGGAGCGGGCGGCGACCCACGCGGAGCGGTGGTCCGACCACGCGCCGGTCACCGTCGTCTACGACCACTAGGCGGTCACCCCGGGTGCGGCGGGGCGCCGTGCCCCTTTGGTCCGCGCTCGCCGCTGCCGGGCCGCCGCCCGAGCGGCTCAGGTGTCCCGGTCGCCGCCGTGCGCGCGCAGGCGCCGGTCCAGTGCCATCGACAGCTCCGCCTCCACCACGCTCTTCGCGAGCGGGCGCAGGCGCTGGAGGTCCTCGGTGGAGCGGTCCTCGGTGAGGACGAGGCCGGTGAAGAGTTCGGCGAGCGCGTCGGCGTGGTCGCGTACGCGGCGGGCCGCGCCCAGTACGTCCGCGAGCGGGATGCCCTCGCGGACCAGGGCCGCGGAGACGTCGAGCAGGCGGCGGCTGATGTGCACGATCTCGCCGCCGTCGGTGCCGAGGTAGCCGAGGTCGAGAGCGGCGGCGAGGTTCTCCGGGGTCGCCTGGCCCGCGAAGACGTCGGCCAGCGCCTCCGGGGAGAGGCGGACCGGGGTCTCCTCGGTGGGTTCGCCCAGGCCGAGCAGCTCACCCACGTCGCGGCCGTGGTCGAAGGCCTCGGCCAGCTCGGCGATGCCGTTGAGGGTGTGACCGCGCTCCAGCAGCGCCGAGATCGTGCGCAGCCGGGCCAGATGGGTGTCGTCGTACCAGGCGATGCGGCCCTCGCGGCGGGGCGGCGGTATGAGCTTGCGCTCCCGGTAGAAACGCAGGGTGCGGACGGTGATGCCGGCCTCCTTGGCCAGCTCCTCCATCCGGTACTCGCGCCTGGTCGCTCCCGGCACGCGTGGGCCGGCGCCCGCGTCCGGGGCCGATGCCGCGCCGGGGTCCCGCGTCACGCCGCCGGACCGGTCCGCAGAGCCGGCCTCCGGCCCTCGGCGGGCCGCCCTGCCGGACCGGTCCGCCGTGCCGGTGTCCGGACGGTCCGGCGCCGGTGAGCTGTGCTTCCGTGTCGGGTCGTCATGTCGCGTCCGCGCCCTCACGCCCCGCTCGCGCGCCCCGGCGCCCCGCTTTCCTGATCCCTCGGCCACCTCCGCACCCTACGTCGTACCCCCGGTAACTTTCCCGGTCGCGACCCCTACCCATCAGTACGCCGCTGCTCTACTCTCCCCATTGCGCCAGTGTTCACTGGCAGAGTCGTGCGGACCAGGGAGGCGTCGGGATGACCGAGCACGAGCATGTACGGGTGGCGGTGATCGGGTCCGGCTTCGGCGGGCTGGGGGCCGCGGTGCGGCTGCGCCGCGAGGGGATCACCGACTTCGTCGTCCTGGAGCGGGCCGGCAGCGTGGGCGGCACCTGGCGCGACAACAGCTACCCCGGCTGCGCCTGCGACGTGCCCTCCCACCTGTACTCGTTCTCGTTCGCACCCAACCCCGAGTGGCCGCGCACCTTCTCCGGGCAGGAGCACATCCGGGCGTACCTGGAGCACGTGGCGGACGTCTTCCGGCTCCGGCCCCACCTGCGCTTCGACTCCGAGGTCAAGATGATGACCTGGGACGCCGAGAAGCTGCACTGGGCCATCGAGACCAGCAGCGGCCGTCTCACGGCCGACGTCGTCGTCTCCGCCACCGGGCCGCTCTCCGACCCCAAGGTCCCGGACATCCCGGGGATCGACACCTTCCCCGGCAAGGTCTTCCACTCGGCCCGCTGGGACCACGACTACGACCTGCGCGGCAAGCGCGTCGCCATGGTCGGCACCGGCGCCTCCGCCATCCAGATCGTGCCGTCCATCCAGCCCGACGTGGAGCGGCTGACGCTCTTCCAGCGCACCCCGCCGTGGGTGATGCCGCGCGTGGACCGGGCCATCAGCGGGGCCGAGCGGTGGCTGCACCGCCAGCTGCCGTTCACCACCCAGGCCCGGCGCGGACTCCTGTGGGGCATCAGGGAGTTGCAGGTCCAGGCGTTCACCAAGCGGCCCGACGAGCTCGGCCTGGTGGAGCGGCTGGCCAAGCGGAACATCTCGCGTGCCGTGAAGGATCCGGCGCTGCGGGCGAAGCTGACCCCCGACTACCGGATCGGCTGCAAGCGGATCCTGCTGTCCAACGCCTACTACCCCGCGCTCACCCGGCCGAATGTCGACGTGGTGGCCTCCGGACTGGCCGAGATCGACGGCTCGACCCTCGTCGCCGCCGACGGCAGCAGGGCCGAGGTCGACGCGATCGTCTTCGGCACCGGATTCCACGTCACCGACATGCCGATCGCCGAACGGGTCGTCGGCGCGGAGGGCCGGACGCTCGCCGAGACATGGAGCACCGGGATGAAGTCGCTGCGCGGCGCCACCGCGGCCGGATTCCCCAACTGGATGACGATCATCGGGCCCAACACGGGTCTCGGGAACTCGTCCATGATCCTGATGATCGAGTCCCAGCTGAACTACATGGCCGACTTCGTACGGCAGTTGGACGTCCTCGGGGGCCGCGCCGCCCTCGACGCGCGCCCCGCCGCGGTGGACGCCTGGAACGACCGGGTCCAGGAACGCATGAAGCGCACGGTGTGGAACACCGGCGGCTGCACCAGCTGGTACCTCGACGCCAACGGCGTCAACACCACCATCTGGCCCGGTACGACGGGCGAGTTCCGCAGCGCCACGCGCCGTGTCGACCTCGGGGAGTACGAGGTGCTGCGCGCGCCCGAGCCCCGGGACGCTGCGAAGCCGCGCCGCAAGGGCACCCGCAGGAACAAGGTGGAGGCAGGGGCATGAGCCGACTGACACACGTGGTGCACGGGGCGTACGCGCCTCCCGCGCCGGCCCGGGAACTGACCGCCGTCTCCGCCGACGGCGCGCGGCTGCACATCGAGGTGCACGGCCCCGAGGACGCGCCCACCGTCGTCCTCGCGCACGGATGGACCTGCTCCACCGCCTTCTGGGCGGCGCAGATCCGTGACCTCGCGGCCGACCACCGGGTCGTCGCCTACGACCAGCGCGGGCACGGACGCAGCCCCGCGAGCGCCGCGTGCAGTACCGAAGCGCTCGCCGACGACCTGGAGGCGGTGCTCGCCGCCACCCTCGCACCGGGCCAGAAGGCCGTCCTGGCGGGACACTCCATGGGCGGTATGACGCTCATGGCCGCCTCGGCCAGGCCGCGCTTCCGGGAGCACGCCGCGGCGGCCCTGCTGTGCAGCACGGGCAGCTCGCGACTGGTCGCCGAGGCGCGCGTGGTGCCGATGCGCGCGGGGCGGCTGCGGACCCGCCTCACCCGCTCCGTCCTCGGCTCCCGGGCGCCGCTCGGTCCCGTCACTCCGCTCGCCCGGCGGATCCTCAAGTACGCGACGATGGGGGCCGGTTCGTCGCCCGCCATGGTCGAGGCATGCGCGCGGATCGTGCACGCCTGCCCGCGCAAGGTGCGACATGCCTGGTCGGTCGTCCTCGAAGCGCTCGATCTCGACCACGGCGTCCGGGAGTTGCGGGTGCCCACGGCCGTGGTCGCGGGGACGGCGGACCGGCTGACCCCGGTCGTGCACGCGCGCGCCCTCGTGGCGGCGCTGCCGAACTGCGTCGGTGTCACCGAGTTGCCGGGACTCGGGCACATGACGCCGGTGGAGGCACCGGAGTTGGTGACCTCCCGCATACGCGAGCTCGTCTCGGCGTACACGGACAGCGCGGGCGGCGCGGCGAAGAGCGCCGCGGACGGCGCGGAGATCAAGGAGGGCGCATGAGCAGCAGGGTGAGCCTGGAAGGACAGGTCGCGGTCGTCACGGGAGCGGCGCGGGGCGTCGGCGAACTCCTCGCGCGCAAGCTCTCCGCACGCGGCGCGAAGGTCGCGCTCGTCGGACTGGAGGCGGACGCGCTCAAGCAGGTCTCGGAGCGGCTGCACAGCGAGAGCGACCACTGGTACGCCGACGTCACCGACCACGAGGCGATGGCGCGGGTCGCCGAGGAGGTCAAGCAGCGGTTCGGCAAGGTGGACATCGTCGTCGCGAACGCCGGTGTCGCCAGCGGCGGGCCCTTCGTCGACTCCGACCCCGTCGCCTGGCGGCGGGTGATCGAGGTGAACCTCATCGGATCGGCGGTGACGGCCCGGGCGTTCCTGCCCGTGCTGACGGAGAGCCGGGGCTACCTGCTCCAGATCGCCTCGCTCGCGGCGATCACCCCCGCCCCGATGATGACCGCGTACTGCGCGTCCAAGTCGGGCGTGGAGGCGTACGCGCACAGCCTGCGCGCCGAGGTCGGCTACAAGGGCGTACGCGTCGGCGTCGGGTACCTGTCGTGGACCGACACCGACATGGTGCGCGGCGCCGACCAGGACGAGGTCATGCGCGAACTGCGGCAGCGGCTGCCGTGGCCCTCCAACAAGACCTATCCGCTGGGCCCGGCCGTCGACCGGATCGTCGCCGGGATCGAGCGCCGCTCCAGCCATGTGTACGCGCAGTGGTGGCTGCGCGGCATGCAGGGCATCCGCGGCTGTCTGCCCGGGATCATCGGGGCGGTCGGGCAGCGCGAGATGCGCCGGTTCGAACCGCGGCTGAGCGAGGTCCGCACCGGGTTGGTCGGGGCCGGCGGGGCTGCCGACGAGGAGGAGCGGGCACACAAGTGACCTGCGGTTTCCCCGGGTTGATCACCATGCGTGACTGATCGAAATGCGTGCGTAGTCGTGCCGTGTCAGTCTGGTCGAGCCCGATCCCCCTCACCCGAAACGGGAGTGAATCTCATGGGCATGCAGGACCAGTTCAAGGAGAAGGCCGAGCAGATGAAGCAGCAGGCGAAGAAGAAGATGGGCGACGCCCGCCAGGAGCCGGGCCAGCGTTCGCCGCAGGGTCACGAGCGCTCGCCCCAGGGTCACGAGCGTCCTCAGCAGGGCGGCGAGCGTGCCCAGCAGGGCCGCGAGCGTGGCCAGCAGGGTCGTGAGCGCTCCACGCAGGACGCGGAGCGTACCCAGCGTGAGGCGCAGGACCGCTTCGACCAGGACTACGACGCCTAGTCGCTGCGCTCGCTTGAGCCGGGAGTGGGGTGCCCCCTTTGCGGGTGGGCACCCCGCTTCTTTTGTGTCTGTGGGTGGGGCTGCGGGGGTGGCTGGTCGAGGGGGCGTCGCCTTGTGCGGGTGGGTGGTGGTTGGGCGCGCAGTTCCCCGCGCCCCTGCCGGGGCGCCGCCTGGTTCCTTGTTCCCCTTGGCGGGGGTCTCCTGCGCCGGGTGGGCGGGTGGCTCAGGAGCGCGGGGAACTGCACGATCAGCCCGGCGATCCCGCATGGGACCACGAGCCCGGCCAGGCCCCGGGGCGGGCGAGCTAGTGGTGGGGTCGCGGAGGGAGCTTGGGGCGGGAGCGGTTGGGGACCGTGGAGTAGTCCGGCGGGGAGGCCGCGGGGTGGGACTTCAGGAGGTCCAGGGCCAGCTGGATCGCGTCGTCGAGCTGGGCGTGGCGGCCCTCCGCCCAGTCGAGCGGGGTGCGCAGGATCTCCAGGTCCGGGATGACGCCCCGGTTCTCGACGGACCAGCCGTACGCGTCGAACCAGGCCGCGTTCATCGGGACGGTGATCACCGTGCCGTCGCCGAGACGGTGGCGGCCGGTCATGCCGACGACGCCGCCCCAGGTCCGCTGCCCCACCACGGGCCCCAGCTTCAGCAGTTTGAACGCCGCGGTGATCATGTCGCCGTCCGACGCCGTCGCCTCGTCGGCCAGCGCGACCACCGGTCCGCGCGGCGCGTTCGACGCGTACGACACCGGCTGGGCGTTGCGGGTCAGGTCCCAGCCCAGGATCGTGCGGGTCAGCTTCTCGACGACGAGTTCGCTGATGTGGCCGCCGGCGTTGCCGCGCACGTCCACGATGAGCGCCGGGCGGGACACCTCCATCCGCAGATCGCGGTTGAACTGGGCCCAGCCCGAGCCGCCCATGTCGGGGATGTGCAGATAGCCGCAGTGGCCGCCGCTCAACTCGCGTACGACCTCGCGGCGTTTGGCCACCCAGTCCTGGTAGCGCAGCGGCCGTTCGTCGATCAGCGGCACGACCGCCACCCGCCGCGACCGGCCCTCGCCCGCGGCGGGCGTGAACGTCAGCTCCACCGTCGTACCGCCCGAGCCCGCCAGCAGCGGGTAGGGGCCCGTCACCGGGTCCACCGGACGCCCGTCGACATGGGTGAGCACCGCGCCCTCGCGGATGCCCGAACCGGCGAGCGGCGAGCGGGCCTTGGAGTCGGAGGAGTCGCCGGGCAGGATGCGCTTGAGCATCCAGCTGCCGTCGCGGCGTACGAAGTTGGCGCCCAGCAGGCCCTGCCAGCGCTGGTAGTGGGCCGGGCCCTCGTTGCGGCGCGCGGCGGCGACGTACGCGTGGGACGTGCCCAGTTCGCCGAGGACCTCGCGCAGCAGGTCCGCGAACTCGTCGGGCGACGCGACCCGTTCGACCAGGGGGCGGTACTGGTCCAGGATCGCGTCCCAGTCGACGCCGCACATGTCCGGTTCCCAGAAGTAGGCGCGGGTGATGCGGCCCGCCTCCGCGTAGGCCTGGCGCCACTCGGCGGGCGGGTCCACCTCGTGCAGGATGCGGCGCAGATCGATCCAGACCGTGGAGTCGCTGTCGCCGGCCTCGGTGGAGGGCACGGCCCGCAGATCGCCCTCGTCGGCGACCACCAGCCGGGCCCCGTCGCCGCTCACCGCGAACCAGTCCAGGTGCGAGACGAGTTCGGACTTCTTCGCCTTCGTGATGTTGAAGAACTCCAGGGTGGGGCGGCCGGTCGTGTCGTCGGGGTTCACGAAGGTCTCGCCCAGCGCCCCCGAGATCGGCCAGCGCAGCCAGACCAGGCCGCCGCCCGCGACCGGGTGGAGCGCCGAATACTTGGAGGCGGTGACCGGGAAGGGCGTCACCCGGCTCTCCAGGCCTTCGAGTTCGACGGTGACCGCGCCGTCGCCGCCCTCGTCCTCCACCGGGTCCAGGCCCCCGGCGACCGGCCGCCCGTCCGGGTTGAGCGCGAAGGGGGAGGGCGTCGCGGACGACAGCGGCACCAGGTACGGGCGGCAGCCGAGCGGGAAGGACAGGTCCCCGGTGTGCACGTCGTAGACGGGGTCGAAGCCGCGCCAGGACAGGAAGGCCAGGTAGCGGCCGTCGCGGGTGAACACGGGGTTCTCGTCCTCGAAGCGGCCGTTGGTGACATCGACGATCAGACGGTCCTTTATCCGCGCCATCTTGATCTGCCGCAGCGAGCGGCCGATCCCGGGGTGGGACCAGGTCACCCACGCTCCGTCGGGTGAGAAGGCGAGGTCCCGCACGGGTCCGTTGATCGACCGGATCAGTTCGGTGACCTCGCCGTTGGACTCCTCGGTCGCGTCGGCCAGCAGCAGCCGCCCGTCGTTCGAGGCGATGGCGAGCCGCTCGCCCGCCGGGTCCGACACGAGCTCCTGCACCACGCCGAGTTCGCCGGAGGCGAGGCGGCGCGGTTCGCGGTCGCCGCTCGCGCGCGGCAGGTAGGCGATCTCGATGGCGTCCTCGCCGTCCGCGTCGGTGATGTAGGCGACCTGTCCGCCCGAGCCGAGCATCTCCGGCAGCCGGACCCGGACGCCCGGGTTGTCGATGATGGTGCGGGCCGGCCCGTCGCGGTGCGTGAGCCAGTACAGGCTGCCGCGGACGACGACGGCGCTGGCGCGGCCCGTCTCGTCCACGGAGATGCTGTCGACGTTCTGCGTCGCGGGCACCTGGTAGGTGCGGCGGCCTGCGCGCGGACCGCCCAGGCGCACGTCGAGGCGGCGCGGAATGGAGTGCGCGGTCAGGTCGTCGACGATCCACAGGTCGCCCGCGCACTGGTAGACGACCCGGGTGCCGTCCGAGGCGGCGTGCCGGGCGTAGAAGGCGTCGTGGTCGGTGTGGCGGCGCAGGTCGGTGCCGTCGTACGCGCACGAGTACAGATTGCCGATGCCCTCGTGGTCGGAGAGGAAGGCGATCCGCCCGCCCGCGAACATGGGGCAGGACAGATGTCCTTCGATGTCGGCGAGCAGATGCCGGCCGTGCAGCCAGATGCGCCCCATCGCGCCGCCCCGGTAGCGCTTCCAGGAGGCCGGCTCGTGCGGCGGGGTGCCGGTCAGCAGCAGGGTCTTGCGCTCGCCCTCGATGTCGGCGACCGCGATGTCGGCGACCGGCCCCCAGGGCAGCTTGCCGCCGGGGTCGCCGTCGGTGGGGACCTTGTAGGCCCAGGTGAAGTAGGAGAAGGGCTGGCCGTGCGAGGCGACGGCGAGGATGTCGCCGTCGGGGGACCAGCCGCAGACCTTGGTGTCCGAACTGCCCCAGTAGGTGAGCCGTCTGCCGGGGCCGCCGGCGACCGGCGCCAGGTGGATCTCCGGCACGAGGCTGCGCCAGCTCGTGTACGCGATGTGCCGGCCGTCGGGGGAGAAGCGGGGGTGGCCGACCTTGGTGCGGTCGACGGTGACCCGCCAGGCGCGGCCGGGGCTGTCGAGGGGCGCCACCCACAGGTCGTCCTCGGCGACGAAACAGAGCAGGTCGCCGCTGATGTGCGGGAAGCGCAGGTAGCCGGGCGCGTTGCCGTCCGGGGCCGACGTCTGGGACTGGTCCTCGTACTCGTCGCTCACGTCCCCATGCTTTTCCGCTCGGCGACCCCCGGCAACTCGTGCAATCGGAGACGTGACCCAGCACACGTACGAAACGGTTTCGTTTCGCTTGCGTTGAGGGTATCTTCATGGACGTACACAAGAAGATGTACGCGCAGTCTTTCGGAGCAGGGAAGGTGAGTGGGATGGCTGAAGCCGCGACGGTGCGCCGCAGTCGGATCACGCCGGAGCGCGAGGCCGAGCTGTACGGCGCCGTGCTCGACCTGCTCCGCGAGGTCGGCTACGACGCCCTCACCATGGACGCCGTGGCCGCCCGCACCCGGTCCAGCAAGGCCACCCTCTACCGTCAGTGGGGCGGAAAGGCCGAGCTCGTCGCCAAGGCGATCCGGCACATGAAGCCGTCTGCCGGCGATGTCGACACCGGGTCCCTGCGGGGCGACTTCCACGCGATGGTGACGCGTGAGGACGACTGCCAGATGGAGCAGAACTCCGCGCTCATGCGGGGCCTGGCCATGGCACTGCACGGAAACCCCGATCTCCTGCAGGCCTTCCGGGAGCTCATCATCGATCCCGAGACCGAGGAACTGCGCGCGGTACTGCGGCGTGCCGTCCAGCGCGGGGAGATCCGCCCGGACAACCCCGCGCAGGACTACGTGCTGCACATGCTGATCGGTGCCTTCGCGGTCCGCGGAATCATCGACCAGCGACCGCCCACCCAGGAGTTCCTCGCCTCCTACGTCGACGCCGTGATCCTCCCCGCTCTCGGCGCCTGACTCACCACTTCTGATCTGTCCCTGCCGGCGCACCTGACGCGACCGCTCACGTCGTCGGGCTGATCACCCCTGCCCCACCGGGCGATCACACCAGCCCCTGCCATCCCACGACCTGACCGGGAGAACGCCCTCGTGGCCACGTTCCTCTACAAACTCGGCCGACTCGCCTTCCGGCGACGGCACTTCGTCGCCCTGATCTGGGTGGCGCTGCTGACGCTCGCGGGCGTCGGCGCCGCCTCCGCGCCCGCACCGGGCCCGTCCTCCTTCTCGATCCCCGGCACCGAGGCGCAGAAGGCCTTCGACCTGCTGGAGAACCGCTTCCCCGGCATGAGCGCCGACGGAGCGACCGCGCGCGTCGTCTTCAAGGCGCCGAGCGGCGAGAAGATGACGGACAAGGCCAACAAGGCCACCGTCAAGAAGACCGTCAAGGAACTCGCGAGCGGCTCCGAGGTCACCTCCGTCGCCGACCCGTTCAAGGCGAAGGCCGTGAGCAAGGACGGCTCGGTCGCCTATGCGGCGGTGAAGTACAAGGTCTCCGGCATGGAGCTGAAGGACTCCTCGAAGGACGCCCTGGAAACGGCCGCGAAGGACGCGCGGCACGCCGGGCTGACCGTCGAGGTGGGCGGTGACGCCCTGCAGGCGACGCCCGAGACCGGGTCCACCGAGATCATCGGCATCGCGATCGCCGCGGTCGTCCTCGTCATCACCTTCGGTTCGCTGATCGCGGCCGGACTGCCGCTGCTGACCGCGCTGATCGGCGTGGGCATCGGCGTCTCCACCATCGCCGCCCTCGCGAACGCCCTCGACCTGGGCACCACCACGTCGACCCTGGCCATGATGATCGGCCTCGCCGTCGGCATCGACTACGCCCTCTTCATCGTCTCCCGCTACCGGGCCGAGCTGGCCGAGGGCCGCGAGCGCGAGGAGGCGGCCGGACGGGCCGTCGGCACCGCGGGCTCCGCGGTGGTCTTCGCGGGCCTGACGGTCGTGATCGCGCTGGTCGGCCTGTCGGTCGTCAACATCCCGATGCTGACGAAGATGGGTGTCGCGGCGGCGGGCACGGTCGCCATCGCCGTGCTGATCGCGCTGACGATGATCCCCGCCCTGCTCGGATACGCGGGCCGGAAGGTCCAGCCCGCGGGCAAGAAGAGCAGGCTGCTCGGTGGCGGGCGCGCCGCCAGGAAGACGCCCCGGCCGAACATGGGCACCCGCTGGGCGAGCTTCGTGGTGCGCCGTCCGCTCGCCGTGCTGCTCCTCGGCGTCGTGGGCCTGGGTGCGGCGGCGGTCCCGGCGACCTCCCTCGAACTGGGTCTGCCCGACGACGGCTCGCAGCCGACGTCGACCACCCAGCGCCGCGCGTACGACCTGCTGTCGGACGGCTTCGGCCCCGGCTTCAACGGCCCGCTGATGGTCGTCGTCGACGCCAAGTCCAGCGACTCCCCGAAGTCGGCCGTCGACGAGGTGTCCGACAAGGTCAAGGACCTCGAGGGCGTCGTGACGGTGACCCCGGCGGCGTTCAACAAGGCCGGCGACACCGCGACGATCACCGTGATCCCGGACACCAAGCCGTCCTCGGTCAAGACCGAGGACCTGGTGCACTCCATCCGCGACGCGGGCGGCGAGATCAAGGCGGACACCGACGCCGACGTCCTGGTCACCGGCTCGACGGCGATGAACATCGACTTCTCGCAGAAGCTCAACGACGCGCTGGTGCCCTATCTGGCGCTGGTGGTCGGCCTGGCGTTCCTGCTGCTGATCGTGGTGTTCCGCTCGGTCCTGGTCCCGCTGAAGGCGGCCCTCGGCTTCCTGCTCAGCGTCATGGCGGCCCTCGGCGCGGTCGTCGCGGTCTTCCAGTGGGGCTGGCTGTCCGGCCTCATGGGCGTCGAGGAGACCGGCCCGATCATGTCGATGATGCCGATCTTCATGGTGGGCGTGGTCTTCGGTCTGGCGATGGACTACGAGGTCTTCCTCGTCACGCGGATGCGTGAGGCGTTCGTCCACGGCGAGAAGCCCAGCCAGGCCATCGTGACCGGCTTCAAGCACGGCGCGCGGGTCGTCACGGCGGCCGCGGTCATCATGATCGCCGTCTTCTCCGGCTTCATCGGCTCCAGCGAGTCGATGATCAAGATGATCGGCTTCGGTCTCGCGATCGCCGTCTTCTTCGACGCGTTCATCGTGCGCATGGCGATCGTCCCGGCGGTCCTGGCGCTGCTGGGCAAGCGGGCCTGGTGGTTGCCGAAGTGGCTCGACCGCTCGCTGCCCAACGTGGACGTCGAGGGCGAGGGCCTGCGCGACCTCGACGGCGGACGCCGGGACGAGGACGAAGACCGGGCGCTGGCCGGGGTCTGATCCCCCGGTCACCGTCGGACGGGACGTGTCCCGCGACGGCCGACGACTGCCGGGCGCACCCCCGTGGTGGGTCCGGCAGTGCGGCTTCTCAGTGGGCGACCGGGGTGCCGGCGACCGTGTAGGTGCGGCGCAGGAAGCGCAGCAGCGCCTTCGAGTCGACCTGCACGAGCGCCACGCCCTTCGCCGAGTGGAACTCCATCACCGCCTGCACCCGGCCGCAGGGCCAGACGCGGACGTCGCCGCTGGTGACGGGGCCGCGCAGGCCCTGTTCCAGCAGCTCGCGCTCGAACGTCCACTCGTGGGGACCGGGCAGCGTGATGTGCACCTGGCGTGGGTCGTCCTCGGGGTCGTAGCGGAGGGCCACCGGGACGGTACGGCGTTCGTCGTCGAGGGAGTCGGCGGTATCGGTGACGATGTGGGCGCGGGCGTACTGTTCAACGGCATGCATGGACCGACTCCTTACGCTGCGTGCTCGTGAGCGGAATAGATGAATCCGCCACCACGTCCAATGTGCCACATTTCACGCACATCGCCCTCTGGAGACCCTTGACTACCTGGTTCCGGAAGCGTAAAAGCGGGACCGCGTTATTCGAGAGTGCATCGCTCTTGCAAGCCATTCGCAACAAGGCACTATCATCGAACGGTGCATGTACCTGACGGATTCATCAACGCCCCGGTCTCCGCGGTCACCGGGGTGGTCGCCGCCGGTGCCGTCGCCGTGAGCCTGCGCGGCGCCCGCCGCGAGCTCGACGAGCGGACCGCGCCGCTGGCCGGCCTGGTCGCGGCCTTCATCTTCGCCGTGCAGATGCTGAACTTCCCGGTCGCCGCCGGGACCAGCGGACACCTGCTCGGCGGTGCCCTGGCCGCGATACTCGTAGGCCCCTTCACGGGGGTCCTCTGCGTCTCCGTCGTCCTGCTGATGCAGGGCATCCTCTTCGCCGACGGCGGTCTCACCGCGCTCGGCGTCAACATCACGGACATGGCGATCGTCACCACGATCGTCTCCTACGCCGCCTTCCGCGGCCTGGTGAAGGTGCTGCCCCGCAAGCGGCGGTCCGTGACCGTCGCCGCCTTCGTCTCCGCGCTGCTGTCCGTCCCGGCCGCCGCCGTGGCCTTCACGCTCATCTACGCGGTCGGCGGCACCACCGACGTCCCGATCGCCAAGGTCGCCACGGCCATGATCGGCGTGCACGTCCTCATCGGCATCGGCGAGGCCGCGATCACCGCGCTGACCGTCGGCGCGGTCATCGCCGTACGGCCCGACCTCGTGCACGGCGCGCGCGGGCTCCAGCAGCGGCTCAGGCTGCGGGTGAACGGGGAGCTCGTCGACGCCCCGGCCGCCATCCCCGCCCCGGCGGCCGCCCGCTCCTCGCACCGCAAGGTGTGGATCACCGGCCTGGTCACCTCCCTCGTCCTCGCCGGGTTCGTCAGCTTCTACGCCTCCGCGAGCCCCGACGGCCTGGAGAAGGTCGCCCAGGACAAGGGCATCGACTCGAAGACCGAGAAGCACGCGACGGAGGACTCCCCGCTCGCCGGGTACGGCGTCAAGGACATCTCCGACGCGCGGATCTCCGGCGGTCTCGCGGGCGTGATCGGCGTCGGCGTCACCGTCGTCGCGGGCAGCGCGGTCTTCTGGTCGGTCCGCAGGCGCCGTACGTCCGACGACGTGTCCCCCTCGTCCACCTCCCAGGTGGCCTGACGTGGGCGCGGGGCACGCACACCGCCTCTACCGCCACGGACACTCGCCCGTGCACGCACTGCCTCCGCACACCAAGCTCGCGGCATGCTTCGCCTTCGTCGTCGTGGTCGTCTCCACCCCGCGCGAGGCCATGTGGGCGTTCGCGCTGTACGCCGCGCTCCTCGCGGCCGTCGCGTACGTGGCGCGCGTGCCCGCCGGGTTCCTGCTGAAGCGGCTGCTGATCGAGATCCCGTTCGTCGCCTTCGCGGTGCTGATGCCGTTCGTGGCCGAGGGCGAGCGGGTGGACGTCCTCGGGCTGTCGCTGAGCGTGAACGGCCTGTGGGGCGCCTGGAACGTCCTGGCCAAGGGCACGCTGGGCGTCGCCGCCTCGGTGCTGCTGGCCTCGACCACCGAGCTGCGCGAACTGCTGCTCGGCCTCCAGCGGCTCAAGCTCCCGCCGCTCCTCGTGCAGATCGCCTCCTTCATGATCCGGTACGGCGACGTCATCACCGACGAGATGCGGCGGATGCGCATCGCTCGCGAGTCGCGCGGTTTCGAGGCCCGTGGCGTGCGGCACTGGGGTGTGCTCGCCAAGTCGGCGGGCGCGCTCTTCATCCGGTCCTACGAGCGGGGCGAGCGCGTGCACCTCGCGATGGTGAGCCGCGGCTACGCCGGCTCCATGCCGGTCATCGACGAGGTGACCGCGTCCCGGGCGCAGTGGACCCACGCGCTCGCCCTGCCGTTCGCCGCCCTCGTCGTATGTCTGCTGGGATGGACACTGTGACAGCTTCTCTGGAGGTCTCCGGCCTCGCCTTCGCCTACCCCGACGGCCACCAGGCCCTGTTCGGCGTGGACTTCCGCATCGGGCGCGGCGAACGCGTCGCGCTGCTCGGCCCGAACGGGGCCGGCAAGACCACGCTCGTCCTGCACCTCAACGGCATTCTGACCGGCGGCGCCGGCACCGTGACCGTGGCCGGTCTCCCGGTCGACAAGCGGAACATGGCGGAAATCCGCCGCAAGGTCGGCATCGTGTTCCAGGACCCGGACGACCAGCTGTTCATGCCGACGGTGCGCGAGGACGTCGCCTTCGGCCCGGCAGCGGCCGGCATCAAGGGAGCCGAACTGGAGGAACGCGTCCGCACGGCGCTGGAGCTGGTCGGCATGGCGGCCTTCGCCGACCGCCCCCCGCACCACCTGTCGTTCGGACAGCGGCGCCGGGTGGCGGTCGCGACCGTCCTCGCGATGGAGCCGGAGATCCTCGTCCTGGACGAGCCCTCCTCCAATCTCGACCCGGCCTCCCGCCGTGAACTCGCCGACATCCTCCGCTCGTTGGACGTCACCGTCCTCATGGTCACGCACGACCTGCCCTACGCCCTCGAACTGTGCCCCCGCGCGCTCGTCCTGAGCGAGGGCGTGATCGCCGCCGACGGGAGGACCGGCGAACTCCTCGGTGACGACGAGCTGATGCGCACGCACCGCCTGGAGCTGCCCTTCGGGTTCGACCCGCGCTCCGTGACAATGGGCGCGTGACGAATCGACAGGACCCCGGGACAGCAGCGCCCGCGGCGCCCACCGGGTCCCTGCTGCTCGGCGACCAGCTCTGCTTCGCGTTGTACGCCGCGCAGCGGGCGGTGACCGCCGCGTACCGTCCGCTGCTCGACGAACTCGGCCTCACCTACCCGCAGTACCTGGTCATGCTCCTGCTGTGGGAGCACGGCGAGACCACCGTGAAGGAGCTGGCGTCCGCGCTGCACCTCGACTACGGCACGGTGTCACCGCTCCTCAAGCGTCTGGAGGCGGCGGGGCTGGTGCGACGCGAGCGCTCGGAGCGTGACGAACGCTCCGTGCTCGTCGCGCTCACCGGGCGCGGGGAGATGCTGCGGGAACGTGCGGCGGACGTGCCGCAGGCTCTGCTGGAGGCCACGGGGCTGTGCGGTGCCGAGGCCGGGCGGCTCCGGGAGGAGCTGGGTCAATTGGCGGCGCGGGCCGGGAAGGCGGCGCGGGCTCGCTGATCGCGACGGTCGCCCTGCCGGGGCGCCCGACCGTGATCCCGGCGGTCGCCCCGCGGGAGAGCGTCGCCGTGCCGGGTTACCCGCGGTTTCCACCCCCTGGCGGCACGCCATGTCCTACCGGTCGGTATCTTGTGCGCGATGCATTTGTGCGCAGCTGTATTGCCTGCCATGACGCCTGCCCTGCTGCCCGGCGTCGTGCCCGCCGTGTCGTAAACGCTCAGGGGGAGGTCCCACGATGATCGACGGCAGCGCTGTCGACACCCGCCCGACGAAGATCATGTACGTCGCCGAGGCCACCGCCCACGGCGGTCGCAACGGCTACGTGACGAGCCAGGACGGCCGGCTCGACCTGAAGGTCGCGATGCCTCCCGCCCTCGGCGGCGACGGCGACGGCACGAACCCGGAGCAGCTGTTCGCGGCCGGTTTCAGCGCCTGCTTCCACAACGCGCTGGTCCTGGTGGGCCGTCGCGCCGGATACGACCTCTCCGGCTCCACGGTCGCCGCGAAGGTCGGGATCGGCCCGAACAAGCAGCGCGGCTACGGACTCGCGGTCGCCCTGAGCGTCTCGCTCCCCGTCGTCGACCAGGAACTCGCGACGAAGCTCGTCGACGCGGCCCACGAGGTCTGCCCGTACTCGAACGCCACCCGCGGCAACATCGAGGTCACGATCCTGCTGGGCTAGGACGCGAAGCGCCCGGCCCAGGAATCCGAGCCGGTACGTGCGTGTTGCACTCACCGTCGGCAGTGGTACGAGTGGGTGACAGGAGCGCGGGCGTGGACGTGAACGGCACAGTGGCCGAGGGCTTCGAGCCGGTCAGGGAGGCGTTCGTACGCAACTTCGAACTCCTCGGGGACCGGGGCGCCGCCGTCACCGTGTACCGCGACGGCCGGCGCGTGGTCGACCTGTGGGGCGGCACCCGCGACGTCGACGGCACCGGACCCTGGCAGCACGGCACCGCGCAGATCGTGCGCTCCGCGACCAAGGGCGTCGCCGCCGCCGTACTGCTGCTGCTCGCCCAGCGCGGCGAGCTCGACCTGGACGCCCCCGTCGGCCACTACTGGCCGGAGTACAAGGAGCACGGCAAGGAGCACACGCTCGTCCGGCACCTGCTCGCGCACCGGGCCGGGGTCCCTGTCCTGGACCGCCCGCTCACCCCCGCCGAGGCCGGCGACCCGGATCTCGCCGCCGCGGCCGTCGCCCGGCAGGCACCGGCGTGGGAGCCGGGGACGGAGCACGGCTACCACGCGCACACCTACAGCTGGCTGACCGGCGAACTGGTCCGGCGGGTGACCGGGCGCACGATCGGCGCGTGGATCGCGGACGAGATCGCCGGGCCGCTGGGACTCGACCTGTGGGTCGGGCTGCCGGAGACGGAGACCGGGCGGGTGGGGCGGGTCGCGCAGGTCGAGTCCCCGCCGGCGCCGGGCGGCCTGCGGACCCGCCCCAAGAGGGCCGTCTCCGAGGCGTACGCCGACCCGGAGAGCCTCACGACCAGGGCCTTCAAGGTCATCACCCCGCCTGCGGACGAGAACGACCCGGCCTACCGGGCGGCGGTGCTGCCCGCCTCCAACGGCATCGCCACGGCGGACGGCCTGGCCCGGTTCTACGCGGCGCTGATCGGCGAGGTGGACGGCGTCGGGCTGTTCGCCCCGGACACCGTGACGGCCGCGCGCACGGAACAGTCGGCGGGCCCCGACCGTGTCCTGGTCGTGGGCACCCGCTTCGGCCTCGGCTACATGCTGCACGGCTCGGCCTCGCCCCTGCTGTCGCCGGGATCCTTCGGCCACCCCGGCCGCGGCGGCCCCCTCGGCTTCGCCGACCCCGAGTCGGGCATCGCGTTCGGCTACGTCACCAACGGATTCCGCACGAGCGTGACCGCGGACGCGCGGGCACAGGCACTGGTCCGGGCGGTCCGCGCGTCGATCGACGCCTGACCCCCCACAGGGCGCGCGTCCCGAGCGCGCCCGGGTCCTCGTGCGCGCTAACCGGTGTGCAGCATCAGGCCGATGCCCACGACCAGCAGACCGGCCGCCGCGATCCGGGGCGCCCCGAACCGCTCCTTGAAGAAGACGGCGCCGATGGCCGCGCCCACGATGATCGAGGACTCCCGCAGAGCGGCGATCGGCGCGAGCTCCGCGCGGGTCTGCGCCCACAGGACCAGCCCGTACGCCGCGACGGAGAGGGCCGCGCCGAGGAAGCCGACCGCCGCGAACGGCCGCAGCACGGAGACGAGTTCGCCGCGCCAGCGGTGCACGGCGTACGCCGGGATCACCACGCCCTCGATGGCCATCAGCCAGGCGATGTACGCGAGCGAGGAGCCCGAGGCGCGCACACCCAGACCGTCGACGACGGTGTACGCGGCGATCGACGCGCCCGTCGCCAACGCCGCCCCGATCGCCGCCCAGTTGGGCCGGCGTCCGCGCAGCCCCCACAGGGCCACACCCGTCAGTCCCGCGCAGGACAGCGCGATGCCCGCCGCCGCCCAGCCGTCCGGCACCTCGTGCGCGAAGACCGCCGCGAGCGCGGTGACGATCAGCGGGGCGGTGCCGCGGGCGATCGGATAGGCCTGCCCGAAGTCACCGAGCCGGAACGAGCGCATCAGCAGCACGTAGTACGCGACATGGATCACGGCCGACGCGATCAGGTACGGCCAGGCCCCGGACGCGGGGAACGGTACGAACGGCACCAGGGCGAGGCCGATCAGCATGCCGCCGCCCGCGATCAGCGTGAAGCCGACGAGCTTGTCGCTGATGCGGTGCGCGATCGCGTTCCAGCAGGCGTGGGTGACCGCGGCGAGCAGGACGGCCGCGGTGACGAGAGGGGTCACGCGGTCTGCTCGCGCACGTCCGCCAGCGTGGCCCCGGCGTGTGCGACCAGGCTCTCGGGGTCCATCGGGAAGACCACGTACGGGGTGCCCGCCGCGGCCCACACCGTGTCGTGGGCGAGCAGCGAACGGTCGGCCAGCACACGGGTCCTCGTGCGGTGGCCGAACGGCGGGACGCCGCCGATCGCGTACCCCGTGGTCTCCCGCACCACGGCGGCCTGGGCCCGGGTCACCTTCTCGGCGCCGAGCTCCTTGCGGACGAGCTCCACGTCGACCCGGGACGCGCCGTCCATGAGCACGAGCACCGGCACGCCGTCCGCCGCGAAGATCAGCGACTTGCAGATCTGGCTCAGCTCGCAGCCGATCGCGGCGGCCGCCTCGGCGGCGGTACGGGTCGCGTCGGGGAAGCGGCGGATGCGTGCGTTCAGCTCGTCCAGCCCCAGCTCCGTGAGGGCCTCGGCGAAACGTGGGTGGGCGACGTTGTCTTCCGTGGCGGTCATGAGCAGCACGCTAGCGGTCGGTGTACGCGGCACGCGAACGACTTCCGGCCGCCCCCGCGTGCGGAGCGGGCCGCATCCGGGCCAGGCCCGCCGCCGGGCGTCGCGGACCCGAGCTGGTCCGAACGAAGCCCCCTAGTCCCACCAGAAGCGCCACAGCGGGGCGCCGACGAGGGACTGCGCGTACCGGGGGAACGGCGTCGGCGGGTCGTCCACGATGTTGTCGGCCGTGGTCAGAAGGTGTTCGAGGGCGACGCGCTCGGCCTGTTCCCGGGTGCGCGGCGGGCTCGCCACGGAGACGTACAGCGTCGCCCCCACCAGGGTGAGGACGCGGGCCCCGAAGCGGTCCTCCCAGCTGCGCAGCAGGGCGCACAGCAAGGTCTTCGGAGCGCCGCCGTACCAGTCGAGGAGCGCGGGGATGTCGGCGCTCCGCTCCGCGGCGACCAGACCGAGGCGGGCTCCGGTCAGCGAGTACGGGTCGTCGTCCACGAGGTGCGCGAAGGCGGCCCGGGCGGCCTCGTCGGGGTCGACGCCGCTGCCGGGCAGGGTGGCCGGGGCGAGTCCGGGCCACTGCTCGAAGGGCGGGCCGGGGTCGTCCTCCCACGGCTCGACGTCCTCGGGGCAGTCGAACGGCTCCGGAGGCCCGTCGGACACGGCGAACCTGCGCCGCCGGTACTCGGCCCAGCTCTCGGCCAGTTCGCCTTCGAGGTCGAAGACGTCGACCTCCGCGGGGTCGAAGGGGGCCGGGCGGACGTCGGAGTAGCAGAGGACCGGCAGCAGACCGGTGGCGGCCTGCTGCCGCTGGTGGCCGGTCCAGGCCGCATGCGGGTCGGCCGGGGGTCTCTCGGAGCACCACATGACCGGGGTGCCGTCCGGGGTGCCCATCAGGCGGCCGGCGGGCAGTCCTTCGGGGAGCGGGAACGTCATGCCCGGAGCGTAGGGCCGGCCACTGACAGCGCTCTTCGGGCCGGTCTAGCTTCCGCTCTTGAGCAGGGCCGCCACGATCGGTCCGGCCGTGTCGCCGCCGTGCCCGCCCTGCTGCACGACGCCCGCCGCCGCGAGGTCGCCCTTCCACGCGGTGAACCAGCCGTTCGGCTTCTTCTGGTTGTCGACCTCGGCCGATCCGGTCTTCGCGCCGTAGTCCGGGCCGAGGCCGGACATCGCCTCCGCGGCCGTGCCGTACGCCGCCGTGAACTGCATGACCTCGCGCAGCTGCGAGAGGGTCGAGGCGGACATGGTGCGGCTCGCCTTGGCCAGTGTGCGGTGGTCCACCGACGGGGCGACCAGGTAGGGCTGGTGGAAGGTGCCGGCCTTGACGGTCGAGGCGACCGAGGCCATGTTCAGCGGGTTCATGCGGACGCCGCCCTGGCCCATCAGTTCCGCCGCCATCTGCGCGGCGCTCTGCACCGGCACGGCGCCGTCGAAGGACGGCACACCGATGGACCAGTTGTTCAGGCCGATCCCGAAGACCTGCTGGGCCTGCTTGGTCAGGTCGTCGTTCTCCAGCTCCTTCGCCTGGGTGATGAAGGCCGTGTTGCAGGACCGGGCGAAGCTCGTCTTGAACGTGCCGTTCTTGATCTCGAAGTCGTCGTCGTTGTGGAACTTCCAGCCGCCGTACGTCGCGGTCTTGGGGCACGGGTGCGGCTTGTCGGCGGAGGCGAGCCCCTTGTCGAACAGCAGCGAGGCCGTGATGACCTTCATCGTGGAGCCGGGCGCGAGGGAGCCCTGGAAGGCGGTGTTGAAGCCGTGACTCGTGTTCGCGACGGCGAGGATCTCACCCGTCGACGGGCGCATCACGACCACCGACGCCTTCTCCTTGGCGGCCACCTGACGCTCGGCGGCCGACTGGAGGGCCGGGCTGAGCGTCGTCTCCACGGTCCCCGGCGTGCCCTCGCTCAGCGTCAGCAGGGTCTTGTCGGGGGTCTTCTGCGTGCCCTTCTTCGCGGCCTTGCGGACCACGCGCAGCTCGATGCCCGCCTTGCCGCCGGCCGTCTTGCCGTACTTCTCGCGCAGCCCGTCGAGGACGGTGCCCAGCGAGGGGTACTTCGCGGCGGTCAGCTCCTTGCCCTCACGGTCGAGGGCCCTGACCGGGGGCGTGCCCGACTCGCCGGTGACCAGCCGGTCGCCGTCCTGGAGGTCCGGGTGGACGACGGACGACGCCCAGCCGACCAGCGGGACGCCGTCCTTCGCGCGCCGCACGACCGTCAGTTTCGACTCGTACGAGAGCGGCTTGCTCTTGCCCTTGTAGGTGACGGTGGCCTTGACGGAGAACGGGACGGCGGCGCCCGTCCGCGTGCCGCCGGTCAGCGTCACACCGGTGATGTGCGCCTCTTTGGCGTAGCCGGTCAGCGTGGCGGCCGCGGCGGCCGAGTCGTCGGTGGCCGCGGCGGCCTTCGCGACGTCGCCGCTCTGCCAGGCGGTGAGGAAGGCCGTCGAGGCCTTGTGCACCTCGGCCGCGGACAGCGGGCCCGTCTTCACGGCCTTGCGGGTGGTGGCGCTCGATCCCTCGTCCGCCGCCGCTCCGCCGTACAGGCTGTAGACACCGAACGCCCCGCCGATCGCGACGACGGCGATCGCGCCGCCGAGCACGGCGGGCTGCTTCGTCTTCCGCCGCTCGGCGACGCGTCTTCTCTTGCCCACAGCCACTCGTCCTCCGCTGAATACCCTGGTGCCCCCGTGGCCTCATGTTTCCAACGATGAGCACCACCCTAGGGTCCCGCCACGTCACGGGTGACTTCAGCCACCGGTTCGTAGCACAGCTGCGACGATCGGACCGGCGGCGTCGCCCCCGTGACCGCCCTCCTGGGTCATGGCGGCCGCCGCGACGTCGTTGCGGTAGCCGGTGAACCAGCTGTTCGACTTCGCCTGGCCGTCGACCTCGGCGGAACCGGTCTTGGCGCCGTAGTTCGGGCCGAGCCCGGCCATCACCTGGGCGGCGGTGCCGCTGATCGCGGTGCGGTTCATCATGGCCCGCAGCTGGGCGACCGTGCCCGCGGACAGGCCCCTGGCCTTGGCCAGCTCACGGTCGTCGAGGGCGCGCGGCACGATGACCGGCTGCCGGAAGGCGCCCGTCATGGCGGTGGCCGTCACCGACGCCATGTTCAGCGGCGACATCTGGACCTGGCCCTGGCCGATCAGGTTGGCGGCCGTGTCCGGGCCCCCGGAGGCGGGGACGGAGCCGTCGAAGGACGGGATCCCGGTCTTCCAGTTGTCCTGGCCGAGGCCGAAGTTCTGCTGCGCCTCGTTCGTGAGCCAGTCGACCTTGAGGGCGTCCGCGTACTTCACGAACGCCGTGTTGCACGAGCGCGCGAACGACTCGGACAGCGTGGCGTTCTCGTTGGGCTTCATGTTCTTCAGATTGTGGAAGGTCTGGCTCTGCCACACGGCGTCGGGCGGGCAGGGCGCGGGCCCGGTCGCCGTCGTGACGCCGCGGTCGATGAACATGGCGGCGCTGATGATCTTCATGGTGGAGCCGGGGGCGAGCTTGCCGAGGAAGGCCGCGTTGAAGCCGTCCTCGCGGTGGTTGGCGACCGCGAGCACCTCGCCGGTGCTCGGCTTCACGGCGACCACCGACGACTCGTCGTACCGGCGGACGGCCTTCTCCGCGGCGGCCTGCGCGTTCGCGCTGAGCGTGGTGCGGACCTTGCCCGCGCGCCCCTTCGCGAGCACCACCAGCGGGGTGTCCGGGCTCTGGTCGCCGTGCCGGACGGCCAGCTCGATCCCGGGCGAACCGCCCGCGGTGTCACCGTACTTGTCGCGCAACGCGTCCAGGATCGGCCCCAGAGAGGGGTACTTCTCCTTCGTCAGGACAACGTTGTTCCGGTCCACGGCCTCGATCGCCGGGCTCGCCGACTCGCCCGTGACCAGCGTGTCCCCGTCCTTCAGATCGGGGTGCACGACGGACGGCTTCCAGCCGACCAGCGCCTTCCCCGTCGTCTCGCCCCGCACGACGCTCAGTTCGGAGTCGTACGAGAAGGGCTTGCTCTTCCCCTCGTACGACACCGTCGCGCTGACCGAGAACGGCACGGTCGCGCCGGACGGCGTGCCCGGTGTGATCCGTACCTTCGTGAGATGGGCTTCGGCGCCGTAGGAGGCCAGCAACGGCTCGGCCGCCGTCGCGTAGTTGGTGTACTGCGCCGCCTTGGCCGCGTCGCCCTTCTCCCAGGCCGTGAAGAAGGCGCGGCTGGTCTCCTTGACCTCCGCGCCGCTCGGCGGGCCGGTCTTCACGGGTGCCGGCCCGGCCGCGCCCCCGTCCCCGCTGACCGCGGTCACCAGGTTGTACGCGCCGTACCCGGCGCCCCCCACCATCACCGTGAACACGCTGCCGATGACGACAGCCTTCGCCCCTCTGCGCATCGCGCCGCCTCTCCCCGTAAGCCTTCGCACTGTAGGCCCGGGCAGTGACAGCTGTGACCGGAGTTTCCAGATGTTGTCCGAAGAGAGATCAGAAACAGGACCGAACGGGACAGCGGGCCACAACCTCGAACGCTGTTCATTCATGAGTGCGTGCGAACAGGGCGAGGGCGCGGCGGCTCGCCGCGCCCTCGCACCGGGTCGGAGGTCCGGGGGCGACGGAAGGATCATCAACCGCCGGCCGGCTGCGTCGCCGGGGCGGGTTCGTGCCGGCTGACCCCGACGTTGAAGTCGAAGAGCGCCCGGGGACAGCGACTCGACGGACGACGACGCACCGGTGGCCGCGCGGCCGCAACCGGTCCGGTGATCGCCGGCAACCCCAACTCGCGCGCAACCCTCGGTTTTTGGACGGCCGAATCGCCCTCGCCGGACCGGGGGGACGGGCAGGTGGTGGCTGTGTTGCGACTGTGACGTGCGGCGGTGCCGCTCGATGCCATGCTGCGCACATGTCTGATGAATCAGTCGACGACGAGTTCGCTCCGCCGCCTGCCTCGGCGCCGACACGGCCCGGGCCCGTACGGGGGCGTCGGTTCCGGGGCGCCCTGGTGGCGTCGGCGGTCGCCGGGCTCGTGGTCGGTTCGGGTGCCGTCGCGCTGGCGTGGAATCTGTCCGGATCCGACGACGACCGGCCGTTCACGCTGGTGGGACAGGTTCTCATCGGGGGCGACCTCCCCGGAGCCACGGGGTCCTGCGGCGGCGATCACGAGTTCGGCGACATCGACAAGGGCGCACTGGTGACCGTCTACGACTCGGCAGGCCGGGTCGTCGCGACCGGGTCGCTCGGCAGCGGCGCCTACGACAACTCCTTCCTGAGGTGTGTTTTCCCGATCGCCGTGCGCGGGGTGCCGGGGGGTTCGGCGTCGTACTCGGTGCAGGTCGGCTGGCACGAGAAGCAGCGGATCACGAACGAGCAGGCGCGGACCGGAGGCCTGGCCGTGAAGCTCGACTAGCCGGGACGCCGGCCCGAACGAGCGGACCTGAGCGACGACGACGAGGGCGCGGCCACCGGCCGCGCCCTCTCGGTGTGTTCGCCCGGCTAGACCCAGGTGTCCAGCCACATGCGCGATCTCCAGTCGTCTATGGGGATCGAGGTGCCGGTGTACAGGGGCCAGAAGTAGATGAAGTTCCACGCGATCAGCAGGACCAGGACGCCGGCGCCGGCCGCGCCGATCACGCGGCGGCGTTCTCCGCAGCCGGGTGGGCCGAGGATCGCGCCGATCAGCATGGCGACGGCCAGGCAGAGGAACGGCACGAAGACGACGGCGTAGAAGAAGAAGATCGTGCGTTCCTGGTACATGAACCAGGGCAGATAGCCGGCCGCGATGCCGCAGGCGATCGCGCCCGCGCGCCAGTCGCGGCGGAACGCCCAGCGCCACAGCACGTAGAGGACCGCGAGGCAGGCCGCCCACCACAGGAGCGGGGTGCCCAGCGCCAGCACCTCGCGGGCGCACTTGTCGCCCGCGCCGGCGGGGCAGCCGTCCTTGCCGGGCAGCGGGGACTCGTAGAAGTACGAGACCGGGCGGCCGAGGACGAGCCAGCTCCACGGGTTCGACTGGTAGGTGTGCGGCGAGGACAGCCCGACGTGGAACTTGAAGACCTCGTGCTCGTAATGCCACAGGCTGCGCAGCCAGTCGGGCAGCCAGGTCCAGTGACCGCCCCTGCCGTCGGTCACCGCCCAGTTGCGGAAGTAGCCGCCCCGGCCGTTGTCCGGGGACAGGATCCAGCCGAGCCAGGAGGTGAGGTAGACGGCCAGCGCGACCGGGACCGTCGCGAGGAACGTGATGCCGGTGTCGTGCCGGAGCGCCGCGAGGTAGGGGTGGCGGGCGCCCGCCACCCGGCGCGAGGCCGCGTCCCACAGGACCGCCATGACGCAGAACGCGGCGAGGATGTAGAGGCCGTTCCACTTGGTGCCGATGGCCAGGCCCAGCATCAGGCCCGCGCCCCAGCGCCAGGGGCGCCATCCGAGGCGGGTCGTCTCGGCGATGTGCGCGTCGGGGCGCACCACCCCGTCCGCGTCGGCGGGCAGTGCGGCCGCGAGCCGGGCGCGGGCGTGGTCGCGGTCGATGACCAGGCAGCCGAAGGCGGCCAGCACGAAGAACATCAGCACCCCGTCGAGCAGCGAGGTGCGGCTCATCACGAAGTGCAGGCCGTCCACCGCCATCAGCGCGCCCGCGAGGCAGCCGAGGAAGGTCGAACGGAACAGCCGTCGCCCGATCCGGCACAGCAGCAGCACCGACAGCGTGCCGAGCAGCGCCGTCATGAACCGCCAGCCGAAGGGGTTGAACCCGAACATCCACTCGCCGAGCCCGATGACGTACTTGCCGACGGGCGGATGCACGACGTACGCGGCGTCGCTCGGGACGGTCACATGGCCGTTGCCCTGGAGGATCAGGTCGTTGGCGTCCTTGGCCCAGTTGACCTCGTAGCCGCGGTGGATGAGCGCCCAGGCGTCCTTGGCGTAGTACGTCTCGTCGAATATCACCGCCTTCGGGCTGCCCAGGTGCCAGAACCGCATCAGCCCGGCCATCAGGGTCACCAGCAGCGGGCCGCCCCAGCCGGACCAGCGCGTGATGCGCTCCGCGACCTCGTGGCGCAGCCCGAGCGTGGCCCAGATACGAGGGCTGGGCTCGGAGTAAGGCGGTACGAGCCGGTCGCGCACATCGCTTCTGGGCGGCGCCGTGTAGCCGAAGCGGCGCAGCCGCAGCTGCCACGACGGCCACTGCGCGTCGGTGGCCTGCCCCTGCCGGGTGTCCGTGGAGGACGCGGTACTGGTCACCGCGCCATCGTAGGGAACAGGTCTGTGGGAGTCCCGTGCACCGGCCGTAAATGGGTGGAAGCCGCTGTCCGGGAGGACACCCGAGCCCGATTCCGGCCGCGTGCCGGAGACGGGTTCCGGCCGGACGCCGGAGCCGGATTCCCGCGCGGATCCCCGGGCGGGGCGGCGGCGGGACGGGCGGCGACCGAGGCCGCCGGGCCCTGCGAGGATGGAGCCGTGACAGGAACCCTTGTGTTGGCAGGCACCCCCATCGGCGACATCGAGGACGCGCCGCCGCGGCTCGCCGCGGAACTGGCGAGGGCCGACGTGGTCGCCGCCGAGGACACCCGCCGGCTGCGCCGGCTCACCCAGGCGCTGGGCGTGCAGCCCGCCGGACGCGTCGTGTCCTACTTCGAGGGGAACGAGGCCGCCCGCACACCGGAGCTGGTCGAGGCACTGGCCGGCGGAGCGCGGGTGCTGCTGGTGACCGACGCCGGCATGCCCTCCGTGTCGGACCCCGGCTACCGGCTGGTCGCCGCCGCGGTGGAGAAGGACATCAAGGTGACCGCCGTACCCGGCCCCTCCGCCGTGCTCACGGCGCTGGCGCTGTCAGGGCTGCCCGTCGACCGCTTCTGCTTCGAGGGCTTCCTGCCGCGCAAGGCGGGCGAGCGCCTGTCGCGGCTGCGCGAGGTCGCCGACGAGCGCCGCACCCTCGTCTACTTCGAGGCCCCGCACCGGCTCGACGACACGCTCGCCGCGATGGCCGAGGTGTTCGGGACGAAGCGGCGCGCCGCCGTCTGCCGGGAGCTGACGAAGACGTACGAGGAGGTCAAGCGGGGGCCGCTGGGCGAGCTCGCGGCCTGGGCCGCCGAGGGCGTGCGCGGGGAGATCACCGTCGTCGTCGAGGGCGCCGCGCAGAAGGGTGCCGAGGAGCTGGACGCCGCGGAGCTGGTGCGCAGGGTGCGGGTGCGCGAGGAGGCGGGGGAGCGACGCAAGGAGGCGATCGCGGCGGTGGCCGCGGAAGCAGGTCTTCCCAAACGTGAGGTCTTCGATGCCGTCGTCGCGGCAAAGAATGCCGAACGAAGCGCCCCATAGAAGGGCAAAGGGCTGTGCCGCAAGGCAAAGCCCAGGCCGGGTGGCGGGACCTTTCCGACAAGGAACGGCCAAAACGGATCCAACAGTCGACAGGCCTGATGCGTTCGCGTGCGCGAAAGCGTCCACTGGTCGAAGGGACGCACCCGTCCCTCGCCCCCGTTCACCGGGGGCGCTCGTCCAGCGGACGACAGGAGCCGGCATGAGTGAGATCGCAGGACAGACCGGGCATCGCAGCGCGGCGACCGCCGTCGTCCACGAGTCGTACTCCTTCGCCTGCATGCGCTGCGGGCACGGCTGGGAGCAGTCGTACGAGATAGAGCACCACCTCGACGCCGAGGGCAGTGAGTTCGTGATGTACGTGGCGAACGGGCACGTCGTGCCGTCGCCGCTCAGCCGGCCCACCTGCCTCAACTGCGACAGCCATGTGGTGCGGATCATGCGCGCCGGTCAGGTGTCCTCCGCTCTGAACTCCATGCACGCCGCGCACCTGCACCGCGCGGTGCCCCGGCAGCCCGAGCAGGCACCCCGGGAGCGCGGCGGCGACGGCACGGCCCCGGCGGAGCCGAAGGAGCCGCACCACTGGCACCTCTCGGACCTGCTGCACCCGTTCCAGCACCGCAAGGCGGGATGACCTTCCTCGGGTGAGGGCCGGCATGCCCCTTTCGTAGGATCGGGGCATGCCTTCCTCCGCCTCCGACAAGAACGCCGCACCCCCGCTCCCCGAGCCCCTGCGGGTGCCCGTCGCCGACTCGCACACCCATCTCGACATGCAGTCCGGCACGGTCGAGGAGGGTCTCGCCAAGGCCGCGTCGGTCGGAGTCACGACGGTCGTCCAGGTCGGCTGCGACGTGAAGGGCTCGCGCTGGGCCGCCGAGACGGCCGCCGCGTACGACGCCGTCCACGCGACGGTGGCCCTGCACCCCAACGAAGCGCCGCGTATCGTGCACGGCGATCCCGACGGCTGGTCCCGGCAGGGGGCACGGCGCCCGGGCGGCGAGGCCGCGCTGGACGAGGCGCTCGCCGAGATCGACCGCCTCGCGGCGCTGCCGCAGGTCAAGGGCGTCGGCGAGACCGGGCTGGACTACTTCCGTACGGGCCCCGAGGGCAAGGCCGCGCAGGAGCGCTCCTTCCGTGCCCACATCGAGATCGCCAAGCGGCACGGCAAGGCCCTCGTCATCCACGACCGCGACGCCCACGCCGACGTGCTGCGCATCCTCAAGGAGGAGGGCGCGCCCGAGCGGACCGTCTTCCACTGCTACTCGGGCGACGCGGACATGGCCGCGATCTGCGCCGGCGCCGGCTACTTCATGTCCTTCGCCGGCAACATGACCTTCAAGAACGCCCAGCCGCTGCGTGACGCGCTGGCGGTGGCGCCCCTGGAGCTCGTGCTCGTCGAGACCGACGCGCCCTTCCTGACGCCCGCGCCGTACCGCGGACGGCCCAACGCGCCGTATCTCATTCCGGTCACGGTGCGTGCCATGGCCGAGGTGCGCGGTATCGGCGAGGACGCGCTGGCGACCTCGATCTCCGTCAACACTGCGCGCGCGTTCGATTACTGACGGATAACGGTTCCCGGGGTTCTCCCTGGTCATGCGCGGGTCGCTCGCGGGGGAGTGTCGCGACACAGCGTAGTCGCGTTGCTTGGGAGAGTGACGGCCGCTCCGCTAGGTTCTGGTCGCCCCTTCCGGACCCTGGAGCGTGTCGTCGTGAGCAGCTCGCAGTACGAGACGTATGGAACGACTGGTGTCACCACCGGTGCGACGGGAGCGCCGCACCCCGACGAGACGCCGCCGTACGACGACGAGACGCCGCCGTACGCGGAGGCCGCGGCGGCGCGGGGGAGCGAGGAGCCGCACCGCGCCGCTTTCCCCGACACCTACCGGCCCGCGTACGAGTCGCCCCGGGAGCCCCGGCACGAGGCGCCCACGGAGCCGCTGCTCTCCCGGCACGAGGCGCCCACGGAGCCGCTGCTTCCCCGCCATGAGGCGCCGACGGAGCCGCTGCTCTCCCGGCACGAGGCGCCCACGGAGCCGCTGCTTCCCCGCCATGAGGCGCCGACGGAGCCGCTGCTTCCCCGCCATGAGGCGCCGACGGAGCCGCTGCTCTCCCGGCACGAGGCGCCGACCGAGCCCATGCTGCCCCGGCAGGGCCCGGACGCAGGCGCCGGCCGGCCGCCGGCAGCCGTGGGGGTGCCGCGGCCCGGCGGGCGGGCCGAGGTGCGGCGCGCGGCCCGGCGCAAGCGGACCGCCGAGCGCCCCGACCCGCTCCGGCGACTGCTCCCGCAGGCACTCGTCGTCGCGTTCCTGGCCGGAGGCACCTCGGCGTTCGTCGCCAGCGACAAGGCGATCGAACTCACCGTCGACGGGAAGTCGCGCACCCTGCACACCTTCGCGGACGACGTCACCGAGCTGCTCGCCGAGGAGGGTGTGCGGGTGGGCTCGCACGACGTGGTGGTGCCCGCCCCGGGCACACCGCTCGCCAGCGGTGACGAGGTCGCCGTCCACTACGGGCGTCCCGTGGAGCTCACCCTCGACGGGCAGCGGCGCCGGGTGTGGACGACGGAACCCACCGTGGACGGGGCGCTCAGACAGCTGGGGGTGCGCGCCGAGGGCGCGTACCTGTCGGCATCGCGGTCCCGGACCATCGGACGCACGGGCCTCGACCTCGCCGTCCGCACCGAGCGCACGGTGACGATCATGGCGGACGGCCGGGCACGGACCATCCGTACGAACGCGGCGAGCGTGCGGGAGGCCGTCGAGGAGGCCGGCATCACCCTGCACGGGCAGGACACGACCTCCGCGCCGCCCGGCAGCTTCCCGCGCGACGGTCAGACGGTCACGGTCATGCGGATCACCGGGAGCCGGGAGGTCCGCGAGGAGGCCATCCCGTACGGGGTGCGGCGGACCCAGGACCCCTCGCTCTTCAAGGGCACCGAGGTCGTCGAGCAGGCCGGGCGGACCGGGGCGCGCCGGGTCACCTACGCCCTGCGGACCGTCAACGGCGTCCGGGAGCGGCCGCGCCGCATCGGGGCCGAGACGGTGCGCGAGCCGCGGGTGCAGCTGGTGAAGGTCGGCACGAAGCCGCTCCCGATGTCCGTCGACGACGCCGACGGCCTCGACTGGGCGGCCCTCGCGGCCTGCGAGTCCGGGGGCCGGCCCCGCGCGGTCGACCCCTCCGGCACCTACGGCGGGCTCTACCAGTTCGACAGCCGCACCTGGCACGCCCTCGGCGGCAAGGGCCGTCCCCAGGACGCTCCCGCCGCCGAGCAGACCTTCCGGGCGAAGAAGCTGTACGTGCGGCGGGGAGCCAGTCCCTGGCCGCACTGCGGGGCCCGGCTGCACGGGTGAGCGCCCGGCCCGGGGCCCTGCGGCGGGGGCGTGAAGACGGCGGGGCCCGCCGCCCCCGTACGCTTGGTCCGTGACCAGCCCCACCCCCGACGCCCTCCTCGGCCCCGCCGACATCCGTGAACTCGCGGGAGCCCTCGGCGTACGCCCCACCAAACAGCGCGGCCAGAACTTCGTGATCGACGCGAACACGGTGCGCCGGATCGTCCGCACCGCCGAGGTGCGCGACGACGACGTCGTCGTGGAGGTGGGACCCGGCCTCGGCTCACTGACGCTCGCTCTGCTGGAGGCCGCCGACCGGGTCGTCGCCGTCGAGATCGACGACGTGCTGGCGGGGGCGCTGCCCTCGACCGTCGCGGCCCGCATGCCGGAGCGAGCGGACCGGTTCGCGCTGGTCCACTCCGACGCGATGGACGTCCGGGAGCTGCCCGGCCCGCCCCCCACCGCGCTGGTCGCCAACCTCCCGTACAACGTCGCCGTGCCCGTCCTGCTGCACATGCTCGACACCTTCCCGACCATCGAGCGCACCCTCGTGATGGTCCAGGCCGAGGTCGCCGACCGGCTCGCGGCCGGGCCCGGCTCGAAGGTGTACGGCGTCCCGTCCGTCAAGGCGAACTGGTACGCCGAGGTGAAGCGGGCCGGGTCCATCGGCCGCAACGTCTTCTGGCCCGCGCCCAACGTCGACAGCGGACTGGTCGCGCTCACCCGGCGCGCCGAGCCCCTCAAGACCTCGGCCTCCAGGCGCGAGGTGTTCGCCGTGGTGGACGCCGCGTTCGCGCAGCGCCGCAAGACCCTGCGGGCCGCCCTCGCGGGCTGGGCCGGCTCCGCGGCGGCGGCCGAGGCCGCGCTGGTCGCCGCCGGTGTCTCGCCGCAGGCCCGCGGGGAGTCGCTGACCGTGGAGGAGTTCGCCCGTATCGCCGAGCACCGTGCCGCCCCCGGCGGCACCGGCGCCGAGAACACCGAGAACCCCGAGAACCCCGAGAACCCCGAGAACGAGGAGTCGGCCCAGTCGTGACGCAGACGGTGACGGTACGCGTCCCTGCGAAGGTCAACGTCCAGCTCGCGGTCGGCGGCGCCCGCCCCGACGGCTTCCACGACCTGGCGAACGTCTTCCTCGCGGTCGGCCTGTACGACGAGGTGACGGTGACCCCGGCGGACGAGCTGCGCATCACCTGCGCGGGCCCGGACGCCGCCGAGGTGCCCCTGGACCGTACGAACCTGGCGGCCCGTGCCGCCATCGAACTCGGCCGTCGCCACGGGATCGACCCGGCCGTCCACATCCACATCGCCAAGGACATCCCCGTCGCCGGCGGCATGGCGGGCGGCAGCGCGGACGGCGCGGGCGCCCTGGTCGCCTGCGACGCGCTGTGGGGCACCGACGCCTCGCGCGACGAACTCCTCGGCATCTGCGCCGACCTGGGCAGCGACGTGCCGTTCAGCCTGGTGGGCGGGGCGGCGCTCGGCGTCGGCCGGGGCGAGCAGCTGCGGGCCCTGGAGGTCGGCGGGACGTTCCACTGGGTCTTCGCGATGGCCGCGCGCGGCCTGTCCACGCCCGCGGTGTTCCGGGAGTTCGACCGGATGAACCAGGGGGTGCGGGTGCCCGAGCCGGTCGCCTCGCAGGAGCTGCTGGACGCCCTCGCGAAGGGCGACGCCGGGGCCCTCGCGCGCGCCGTCTCCAACGACCTCCAGCCGGCCGCCCTCTCGCTCTTCCCGGAGCTCGCCGACACCCTCGCCGCGGGCCGGGCGGCCGGCGCGCTCGCCGCGCTCGTCTCCGGGTCCGGTCCGACGACCGCGTTCCTCGCGGCGGACGCGGAGTCGGCGGACGCGGTCGCCGAGGCACTGCGCGCCTCCGGCACCTGCCGCTCGGTGCGCGCCACCGTGAGCCCGTCCCCGGGCGCGACGGTCCTGTAGCGAGCCGCTCTCCCGGACACCGCCCGGTGCCCGGGGACGACCCCCGCCCGGGCCAGGTGTGGAGGTGCGCTCCGCTCGGTGACCGGGGTCCCGGTGCGTCCCGTCAGGGGCGCGGGGAACTGCGCGCTCAGCCCCTGCGGAGGCGCGGGGGAGTGTGTGCTCGGCCCTTGCGGAGGCGCGGGCGCGTCCGCGGGCGACGGGTTTCGGGCGGGTGCGGCTCGTCGTGGCTTGCTCGTGCAGTTCCTCGCGCCCCTGACGGTGCTCCGGCCGGCGGCGCGGGGGAGTGCGTGCACGGAGCGGAGGGGGCGGTGGTCCCGCGTCCCGGGAACGGCCGGTGCGGCGGGGGCCGGGGAACGCCCTGGCTCGGCCCCTTCGCCGCGCGGACTACTCTTGAGGGTCGATCGTCCCCCTTGGCAGGAGAGAAATGGCCGTCAACCTGGTCAATGTCGAGTCCGTCAGCAAGGTGTACGGCACCCGTGCACTGCTCGACGGAGTCTCCCTCGGCGTCAGCGAGGGCGATCGGATCGGCGTCGTCGGACGCAACGGCGACGGCAAGACCACCCTCATCCGGATGCTCGCCAAGCTGGAGGAGGCCGACAGCGGACGCGTCACCCACTCCGGCGGCCTGCACATCGGCGTCCTGACGCAGCACGACTCCCTCGACCCCGCGGCCACCGTCCGCCACGAGGTCATCCGGGACATGGCCGACCACGAGTGGGCGGGCAACGCCAAGATCAGGGACGTGCTGACGGGCCTGTTCGGCGGGCTGGACCTGCCCGGCTTCCCGCAGGGCCTGGACACGGTCATCGGCCCGCTGTCCGGTGGTGAGCGCCGGCGCATCGCGCTGGCCAAGCTGCTCATCGACGAGCAGGACCTGATCATCCTCGACGAGCCGACCAACCACCTCGACGTCGAGGGCATCGCCTGGCTCGCCCGGCACCTGCGCGAGCGCCGCTCGGCGCTGGTGTGCGTGACCCACGACCGCTGGTTCCTCGACCAGGTCTGCACCCGCATGTGGGACGTGCAGCGCGGCGCGGTGTACGAGTACGAGGGCGGGTACTCCGACTACGTCTTCGCCCGCGCCGAGCGCGAGCGCATCGCCGCCACCGAGGAGGTCAAGCGGCAGAACCTGGTGCGCAAGGAGCTCGCCTGGCTGCGCCGCGGTGCCCCGGCCCGTACCTCCAAGCCCCGCTTCCGCGTCGAGGCCGCCAACGAGCTGATCGCCGACGTGCCGCCGCCGCGCGACAAGAGCGAGCTGATGAAGTTCGCCAACTCCCGGCTCGGCAAGACCGTCTTCGACCTGGAGGACGTGACCGTGCAGGCCGGGCCCAAGGTGCTGCTCAAGCACCTGACCTGGCAGCTCGGCCCCGGCGACCGGATCGGCCTGGTCGGCGTGAACGGCGCCGGCAAGACCTCGCTGCTGCGCGCGCTGGCCGAAGCCGCCCGCAGCGACGGGGAGCGTCAGCCCGTGGCAGGCCGGATCGTCACCGGCAAGACCGTGAAGCTCGCCTACCTCTCCCAGGAGGTCGCCGAACTCGACCCGAACTGGCGCGTCCTGCAGGCCGTGCAGCAGGTGCGCGACCGCGTCGACCTCGGCAAGGGGCGCGAGATGACGGCGGGTCAGCTGTGCGAGACGTTCGGCTTCAACAAGGAGAAGCAGTGGACGCCCGTCGCCGACCTGAGCGGTGGTGAGCGGCGCCGGCTCCAGCTGCTGCGACTGTTGATGGACGAGCCCAACGTCCTCTTCCTCGACGAGCCCACCAACGACCTCGACATCGAGACGCTCACCCAGCTGGAGGACCTGCTCGACGGGTGGCCCGGCTCGATGGTCGTGATCTCCCACGACCGGTTCTTCATCGAGCGCACGACGGACAACGTGTTCGCGCTGCTCGGCGACGGCACCCTGCGCATGCTGCCCCGTGGCATCGACGAGTACCTGGAGCGCCGCCGCACGATGGAGGAGGCCGCGGCCGCCGCCGTGCTCGCCGCCGCGCCCGCGCCCGCGAAGACGGCGTCCGCCGCCGACGCCCGCGCCGCGAAGAAGGAACTCCAGAGGATCGAGCGGCAGCTGGACAAGATCTCCGAGCGGGAGACCAAGCTGCACGCCCAGATCGCCGACAACGCCACCGACTTCGGGAAGGTGGCCAAACTCGACGCCGAGCTGCGCGAGTTGGCGGGGGAGCGCGAGGATCTGGAACTGCGCTGGCTGGAGCTCGCCGAGGACGCGTGACCTGGGGCGTGCGGAGCGCCGCCGTGCTGTGCGGCGGCGGCGCGCGCCCGGCGTGAAGAGCGCGTGAAGGCGCGTAACGGCGGCATCACAGGCCGGTTCTCCCTTGGGAACAGGGGTCGGACCAGCCCCCTGCGTGTACGCGACAGAGTGATAGAAAGGGCCGTCTGAGAACACTCTGAGATCCACCGGGACAGAGCGGAAATCCAGCGCCGCCGGTGGGGCGCCACATCAGTGAAGAGGGGGAAGCGCTGATGAGTCAGCCGCCTGGTCAGCCGCCGCAGGGCGGTTTCGGAGCACCACAGGATCCGCCGCCGCAGGGCGGTTTCGGCGCTCCGCAGGACCCACGTGCGCAGGGCGGCTTCGGTACGCCTCCGCCGCCCGCGCAGCCGCCCGCGTCTCCACCGACTCCGCCGGCCGGTGCTCCGCAGCCCGGTTACGGATACCCGCAGCAGCCCGGTCCCTACAGCCGGCCGGGACCGTACGGCCAGCCGCAGCAGCCCGGGCCGTACACCCAGCCCGGCCCCTACGGGCAGCCGCAGCAGCCCGGTTACGGATACCCGCCCCAGGCGCAGTACCCGGGCGCGCCCGGCACCCCGCCTCCCGGCGGCGGCTCCAAGAACCCCTTCAAGGGCAGGCCCGCCGTCGTCATCGGCGCCGCGGTGGCCGCGCTGCTCGTCGTCGGCGGCACCGTCTGGGCCGTCAGCGCCGGCGGCGGTGACGACGGCAAGAAGCCCGTCGCCGACAAGAGCCACAGCCCGAAGCCCACCGTCTCCGACGACCCGGTCAACCCCGGGGACGGCAGCGGCGACGGCGGCGAGGACTCCGAGAACCTCAACGAGGGCCGGAAGCCGGGCGAGGCCAAGGTGCTCTGGTACAAGTCGGCGCCCGACGCGCCCGGTTCCGGTGCCGACGCCCCCGGCCTGTGGGTCACCGACAAGGCGGCGGTGAAGGCCGCGTACAAGCAGGTCTTCGCCTTCAACGTCACCGACGGCAAGCCCACTTGGGACGCGCTGACCATGCCGCAGAAGATCTGCGCGGTCAGCCCGCAGAAGACGTCCGACGACAAGGCCGTCATCGCGTACATGAGCGGCCCCGGCAGCAGCGCCAAGTGCAACCAGCTCCAGCAGATCGACTTGAACACCGGCGCCAAGGGCTGGAGCGGCAAGGTCCCCGACGGCGAACTCTTCGACAGCACCATCTCGGTGGAACTGTCCATCACCGGCGACACCCTGATGGTCGGCCGTTCCATGTCCGGCGTGGCCTACGACGTCGGCAGCGGCAAGAAGCTCTGGGAGAAGAAGAAGTACGGCACGGGCTGCTACCCGGCCGGCTTCGCGGGCGGCGCCAAGCTCGTGGCCGTCTCGTCCTGCTCGGTCGGCAGCGACAACAAGCACGACGAGGTGCAGGAGCTGGACCCGGCCACCGGCAAGGCCAAGTGGACCACGAAGATCCCCAAGGGCTGGACGGTCGAACGCGCCTACTCCGTCGCCCCCGTCGTCCTCTACATGACCAACGACGACAAGAAGCGGGTCAACGTCACCGCGCTGAAGAACAACGGCGGCCTGCGCTCGCAGCTGGAGAGCAAGGACTCCTTCGCTCCCGAGTGCGGATACGCCGTCCTCGACCGCGATCTGACGGGCTGCTTCGGCACCGCCGCCGACGCCAACACCCTCTACCTGCCCACCGAGGCGAAGACCGGCGCCAACGAGGTCGTCGCGTTCAGCCTGGAGACCGGCAAGGAGAAGTGGCGCGTCAAGTCCCCGGTGGACGAGACGATGCTGCCCATGAGGATGGAGGGCACCAACCTCATCGCGTACGTCGAGCCGTCGTACGACGGCGGCGGAAAGATCGTCTCGATCCCCACGACCGGGACCGGCCACCGGCCCACCACGCTGCTGCAGAACCCGCAGGGCACCGCGGACATCGAGAACGGCTTCTTCTCGAAGGCGGTCGACTACGTCGACGGGCGCTTCTACATCTCCACCACCCGGCTGACGGGCCAGGACGACGCGAAGGAGAAGTTGATGCTGGCGTACGGCAAGTGAGCCGCTCACCGCTCCCACCCGTCCGGGCCCACCACTCCTTCGTCCCCTTCGCATCCGAGGTACACACGTCATGAGCCAGCCGCCGCCCCCGCCGCCGAACCAGCCCCCTTCGAACGAGCCCCCGCAGGGCGGTTTCGGCGCGCCCCAGGACCCGCCCCCCGGCGGTTTCGGGGCACCTCAGGACCCGCCCCCCGGCGGCTTCGGCGCCCCGACGCCCCCGCCACCCGCGCAGGGCCCCGGCTACGGCTACCCGCAGACGCCCCCGCCGCCGCAGACGGCTCCGCCGGCCGCGCCGCAGCAGCCGTACGGCTATCCGCAGACGCCGCCCCCGGCGCAGCCCGGGTACGGCTACCCCGGACAGCAGCCGCAGTACGGCGCCCCGGGCCAGCAGGCCCCGTACGGCTACCCGCAGCCGCAGACCATGCCGATGCAGCCGCAGGCCCCGCAGGGCGGTGGCGGTGGCCGGAAGGTCAACAGCCAGCTGGTCATCATCGTGGCGGCCGTGGTCGCGGTCGCGCTGATCGTCGGCGGCGGTGTCTGGTACGCGTCGCTCTCCGGCAAGGACGACAAGAACACCGCGAGCACGTCCGGCGGCGGCAAGGGCGGCAAGGGCGACGGCACGTCCGGCGGTTCCACCGGCGGCAAGGAGAAGGTCCCCTCCGACACCAGCGCCGAGCTGCTGTTCCAGGTGCCCGCGCCCGCCGTCAAGAACGACAGCAGCGTCACCACCGTCGGCTCCTGGCTCACCGACAAGGTGTACGTCAAGACCGGCAACGCCGAGGTCGACGGCTACGACCCCAAGAGCGGCGCCAAGGTGTGGACGGTCAAGCTGCCCGGCCCGGTGTGCCAGGCCGGCCGCCACGCCACCGAGGCCAACCGCACGGCGATCGTCTACGAGCCCGCCATGCCGACCAAGGAGGACCCGTCGCACGGCTGCAGCCAGCTCGCCGCCCTCGACCTCGACGCCGGCAAGAAGCTGTGGACCAAGACGCTCAAGTCCGGTGACCAGCTGGTCAACATCGACAACGTCACGGTGAGCGGGAACACGGTCGCCGCGGGCAGCACCAGCGGCGGCGGCGCCTTCGACATCTCCACCGGCAAGGTGCTGTGGGCGCCCAAGCCGACCGACAGCTGCTACGACGCCGGCTACGGCGGTGGCGAGAAGCTGGTCGCGGTCCGCAAGTGCGGCGAGTACGGCAGCACCCGCCAGCTGCACATCCAGACCATCGACCCGAAGTCCGGGAAGGTGCTCTCGGAGTACAAGATGTCGCCCGGCATCGAGTACGCGAGCGTCGTCTCCACCGACCCGCTGGTCGTCGCCGCCGACGTCGGCGACTCCGCCGGGGACGGCAGCGGCATCTCGGACTTCTTCTCCATCGACAACAAGACCGGCAAGCTGCGCACGAAGATCTCCGCACCGGGCAAGACGTACGCGGCACGCTGCGACGGCATCAGCCGGATCGAGTACTGCTCCGGCCTCGCTGTCGGCAACGACAAGCTCTACATTCCGACCGAGGAACACGACGGCACCGGGGAGTACAGCCGCACCAACGAGATCGTCGCCTTCGACCTCTCCACCGGCAAGCAGACCGGCCAGCGCGGTGACGCCGGTGACGGCTACACCATCACCCCGCTGCGCATGGACGGCACCGACCTCCTCGCCTACAAGCGTCCGCCGTACGACAAGGGCGGGCAGGTCGTCTCCTTCGACGGAACCTCCTTCAAGGAGACCAAGCTCCTGGAGAACCCGGCGAGCGAATCGGTCCGCGACGCGGAGTCCAGCATGCTCCCGGAGTACGCCGAGTTCATCTACCGCGACGGCCGCCTGTACATGTCGCAGGTCTACGCCCACAAGCCGTCCTCCGCGGACGACAAGGAGTTCCTGGTGGTCGCCTTCGGCGCGCAGTAGCCGAGCCGGTCCCCGTCGTGCGGCCCCGTCCCTGCTCAGGGGCGGGGCCGCACGCGTACCCCTCATCACTCCCGAATGGGAGAGATTTCGATATTCCGGGGCACATCTCTCCGGTAGGGGAAGCGCAACGTCGAACAAGCGTGTAGCTTCCGGGGGATGGAGAGCCGGGGGGCTCCTAATCCACGGGGAACCAGTGGGGATGCTTGGGGGGACTGGGGGGTTGCCTGATGGGAGTGCGGCTCATGGTGGTCGACGACCACCGATTGCTCGCCGAGGCGTTGGCCTCGGCCTTGAAGCTGCGCGGGCACCGGGTGCTCGCCGCGGCGGCGCCGGCCGCGGGGGCGGCGGAGCTGGTGATCACACGGGCACCCGAGGTGTGCCTGCTCGGCACGGCCGCACCGGCCGAGCCGGGGATCTTCGACCCGGTGGTGAAGATCAAGCGGGAACGGCCGCAGGTGGCCGTCCTCGTCCTGGGCCCGGTGCCGAACCCGCGGGGCATCGCCGCCGCGTTCGCCGCCGGCGCGTCGGGCTACGTACGCCACGACGAACGCATAGAGGGCGTCGAGCGCGCGATCATGAAGGCGCGGGCGGGTGAGGCGGCCGTGGCCCCGCAACTGCTCCAGGGCGCCTTCAGCGAACTGCTCAACCCGGCCGCCCAGCCCGACGACGAGGGGCAGCGGCTGCTCCAGATGCTCACTCCGCGTGAGGTGGAGGTGCTCGTGCGGGTCGCGGACGGCGAGGACACCCGGCTCATCGCGGCCGGGATGGGCATAGCCCCGTCGACGGCCCGCACCCATGTGCAGCGGGTGCTGATGAAGCTGGGTGTGGGATCGCGCCTGGAGGCGGCGGCGCTGGCCGCCCGCACCGGTCTGCTGGACCGGGCGGGGCCGGTGCCGGCCCCGCCCGGCGGGGCGGAGGAGCCCCTGTGAGATCCGGGGGCTAGGGCCGCCGCTCGTCGAAGCTGGCGAAGTAGGCGGCGGCCATGTCCTCGTCGGCGTGGCCCTGGGCGGCGGCGCGGCCGAAGCGCTCCGCGGCCGCGGCGGCCACGTCGAGGCGGACGCCGTTGTGCTCTCCGGCCCGGACGATCAGACGGGCGTCCTTCTCGGCGGTGGCGACCGCGAAGCTCGCCGGCGTCAGCCGGTCCTCCAGGACCAGGTCGGCCTTGGCGCGCAGATAGACCATGTCGAGCGGGCCACCGGCGATCAGGTCGAAGAAGCCGTGCGGGTCCACGCCCAGGCCCTGCGCCAGGGCGAGGACCTCGCCGCTGGCGGCGGTGGCCGCGAGGACCCAGCTGTTGGCGACGAGCTTGAGGCGCGTCGCGCTGCCGGCGGCGCCGTCCTCGCCGGTCCACACGGTGCGTGAGCCGACGGCGTCGAAGACCGGCGTCACGGTGTCGCGGCTCCCGGCGGGGCCGGCCGCCAGTACGGTCAGCTGCCCCGCCTCGGCGGGCTGACGGGTCCCGAGGACCGGCGCGTCGAAGAAGACCAGTCCGTGCTCGCGGGCGAAGCCGGCCAGCTCGGGGACGGACTCGATGCCCGCGGTCGTCGACTGCACCCAGGCGGCTCCGGGGCGCAGGCCGGGCGCCGCCTGCCGCATGACGTCGAGGGCGGCGGCACCGTCGTACAGCACGGTGAGGACGACCTCGGCGTCGCGGACCGCCTCGGCGGGAGTGTCGGCGACGTGGATGCCGTCGGCGGCCAGCGGCTCGGCCTTGTCGCGGCTGCGGTTCCAGGCCCGGACGGTGTGTCCGGCTCGTGCGAGGCTGCGGGCCATCGCGGCTCCCATGATCCCGGTGCCGAGGACGCTCACGGTGAGCTTCACGGGCCGGTCGGTGGCGTTCGGCGTGGTCATGAGGGGTGCGCTCCTTCTCGGTGGACGGGGCAGGGGTGCCTACAGCGGTACGGGGCCGGAGTCCCGAAGAACTCCAGCCCCGTACCCGGACGCTACTCGCTGTCCTGCTCCTCGGGCAGGACGTGGGGTGTCGGCGGCGGCGTCGGACGCAGCTTCAGCCAGACGAGGAAGAACACGCCGAGGAGCAGCATGCCCAGGCCGGTCCACAGGTTGATGTTGACGCCCTGGGCCTTCTCGATGGCGGCGTCGGAGTCGGTGAGGCCGGTGATCCCGACGATGAGGCCGTAGAGCACGAACAGGAGTCCGATGATGCGGCGCAGGTCGAAGATGCGGGCGGCGGTGGCGGACTTGCCCTCCAGCTCGGTGACTTCCCGCTGGACGTCCTTCTCGGAGAACCCGGGGTGTCCGGAATGCTCGGTCATGGTTTCTCAATCCTCCCGCGATCAGAACGAGAACGGGATGTAGCAGGCTGCCGCGATGATCACTGCGCCCCAGCCCAGCAGGGCCGGCTTGCGGTACCAGGCGTCGTCCCCGGGGGCGGGCGGTTCCTCCATGCCGGGGGAGCGAGTGCCGTAGACCAGGCCCTGGAGCTCCTCCTCCGGCTTCGGGGCGGTGAACAGCGACACGACGACCATGACGACCGCACCGGCGACGAAGCCCGCGATCGCGGAGACGAAGTTGGCGCCCTGGTCGGTGGGGATGTCGATGATGCCGCGCTTGTAGAGGACGAAGTAGTTCACCATCGCGGTCACGGTGCCGGCGAGCAGGCCCCAGAAGCCGGACTTGGTGGAGGCGCGCTTCCAGAACATGCCGACGATGAAGACGACGAACATCGGCACGTTGAAGAAGGAGAAGAGCGTCTGGAGGTAGCTCATGATGTTCGAGAACGACGACGCCAGGAACGCCGTGCCGACCGAGGCGGCCACGCCGATCGCGGTGATGAGGCGGCCGAAGCGCACGTAGTACTCGTCCTCGCGGCCCCGGACCACGTACTTCGCCCAGATGTCGTTGGTGAACACCGTGTTGAAGGACGAGACGTTGGCGGCCATGCCGGCCATGAAGGCGGCGAGCAGACCGGTCACCGCGATGCCGAGCACGCCGTTGGGCAGCAGCTCCTGCATCAGGTAGGGGATGGCGTCGTTGTACTGGAGGTCGGAGCCGGGGGTGCCGATCTTGGGCACGAGGACGGCGGCGACCAGGCCCGGGATCATCACCAGGAAGACGATGAAGATCTTCGGGAACGCGGCGATCAGCGGGGTGCGCTGTGCGGCGGAGAGGTTCTTCGCGGACAGGGCACGCTGCACCTCGGCGAAGTTGGTGGTCCAGTAGCCGAAGGACAGGACGAAGCCGAGGCCGAGCACGATGGTCAGCCAGTTGGCGCCGAGCGGGTTGGCGCTGCCGATGCCGGTGCCGCCCCAGGCGGTGACGAAGTCGTGGCCGTGGGTCTTGGAGAGGGAGTCGGTCAGGCCGTCCCAGCCGCCGACCTTCTTCAGGCCGAGCACGACGATCGGGATGAGGGCCGCCAGGATCACGAAGAACTGGAGCACTTCGTTGTAGATCGCCGAGGACAGGCCGCCGAGCGTGATGTAGGCGAGCACGAAGAAGCCGGCGACCAGGATGGCCACCCACTGCGGCCAGCCGAGGAGTGCCTCGACGACGATCGCGAGGGCGTAGAGGTTCACACCGGCGATCAGGATGGCCGCGAAGGCGAACAGGATCGAACTCAGCAGGTGGGCCGACTTGTCGAAGCGGAGCAGCAGCATCTCCGGGACGGAGCGGACCTTGCTGCCGTAGTAGAAGGGCATCATCACCAGGCCGAGGAAGACCATGGCGGGGATGGCGCCGATCCAGTACCAGTGGACGGTGTAGGCGCCGTACTGGGCGCTGTTCGCGGCCATGCCGAGGATCTCGGTGGCGGCCAGGTTGGCCGAGATGAAGGCCAGGCCGGTGATCCAGGCGGGCAGTGACCGGCCCGACAGGAAGAAGTCCAGGGTCGTCTTCACCGAGCGGCGGGCGGCGAAGCCGATGCCGAGAACCACGGCGAAGTAGATCGCCATGATCGCGTAATCGAGCCCGTTGGTGGGGAGCCGTAGCCCCGCCGCCAGTTCTGTGGGGGTATGTGTGGGGGTTTGCATGCGTACTCGCTTCGTCGCGCGAACTGAACCTGAGCGGAACCTACGCCTCCGTGTTCAGTAATTGAACACTTCTGATGATGGTCTTTGTTTGATTGTGATGTTGACGGCTGTGGTGACTTGTGTTTTGGTATGTTGGGTTCTGTTTGAAGGTTCGGCGGCTCGACTGGGGAGTCCGAAGTGAAGAAGACCTCGACCCGACTGGCCGACGGTCGTGAGCTCATCTACTACGACCTGCGTGACGACACCGTGCGCGACGCGGTCGACCGGCGTCCTCTGGAGCGCACCGTCACGACCTCCGAGATCCGCCGCGACCCGCTGCTCGGCGACAGCGTCGCCGTCGCCTCGCACCGCCAGGGCCGCACCTACCACCCGCCGGCCGACGAATGCCCCCTGTGCCCCTCCCAGGGCGAGCGGCTGAGCGAGATCCCGGACTCCTCGTACGACGTCGTGGTCTTCGAGAACCGTTTCCCCTCCCTGGCCGGCGACTCCGGACGCTGCGAGGTCGTCTGCTTCACCTCCGACCACGACGCCTCGTTCGCCGATCTGACCGAGGAGCAGGCGGGGCTCGTCCTGGAGGCGTGGACGGACCGCACGGCCGAGCTGTCCCATCTCTCCTCCGTCGAACAGGTCTTCTGCTTCGAGAACCGCGGTGCCGAGATCGGCGTCACCCTCGGTCACCCGCACGGGCAGATCTACGGCTACCCCTTCACCACCCCGCGTACCGCCCTGATGCTGCGCTCGCTCGCCGCGCACAAGGAGGCGACCGGCGGCGAGAACCTCTTCGACGAGGTCGTCGCGCGTGAGCTCGCCGACGGCTCCCGGGTCGTCCTGTCGAGCGACCACTGGGTCGCCTTCGTGCCGTACGCGGCGCACTGGCCCTACGAGGTCCACCTGTATCCGCGCCGTCGCGTGCCCGACCTGCTCGGCCTCGACGCCGACGCGCGCAAAGAATTCCCCCAGGTCTATCTGGAACTCTTGAGGCGCTTCGACCGGATCTTCGGTGAAGGTGAGCCCCCGACGCCGTACATCGCCGCATGGCACCAGGCGCCGTTCGGCCCGCTGGAGGAGTTCGACGGCGTCAACCGGGACGACTTCGCGCTCCACCTCGAGCTTTTCACCATCCGCCGCACTTCCGGCAAGCTGAAGTTCCTCGCGGGTTCCGAATCCGGCATGAGCGTGTTCATCAACGACGTGCCGCCGGAGACCGCGGCCCAGCGACTGCGAGAGGTAGCGAGTTCATGAGTGGGAAGTACCTGGTCACCGGCGGCGCGGGCTATGTGGGCAGCGTGGTCGCGCAGCACCTGGTCGAGGCCGGGCACGAGGTCACCGTCCTCGACAACCTCTCGACCGGGTTCCGCGAGGGCGTGCCCGCCGGGGCCGCCTTCGTCGAGGGCGACATCCGCGACGCCGCCAAGTGGCTGGACTCCTCGTACGACGCCGTGCTGCACTTCGCCGCCTTCTCACAGGTCGGCGAGTCCGTCGTGAAGCCCGAGAAGTACTGGGACAACAACGTCGGCGGCACGATGGCGCTGCTCGCGGCGATGCGTGAGGCGGGCGTCCGCAAGCTGGTCTTCTCGTCCACCGCCGCCACCTACGGCGAGCCGGAGCGGACCCCGATCGTCGAGACGGCCCCCACGCGGCCGACCAACCCGTACGGCGCGTCGAAGCTCGCCGTCGACCACATGATCACCGGCGAGGCGGCGGCGCACGGACTCGGCGCGGTCTCCCTGCGCTACTTCAACGTGGCGGGCGCCTACGGCTCCTGCGGCGAGCGGCACGACCCCGAGTCGCACCTCATCCCGCTCGTCCTCCAGGTCGCCCAGGGCCGCCGCGACGCCATCTCGGTCTACGGCGACGACTACCCGACGCCGGACGGCACCTGCATCCGCGACTACATCCATGTCGCCGACCTCGCCGAGGCCCATCTGCTGGCGGTCGCCGCCGCCACCCCCGGCGAGCATCTGATCTGCAACCTCGGCAACGGCAACGGCTTCTCCGTCCGCGAGGTCATCGAGACGGTGCGCCAGGTCACCGGCCACCCCGTTCCCGAGGTCGTGGCGCCGCGCCGAGGCGGCGACCCGGCGGTGCTGGTGGCGTCGGCCGAGGCCGCCCGGGAGCACCTCGGCTGGAATCCGTCCCGCGCGGATCTCGCGGGGATCGTCGCGGACGCGTGGGAGTTCGCACAGAACAGGTCGAAGGAGCAGTAGGTGGGGGTTCGCGAGGGCTTCGAAGAGCTGTACGGCGCCGCACCCGAGGGTGTCTGGGCAGCGCCCGGCAGGGTCAACCTGATCGGCGAGTACACGGACTTCAACGAGGGGTTCGTCATGCCGCTCGCGCTGCCGCACACGGCCGTGGCGGCCGTGTCGCGGCGCGCGGACCGGGTGCTGCGGCTGCACTCCGCGGACATCGAGGGGCCGGTCGTCGAGCTGGACATCGACGCGCTGGTCCCGCTGTCCGACACGGGCTGGGCCGCGTATCCGGCCGGTGTGGTGTGGGCGCTCGGTCAGGCGGGGCACGCGGTCGGCGGTGCCGATCTGCATCTCGCCTCGACCGTGCCCACCGGGGCGGGCCTCTCCTCGTCCGCGGCGCTGGAGGTCGTGACGGCGCTCGCCCTCAACGACCTGTACGAACTCGGTCTCACCGGACCGGAGTTGGCGCGTCTCGCGCAGCGGGCCGAGAACGACTTCGTGGGCGTGCCCTGCGGGATCATGGACCAGACGGCGTCGGCCTGCTGCACCGAGGGGCACGCCCTGCACCTCGACTGCCGGGACCTGTCGATCCGCCAGGTCCCGTTCGACCTGGCCGCCCAGGGGCTCGAACTGCTGGTCGTCGACTCCCGGGTGAAGCACGCCCTGGGCGACGGGGCGTACGCCGAGCGGCGTGAAGGGTGCGAGGAGGGCGCGCGGCAACTGGGTGTCTCCCATCTGCGGGACGTGCCGTACACCGGCCTCGACGCGGCGCTGGCGCGGCTGTCGGACGAGCGGGTCCGCCGCTACGTCCGGCACGTCGTGTCCGACGACCACCGGGTGGAGCAGGTCATCGCCCTGCTGGACGCGGGTGACGTCCGGGCGATCGGGCCGGTCCTCACCGAAGGCCACGTCTCCCTGCGGGACGACCTGCGGATCTCCTGCCCGGAGCTGGACCTCGTGGTGGCGACGGCCAACGCGGCCGGGGCGCTGGGCGCCCGCATGACGGGAGGCGGCTTCGGCGGGTCGGCGGTCGTCCTGGTGGAGTCGGCCGACGTGGACACGGTCACCAAGGCGGTGGCCGAGGCCTTCGCCGCCGCGGGGTACACCGCCCCGCGTGTCTTCCCGGCGGTCCCGTCCGCGGGGGCGCGCCGCCTGGTCTGAGCGAGGACGCCGGGCGGGCCGCGCGAGGCGGTCCGCCCGGCCGGAACCCCCTGCCGTCAGGCCAGTTGCTTGGTCAGGGTGTACTCCGTGACGCCCGGCGGATAGTCCGGGATGACGCAGACCACGTCGTAGCCGTGGCGACGGTAGAAGCCGGGGGCCTGGAAGTCCCAGGTCTCCAGGCGGGCGGCGCGGCAGCCGCGTTCGTCGCCGGCCAGCCGCTCGGCCTCGGCGAGCAGGCGCGAGCCGAGTCCGGCGCCGCGGTGCCGGTCGTCGACCCACAGGTATGTCACGTGCAGCCATGTCGTCCAGGTGTGGCCGACGAGTCCGCCGGCGAGTGCGCCGTCGGCGTCCAAGGCCCAGACATGGAGCGGAACTTCCCGTTCACCAGGGGTTCCGCGCAGGGCGCGGAGGACGGGAGACGCCCGTGTGTTGGTGTCGAGCAGACGTCGGCGGAGCAGATCCCGCCGGTCTTTGTCGTCTCCTGTCTCGATACGAAACATAAGGCTCACCATAAACGCGCTGGCCAACCAGTTCTGCGATTTACCTTCCGCTCCGGGCCCTTCGCCTTACCCTGATGAACAGCGCCGGTGGGGGCCGGTGCTGATCAGGGGGCGAGACAGTCGGGTACGACGCCCGAAGTGGGGGTAGCACTTCCAGCACGGCGGCGGCCGTGCGGCTGAGGCACCCTGCTTTCCGGACCGGAAGCGGTCCGGGATCACTTCGGGCGCCGTACCCGCACCGGTCGTCCCCCGACAGTGGGGGTTTCAGTGGTTCGCATCCGAGTACTGGTCGTCGACGACCATCGCATCTTCGCCGAGTCGCTCGCTGCCGCACTCGCGGCCGAGCCCGACGTCGACGTGTCCGCAGCGGGCAGCGGCCCCGCCGCGCTGCGCTGCCTGGAACGCGCGGCGGCGGAGGGACGCCGGTTCGACGTGCTGCTCGTCGACGCGGACCTGGGCGGCAATCTGCCCGGGATGCGTCCGGCGGTTCAGGTCCAGGAGAGCAACGAGGACGGCATCGTCGACGGCATCTCGCTCGTGGCCGGCGTGCGGTCCGGGCAGCCGAGCGTCCGCACCGTCGTACTGGCGGAGAAGGACGATCCGCGCCGCGCCGCGCTCGCGCTCCAGGCGGGCGCCTCGGGGTGGGTCGCCAAGGACTGCTCCCTGTCGCGTCTGCTCACCGTCATCCGCGGAGTACTGCGCGACGAGACGCACCTGCCGCCCGCCCTGCTCACGGGCGTGCTGCGGGAGTTGACCGCGGCGCGCAAGCACCGGACGGAGAGCGAGCGGCTCGTCGAGTCGCTCACGCCCCGGGAGCGGGAGGTGCTGCGCTGCATGGTGGCCGGTCTGGGGCGCAAGGCCGTGGCCGAGCGGCTGTTCCTGTCGCCGCACACCGTCCGGACGCACATGCAGAACGTCCTGGGCAAGCTGGGCGTGCACTCGACGCTGGCCGCCGTGGCACTCGCCCGCCGAGCCGGCGTCGGGCCCGTCGACCTAGCCGGGGATGTTGTCGAACGGGGCGGTCAACTGGCGTAGCAGTCCCGCCAGTTCGCCGCGCTGGTTCCTGCTGAGCTCCGCCAGGATCGCGCGCTCCTGCTCCAGCAGGCCCGCCAGCGCCTGGTCCGCCCGGTCGCGGCCCTCGTCCGTCAGGCGTACCAGCACGCCCCTGCGGTCGCTCGGGTCGGGGAGGCGCTCCACCAGGCCCTTCTTCGTCAGCCGGTCGATGCGGTTGGTCATCGTGCCCGAGGTGACGAGGGTCTGGGTGAGCAGCTGTCCGGGGGAGAGCTGATAGGGCGATCCGGCGCGCCTGAGCGCGGTCAGGACGTCGAACTCCCAGGGCTCCAGGCTGTGCTCGGAGAACGCCAGGCGGCGTGCGCGGTCCAGGTGCCGGGCCAGTCTGCTCACCCGGCTGAGTACTTCCAGCGGCTCCACGTCGAGGTCCGGGCGCTCCCGGCGCCACGCTGCGACCAGCCGATCGACCTCGTCCTCCATGACGATCAGTGTAATGGTTGTGTCGACATGAAGTCTCTTGATGTGGAGTCTCTTGACGTCGAGATATCTTGGGTGTGAGGGTGGAGGCAGGCGGCCGGGCGTCCCGCGGTGCCGCACGGCCCCGCGGCCGCGGCGATCGGGGGTCCGCCGCGGGCCCGGCCGCCGGGTCCGGCCGCCGTTCTTGCGACCGTCGTTCCGAGGAGGCCCTCATGACTGCCGGCACCACCCCCACCTGGGACCCCAGCCAGTACCTGCGTCACGCCGAGCACCGCGCGCGGCCCTTCGCCGACCTCCTCGCCCGGATCCCGGCCCTCCCGCACGAACCGGCCCGCATCGCCGACCTCGGCTGCGGTCCCGGCAACGTCACCGTCCAGCTCGCCGAACGCTGGCCGGACGCGCACATCACCGGCTACGACAACTCCCCGGAGATGCTCGCCAGGACGAAGGAGCACGCGGGCGCCACGACCGGCGGCGGCCTGCTCGACTTCGCCCACGCGGATCTCACCGACTGGGCGCCGACGCAGACGTACGACCTGATCGTCTCGAACGCGGCGCTCCAGTGGGTGCCGGGCCACCTCGACGCGTTCTCCGGCTGGCTCGACGCCCTCGCCCCCGGAGGCGTCCTCGCCTTCCAGGTCCCGAACAACCTCGACGCGCCCCTGCACGCCCTGCTGCGGGAACTCGCCGGCACCGCCCGCTGGAAGGAGCACCTCGGCGGCCTCCTGCGCCCCGACGACTCCGTCCACGATCCGCTCGTCTACCTGGACCGGCTGGCCCGCCTCGGCTGCGCGGTGGACGTCTGGGAGACGACGTACATGCAGCAGCTGGCGGGCGAGGACCCGGTCCTGGACTGGGCGAAGGGCACCGCCCTGCGCCCCGTGCTCACCGCCCTCGCCGACGAACCCGAGGCGCGGGAGGCCTTCGTCGCCGAGTACCGGGAGCTGCTCCGCGACGCCTACCCGGCCGAGCCCTACGGCACGGTCCTGCCCTTCCGCCGCCTGTTCGCCGTCGCCCGGACGGCCCGCTGATGCTCGCCGCCGTCGACCACGTCCAGCTCGCCGCCCCGCCCGGCTCGGAGGACCGGCTGCGCGCGTACTACGTCGGTGTCCTCGGGATGACCGAGGTGCCCAAGCCGCCCGTCCTCGCCGCCCGCGGCGGCTGCTGGTTCGTGGCCGGGCCGGTGCAACTGCACCTCGGCATCGAGGACGGCTTCCGGCCCGCCCGCAAGGCCCACCCCGGACTCCGGGTCACCGGCATCACGGCGTACGCCGCGCGCCTGGAAGCCCTGGGAGCGGTCGTGACCTGGGACGACGACCTCCCCGGCCATCGGCGTTTCTACTCCGAGGACCCCGTCGGCAACCGTCTGGAGTTCCTCGAACCCCGCTGAGCGGGACCGGGGCGGGGGCCGCCGGCCCCTTCCCCTCTAGGACTTGCGGTGCCCGATCAGGCGGGGCTTCGGCTCCAGGCCGTCCAGACCGTGCCAGGCGAGGTTGACCAGATGCGCCGCGACCTCCGCCTTGCGGGGCTTGCGGACGTCCAGCCACCACTGGCCGGTCAGGGCGACCATGCCGACCAGCGCCTGCGCGTACAGCGGCGCGAGCTTCGGGTCGAAACCGCGGCTCTTGAACTCCCGGCCCAGGATGTCCTCCACCTGGGTGGCGATGTCCGAGATCAGGGACGCGAACGAGCCCGTCGACTGCGGGATCGGGGAGTCACGGACGAGGATGCGGAAGCCGTCCGTGTACTCCTCGATGTAGTCCAGCAGGGCGAAGGCGGCCTGCTCGCACAGCTCCCGCGGATGCCCGGCGGTCAGGGAACCGGTCACCATGTCCAGCAGCCGCCGCATCTCGCGGTCCACGACGACCGCGTACAGGCCCTCCTTGCCGCCGAAGTGCTCGTACACCACCGGCTTGGAGACGCCGGCCTTGGCCGCGATCTCCTCCACCGACGTGCCCTCGAAACCCTTGGCCGCGAACAGGGTGCGGCCGATCTCCAGCAGCTGCTGACGGCGCTCGGCACCGGTCATGCGGGTGCGGCGCGCACGCCGCGGCTTGTCGTTGCTGCTCGGAGTGCTGGAGTCGGTCGCCACGCCGTCAATCATGCCGCGTCGGCGGTTTCCGTCTTGCGCCGGGAGCCCGTCCCGTCCGTATTCCGGCGGGAATCGATACGGGAGCGTGACGGCCAGCGCACGTCGTACGCCCAGCCGAGCTGCTCGAACCAGCGGATGATCCGCGCCGAGGAGTCCAGCTGCCAGCGCTCGACGCCGTGCCGCGCGGACGTCGGGTCCGCGTGGTGGAGGTTGTGCCACGACTCGCCGCAGGAGAGCACGGCCAGCCACCACACGTTGCCCGAACGGTCACGCGACTTGAACGGGCGCTTGCCCACCGCGTGACAGATCGAGTTGATCGACCAGGTCACGTGGTGCAGCAGCGCCACCCGCACCAGCGAGCCCCAGAAGAAGCCCGTGAAGGCGCCCCACCACGACATCGTCACCAGACCGCCGATCAGCGCCGGCAGGGCCAGCGAGAGCGCCGTCCAGAAGACGAACTGCCGGGAGATCGCACGGATCGCCGGGTCCTTGATCAGATCCGGCGCGTACTTCTCCTGCGGGGTCTGCTCCTCGTCGAACATCCAGGCGATGTGGGCCCACCACAGGCCCTTCATCAGGGCCGGCACCGTCTCCCCGAAACGCCACGGCGAATGCGGGTCTCCCTCCGCGTCGGAGAACTTGTGGTGCTTGCGGTGGTCGGCGACCCAGCGCACCAGAGGCCCCTCGACCGCCAGTGAACCCATGATCGCCAGAGCGATCCTCAGGGGCCGCTTCGCCTTGAAGGAACCGTGCGTGAAGTAGCGGTGGAAGCCGATCGTGATGCCGTGGCAGCCGAGGTAGTAGAAGAACACCAGCAGACCGAGGTCCAGCCAGCTCACCCCCCAGCCCCAGGCCAGGGGCACCGCCGCGAGCAGCGCGAGGAACGGGACGGTGATGAAGAGAAGAAGCGTGATCTGTTCGAGTGACCGCTTCTGCTCGCCGCCCAGGGTGGCGGACGGGAGCGGGGAGTCGTTCGCCTCCGGGGCGTCGTCGATCACATCGGAGCTCGTGGTCATGGGCGTCCCCTGTGGGGTTCGAGGGTGAGGAGAAGAGCCGGGTCCGGCATCCGAGAGTCCCCCCGCCGTCTGACGGGATTTCCTACGGTTGCGTAACCTACGGCGTCGTAAGTATGGCAGCGCGTAGCCCGGCGGCAAGAGCCCGTGAGCCTGCGCGTCCGTATGGACACCTATCCTTGGAGTCGGTCGGACAGCGCGGTCCGTTCTGTCTTATTCCCGGATGCCACGTCCCTAAGCGGCACCCGCCGCGCGGTCGCCACCCGGGTTCCCTCCCAGACGAGCTTCGAACGAGATTCCCCACTCTTCAGACGAGCTTCAACACTGCAAGGAGCCGCACCTGTGAGCAGTGCCGACGACCAGACCACGACGACCAGCAGCGAGCTGCGCGCCGACATCCGCCGACTGGGTGACCTCCTCGGTGAGACGCTCGTCCGCCAGGAAGGCCCCGAGCTGCTGGAGCTGGTCGAAAAGGTCCGCCGACTGACCCGCGAGGACGGTGAGGCCGCCGCCGAGCTGCTGCGCGGCACCGAACTGGAGACCGCGGCCAAGCTGGTCCGCGCCTTCTCGACCTACTTCCACCTCGCCAACGTCACCGAGCAGGTCCACCGCGGGCGCGAGCTGGGTGCCAGGCGGGCCGCCGAGGGCGGCCTCCTCGCCCGCACGGCCGACCGGCTCAAGGACGCCGACCCCGAGCACCTGAGGCAGACCGTCAAGAACCTCAACGTGCGACCGGTCTTCACCGCCCACCCCACCGAGGCGGCACGCCGCTCCGTCCTGAACAAGCTGCGCCGCATCGCGGCCCTCCTGGAAACCCCGGTCATCGAGTCCGACCGCCGCCGTTACGACATCCGGCTGGCCGAGAACATCGACCTGGTGTGGCAGACCGACGAGCTGCGCGTGGTCCGCCCGGAACCCGCCGACGAGGCACGCAACGCGATCTACTACCTCGACGAGCTCCACGCGGGCGCCGTCGGCGACGTCCTGGAGGACCTCACCTCCGAGCTGGAGCGCGTCGGCGTCGTCCTCCCGGACGACACCCGGCCCCTCACCTTCGGCACCTGGATCGGCGGCGACCGCGACGGCAACCCGAACGTCACCCCCGCCGTCACCTGGGACGTCCTGATCCTCCAGCACGAGCACGGCATCAACGACGCCCTCGACCTCATCGACGAGCTGCGCGGCTTCCTGTCGAACTCGATCCGCTACACCGGCGCCACCGAGGAGCTCCTGGACTCCCTGCGGGCCGACCTCGAACTCCTCCCGGAGATCAGCCCCCGCTACAAGCGCCTCAACGCCGAGGAGCCCTACCGCCTCAAGGCCACCTGCATCCGGCAGAAGCTGGAGAACACCAAGCAGCGCCTCGCCAAGGGCACCGCGCACGAGCCGGGCCGCGACTACCTCGGCACCGCCGAGCTGCTGCGCGACCTCACGCTCATCCAGACCTCGCTGCGCGAGCACCGCGGCGGCCTGTTCGCCGACGGCCGGATGAACCGCACCATCCGCACCCTGGCCGCCTTTGGCCTCCAGCTCGCCACCATGGATGTGCGCGAGCACGCGGACGCCCACCACCACGCGCTCGGCCAGCTCTTCGACCGCCTCGGCGAGGAGTCCTGGCGCTACGCCGACATGCCGCGCGACTACCGCGCCAAGCTCCTCGCCAAGGAGCTCAGGTCCCGGCGCCCGCTCGCCCCGACCCCCGCGCCGCTCGACGCCGCCGGGCAGAAGACCCTCGGCGTCTTCGAGACGGTCAAGAAGGCCCTGGAGATCTTCGGCCCCGAGGTCATCGAGTCGTACATCATCTCGATGTGCCAGGGTGCCGACGACGTGTTCGCCGCCGCCGTCCTCGCCCGCGAGGCCGGACTGCTCGACCTGCACGCCGGCTGGGCGAAGATCGGCATCGTGCCGCTGCTGGAGACCACCGACGAGCTCAAGGCCGCCGACACCATCCTGGAGGACATGCTCTCCGACCCGTCCTACCGCCGTCTGGTGGCGCTGCGCGGGGACGTCCAGGAGGTCATGCTCGGCTACTCCGACTCCTCGAAGTTCGGCGGCATCACCACCTCGCAGTGGGAGATCCACCGTGCCCAGCGCCGACTGCGCGACGTCGCCCACCGCTACGGCGTACGGCTCCGGCTCTTCCACGGCCGCGGCGGCACCGTCGGCCGCGGCGGCGGCCCCTCGCACGACGCGATCCTCGCGCAGCCCTGGGGCACCCTGGAGGGCGAGATCAAGGTGACCGAGCAGGGCGAGGTCATCTCCGACAAGTACCTCGTGCCCTCGCTGGCCCGCGAGAACCTGGAACTCACGGTGGCCGCCACTCTCCAGGCGTCCGCCCTGCACACCGCGCCGCGCCAGTCCGACGAGGCGCTCGCCCGCTGGGACGCGGCGATGGACGTCGTCTCCGACGCCGCCCACTCCGCCTACCGCAGGCTTGTCGAGGACCCCGACCTGCCGACGTACTTCCTCGCCTCCACGCCGGTCGACCAGCTCGCCGACCTGCACCTGGGCTCGCGGCCCTCCCGCCGCCCCGGCTCGGGCGTCTCGCTCGACGGACTGCGCGCCATCCCGTGGGTCTTCGGCTGGACCCAGTCCCGGCAGATCGTGCCCGGTTGGTTCGGTGTGGGCTCCGGCCTCAAGGCACTGCGCGAAGCGGGCCTGGACACCGTGCTCGACGAGATGCACGAGCAGTGGCACTTCTTCCGCAACTTCCTCTCCAACGTCGAGATGACGCTGGCCAAGACGGACCTGCGGATCGCCCGTCACTACGTCGACACCCTCGTCCCGGACGAGCTCAAGCACGTGTTCGCCACCATCGAGGCGGAGCACGACCTGACGGTGCGCGAGGTGCTGCGGGTCACCGGCGGTGAGAAGCTGCTCGACACCAATCCGGTGCTCCAGCAGACCTTCTCCATCCGCGACGCCTACCTCGACCCGATCTCCTACCTCCAGGTCGCGCTGCTCAAGCGGCAGCGCGACGAGGCGGCGGCCGGCGCCGAGCCCGACCCGCTGCTGTCGCGGGCGCTGCTGCTCACCGTCAACGGTGTGGCGGCGGGGCTGCGCAACACCGGCTGACCGCACCTGTGCACGAAGGGCGTCCCCACGCGCGCGTGGGGACGCCCTTCGGCGTTCACCGGACCAGGACCGGGGACGGCCCCGCGTTCACAGGAGGAGGAAGGTGACCGTCAGCAGGGCGACGCCCGTGCCCGCCATCGCCCACGCCGCACGCGTCAGGCGCAGACCGCCCGCGACCACGACCGAGGCGAGCAGCAGCGCACCCGCGAGCGGCACCCAGGAGTAGAGGAGCCCGGCGGGGCCGCTGCGGACGACGTCGTCGCTGCCCGGCTTCACGGTGACCGTGTACGTCCGGCCCTTCTTCACCGCGACCGACTGGTCGATCGTCACGCGCGCGCGAGCCCTCGAACCCGTCGAGACCGGCGTGTACGGCCCCGAACAGCGCCCGTCCGAGCACGTCCTCACGATCATCGTGCCCTGCTCCCGGCCCTTGCCGAGCATCACGTGCTGAGCGGTGCCCCAGGAGGCCCACACGCCCGCGACGAGGATCAGCCCGGCGACCGCACCCATCGCCGCGAGCCGCCCGAACCGCAGCGCCGCGTACGCGCTCTGACTGGAGGTGACGGCAGGCATGGCGGCGATCCTTGGCCATGGGGTCACCGGAAGTCAATGTTGGTCCGAGCGGGAACTCCGGAGCCATCCGATAACTTCCTTAAAATGAACGGAAGATGGCGGTGAAGGCATGAGGGGCTTCGGGGGAGAGCGATGAGCGCGTTGCTGTTCATTCACGGTACGGGCGTACGGCAGCCGGCGTACGGAGAGACGCTGACACTGCTGCGCGACCGGCTCGGAGCCATCGTCCCGGACGCCCCGGTGTACGACTGCTACTGGGGCGAGGCGTTCGGAGTGCCGCCGAACGTGGGGGCCGCGGTGCTGCCCGGCGCTCCCGTACCCGCGCCCGAACCGGAACCGGTCGTGGTGGAGGAACTTGCCGAGGACGACCGGGACGCCGTGACCTGGGGTGTGCTCTACGAGGACCCGCTGGTGCCGCTCCGCCGCCGGAAAGGTGACGACGGCGGTCTCGACGACGCCGGGGGCCTGATGTTCGGCGACCGCTCGGGCCGGCGGGTCGAGGACCGCGCTCGTGCGCTCGCCGCCGACCCCCCGGCCCCGCTGCAGCGGCTCCTCCACATCGCCGGCGCCCGCGAGGAGTTCAAGGCCGCCCTGACCGCCGTCCTCGACAGCCCCGAGGGTCGCGACGCCCTCACGCACGGGCTGGGCCCGGACCAGCTGCCGCAGGCGGTCGCCACCGCGGCCGTGGCCCAGCTCGCCGGCAGTGCCCAGCGGCGCGGCGCACCCCTGCTGTGGACCACCAAGGAGCGCGACGAGGCCGTCCTGATCATCACCGGCGAACTCGGGGGCCAGACCCGCGGCCTCGGCCTCTACCTGGTCCTCGGCCACGGCTACCTCGCCCACAAACTCGGCGTGATGCGCGCCGTCGACAAGCGCCGCGCCTGGCTGATGACCCGCGCCCACCCCACCGCCGGCGACATCCTCAAGTACCTCGCACGCGGCCACGGCCTGCGCACCCTCATCAAGGACCGCGTCACCGAGATCGCCCGCACCCACGGCCCCGTGGTGCTGCTTGCGCACAGCCTCGGTGGCATCGCCGCCGTGGACCTGCTTGCCCAGGAGGAGCTGCCCGGCGTACGCCATCTGGTCACCGTCGGATCGCAGGCCGCGCACCTGCACGAGATCGGCGCGCTGCCCGGCCTGGAACCCGGCAGCCCGCTGCCCGAGCACTTCCCCGCCTGGACCAATGTGTACGACCGCCGTGACCTGCTCGGCTTCACCGCCGAACCCGTGTTCCCCGGGCGCGTCGAGGACGTCGAGCTGTCCAGCGGAGAGCCCTTCCCGGCCGCGCACAGCGGCTACTTCCCCAACCCGGAGGTCCACCGGCTGCTCGCGGGCATCCTGCAGAGCGGCACATGAGCACGCAGCCGCCCCAGCTCGATCCGGAACGGACCTTCGCGCTGCTCGTCGCCGTGGAGAAGTACACCCACGGGAAGATCACCGATCTCGACGGTCCCGCCCAGGACGCCCTCGGCCACGCCCAGTGGCTGCTCGACAACGGCGTACCCGCGCGGAACATCCGGCTGTGCGTCTCCGCGATGCCCCACAACGACACCGACGTCCGCACCAGGGCCCACGCCATGGGGATCCCCGTCCTGCCGGCCACCCACGACACGGTGTGGACGATCATCGACAAGGAGCTGCCCGAACGCCACGACGACCTGCTGTGGTTCGCCTGGAGCGGGCACGGAGCGCTCGATCCGCGCAGCGACGAACACCACCTGTTCTACGCCGACGCCGCGCCCAACCGGGAGTACACGCTCAACCTGGACAACCTCCAAAAGGCGCTCCAGCACAGCACCCGCTTCCAGAAGACCGGACGCAAGGCGCTTTTCGTCGACGCCTGCCGGGGCTTCATGGCCACGGTCGGAGGCTATGCCGGCAGTCGCCTCTCCCTGCCCGCACCCGGTGAGGGAGCCCGCTCACCGCTGCTGAACATGTACGCGGTCCAGGACGGTGACCTCGCCTACAGCGACCCGGACGGCGGGGCCTTCACCCGTGCCCTGCTCAAGGAGCTCGGCACAGTCTCCACGACGGCCACGGCCTGGCCACCCGACCTCACCCGGCTGATCGAACCGGTCCGCGACGGCACCGCCGACCTCGCCGGCCGGCAGACCCCCCGTATCGACGCCCGCGACTGGCACGGCACGCCCTACCGATGGGACGCGCCCACCCCGCGCGCCCCCGGACTCCTCGACCACCGCCAGGCCCTCTGCAGACTCGGCCCCAAGGGCACCTACCTCGACGGCGACACGCTTCCCTACGTCACCCCCGGTGACCCCGACGACCGCGCCCGCCCCGACAACCTGCTGGCCCGGCTCGCCGACCCGCCGACCACGTCCGGATACGGCGGGCCCCTGCGCGGTGTCCTGCTCACCGCCCCCGCGGGCGCCGGAAAGACCCGTACCTGCCTGGAAGTCGCCCGGCTCGCCCACGAGAAGAAGTGGCAGGTGCTGCACCTCGAACAGGACGCGGGACTGTCCGCCGCCGACCTGCTCGCCGAGGTCCAGGAAGAGATCAAAGCGCGACCCGACCGGCCCCTCCTGCTGATCTTCGACTACCTCGACCAGCACCAGGGCCTCGACCTCAATGCTCTCGTCCGCGACCTGTACACGGAGGACCAAGGCGGCGGACGCATCGCCTGCCTGGCCTCGGTGCGCCCCGGCGCCCTGCGAGACGTCCGCAAACGCGGCTCCCGGGACCTCTTCGCGGAGATCGGCCTCTCCCAGGAAGAGTCCTACCGTGAGGCCGTCGCCGCGCAGATCTTCGCGAAGGCCGCACCCCGCGCCCTCAAAGCCTGGGGTTATCCGAAGATGGCCGAGATCTGCGGAGAACGACCCGTCTTCGCGCTGCTGCACGCCCTCGCCGTGGAACAACAACTCGTCGACACCGACGGACCACCGGCCGCCCCACCCCGTCCCCGCGATCTCGTGAACTGGCTCGACCGACGCACGCCCGAGGGCCTCGGCTCCCAGCCCGACGGAACCCCGGACCGCACCGCCCTGCTCGCGGCCACCGTCGCCGCCCTCGTCTGCGCCCAGGAGCGGGAGGCCGTCGAAGCGGCCGTCGACCGGTTCCTGGACGCCCACGCCCGGGAACACGACGATGACGGCGAGACCGTCGTCAACCACCTCGAAGCGCTCGGCTGGCTCGTGCCCACCAAGGCCGACGGCCCCGACACCATGGACACCGTCCATGACATCGTCACCGACGCCTTCCTCCAGCAGAGCTGTCTGAAGGACGACGTATCCGTCCACTCCGCCACCCTGCGCAAACTGTTCGCCGCACTCCTCGGCGATCTGCGCTCGTTCCGCCGGGCCGCCGGACACCTCACCCGCTGGGCCGCCGATCTGGAGGAGCAGGCGCAGGAGCGGCTCGCGGCGTCCTGCTCCCGCTGGCTGCGCGAGCACGCGGAGGCCTTCGTGGCCATGCTGCTCAGCGGCCCCGAACACGGCATGCGGCTGCTCGTGGCGATGATCTCCACCACGCCCTGGCGGCAGGGGATCACCGAGAACTGGGACGCCGTCATCGCCCCCTGGACGCGAGACGTCCCGCAGCCCGCCCTGACCCGGGTCTTCCTCGCCAACGCCATCCGCAACTGCGACGACCAGCTGCCCGCCCCCCTCACGGCCGCCGCCCTGACCTGGCTGGACGAGAACGCGACAGCCGACCTCGACGCCGTCCACCTGATCAACAACCTGGCCCGCTCGGTGGCCGACGAGGACCGTGACCAGCTCGAGGCCCGCACCCGCGACTGGCTCCAGAAGTACGGGACCGCCCCCGAAGCCCGCATCCGCGTCGAAGCCCTGCTCCAGTGCGACGACCACCGCGCGGGCATGGCCGAAGAGATCACCCGCACCGCCATCGCACTGGCCGAGCGGCTCCCCCGCGACCTCGGCACCGAACGCCTGCTGATCCCCCTCCTGCGCTCCCACCACGTGGCCGAGGACGACTGGCGCCGTATCTCCACCACCACACAGCAGTGGCTCAAGGAGCACCAGACCCGCGAACGCGCCGCGTTCGTCCTCTCCGGGGCGCTGCGCCAACGCGAGATCCCCGCCTCCGGCGCCGAGTACATCGCCCGGCTCGGCTTCGGCTGGCTCGTCGTCCACAGCCCCAAACAACTCGCCAACTACGTACTCGCCGCCCTCGTCGGCCGCCGTGACCTCGCCAACGTCAAGCTGGTCAGGAAAGCCGCCGAATCCGCCCACACCTGGCTGCTCGAGCACGGCACACAACCGGCGGCCTCCTTCGTCCTCGCCCGGCTGCTCCACCGCGCCGGCACCGACACCGACCCGTACGACCCGGGAAAGACCGTCGACCGCGCCCTGAAGTGGCTCGACACCAACGTCGAGAGCAAACAGGCCGACTTCGTCCTGCGAGAACTCCTCTTCTGCCGGCACATCGCGACCGACGACCTGGACCCGCAGACCGTCGCCGACACCGCCTTCGAACACGCCCTGCGCTGGCTGAAGAAACACGGCACCACCGCGGACAACACCCTGCTCCTCAGCCGCCTGCTCGGCCGCGGCGCGGACATGACGCCGGATCAGCGCGTTCGGGGGGCGGCCATCGCGCTCGACCGGATGACCACGCCGGATCACGCCGGCCCCGGCGTACCCCGCCGCCCCGGCGGCACGGGCGTACCGCGCGAACCCGGCGACATCTCTACCGTGCGTGAACGCGGCGAGACCTATGTACTGCGCGAACTCCTGGAGCTGGAGGAACTCCCACCCGAGCAGCGGGATCCCATCATGGCGCGGGCGGAAGCCTGGATCCGCGCCCACGACACGGAGTGCGCCGACCTCTGCGAAACGACCTGCAACTCCTCCTTCGTCCTCGCCCCGTACGTGCACCGCTCCCGCGTCAGCGAGGCGCCGACCGCCCTGCGCTTCGGCGTCGGCCGCGCCCTGACCTGGTTGGAGACCTTCGGGCTCACCGACGGTGCCAGCTACGTGCTGCGTGTCCTGCTGCGCGTCCGGGACACCGCCACCGACGATCTGGAAGCCCCCGAGGTGGCGCGCCTCACCTTCCAGTACGCGCTGGACTGGCTGGCAGGGCCCCGCAACCCCGACGTGAGCATCCGTGTCCTCAATGGCCTGATACCGCGCACCGACGAGATGACGGACGAACAGACGGCGCATATCGGCGGTCTCCTGCTCGACCGACTCGAAGGGCAGCGCCGGTCGGGCCCCAGCGACCAGAACCACCTTCTGGAGTACACCCTCACCCTGCCGCCACTGCCCCCGTCGACGGAGGAACGCCTCATCCAGTACGCGATGGACTGGCTCGGACCCGACGGACAGAAGGCGGACCTGGCCGAGTCCTTCGTCCTCAACCGGCTCCTGCACCGGCTCAGGGCGACCGAAACCCCGCACGACCCCGCGATCCGGCGGGCACTGCGATGGCTCAGGGACTTCGGCCGCACGGCGGACGCCAGCTTCGTCCTGCGCCAACTGCTCAAGCTGCGGAACCTCCCCCAGAAGTACGCCGAACCCGCCATCGAGTACGGCGAGGACTGGATGAGGGAGAAGCACCGCACGACCCAGGACGCATCCTTCGTCATCGCCCCGCTGCTCTTCCAGAAACAGCGGCACAGCGCACCGGACCGGGGCACGGTCCAGCAGGCACTCGACTGGCTGGAGCAGCACGGGGACGGCGAAGAGACCTGGCGCGTCATCAGGCGCCTTGCCGAATATGCGCCGTCAGCACCCCATCACGCGGTACTCCACGACTACGCCGAGCGATGGATCGTGGCCTACCCCGAGGCCCTCGACGAGCACGCGTACCTCACCGAGGCGCTCCAGGCCACGGGCGTCACGAGCTGACGGACGTCACGGGAGCCGTGAAGAGGACGCGCGTCACGAGTTGTACGTCGACTGCGCCCGCTCCAGACCCTCGATCACCAGGCACTCCACGGCGTCCGCCGCGCGGTCCACGAAGTAGTCGAGCTCCTTGCGCTCCGCCGACGCGAAGTCCTTCAGTACGAAGTCCGCGACCTGCATACGGCCCGGCGGCCGGCCGATCCCGAACCGCACCCGGTGATAGTCCGGTCCCATCGCCTTCGTCATCGACTTCAGCCCGTTGTGGCCGTTGTCGCCGCCGCCCAGCTTGAGGCGCAGGACGCCGTAGTCGATGTCCAGCTCGTCGTGCACGGCGACGATGTTCGCCACCGGCACCTTGTAGAAGTCCCGCAGCGCGTTCACCGGGCCGCCGGACAGGTTCATGTACGACATCGGCTTGGCGAGGATCACCCGGCGGTTCGCCGGACCGGGCGGGCCGATGCGCCCCTCGATCACCTGTGCCTGCGCCTTCCCGGCCCGCTTGAACTTTCCGCCGATCCGCTCCGCCAGCAGGTCGGCGACCATGAAGCCCACGTTGTGCCGGTTCATGGCGTAGTCGGGCCCGGGGTTGCCGAGGCCCACGATCAGCCAGGGGGCGTTGGCGTCGGTCGTCACGTCCGTGTCTCCCATGTGTCCTTGATACGCGCCAGCCGCCGCTCCTGGTGGAAGCGGCGGCTGACACAGATGAAGATTCCGGGGAGATCAGGCCTCGGCGGCCTCTTCGCCCTCGCCCTCGCCCTCGGTGGGCTCCTCGGCCTGGGCGGCCAGGACCTGCAGGACGACCGCGTCCTCGTCGATCGCCAGCGTGGTGCCCTTCGGCAGGGTGATGTCCTTGGCCAGGACGGAGGCACCGGCCTCCAGGCCCTCGACGGAGACCGTGACCGACTCCGGGATGTGGGTGGCCTCGGCCTCGACCGGCAGGGTGTTCAGCACGTGCTCGAGCAGGTTGCCGCCCGCGGCCAGCTCGCCCTCGGCGTGGACCGGGATCTCGACGGTGACCTTCTCGCCGCGCTTCACGAGCAGCAGGTCGACGTGCTCGAGGAAGCCCTTGATGGCGTCGCGCTGGACGGCCTTCGGGATCGCGAGCTCGTTCTTGCCCTCGATGTCCAGGGACAGCAGGACGTTCGGGGTGCGCAGCGCGAGCAGCAGCTCGTGGCCCGGCAGCGTCACGTGGATGGGGTCGGTGCCGTGACCGTAGACGACGGCGGGAACCTTGTTCTCGCGGCGGACGCGGCGGGCGGCGCCCTTGCCGAACTCGGTACGGGTCTCGGCGGTGAGCTTGACCTCGGACATCTTCACTCCTCGTAGATCTCGGGGATGGGGTCACCCGGCCAAACCATCGGCCTGCTACGAAGAGCGCGTCGATAACGGACCGCCGTGTCCGCGTCCGAACGCGGAACGGCCTCCCTCGCCGAGCAACTGTGACAGCTTACGCGGCGGGGAGGCCGTTTCCGAAATCGATCTGGTCGGACCGGGGCCGGCCCGGTCCGTCGACCGGTGCGGGCGAGGCCTACTGCTCCTCGAACAGGCTCGTCACCGAGCCGTCCTCGAACACCTCACGCACCGCGTTCGCGATCGTCGGCGCGATCGAGAGGACCGTGATCTTGTCGAGCTCCAGCTCGCCCGGGGTGGGCAGGGTGTCCGTGAAGACGAACTCGCTGACCTTGGAGTTCTTCAGGCGGTCGGCCGCCGGACCGGACAGCACGCCGTGCGTGGCCGTCACGATGACGTCCTCGGCGCCGTGCGCGAACAGCGCGTCCGCGGCGGCGCAGATGGTGCCGCCGGTGTCGATCATGTCGTCGACCAGGACGCAGACGCGGCCCTTCACGTCACCGACGACCTCGTGCACGGTGACCTGGTTCGCGACGTCCTTGTCACGGCGCTTGTGCACGATCGCCAGCGGCGCGTCCAGACGGTCGCACCAGCGGTCGGCGACCCGCACCCGGCCGGCGTCCGGCGAGACGACCGTGAGCTTGGACCGGTCGACCTTGGCGCCCACGTAGTCCGCGAGGATCGGCAGCGCGAACAGGTGGTCCACCGGGCCGTCGAAGAAGCCCTGGATCTGGTCGGTGTGCAGGTCGACCGTGAGGATGCGGTCCGCGCCCGCCGTCTTCATCAGGTCCGCGATCAGACGCGCCGAGATGGGTTCACGTCCACGGTGCTTCTTGTCCTGGCGCGCGTAACCGTAGAACGGCACGATCACGGTGATGCTCCGCGCGGAGGCCCGCTTCAGAGCGTCGATCATGATCAGCTGTTCCATGATCCACTTGTTGATCGGAGCCGTGTGGCTCTGCATCAGGAAGCAGTCGGCGCCGCGGGCGGACTCCTGGTAGCGGATGTAGATCTCGCCGTTCGCGAAGTCGAAGGCCTTCGTCGGGACGACCCCGACACCCAGCTGGTGGGCGACCTCCTCGGCAAGCTCGGGGTGGGCGCGGCCGGAGAAGAACATCATCTTCTTCTCGCCGGTCGTCTTGATCCCGGTCACAGCACTGTCTCCTCAGAGGTGTCTCAGCTGGGTGATGAGAGGTGGTCTCAGCTGGGGATGCGGGTGCACGGTGCGGATGTGCACTTATCACGGTACGCCGTGTCAGACGTGCCTGTTTCCGGTCAGGCTTCGCCGTCCTGCTCCCGGGAGGCCGCCTCGGCCGCCTTCGCGGCCGCGCTTCCCGGACGCTTGCGGGCCACCCAACCCTCGATATTCCGCTGCTGGCCGCGGGCCACGGCCAGTGAACCGGGCGGCACGTCCTTCGTGATCACCGAGCCCGCCGCGGTGTACGCGCCGTCCCCGACCGTGACGGGAGCCACAAACATGTTGTCCGAACCGGTGCGGCAGTGCGAGCCCACCGTCGTGTGGTGTTTGTCCTTTCCGTCATAGTTCACGAAGACGCTGGCGGCGCCGATGTTCGAGTACTCGCCGATCGTCGCGTCTCCCACGTACGACAGGTGCGGCACCTTGGTGCCCTCGCCGATCGAGGAGTTCTTCGTCTCGACGTACGTGCCCACCTTGGCCTTCGGGCCCAGGCGCGTGCCCGGCCGGAGGTAGGCGAACGGACCGACCGAGGCCTGCGGGCCGACCTCCGCGCCGTTCGCCACCGTGGTGTCGACGCGTGCTCCCGCGCCCACCGTGGTGTCCGTCAGGCGGGAGTTGGGGCCGACCTCGGCGCCCTCGCCCAGGTGGGTCGCGCCCTGGAGCTGCGTGCCCGGGTGCACGATCGCGTCCTGCTCGAACGTGACCGTGACGTCCACCCACGTCGTCGCCGGGTCGACGACCGTCACCCCGGCGAGCATCGCCTCGGTGAGCAGCCGGTCGTTGAGGATCCGGCGCGCCTCGGCCAGCTGTACGCGGTTGTTGATGCCGGCGATCTCCCGGTGGTCGCCGGCCACGGACGCCCCCACGCGGTGCCCCGCCTCGCGCAGGATCCCGAGGACGTCGGTCAGGTACTCCTCGCCCTGGCTGTTGTCCGTGCGCACCTTGCCGAGCGCGTCCGCGAGGAGCTGGCCGTCGAACGCGAACACCCCGGAGTTGATCTCGCGGATCGCCCGCTGCGACTCGCTCGCGTCCTTGTGCTCCACGATCGCGGTGACCGCGCCGCTCGCGCCGTCCCGCACGATGCGGCCGTAGCCGGTGGCGTCCGGGACCTCCGCGGTCAGCACGGTGACCGCGTTGCCGTCGGCGCTGTGGGTGGCGGCGAGCTCGCGCAGCGTCCGGCCGCTCAGCAGCGGGGTGTCGCCGCAGACCACGACGACGGTGCCGTCCACCTGGCCGCCCAGCTCCTCCAGGCCCATCCGCACGGCGTGCCCGGTGCCGTTCTGCTCGGCCTGCACCGCCGTCCGTACGCCGGAGTCGGTCCCGGCGAGGTGCTCGGTGACCTTCTCGCGCGCGTGGCCCACCACGACGACCAGATTCTCGGGCTCCAACTCGCGGGCCGCGGCGAGCACATGACCCACCAGGGAACGGCCGCACAGTTCGTGCAGGACCTTGGGTGTGGCCGACTTCATACGGGTGCCCTCACCCGCTGCGAGGACGACGACGGCTGCCGGGCGATTGGCGCTCACGGGACTGCCCTTCGGCTTCGGATGACTGCGGGGTCTTCGGGGTCTTCGGGGGTGTGGACATCCGCAGGATACCGGGGCGTATCAGGAGCGACATGAGAGTGGGCCCTGACGATGCTGTCAGGGCCCACTCGGTGCCGGCTCCCGGGGAAGGAATCGAACCCTCATTCAATGGACCAAAACCATTTGTCCTGCCATTAGACGACCCGGGATGGATCGCGCGCCATGTCCGTATGGGGTGATCGGCGCAGTGCGCGGACAACACTATGCCGTACCGGGCGCCTTCGGTGCGACGGTGCGACTGCGCGCTTCGGCGAACTTCGGCGAACTTCTGTGAACTTCGGTGGGCGAGCGAGCGAGCGGGCGGGCGGTCCGGCTCCGGCGGGCGGGCGGTCCGGCTCGGGTGGGCGGGCGGTCCGGCTCGGGTGGGCCGGCGGTCCGGCCTGGGGGCTGATGGTCCGGTCTGTGCGGGAGGGAACGCCCGGGACGTACCGGCCGGGCGGAATGTGGCGTTCCGCGGTCGAACGGTGATCGATTCAGCAGTTCGAGGGATAACGGGGAGTTTCGCTTCTGTTCGATTTCACCGTGTGGTGTAGGCCAGTAGCCGAAACTCACCGGAAAAGGGGCGGGGCGCGCCCGTAGGCTGGAGACATGACCACGACGGGGGAAGAGCACACCACGGCCGGGACCGGGCCGTGGTGGTGGGTCAGGTGGCGCAGTGCGGTGCTCGACGGAGGCCTCGCGCTGGCGTCGGCGGCCGAGTGCGCGGGAGAAGGAGTCCGGTTCGCGAACGACGCGGGACTGCCCGTTCCGGTGGGAGTCGCGTTCGGGGCGATCGCCGGGTCGGTGCTGCTGCTGCGGCGGAAGTGGCCCATCGCCGTCGTCCTCGTGTCCATCGCCATCACACCCGCCCAGATGGGGTTCCTGATGGGACTCGTCGGGCTGTACACGCTCGCCGCGTCCGAGCTGCCGCGGCGCATCATCGGGGCGCTGGCGGGGATGTCCTTCGCGGGCATGCTCATCGTCACGTTCGTGCGCGCCCACCAGGGGGTGGTGCGCGGCGACGTGACCATGGGGGACTGGTTCGTCCCCTTCATCTCCATCACGACCGCCATCGGCATGACCGCTCCGCCCGTGCTCCTCGGGCTCTACGTGGGGGCGCGGCGCAGGCTCATGGAGAGCCTGCGGGAGCGGGCGGACTCGCTGGAGCGGGAGCTCCAGCTGCTCGCCGAGCGGGCCGAGGAGCGGGCCGAGTGGGCCCGCAACGAGGAGCGGACGCGGATCGCGCGGGACATGCACGACGTGGTCGCACACCGGGTGTCCCTGATGGTCGTGCACGCCGCCGCCCTCCAGGCCGTGGCCCGCAAGGATCCGGAGAAGGCCGTGAAGAACGCGGCGCTCGTCGGGGACATGGGGCGGCAGGCGCTGACCGAGCTGCGCGAGATGCTCGGCGTGCTGCGGACCGGGGAGGGGACGGACACGCGGGCCTCGTCCGCGGCGGTGCCCCCCGCGCGCCCCGTGCCGCTCGCGGCGGTGGGGGCGGCGGCCGCGGCGGCGGCGTCGCGGGCCGCCGACGACTCCGTGGAGGGGCCCTGTCTCGCCGAGCTGGACGAGCTCGTGGGGCAGTCGGCCGCGGCGGGGATGGTGGTCGAGCTGTCGGTGCACGGGGACGTACGGGACTACGCGCCCGCGGTGGAGCAGACCGCTTATCGCGTGGTGCAGGAGGCACTGACGAACGTGCACAAGCACGCGGCGGGCGCGAAGACGCACGTCCGGCTCGCCCACCGGGTCTCGGAGATCGCCATGCAGGTGGAGAACGAGTGCCCGCCGGAGCCGGGGGACGTGTCGTCCGTGCGGCTGCCCAGCGGGGGGAACGGGCTGTTGGGGATGAAGGAGCGGGTGGCCGCTCTGGGGGGTGTGTTCGTGTCGGGGCCCACGGATGCGGGCGGGTTCCGGGTGTCGGCCGTCATCCCGGCCTAGGCGTCGGGTCCGCCGGGCCGGGCCGATTCGCTGCCTGTCCGGTGGCCGCTTCGCCGCCCGTCCGGTGGGTGGGTCGGGTCCGTGCCGGTGATCCGCCCGTTGCAGCCCTTGTGCGGGGCGGTGCTGGTAGGACCTCGGTGGGCGGGTGGCGCCGTCCGCAACGGGCATGTGATTCACCGGCACGGCCCCTTCGGTGAGTGGGCGACTGCGGGTGCGTTCATCGCGGGTTCCCGCACGCCTCTGGGGCAGGGCACCCCTGAGCCCGTCCGGTCCCCTCTCCAGTCCGTCCGGCGACAGCTCCCGGGCGGTCGTCCGAGGCTGGCTCCCGTCCGGCTCCCTCTCCAGCCTGTCCGGCGGCGGCTCCCGGGCCGTCCGGCGCTAGCTCTTGTCCCGTCCCGCTTTGAGGGCAGAGAGCCACCTTTCAGCCCGTCCGGCGATTGAGGACGAGGCCGTCCAGGCCGATCTGGCCCGGTGCCGGGTGGCTTACGAGTGCCGGTGGGCCCCACCCCGCCCGTCCCGCCCGGGAGCGGAGGGCGCAGCTTCCAGCCCGTCCGGCGTTTGAGGACGAGGCCGTTCAGGCCGATCGGGGGTGTGGGGGCGGAGCCCGGGGGCTACACGGCTGTCAGGCGGGTGGGCTCCGTGCCGGAGAGCAGGGTGGTGAGGGCGGTGTCGATGTCGGGGCCGAGGTACCAGTCCCCGGTGTGGTCCAGGGTGTAGACACGGCCCTCCGCGTCGATGGCGAGGAGGGCACGCGAGTCGGCCTCCTCGCCCAGCGGGCACACCTCGGTGTCCAGGGCACGCCCGAGATCACCGAGCGTGCGCGCCATGTGGAGCCCGTGCAGCGGGTCGAGATGCAGCGCGGCAGGGGCGAGCTGCCGGCCCGGCCCCGACGCGGCGACCCGCAGGCCCCCGAACTCCGCCCAAGCCTCCACCGCGGCCGGGAACACGGTGTGCCGGTGCCCGGCGGGCGACTCGTGCCCGCGCAGCGCGTCGGCCCAGTACTCGGCCTGCTTTATGTCCCAGCGTCCGGGCTGCCACCCCGCGGAGCGGAGCGCGGCGTCCACGGGGACGGAGAAGCGTGTGGAGGAGCGGTCGGCGTGCATCTGCCCTTCGTTCGTCGAGGGTCGGGACATCGGCGTGGGGGGACGCCGTCGTACGGGGTGACGGAGTTCACTCGTCCGGCGTCGTCGGGTCGACGATGCGGACGCCGAAGTGGTCGCTGAGCGCTGTGCAGGAACGGCACGGTTCGGCGAAGCTGCCGTGCAGCGGGTCGCCGTCCTCCCGGATGCGCCGGGCGGTGAGCTTGGCCTGCTTGAGCGCCTTGCGTGCCTCGCCGTTGGTCATCGGCTTACGTGCCGCGCGTTTGCTGCGGGTGGCGTCGACGGACGCGATGTGCCGGGAGATGAGGATCGCCTCGGCGCAGCGGCCGGTGTAACGGTCGCGTTGGGTGCTGGTGAGGGTGTCGAGGAAGTCCTGGACGAGGGGATGCAGCGCGGGTGGCTGGTCGCCGCGGGCCGCCGTCCCGGTGAGCGTGGCGCCGCGCACGGAGAGCGCGGCGGCGACGGTGGGGAGTATTCCGTCGCGGCGGTGCAGGAGGGCGGGGGCCTGAGGCGCCTCGGCGCTGCTCCAGCCGACCCGAGGGTCCCCGGACGTGCCCGTATGCGTCGCGTTCATGATCGTTCTTCCCTCCCATGCATCCCCCGGTGCGGAGACAGACTGCCAAATGGCGTGGCGGGTGCGGAAGCTGGGGCGGTGCGACACGCCCGGGCTTCGTCGTACGGTCACGGCGGGGTGACGGCAGGTCACGGAACCGGAGGCCCGGTGACCGGTGTCGTACAACCGCATAGGCTGTCGACATCCGCGATCCATCCAGCTACTGAGAACGCCGCAGGGGGCAACCGCCATGACGACAGGTCGGCTCGGGCAGCAAGCCGCGCCGCCGAACGCGGCCTACGCCGGGCAGGTCGTGCATTTCCCGGACCCGGTCCGGGCCGCTCGCCACCCCAGAGGCGTTCGGGTCGACGCGCACGGCTACCCCGACTTCTCGCTCTACGCGCGTGCCGCGGCGGAGATCGCCGAGCCCCCGGAGGGCTTCGGCGTCGACGAGTTGCGGCTGACGGACTACGTGTCCGCGAACGCCGCGCTGGCCGCGACCGGCCATGAACTGTGGGACACGATCCCGGCGGTGGCCACCCCGCACGGCTGGACCTGGCACCACGTGGTCGGCACCCGGCGGCTCGAACTCGTACCGGTCGAGGTCAAGGCGCTGCTGCGGCACCACGGCGGCATCGCGACCGCCATGGTCGACCACGACAAGCGGGGCACGCGGCCGTTGCAGGAGACCCGTCCCGCGCACTTCGGGCTGCCGAAGTCGTCGGTCGCGGTGACCGAACAGCAGGTGCTGGGCGTCGAGGAGGACCTCGGGTACCGGCTGCCGGGCGCGTACCGGTCGTTCCTGAAGGCGGCGGGCGGCTGCGCTCCGGTGGGTGCCGCGCTCGACGCGGAGCTCGGACTGCTGGTGGACCAGCCGTTCTTCACGGTGCGCGACGAGGCCGCCGTCAACGACCTCGTCTACGTCAACAAGTGCCTGCGCGACCATCTGACCAAGGATTACCTGGGCGTCGGTTTCGTGCAGGGCGGTCTGCTGGCGGTGAAGGTGAAGGGCGAGGGGATCGGCTCGGTCTGGTTCTGCGCGTACGACGACGCCCGTGACCAGGACGCCTGGCCGCCGGCCGAGCGGGTGCAGCGTCTGCTGCTGCCGTGCGGCGCGGACTTCGACCAGTTCCTGTCCCGGCTCGCCGGCAATCCGCCGGAGCTCCAGACGGTGGCGAACCTGATGGTGGACGGCGGTTTCGCACGCGCCGTGCCCGTCTCTTCAGTGTCTTCGGTGGGGGAGTGAACGTCCGATGGTGACCTTCGCGCAGGCGCAGGAGCGCGCGGAAGAGTGGATCAACGGGGACGTGGCCGCGTACCAGCACCGTGAGGTGCGGGTGCGGGAGTTCGAACTCGGTTTCGTGGTGTGGGGCGAGGACCGCGCCGACGGCCCCCGCTCCGACGGGGGCGCCCAGCGGCTGGTCATCGCGCGTGACAGCGGTGAGGCGACGCTGTGGCCCGCGCTGCCGGTGGGCGAGGTCATCCGCCGGTTCGAGGAGGAGTACGGGGTGGCGGACGCCTCCCCGGAACCGGCACCGGCGCCTTTGGCCCGGGTCGACCTGAACCAGACGTCGTTCCTGCTGAGCCCGCCGGAGTGGCTGCAGGAAGCCGCGGACAAGCTGGGTATTCCGGACCGGCGTTCGGGGTCCGTCGGGTCCGGTGGCCCCGAGGGGTCGGACGGGGCGGGGGGCCGGCCGGCCGCCGCTTCCGCGCCCGGTGCGCCGTCGACGCCGGGTGCGGGGACGCCGTGGCCCGCCGCGGCGGCCGACGAGCCTGCCCCGCCGCGGGACGCCGTGCCGGCGGGTGCGCCGGCCGACGCGACACCGTGGGCCGGGACCGACACCAACGCCGATGCCGGGGACGACCGTTCCGTACCGCTGCCGGCGACCGTGTTCGCGCCGCCGCTGACCGACGTCGACGCTCCCGACACCCCGCCGCCCGGGGCGACTTCGGACGCCAAGACCGCCCTGATGTCCGGGGGCAGCCAACTCCCGCGTACCGCTGTGTCACCCGCGGTCGGCGACCCCGACTCGCCCGCGCCGTCCGGTGCTTCGCAGGGCGGCCAGGGTGCACCGCAGGGCACGCCTCCGCCGGCCGCGCCCTCCTACGGTCATCCGCAGGGGGCGGGGACTCCGCCGCCGGGCGCGCCGCAGGGAGCGGCCGTTCCCGGTACGCCGCCGCCCGGCGCGCCGCAGGCCGCGGGTGTCCCGCCCACGCCTCCGCCCGCCGCGCCGTCGCGACCCCTGCCGCCCAACGCCGGTGACATCGCGGACGCCGCCACCAGCAAGGCGTCGCCGCCGGCCCGCGGAGCACGGGGCGGTGGCGCGAGCGCGCCGCATCCGCCGAGCGCCCCCGGTGTGCCGGGTGCGCGGCCGGGTGCCACACCGCCGCCGTCCGGGCCGGGTGCCCCGGGGACCCCGGCGGGCGGGTACGTGCCGACACAGCTCGTGTCGCAGCTCGGTCCCCAGGGCCCCGAGGGACCCGCCGGTCCTGTGGGGGCACCCGCCGTTCCTGGTGCTCCAGGGCAGCCGGGTGGTACGCCTCCGGGCGGTGTGCATCACGCGGCGACGATGCTTGCCGGTCCTTCTGTGGGTGGTCCGGGTGCGCCGCAGCCGCCTGGTGCGCCTGGTGTTCCGGGTGCTCCGGGGCAGCCGGGCGTTCCGGGTGCGCCGCAGGCGCCGGGTGGTACGCCTCCGGGCGGTGTGCACCATGCGGCGACGATGCTTGCCGGTCCTTCTGTGGGTGGTCCGGGTGCGCCGCAGCCGCCTGGTGCGCCTGGTGTTCCCGGGCAGCCCGCCGCTCCGGGTGCTCCGGGGCAGCCGGGTGGTACGCCTCCGGGCGGTGTGCATCACGCGGCGACCATGCTCGCGGGTCCTCCCGTCGGCGGCCCCGGTGCGCCGCAGCCCCCGCAGGCCCCCGGCATGCCCCCGGGCGCCCCGCAGCCCCTGCCCGGCCAGCAGCCCCCGGCGTACGGCTACCCCCAGGCGGGGCAGCCGACCGTCGGTCCCGGCTACCAGGCCGTGCTGCGCTACCGCGCGCAGGACGGCTCCGAGCAGCAGCTGATCAGGCGTTCCGCGCCGGGTACGCCGCACCCGGAGTGGCAGATCCTGCACGAGCTGCGCGCGATGAACGTGCCGCCGCAGCAAGTGCTCGAACTGCACACGGAGTTGGAGTCGTGCGAGCTGCCGGGCGCGTACTGCGCGCGGATGATCCGGGAGAGCTGGCCGCAGGCACGGATCACGAGCATCGCGCCGTACGGCACCGATCACGCGAGCCGGCAGCAGGGCATGCAGCAACTCCTCGCGCACCAGGGTGAGTTGCACCAGGTCGCGGACGGTCCCGCGCGCCCGGCGCCGGTGCGGGCGCCGATCCCGCCGGTGCAGCCCGCGCCGCCGGTCCCACCGGAGGCGATCGGGCAGGAGCTGGCGGCGGCGTTCGGGCCGGGCGTGTTCCGGTTCGACCAGGCCGCCGTGTCGCGGCAGGGCGTGCCGAACATCGTCGCGCACACCCTCGTCGTGGCCGGACTCCCGGTCGACATGGGCCCGTTCTTCTGGGCGCAGGCCCAGCCGGGCCGCCCGGTGCCCACGCTCGCCGAGCTGGCGCAGGAGCGCGGGGTGCAGCCGGCCGCGGACGCGGGCTCGTACCTCGTCATGGGCAGCGACTTCGGCAAGGCGATCTGTGTGCAGTACGGCACGGCGAACATCGTCGCGGTGCCGGTGGAGGCCGGGCCGGGTGGCGCTCCCGTGCCGCCGCAGTTCGTGAACAGCGGGCTGCCCGAGTTCGCGCGCTGCCTCGCCCTGCTCGGCCGGATGTGGCGGCTGCGCTTCGGCCTCAACCAGGAGCAGGCGGGCCGCTGGACCGTGGACTTCCAGGCCCAGCTCGCCTCGCTCGACCCGGCGGCCCTCGGTTCGCCGGAGAGCTGGTGGTCGGTCCTGCTGGAGCAGATGTGGGACGGCCTGTTGTAGCCCGTCGGGGGTACGGGCGCGTACGCGCCCGCCCTGCGTGATCGAGGCGTCCGACCCGTTCGACGGGTCGGACGCCTTCGTCGTTCCCGGCCGAACAGGGCTTGCGCGGGGCGCCCGATGACAGCGGAGCTTCTGTTTTTGACCTCGAAGAGCTCATCTCCGACCGAATGGGTGGGCGGAGTGTCGCGTTATGAACACTTCCGTGCGATCCATCAAGATGTCCGCAAAATCAATGATTTGCGCGAAATCTGCATTCCGGGACCGTCGTCCCGGGTGCTCCGGGCGGAGAAGGGGTCCAAGGATGAGCAGCGCATCGGGGTCGCCGTACGGCTTCAAGGCCGTACGGGGGCGTGGTTACCGTCCCGACCAGGTCGACGCCTATGCGGCGGCCCTCTCCCGCGACCGCGACACCGCCTGGGAACGGGCCGCCCGGCTGACCGTGCTGGCCAAGGAGATGGACGCGGAGGTCCGACGGCTGCGGCAGACCGTGGCAGGGCTGGCCCCGCAGACGTACGAGACGCTCGGCGAGGGCGCGCGCCGGATCTTCGAACTCGGCACCGCGGAAGCCGGGACGGTGCGGGAGAACGCGCTCGGCGAGGCCCGGCTGCTCGTCGACGACGCGGAGGCGACGGGCCGTGAGCTGCGCGAGGCCGCGCAGGCGTATGCCTACGAGGTGCGTGGCGTGGCCGAGGAACAGGCCCAGGAGCGGCTCCTCGCCGCCCGTGCCGAGGCCGACGAGGCGCGGATCTCCGCGCGGCGCGACATCAAGGAGCGCCGCAGCGCGGCGCTGGCCGCGCTGCGCGAGGTGCGGCAGCGCACGCAGGAACTGCTCGCCGAGCAGGAGAAGGTGCACGCCGAGCGCTGGGCAGAGGCCGAACGGGAGGCCGTCGAGCAGGAGGCCGAGCTCGACGCGCGGTACGTCGCACTCGTCGTGCGCGCCGAGGCCGCGCTGTCCGAGGCGGTGCGGGAGTTCGCCGAGGCCGAGGAGTGCGCACGGCGTCGGCAGGAGGACGCCGCGGGACGGGCCGCGGAGGTGCTCGCCGAGGCGCGGGTGAGTGAGGAGCAGGTCGCCCGGGAGACCGAGCGGGTGCTGCGGGAGCACCGGGAGCGGTGGGAGGACGTGCGGGCGCAGATGGACCAGGTGCAGACGAGTCTGACGTCTCTGACGGGGCGGGCCCCGGCGGAGTAGCCCCCGAGAGGGGCCGCTGTCCACCGGGTTGCCCGCTCCGCGGCGGGGTTTCCCACCCACCCACCCGTCTCGGTCGGGACGTCCGGCCGGTTAGTCGGCGGGGCGGTGTCAGGTTCGCCTGCGTACCGCTCCTGCCAGGATCCAGCCCTCCACCGCTTCGTACTGGCGGCGTTGTTCGTCGGACTGCTTCCGGCCGGAGGCCACCGTGCCGAGCCAGCCGTAGGCGAAGCCCAGGGGGATGGAGGCGATGCCCGTCGTGGTGAACGGGAACCAGTTGAAGTCGACGTCGGGGAACGCGGAGGTGGGGGAGCCGGAGACGAGGTTGGTGCCCGGCATGAGGACGAGGACGGTGAGGGTGCCGCCGATGAGGGTGGCCAGCAGGCCCGCTCGGGTGTAGCGGCGCCAGAACAGGCTGTAGACCAGGGCGGGCGCGATCGCGGAGGCGCCGAGGCAGAACGACAGCGTGATCAGGGGTTGCAGGCTGTGGTGCTGGACGAGCGTGGCGAGCAGGATGGCCCCCGCGCCGACCGCGAGGGCGGACAGGCGGGCCAGGAGCATCTCGTGACGTGGTGACATCTCGTCGTCGTGGCGGCGGGTGCGGAAGAGCCCGCCGCGTGCGAACACGTCGTGGGCGAGCGAGTTGGCGCAGGCCAGGATCATTCCGGCGACGGAGGCCAGCAGGGTCAGGAAGATCGCCGCGGTGACCGTGGTGAACAGGAGGGTCTCCGCCGTCGACACATCGGGGCCGAACGCGGCGCGGGAGCCGAGGAGATAGGCCGTGTTGCCCTGCGGGTCGGCGGCGGCGATCACCTTGCGGCCGATCAGGGCGGTGGCACCGAAGCCGATGACGCTGATGACGACGACGAACAGGGCGACGCAGGGCACGGCCCAGGACATCGAGCGGCGTACCTGCCGGGCGCTGTTCGCGGTGTACATCCGCATGGTGATGTGGGGCAGGCAGGCTCCGCCGAGGACGACGGTCAGCTCCGAGGTGATCATGTCCAGGCGGGGGCTGGTGCCGCCCGCGAACTCCAGGCCGGAGCGCAGGAACGCGGAGCCGACGCCGCTGTTGTGGCCGGCCGCGGCCAGCAGGGCTCCGGGATTCCAGTCGAAGCGGTGCAGGATGAGGGCGGCGACGACGGTGCCGGATCCGAGCAGCATCACGATCTTCATGATCTGGATGAGGGCGGTGCCCTTCATCCCGCCGATCGCCGCGTAGCTGATCATCAGTGCGCCGAGTCCGATGACGCAGCCGGTCTTCAGGGAGTCGTTGGAGAAGCCGAGGATGAAGGCGAGCAGGTCGCCGGCCCCGGCGAGCTGGACCAGCATCAGGGGGAGCAGCGCGATCAGGGTCACCGCGCACGCGGTCATGCGGACCGCGCGGCCGGGCATGCGGCGCGCGAGCGCGTCGCCCATGGTGAACCGGCCCGCGTTGCGCAGGGGTTCGGCCAGCAGGAACATCAGCAGCATCAGGGAGAGCGCGGTGCTCAGGGCGAGGACGACACCGTCGTAGCCGGTGAGCGCGATGATGCCGCTGGTGCCGAGGACGGTGGCGGCGGAGATGTAGTCACCGGCGATGGCGAGTCCGTTGCGCATCGGCGACATCGACCCGTATCCGGTGTAGAACTCGTCGAGGTCGTCGCGGTCGGGTCCGGTCATCACGCACAGCAGGAGCGTGATGGTGGCCACCGAGGTGAACGCGACGAGCGACATGGCCTGTGCGGAACTGCTGAAGCCGGTCATCGGGCCGCCTCCCGCCGCGCGTCCAGTTCGGTCTGCTTGCGGATCCGGTCGGCGATCGGGTCGACGGTCCGGCGGGCCGTGTACTCGTACAGTCCGATGGCCAGGCAGGTGACGGGGACCTGGAGCAGCCCGAGCAGCAGTCCGGTCGACAGTCCGCCGGAGACCGTGTTCGTCATCAGGGACGGGGCGAACGCGGACAGGATGAGGAAGAGGACGAAATAGCCGAGCGCGGTCAGGGTCGCCACGCGCCGCTGCCAGCGGTAGGCGCCGCGCAGCAGTCTGATGTCGCTGTGGTGTCCCAGAGCCTGACGGCGCGGCATGCGCCGGGGTTCGGGTGCGGGTCTGGCCGGCGGTGGCTGCCAGGGGTAGGTGACGTGGGCGGGGGAGACGCTGTTCGGGTGCGGTGTGTGCTGCGGGTGCGGCGGGTACTGCGGCTGCTGCGGGGACGTCGGCTGGGTGGTGGGCGGCTGGGCGGACCGGGGCCGTTGGTGGCGGGGCTGGTACGGGGGCTCGGCCGGTGTGGGGAACGGCCGTGGGTGAGGCGGCTGGTACTCGGGGGACGAGAACGCGTCTGGCATCCCGTTTCTCCTTGCGTGGCTCGGGTCCGGTGCGGACCGCAGGGAGCTGGGGGGTGAGCAGCGCACGCTACTCGTAGGTATGCCGGATGCGCTGCACTTTCACCAAACTGAGCGGTCGGTATGCGCTTGCTTCGGTGACCTGGGGTGTTACCCGCGTTCACAGGGGTGTGAGTGCCTGGACTCGGGGTACACGAAGGCACCGCTGATGCCCGTGTTGCCGCTGGTGGGAGCGGATGCGGGCCCGTCCGGCCGGGCCGGGGAGCCAGGTCGCCCGCGCCGTGCCGATGGTGTGGGCGCCGTGCCGGTGTTGTGTGCGTCGGTCCGCCGGTCGGTCGGTCCGCCGTGCCGTGTGGACCGGCTGCCGTCCGCGCGGCGGATCGCGGCCCGTGCGCACCGGCCGTCCGCGGGAGCGGATCGCGGCGGCCCTCACTCCGTGGGGGGCTTCAGCACCGGGAAGCGGCGCGGCGCGACGAACAGCACGACCAGGAAGGCGAGGGCGGCGGCGCAGGCCGCGCCCAGGTAGACGGCGTGCACGGCGTCGGCGACCGCATGCCGCAGGTGTTCGGCGGGCGCGCCCGAGTCCAGCGCGCGGGTCACCGAGTCGAGGTCGCCCGCGCCGCCGAGCCGCGCGGCGAGCACCCCGTTGGCGACGGCGCCGAACAGGGCGGCGCCCACGGTCTGTCCGGTCTGCCGGCAGAAAAGGACGGAGGCGGTCGTCGTGCCGCGTTCGGCCCAGCCGACGGTGGACTGGACGCCGATGAGCAGCGGCAGCTGGAACAGGCCCAGGGCGCCGCCGAGAAGCAGCATGAGGAGCGCGGGCTGCCACGGCTCGCCCGGACAGGGCAGGAAGGGGAAGGCGAGCAGCAGGAGGGTCGCCGTGCCGATGCCGAGCATCGCGGTGTTGCGGAACCCGATGCGCCGGTAGACGTGCTGGCTGAGCGCCGCGGACACCGGCCAGCTCAGCGTCCACACCGAGAGCACGAAGCCCGCGGCGATCGGGGCGAGCCCGAGGACGGCCTGCGCGTAGGTGGGCAGGAAGACGGTGGGCGCGACCATGAGCAGGCCCAGCGCGCCGAGGGCCAGGTTCACCGCGGCGATGGTGCGCCGGCGCCACACCCAGCCCGGGATGATCGGTTCGGCGGCGCGCCGCTCGACGGCGACGACGACGGCGATCAGGGCGAGGCCGGCGGTGAACAGGGCCAGGGAGGGCGCGGACAGCCAGTCCCAGGCGACGCCGCCCTGCACCAGCGCGGTGAGCAGGACACCGCCGCAGGCGAAGACGGCGAGGGCACCCGCCCAGTCGATGCGGGGGCGTCGCGCGGTGTCCCGTTCGCGTACGGGTTCGTGCAGGTGACGGACGATCAGCCACAGGGCGAGCGCGCCGATCGGCAGGTTGACGAGGAAGATCCACCGCCAGTCGGCGTAGGCCGCGAGGACTCCGCCCAGCGCGGGCCCGGCGACCGCCGAGGTCGCCCACACGGTGGACAGCTTCGCCTGGATCCTGGGACGTTCCTGGAGCGGGTAGAGGTCGGCGGCGAGCGTCTGCACGGTGCCCTGCAGGGCACCGCCGCCCAGGCCCTGCACGATGCGGAAGGCGATGAGCGCGCCCATGTTCCAGGCGGTGGCGCACAGCAGGGAGCCCGCCAGGAAGAGGACGGAGCCCGCGACCAGGACGGGTTTGCGGCCGAAGGTGTCGGAGAGCTTGCCGTAGACGGGCAGCGTGACCGTCACCGCGAGCAGGTAGCCGGAGAACAGCCAGGAGAACACGGAGAAGCCGCCGAGGTCGGCGACGATCTGCGGGACCGCCGTGGAGATGATGGTGGAGTCGAGCGCGGCCAGCGCCATCGCCAGCATCAGGGCGGCGACCACGGCGCGGCGCCCGCGCGTTCCGTTTCCCGGTGCGCCGGCCGGCGTGCCCGCGGGCCGTGCGGCCGGTATCTGCGTCTCTCCCTGGCCCACCCGGATTCCTTTCCCCCTGCATCCATCCGCCCCGGACAGCTTCCCACTTGACCCTCACGTCGCGGGAGGGTGGACGCTGACTGGGCCCGAGGGTGGATCTGACCCCGAGAAACAGTCCACCGAAGGGTGGAGAGCCCCTAGGGGTACCTCCGTACCAGGGGTCGGGGAGGGTTCGTACCGGCGGAGGACGAGACAGGCGGGGATGCGTCCTTAACCTGGCTTTACGCCGCTGGGGAGCGCGTCCGGTCGTACGGACCGCACCCACGGGGGTGGGGTTTTCCCCAGCAGAAGACTGGGCCGGGCACCAGAGCGCCGGGGCCCTCGCCACCACCAGACTTACCGACGTAGCCGGACGCACTTCGTCCAGCACCCAGATCCGGCAGACACCACTGCTGACCGACATAGGAGACATACCGTGACTTCGGCTGTGACCATTCCCAGGCACGGGGGCACTGGAGGGCGTACGGCCGTTGCCGCGCGGGCGCGGCAGGTCGTGAAGGCGTACGGGTCCGGGGAGACCCGTGTCGTCGCCCTCGACCACATCGACGTGGACATCGCACGCGGTCAGTTCACCGCCATCATGGGCCCCTCCGGGTCCGGCAAGTCCACGCTGATGCACTGCCTCGCCGGACTCGACACCGTCACCTCCGGCCAGATCCACCTCGACGAGACCGAGATCACCGGCCTGAAGGACAAGAAGCTCACCCAGCTGCGCCGCGACCGCATCGGCTTCATCTTCCAGGCGTTCAACCTGCTGCCCACGCTGAGCGCGCTGGAGAACATCACGTTGCCGATGGACATCGCGGGCCGCAAGCCCGACAAGGCCTGGCTGGCCCAGGTCGTGGAGACCGTCGGGCTCGCCGGCCGCCTCAAGCACCGGCCCAACCAGCTCTCCGGCGGCCAGCAGCAGCGCGTCGCGGTGGCCCGCGCCCTGGCCGCCCGGCCCGAGATCATCTTCGGTGACGAGCCGACCGGAAACCTCGACTCCCGGGCCGGCGCCGAGGTACTGGGCTTCCTGCGCCGCTCGGTCGACGAGCTCGGCCAGACCATCGTGATGGTCACGCACGACCCGGTGGCCGCCTCGTACGCGGACCGGGTGCTCTACCTCGCCGACGGCCGCATCGTCGACGAGATGTACCAGCCGACCGCCGACCAGGTCCTGGACCGCATGAAGGACTTCGACGCCCGGGGGCGCACGTCATGACCGTCCTGAAGACCTCGATGCGCAACTTCTTCGCGCACAAGGGACGCATGGCGCTCTCCGCCGTGGCGGTCCTGCTGTCGGTGGCCTTCGTCTGCGGCACGCTCGTGTTCACGGACACGATGAACACGACGTTCGACAAGCTGTTCGCGGCCACCTCCTCCGACGTGACGGTGTCGCCGAAGGACGCCAAGTCCGACGACACCCCGCAGAACGGCAAGCCCGACTCGATGCCGGCCTCGGTGCTCGCGCAGGCGAAGAAGGCGGACGGCGTCAAGTCCGCCGAGGGCGCCGTCAGTTCGATGAACGTCACCGTCGTCGACAGCGACAACAAGAACATGGGCTCCAGCAACGGCGCCCCGACGATCGCGGGCAACTGGACCCGTAACGACCTCCGTTCGATGGAGATCACCGAGGGACGTGCCCCGCGCGGACCGACCGAGGTGATGGTCGACGCCGACACCGCCGACAAGCATCACCTGAAGAGGGGCGACGAACTGCGCACCATCGCCGTCACCGGCGACTTCAGGGCGAAGATCGTCGGCATCGCCTCCTTCAAGGTGACCAACCCCGGTGCCGCCGTCGTCTACTTCGACACTGCCACCGCACAGCGTGAACTGCTCGGCTCCACCGGCCGGTTCACCCACATCAACGTCACCGCCGCGGCGGGCGTCACCGACGCGCGCCTCAAGCAGAACGTGACCGCGACGCTCGGCGCCGGCACCTACAAGGTGCAGACGCAGAAGGAGACCGCGGACGAGAACCGCAGCGACGTCGGCTCCTTCATGGACGTCATCAAGTACGCCATGCTCGGCTTCGCCGGTATCGCCTTCCTCGTCGGCATCTTCCTGATCATCAACACCTTCTCGATGCTGGTCGCCCAGCGCACCCGCGAGATCGGCCTGATGCGGGCGATCGGCTCGTCCCGCAAGCAGATCAACCGCTCCGTCCTCGTCGAGGCGACCCTGCTCGGCGTGTTCGGCTCGATCCTCGGCGTCGGCGCGGGCGTCGGCCTCGCCGTCGGCCTCATGAAGATCATGTCGTCGATGGGCATGGAACTGTCCACCCGCGACCTCACCGTCAAGGCGACCACCCCGGTCGTCGGCCTCCTCCTCGGCATCGTCGTCACCGTCCTCGCCGCCTACCTCCCCGCCCGCCGCGCCGGCAAGGTCTCCCCGATGGCCGCGCTGCGCGACGCCGGCACTCCCGCCGACGGCAAGGCCGGCCTCGTACGCGGCCTGATCGGCCTGGTCCTCACCGGCGCCGGAGCCGCCGCCCTCTACGCGGCGGCCACCGCGGACAAGGCGAGCGACGGCTCCCTCGTCCTGGGCGCCGGCGTGGTCCTCACCCTCATCGGGTTCGTCATCGTCGGCCCGCTGCTCGCCGGCGGAGTGGTCCGGGTGATCAGCGCAGTCCTGCTGCGCGCCTTCGGCCCCGTCGGACGCATGGCCGAGCGCAACGCGCTGCGCAACCCGCGCCGTACCGGCGCCACCGGCGCCGCCCTGATGATCGGCCTGGCCCTCGTCGCCTGTCTCTCCGTCGTCGGCTCCTCCATGGTGGCCTCGGCGACCAGCGAGCTCGACAAGTCGGTCGGCGCGGACTTCATCGTCCAGGGCAACCAGCGGATCGTCCCCCAGGCCGAGAAGGCCATGCAGACGACACCCGGCCTCGCCCACGTCACCCGCTACAAGGACGTCAAGGCCACGCTGACCTCCCCGGACGGCAAGACCGACGACAGCGGCATCACCGCCGCCGACCCGTCCTACGCGGACGACCTGCGCCGCGAGACCACCGCCGGCGAGCTGAGGGCCGCCTACGGCAAGGACGCCCTGTCCGTCGGCTCCGACTACGCCACCAAGCACCACGTCAAGGTCGGGGACACCCTCACCGTCGCCTTCGACCACGGCTCCACCGCGAAGCTCGAGGTCGCCGCGATCACGGACGACGACACGTCCATCGACCAGGGGGCCCGCTACACCAGCATCGCAACGATGAAGAAGTACCTGCCCGCGGACCGCATCCCGCCGAACGAGATCATGTTCGCCAAGGCCAAGGACGGCCAGGAGAAGGAGGCGTACGCGGCTCTGAAGAAGGCCATGGAGCCGTACCCGCAGTACCAGGTGCGCGACCAGACGGACTTCAAGCAGGAACTGAAGGACCAGGTCGGCCAGCTCCTCAACATGGTCTACGGCCTGCTGGCCCTCGCGATCATCGTCGCCGTCCTCGGCGTGGTGAACACCCTCGCCCTGTCCGTGGTGGAGCGCACCCGGGAGATCGGCCTCATGCGGGCCATCGGCCTCTCCCGCCGCCAGCTGCGCCGCATGATCCGCCTGGAGTCCGTGGTCATCGCCCTCTTCGGCGCACTCCTGGGCCTGGGCCTGGGCATGGGCTGGGGCGCCACCGCCCAGAAGCTCCTCGCCCTCGAAGGCCTGAACGTTCTCGACATTCCCTGGCCGACCATCATCGGGGTCTTCATCGGCTCCGCGTTCGTGGGCCTGTTCGCCGCGCTGATCCCGGCGTTCCGCGCGGGCCGGATGAACGTCCTGAACGCGATCGCCACCGACTGACCCGACAACCACCGTGCACGGGGGTCACGGGGGATGAGGCCGAGCCCGGTCCGGAGAACACCACTCTCCTGACCGGGCTCGGCCCTTTCCCGAACGGGGGGTTTCGGCTGGTCCGGTGGTCCGGGGCGCGAACGGGGAATCTCAGCCCGTCCGGCGTTCGAGGACGAGGCCGTCCAGGCCGATCCGGGGGTCCGGGGACGGAGCCCCCGGGTGCGGGACGGGAAGGGGCGGAGGGAGCGGAGGGGGCGAGAACCACTCGGGCCGGCACGAGCACTGGACCGGCACGAGCACGGGCCCGTCACGGGCACCGGAGCGGTACGAGCACGGGCCCGGCACGAGCACGGGCCCGGCACGAGCACCGGCCCGTCACGGGCACCGGAGCGGTACGAGCACGGAGCCGGCACGAGCACGGGCCCGGCACGAGCACGGGCCCGGCACGGGCACCGGAGCGGTACGAGCACGGGCCCGGCACGAGCACGGGCCCGGCACGGGCACCGGCCACGCCGAAGCGCCCCGAGCTGCTCGGAACGGCCCCCGTCCGGGGCCCGGAAACCGGCGTCGTCCACAGCCCGGCAGGCCACTGCCGGACCCGTCGTCCACAGCCCGGCCGCCACTACGGCACCGGCGTCAACCGCGCGGCCGCCGCTGCGGCAGGCCCCGCCGTCCCGGCGGAGCCGGGCCGCCGCCGGGGCCGTTGCCCACAGCCCCGGCACAGCCCAGCCCGGCGACGTACGCTGGAGACCCCCGGCCCGTCCCACGTGTCGGGCCCTTCGCGTTGCCCACCCTGGGATGGAAGCCCTTCATGAGCCTGCACGGTCTGCTCGACGCCGTCGTCAAGGACACCGCCCTCGCGGAAGCGGTGAAGGCCGCCACCGACGGCAACCGCATGCACGTCGACCTGGTCGGCCCGCCCGCGGCCCGCCCCTTCGCGATCGCGGCCCTCGCCCGCGACGCCGCCCGCCCCGTCCTGGCGGTGACCGCGACGGGCCGGGAGGCCGAGGACCTCGCCGCCGCCCTGCGCTCCCTCCTGCCGTCCGAGACAGTCGTGGAGTACCCCTCGTGGGAGACCCTCCCGCACGAGCGCCTCTCCCCGCGCAGCGACACCGTGGGCCGCCGCCTCGCCGTCCTGCGCCGCCTGGCGCACCCCCGCACCGACGACCCCGACACCGGCCCCGTCTCCGTCGTCGTCGCCCCCGTGCGCTCCGTGCTCCAGCCCCAGGTCAAGGGCCTCGGCGACCTGGAGCCCGTCGCCCTGCGCACCGGCTCGACCGCGGACCTCGGCGACATCGTCGAGGCGCTCGCGGCAGCCGCGTACTCTCGGGTCGAGCTCGTCGAGAAGCGCGGCGAGTTCGCCGTCCGCGGCGGCATCCTCGACGTCTTCCCGCCCACCGAGGAACACCCGCTGCGCGTGGAGTTCTGGGGCGACGACGTCGAGGAGATCCGCTACTTCAAGGTCGCCGACCAGCGGTCCCTCGAAGTCGCCGAACACGGCCTGTGGGCGCCGCCCTGCCGCGAACTGCTCCTCACCGACGACGTACGGCAGCGCGCCGCGGCCCTCGCCGAGGCGCACCCCGAGCTCGCCGAACTCCTCGGCAAGATCGCCGAGGGCATCGCGGTGGAGGGCATGGAATCCCTCGCCCCCGTCCTCGTCGACGACATGGAGCTCCTCCTCGACGTGCTGCCCGAGGGCTCCATGGCCGTCGTCTGCGACCCGGAGCGCGTCCGGACCCGGGCCGCCGACCTCGTGGCCACGTCCCAGGAGTTCCTCCAGGCGTCCTGGGCGGCGACGGCCGGCGGCGGCGAGGCCCCCATCGACGTCGGCGCCGCATCCCTGTGGTCCATCGCCGACGTACGGGACCGCGCCCGTGAACTGGACATGATGTGGTGGTCGGTGTCCCCGTTCGCCGCCGACGAGGAACTCGACGCGGACACCCTCAAGCTGGGCATGCACGCCCCCGAGACCTACCGCGGCGACACCGCCCGCGCCCTCGCCGACACCAAGGGCTGGCTCGCCGACGGCTGGCGCACCGTGTTCGTCACCGAGGCCCACGGCCCCGCCGCCCGCACCGTCGAGGTCCTCGGCGGCGAAGGCATCGCCGCCCGCCTCGACACCGAGCTGACCGACATCAGCCCGTCCCTGGTCCACGTCTCCTGCGGTTCCATCGACTACGGCTTCGTCGACCCCGCGCTCAGACTCGCCGTCCTCACCGAGACCGACCTCTCCGGACAGAAGGCGGCCGGCAAGGACGGCGCGCGCATGCCCGCCCGCCGCCGCAAGACCATCGACCCACTCACCCTCGAAGCCGGCGACTACATCGTCCACGAGCAGCACGGCGTCGGCCGCTACATCGAGATGGTGCAGCGCACCGTCCAGGGCGCCACCCGCGAGTACCTCGTCGTCGAGTACGCCCCCGCCAAGCGCGGCCAGCCCGGCGACCGCCTCTACATCCCCACCGACCAGCTCGAACAGATCACCAAGTACGTCGGCGGCGAAGCACCCACCCTGCACCGCCTGGGCGGCGCCGACTGGACCAAGACCAAGGCCCGCGCCAAGAAGGCCGTCAAGGAGATCGCCGCCGACCTCATCAAGCTCTACAGCGCCCGCATGGCGGCCCCGGGACACGCCTTCGGCACCGACACCCCGTGGCAGCGCGAACTGGAGGACGCCTTCCCGTACGCGGAGACCCCCGACCAGCTGACCACGATCGCCGAGGTCAAGGACGACATGGAGAAGACGGTCCCCATGGACCGCCTGATCTGCGGCGACGTCGGCTACGGCAAGACGGAGATCGCCGTGCGCGCCGCCTTCAAGGCGGTCCAGGACGGCAAGCAGGTCGCCGTCCTCGTGCCCACGACGCTCCTGGTGCAGCAGCACTTCGGCACGTTCTCCGAGCGCTACTCGCAGTTCCCCGTCAACGTGCGGGCACTCAGCCGCTTCCAGACCGACTCGGAGGCCAAGGCCGTCCTCGAAGGCCTGCGGGAGGGCTCCGTCGACGTCGTCATCGGCACCCACCGCCTGTTCTCGTCGGAGACCAAGTTCAAGGACCTCGGCCTCGTCGTCGTCGACGAGGAGCAGCGCTTCGGCGTCGAGCACAAGGAACAGCTCAAGAAGCTCCGCGCGAACGTGGACGTACTGACCATGTCCGCGACCCCCATCCCCAGGACCCTGGAGATGGCGGTCACCGGCATCCGCGAGATGTCCACGATCACCACCCCGCCCGAGGAACGCCACCCCGTCCTCACCTTCGTCGGCCCCTACGAGGAGAAGCAGATCGGCGCCGCCGTCCGCCGCGAACTGCTGCGCGAGGGCCAGGTCTTCTACATCCACAACCGCGTCGAGTCGATCGACCGCGCCGCCGCCCGGCTGCGCGAGATCATCCCCGAGGCGCGCATCGCGACCGCCCACGGCCAGATGTCCGAACAGACCCTGGAACAGGTCGTCGTCGACTTCTGGGAGAAGAAGTACGACGTGCTCGTCTCCACGACGATCGTCGAGTCCGGCATCGACATCTCGAACGCCAACACGCTGATCGTGGAGCGCGGCGACAACTTCGGCCTCTCCCAGCTGCACCAGCTGCGCGGCCGCGTCGGCCGTGGCAGGGAACGCGGCTACGCCTACTTCCTCTACCCGCCGGAGAAGCCGCTCACCGAGACCGCCCACGAGCGCCTCGCCACCATCGCCCAGCACACCGAGATGGGCGCCGGCATGTATGTGGCGATGAAGGACCTGGAGATCCGCGGCGCGGGCAACCTCCTCGGCGGCGAGCAGTCCGGCCACATCGCCGGCGTCGGCTTCGACCTGTACGTCCGCATGGTCGGCGAGGCCGTCGCCGACTACCGGGCCTCCCTGGAAGGCGGTGTCGAGGAGGAGCCGCCCCTGGAGGTCAAGATCGAGCTCCCCGTCGACGCGCACGTCCCCCACGACTACGCGCCCGGTGAGCGGCTGCGCCTCCAGGCGTACCGCTCCATCGCCTCCGCCAACTCGGAGGAGGACATCAAGGCCGTCCGCGAGGAACTCGTCGACCGCTACGGCAAGCTGCCCGAGCCCGTCGAGAACCTGCTCCTCGTGGCCGGCCTGCGCATGCTCGCGCGGGCGTGCGAGGTCGGCGAGATCGTCCTGCAGGGCAACAACATCCGTTTCGCCCCGGTGGAGTTGCGCGAGTCGCAGGAACTGCGGCTGAAGCGGCTCTATCCCGGGACGGTCATCAAGCCGGCCGTCCACCAGATCCTGGTGCCCCGCCCCAAGACCGCGAAGGTCGGCGGCAAGCCGCTGGTCGGACGCGAACTCCTCGGGTGGACGGGCGAGTTCCTGGCGTCGGTCCTCGGGTCGTAGGGGGCCGCGGGAGCGTACGGGCCCGGTGGCGTACGGGCCGCGGGCGCCACGGCCGGGCGGGACCGCCGGTCCGGGGTGCCTGCGGCCGTGACACCTGCGGCGGGCCGACTCGGACGTGGCTCGGCAGGCACCCCTGTGGCGGCGCCGGGTCTGCGGCGGGCGCGCCCGGACCCGTGGGCGTACGGTCGGTGCGCCTGGCCCCGGTGCCTCTGGGCCCGGGGCTCCTACGGCCGGGGCCGCTGTGGTGAAGCCGGCCCGTCCTCGCGCGGTCGTGACTGGAACAGCATCCCGGTGAGCGCGCGGAACACCTCGTCCGGGTCCTGCTCGCCCACCGGCCCGTCCAGGTTGTGACTGAGGAGCAGCGTCGCGAAGCCGTGGGCCAGTGACCAGGCCGCGACCCCGGCGAGGCGACTGTCGGGGCCCCGGCCCTCCTGCGGCACGGCGGAGACGGCACTGCGCAGCCGCTCGCCCGCGAGGGTCCTGGCCGTCGTCAGCTCCAGGTCGTTCGCCCGCAGCAGCTCCGGGGAGAACATGACCTGGAAGCAGGCCGGGTGCTCCCGCGCGAAGCGCACGTAGCGGACGCCGGCGTCCCGCAGGTCGTCGGCGTCGGCGAGCGCGGCCGCGAGCAGCTCGTACCCCTCCGCGGCGATCGCCGTCAGCAGGCCCGTGCGGTCCTTGAAGTGGTGGGCAGGGGCCGCGTGCGAGACACCCGCCCTGCGGGCCAGGTCGCGCAGGCTCAGTGCGGACGGCCCGTCGGCGGCGATGGCGTCGAGCGCCGCCCGCAGGATCGCGCGGCGCAGATCGCCGTGATGGTACGGGCGTTGGGGCCCGGTGTCCCCGGAGTCCCCCGTGGTCTCGGCGGTCCTGGTGGTCTTGGCGGCCCTGGTGGTCGGCGCGGTACCGGCGGCCCCGGTCGCCCCTGCCGCCGTGTCGGCTCCGTCGGCTCCGTCGGGGCCGACGGTCCTGCTCGTCCCGCTGTTCTTCCTGGTCTCGGCCATGCTCAAGAGCCTACGCGGAATCTAGGCATTGACAAGTTCCCCCTCCTCCGGCAATCTAGCCAGTGTCAAGTTACGCATCGAGCCGGACCGTGACGAGGGGATGAGTCATGTCGGAGAGCGTCAGCACGACCAGCGGAACCAGTAGGACCGAAGGAACCGCCCAGGCGGGCGCCGGCACGGACGTCGAGCTCGGACGGGTGCGCCAGCTCTGGCACCTCCTCGAACCCCTCCACGCCGTCTTCTACTACGCACCGGAGACCTTCGAGGAAGCCGCGACCCTCGGCTACGACACCAAGGAACGCTGGCCGAGCTACTTCCCCTACCGCGCAGCCCCGTTGGGCGCCGCCGGCAGCGAACGCGTCACCTCCGCCTTCTACAGCTTCAGCCCACGCATGGTCGCCGAACACATGAAGTCCGCCTGGCGGACCGCGAGTCCGCAGCAGGTCCTGGACGCCCGAGAGCGCGCCGTCGACCGCACCTACCGCGCGATATTCGGAGACCGCATCACCTCCCCCGAACTCGCCGAGGCGGCCGCACTCGCCCGCCGCGCCGCGGAAGCCGCGAACACCGCGGGCCGCCCACTCGCCGCGGCCAACGCCGAATCCGCCTGGCCCGAGGCCCCCCACCTCCAGTTGTGGCACGCGGCGACGATCCTGCGCGAACACCGGGGCGACGGCCACCTCGCGGCACTCCTCGTCGCCGGCCTCGACCCCGTCGAAGCCCTCGTCTCCTTCGCGGCGATAGGCGCGGCCTCCGTGGAACGCTTCGAGAGCCGCGGCTGGAGCCAGGAGGAATGGACCGACGCCCGCGAACGCCTCACCGCCCGGGGCCTGGTGGACGAAGACGGCACCGCCACACCCGCAGGCCGCGAACTGCGGCGCCAGGTCGAACAGCACACCGACGAACTCGCCGCCGCACCCTGGCGCGCGCTCGGCCCGGACGGCGCCGCCCATCTCGCCGACCTGCTCGGCGAGTTCTGGGTCGCGGCACTCGGCTCGGGCCTGCTCCCGTCGGAGACGACCCTGGGCATCGGCAAGGTGTGACCTTCTCCGGGCACGCCCGTCAGGCACTCAGCAACACAGGGGGGAGGGGGAGGGGAGGGGGAGGGGAGGGGGAGGGGAGGGGAGGGGCCCCGATGGGCAGAGAAAAGGGCGCCGGACGACCCCTCCCGCGGCGCCGGACACCCCCTCCCGCACCGAAAGCCGCCCGCCGACCTCATGTGTCGGTCTCGGCGGACGGCTCTGGTTGCGGGGGTTCAGTCGATGCGGCCGGCGCTGGGCTTCTTGAGTCCTCGGCGTTGGCGTTACGGCTGGTCGGGGCGGTCACGCTTCAGGCCTGCCGCGCCTTCGATCCTCTGCTGCGCGTCGTCGACCTGGTCCGTGTACTTGTCGCCCGTCTTCTCGTTGACCTTCTTCTCCGCCACGTCGGACATTTCCTTGGCCTTGTCCTGTCCGTGGCCCCTGAACCTGTCGAAGATGCCCATCCAGAGCTCCTTCCCGAGGTGACTCACCACCGACGATACGCCCGGCGTGCACCGATTGCCCGTTGGGGGCAGGTATGGGAGAGGAGCATCGGCGGCTACGGTGGGCACTGGGAGAACGCGCCCGTCAGGGGTGGATCCGGGGAGCTCGGGGAGGGGTGTCGTGGTGCGTCTGAGGGGTGGGGCGGTCGCGGCCGCACTGATGATGTTCGCCGTGGGGACCGGTGTCGCCGGCTGCCGTACGGGGGCCGAGGACTCGCCGGGGGCGAAGGGGACGGCGGCCGGTGGTCCGGCTCTCGCCGCCGTGGACTCGCTGACGGTCAAAGGGCGAGCACCCAAGACGGGATACAGCCGGGAGCGGTTCGGCACGGCCTGGGCCGACACGGACTCCAACCGGTGCGACACCCGGGACGACATCCTCAAGCGGGATCTGAAGGACGTGAAGTTCAGCGACGGCACGTGCAAGGTGTCGTCCGGGCTCCTCACCCCCGACCCGTACGGCGGGCAGGACGTGAAGTTCGCCCGCGGCCGCAGCCTGGTCGACATAGATCACTTGGTCGCGCTCTCGGACGCCTGGCAGAAGGGCGCCAAGTACTGGGACGCGAGCAAGCGGATCGCGCTGGCCAACGACCCGCTGAATCTGCGTGCCGTGGGCGCGAGTGCCAACCGCAGCAAGGGCGACGGTGACACCGCGACCTGGCTGCCGCCCGACAAGGCGTACCGGTGTACGTATGTCGCCGCGCAGGTCGCGGTGAAGAAGAAGTACCAGCTGTGGGTGACGAGTGCCGAGAAGGCGGCGATGAAGAAGGTCCTCTCCGGCTGCCCCGGTCAGAAGCTTCCTTCGGGCGGCAACCCGACGAGCGCACCGGCACGCTTCCACGCGAACTGACGTCCCAGGCGCCGGTCCGTATCTGCCCGTCGCGCCCGGGAACGCCCTGCCCTGCCCCTCCAGGGCACGCCCTGCCCTGCCGCCGCCGGGAGCGCTCAGCCCCCCGGAACACCCCACACCCCCGGGTGCCCGATGTCAGGCGTGAAATCCGTTTCGCCGCGTCGGACCGACGCCTACGGTGACGGGCATGGAGCTGAAGGTGTCGAGTCTTGCCGAACGTCCCGAGATGCTCGGGCAGGTGGTGAGGATGGCCAACAGTTGGCCGGAGTTCCTGCTGCACGACCCGGTGGGCAACTCGCACTACGGGCGGATCGCCACCGAGCTGCCGCAGTACGTGCTGTTCGCCGAGGACGAGCACGGACGTGTGGTGGCGCACGCGTACAGCGTGCCGTTCGCTCTCGCGGACGAGGAGCGGGGCGAACTGCCCGCGCGCGGCTGGGACGAGATGTTGTCCTGGGCGTTCGCGGATCTGCGGCGTGGTACACCGCCGGACACGGTCGGGGCTGTCTCGATCGTCGTCGCCCCGCAGGCGCAGGGTGGCGGGCTGTCGGCGCGGATGCTCTCCGCGATGCGGGACAACGCCCGGGCGCACGGTTTCGGTGAGGTCGTCGCGCCCGTGCGTCCAAGTGCCAAGCATCTGGAGCCGCGTGCGCCGATGGAGGAGTACGCGTTCCGGGAGCGTGCCGACGGGCTGCCGCACGATCCGTGGCTGCGTGTCCATGTCCGGGCGGGCGGTGTCGTCGAGGCGGTGGCGCCGGCGTCGATGACGGTGGCGGCGTCGCTGCAGGAGTGGCGTGGCTGGACGGGGCTGCCTCTCGACTCGGCGGGCCTCGTCGAGGTGCCGGGCGCGCTGGTGCCGGTGCACTGTGAACCAGCGCGCGGATACGCCGTGTACGTCGAGCCCAATGTGTGGGTGCGGCACACCCTGTGAGCTCGACGTACGGCGTGGTTCCGGGGTGGGTCAGCCGGACAGCTTGTCCAGGTCGAGGATCCTGCCGGCGGGCTTCTGCGCGGGGACGGGCTTGTCGTAGTCGCTGAAGGTGATCGTGCCCGGGTCCTTGGCGGAGGTGCTGTCGACGCGCAGCAGGTACGGCTTGCCCTCGGTGGCGACGTAGAGGGTGTAGCGGTCCTTGCCGTCCTTCTCGTGGAGGATGATCGCCGGGGTGCCGTCGACGGTGGTGGTCTTGCCGCGGGTGGCGTCGGAGTTCACGTCCTCCGCGCCGGCGAGGACGCTGTCGAGGTCGCAGAAGCCGGCCATGTCCTTGGCGTCGGAGCCGGTGGCGGCCATCTTGGTCCACTTGTCGGCGAGCAGTTCCACCACTCCGTCGGTCTCGGACTTGGGCTGGCCCTCGTCCTGGGCGCGCAGGAACTTCTCGTCGTACTTCATGTAGATGGTGTCGCCGGTCTTGATGAGGTCGGCCTTGCCCTGGCCGTTCATGCTCATGGTGCCGGCGCACCGGCCCTTCTTGTCGAGGGCCATGTCGATGCGGATCGTGCCGCCGTCCTCGTCGTCGGGGATGTCACCCTTCATGCGGAGCGAGGTGGCGCCTGTGGTGGCCTTGACGGCCCGGTCGGCGATCTCGCCGCCGGTGAGGCCGGCGAAGGGGCCTTTCGGCTTGCTGTCCGCCTTCGTCTCTCCGGGCAGGCAGCCGGTGAGGCCCGCGGTGGCCGCGGCGGCGAGGCAGAGTGCGGCAAGTGCGGTGCGACGCATGAGCGTTCCTTGGTGTGAGGTGGTGAAGAGGTGTGGGGGGAGGGCGAGGACGGCGGCGGGCGGCTGGTGTCAGCCCGTCTTCTTCCAGTCCCCGCAGCCGGTGGTCTTGAAGTAGCTGTCGTTGGCGCTGATGGTGACGACGGCCGTGCCGGTGACGTTGTTGTTGGCCACGATGGAGTTCATGGAGTGCGTGGCGTCCTTGTCGCGCTCCCAGTAGCAGCCGTCGTCCTCGTTGCCGGTGGACTTGTAGGTGCCGGGGGCGATGTCCGCGCCGATGCGGAACATGCCGCCGTCGCCCTTGATCTGGGTGGCGGGTGAGCCGGACGGCTTGGCGGCGACGGCTTCCCAGTCGTTGCAGCTGCTGGTCTTGAAGAGCTTGTCGCCGGCCTTGATGGTGACGTAGCTGGTTCCGGTGACGTTGTCGTTGGCGATGAGGGAGTCCATTTCGCCCGAGGCGTCCTTGGCGCGCTCCCAGTAGCACATGCCGTCGTCGTTGCCGGTGGTGCGGTAGGTGCCGGGCTTGATGTCGGAGCCGACCTGGAAGTCTCCGTCGCCGTCGAAGGCGGCCTTCTTCTCGGCCGTCTTGTCGGTCTTCTTCGTCTTGTCGCTCGTTCTGCTGTCGGCCTTCTTGCCGGACTCGCGGTCGGCGGAGGCGGAGGTGTCCTTGCCCTTGTTGCTGGATTCGTTGTCGTTGTCGCTGTTGCCGGCGTTCGCCGACACGGCACCGATGACGACGATGCCGACCACGGCCCCCAGACCCACCTTGACCTTGATGCCCATGACTGCGCCCTCCCCTGGCTGTGAACAGATCTTCCGAACGCACGGAGTTGCCGGTGCGTTCCGGCGGCCCGTCCGTTCGATGGGTCAATAACAACAGACTGTGTGAACCGAGTCAACACGGTTCACGAGAAAGGTTGTGTACACGCCTGTGAAGGGATAGATCTTGCGCACGCCGGTATGCTCGGCGTCACAGGCGAGGACGCTTCACGGACCAGAGCCGCGAAGACCGGGGCCGCAGGGGTGCACAGGGCGAGGGGCCGCGTGGCCCGGGCGCGACAGACCAGAACGAGGGGAGCCGGCGGGTGCAGGACAACGCGACAGAGGTGACCGCTGCCGGGATCGCGCGGCTCGCCGGGGTCGGCCGCGCCGCCGTCAGCAACTGGCGGCGGCGCCACGCCGACTTCCCCAAGCCCGTCGGCGGCACCGAGACCAGCCCCTCCTTCGCGCTCGCCGAGGTCGAGGCGTGGCTGCGCGAGCAGGGCAAGCTCGCCGAGGTCCCGCTGCGCGAACGCGTCTGGCAGCAGCTCGCCGGACACCCGCAGGGCCCGGTCACCGCCCTCGTGCACGCCGGCTGCGTCCTGCTGCTCATCCACGACCGGCCCACCGACTGGCTGGAGCTGAGCGCGGGCTCCGACGAGCGCCTCGCCGCACTGCTGCCCGCCGCGCTCGAACAGGTCGTCACCCCCCGCTTCGGCGCGCCCCGCGACCGCGCCGTGCACACCCCGACCGGTCCCGAACTGCTGCCCTCGGCCCCGCTCCTGCGCGGTGCCGCCGAGCTCGCCGCCGAGCTGGGCGCGCGGCAGACGTACGAGTTCCTGCTGGGGCGGCACCTGGACGCCAACCCGCGCCAGTACACGCTCACTCCGGGCGACCTCGCCTCGCTGATGGCGGAGCTCGCGGGACCGGCCCGTACGGCGTTCGATCCCGCGTGCGGCACCGGCGCGCTGCTGCGGGCCATGGCGCCGAGGCCGGACCAGGAGCTGTACGGGCAGGACAGCGCGCCCGAACTGGCGGCGCTGTCCGCGCTGAGGCTCGCCCTCCAGGGGAAGGCCACCGTCCGCACCACCTCGGGGGACAGCCTGCGTGCCGACGCGCACCCCGCGCTCGGGGCCGACGCCGTCCTGTGCCACCCGCCGTTCAACGAGCGCAACTGGGGGCACGACGAACTCGCCTACGACGCCCGCTGGGAGTACGGCTTCCCCGCCCGTACGGAGTCGGAGCTGGCCTGGGTGCAGCACGCGCTGGCCCACCTCAAGGACGGCGGCAGCGCGGTGCTGCTGATGCCCCCGGCCGCGGCCTCCCGCCGGTCGGGCCGCCGTATCCGCGCCGACCTGCTGCGCCGCGGGGCGCTGCGCGCGGTGATCGCCCTGCCGGTCGGCGCGGCGCCCCCGTACAACATCCCGCTCCACGTGTGGGTGCTGCGCCGTCCCGAGAAGGCGCCCGCGCAGCCCGAGTTGCTGCTGGTGGACGCCGGTGCGCCGGCCGGCGACGGGCGGGCCGGCGTGGACTGGCGGGCCGTGCGGACGGCGGTGCTCGACGCGTGGCGGCCCTTCGAGCGCACCGGCACTGTGCGGGAGGAGCCGGGGTTCAGCCGTGCGGTACCCGTCATCGAACTCCTCGACGACGACGTCGACCTGGCGCCGGCCCGCCATCTGCCGCCGGCCGCATCGGGCGGCGGCAGCGAGCAGCTGGTCGACGTGCGGGAACGGCTCGGCGAGACCCTGCGGCTCACCGCCGACCTGACGCCCCCGGAGGCCCAGGGTGCCCAGCCCGCACGCTGGCCCCTCATCACCGTCGGCGAACTCGCCCGCGGAGGTGCGCTGGTGCTGCGTACGGGAGGTAACGGCGCGCCCGCGCGCGTGCCGGTGCTCACCGACCATGACGTGCTCGCCGGAACCGACCCGTCCGGGACGCTGCCGGAGGGCGAGGAGGAAGCCGTGCTGGTCGAGGCGGGGGACGTCGTCGTGCCCGTGCTCGGCGGAGGGTCCGTCGCGCGCGTGGTGGACGAACGCACGGCGGGCGCCGCCCTGGGGCGCAACCTCACGCTGCTGCGGCCCGACCCGGCCGCGCTCGACCCGTGGTTCCTGGCCGGCTTCCTGCGCGGCACGGCCAACAACCGGCAGGCCAGCAGCTACGCGTCCACCGCGACCCGGCTGGACGTGCGCCGCCTCCAGGTGCCCCGGCTGCCGCTCGACGAGCAGCGCCGCTACGGGGAACGCTTCCGCGCGCTGGCCGAGTTCGAGGACGCGCTGCGGCGCGCGGGCCGGCTCGGCGAGCAACTGGTGCGCGGCATGTACGACGGCCTGACGGACGGGACGGTCGCGCCGGGCTGACGGGCTGACGGCCTGACGGACGGCCCGACGGACGGCCCGACGGCCCGACGGCCTGACGGCGCGACGGATTCCGGCACGGGGAGGGGCGGGCCGGCGCACGCGGTGGGGCCGCTCCGCACAAGGGGTTTCATCGGCTCCGCTCGCGGGCCGGCCTCCGCGGACGGGCGGTTCGGGTACATCCGATGGCCGGTCCGGGCAGGCGGACGGGCGGTCCGGGCACGGCGGGCCGACGGAACGGGGACTTCCGTCGTGGCCTGCGCGGGTGCCGCGGGACGGCGCGAAGTGATCAGCACGACAACGGTTCGGCGCAACCCGTAACCGGTTGTCCTTGTCGGCCTATACGCTCGGACTCCGAACTCGTACGTCCGTCCTCATCAGGCCTCCAGGAGCAGCCATGCAAGGCCACGGCCAGGCGCAGCCGGTGAAATCACCACCCCCCACCGGGTGGCTGGTCTTCCTGCGCGTGTTCTTCGTGGTGATCTCCGTGTTCACCCTCGGCCTGCTGGCCTGGACGATGATGCTGCGCCTGGCGATCGTGACGCGGAAGTCGGTCGACTGGGGGCTGTTCGTCGCCTCGATCGCGGCTCTGGTCCTCAGCCTCGTCCTGCTGGGCACCGAGCCCGGCGAGGAGGTCCACACGCCGGGCGGCTGGACGGGCATGGCGGTGCTCCTCGGCTCGCTGGTCGCCGAGATCGCGTACTACCTGGCGGCGGACATACGCCACTTCCACCAGCTCCGCTTCCCGGGCTTCGTACCGCACCAGCCCCCGCCGCAGGCGTACGGATATCCACAGTCTCCGTACACCGCCACGACGGTTCCGCAGAACCAGGGCCCGCACACGCGGCCGCCGATGCCCGCGACGACGCCGCCGCCCGCGACGACGGCGCCGCCCCAGCGGCACGCGCCCGCGCGGATCGACCAGGTGCGGGCCGAGCTCGACGAGCTCAGTGACTATCTGCGCAAGCACGACGGACATCAGGACGACGGCAGGGACGGCAGGGACCGCGGGTGAGCGTGGCGACAGGACGTGTGGTCGCGGACCGGTACGAGCTGTCCACGCTGATCGGACAGGGCGGCATGGGCCAGGTGTGGACGGCCTACGACCAGCGTCTGGACCGGCGGGTGGCGGTGAAGCTCCTGCGGCCTGACAAGGTCGCGGGCCAGGAGGCCGACGAGCTGCGCCGCCGCTTCGTGCGCGAGTGCCGGGTCACGGCGCAGGTCGACCACCCCGGTCTGGTCACGGTCCACGACGCGGGCAGCGAGGGCGAGGAGCTGTTCCTCGTCATGCAGTACGTCGACGGGGCCGACCTCTCCGACCACCTCGCCGAGCACGACCCCTACCCGTGGCAGTGGGCCGTCGCGGTCGCGGCGCAGCTGTGCGCCGTGCTGTCCGCGGTGCACGCCGTCCCGATCGTGCACCGCGACCTGAAACCGCGGAACGTGATGGTCAAGCAGGACGGCACGGTCACCGTCCTCGACCTGGGCGTCGCGTCCGTCATGGACACCGACACCACGCGGCTGACGCACACCGGCTCGCCCATCGGCAGCCCCGCCTACATGGCCCCCGAGCAGGCGATGGGCGGCGCCGTCGGCCCGTACACGGACCTGTACGCGCTGGGGGTGCTGCTGCACGAACTGCTCAGCGGGGACGTGCCGTTCTCGGGTTCGACGGCGCTCGGCGTGCTGCACCGGCACCTCTACGAGCCGCCGCTCCCGGTGCGCCGGCTGCGCCCCGAGGTGCCGCCCGCCCTGGAGAGCCTCGTGCTGCGGCTGCTGTCCAAGGACCCGCAGCACAGGCCGGGTTCGGCGCAGGAGACGTACGAGCAGCTGCTGCCGTTGCTGCCCGCGCGCGGTATGCCCACCGGCGCCCCGCTCGACCCCACCCGCCCCTTCCTGCGCCCGCACGCGCCGTGGCCGGACCGGGCGCGCATCCCGGCACCGCAGCCGCAGCCGCAGGCCCCGCCCGCCGTGGAGCGGGCCGATGTCGCGGGTGCCGTGGACGAGGTGAAGCGGCTGCTGGGCGAGGGGCGGATCACGCAGGCCGTGGACATCCTCGGGTCGATCCTTCCTGCCGCCGCAGCCGAGCACGGGGAGCACTCGCCCGTCGTGCGGACCCTGCGCAAGCAGTACGCGGCCACGCTGATGGACGACGGCCAGTACCGGCGGGCCCTGCCCGAGCTGCGCCGTCTCGCCGACGAGCGGGCCGCCGAGGCCGGCCAGGCCGACCCGCAGTCGCTGCGCTTCCGCTACGAGGCCGCGCAGTGCCTGGAGCAGCTCGGTGAACCCGCCGCCGCGCTCGCGGAGTACCGCGCCCTGCTGCCGTACTACGAGAACCAGTACGTCGCCGGCGACCCGGAGATCTCCCTGGAGGTGCGCCGCCGCATCGGCCACCTGCTGCTCGCCCTCGGCGACCGGGGTGCCGCCCACGACACGCTGGCGCGGCTGCTGCACGACGTGGAGCGGCTGCGCGGGTCCGGGCATCCGATGGTGGCGGAGATCCGCCGCACCTTGCAGTGGCTGGGCCAGGTCCGGGGCTGAAACCGCATCGCACTCTTTGCGCCGCCTCGGCCGAAGTTTGTGAACAGCGCCGAGTCCCGGGGCGGTTGCACGATCACCGTGGACCGGGACGTGTGGGACGCGCCGGTGGCGATCACCGGCTGACAACCGTGTGACGCGTGATGCCCGTGTGAGAGTGCGACGGTGCCCGAAGGCCGGGCGAATCGTTGGTCGAAAGGGTGGCCGAGAGCTGGGCCACTGCCTACCATCGATCACCGCAAGACTTTGTGCACCGTCGCACAATCTCCTCGGGAGGCTTCCTTGCACCGCCGCCGTCGCACCGCGCTCGTCCTCTCCGCCGCGATCGTCGCCGCGGCACCCCTGCTCACCGCGTGCGGTGGCGACGCCCATCCGGGCGCGGCCGCCGTCGTCGGCGGCCAGCGGATCACCGTCGCGCAGCTGGAGAGCCGGGTGAACGAGGTGCGCGACGCGCAGCGGGCCGCCACCCAGGACGACGCCCAGTACGAGCAGGCCGTCGCGAAGACCGGCAGCCTCACCCGCGACACCCTGCACAGCATGGTCCTCGACCGGGTCCTCGACCGTGCCGCGAAGAACGCAGGCGTGACCGTGACCCGCAAGGACACCCAGCAGATGCGCACGGCCCTCGAACAGCAGGCGGGCGGCGCGAAGGCCCTGGAGACGGCCTGGCTCCAGCAGTACGGGGTGGCCCCGCAGCGCCTGGAGGACAGCCTGCGCACCGAGATCGAGGCCCAGAAGCTGGCCTCCGCCCTCGGTGCCGACATGAACACCGCCGAGGGCAAGGCCGCGTTCTGGAAGGCGATGTCGGCCGCCTCCAAGCAGCTCGACGTCGACCTGAACCCGCGCTACGGCGCCTGGGACGTCCAGAAGAGCAGCCGCGTCGACGCGAAGACGCCCTGGCTGCGCGAGGTCACCGCGGCGGGCACCCAGCAGACCGCGTAGCGGCCCGCCGGCCCGGACGCGCCGGCGCCGGGCCGCGCCGGTGCCGGGCCGCGCCGGTGCCGGGCCGCGCCGCGGGCCCGGAGGCGGTGGCGCCGGGCACCCGGGCGGCTCGGCCGTACGGCTCGCGAACGCCTGCCGTACGGCCGCCCACAGCCTGTGGACAACCGTCCGGGCCGTCGGAGGCGTGGGTTACGTTCGAGGGGTGAACGCAACCAGCAGCTTCGACGGCGCCCCGACCGCTCCCGACCCCGAAGGCGACCCGGCCGCCGCCGACGGCACGGCCGCCCCCGACCCGGGCCGTGTCGTCCTGCTCACCACCAGCCACCGGGTGGCGCCCGGCCTGCTGTCCTGGCCCGCCTGGCAGGTGCTGCGCGACGCCGACCAGGTCGTCTGCGCCGACGGCACGCATCCCCAGCTGCCGTATCTGCGCGACGCCGGCGTCACCGTCGACGAAGGAGCCCCGACCGCGCAGGACCTCGTCGACGCCTGCGCCGGCGGCCGCACCGTGGTCGTCGTCGCCACCGGCGAGGGGGAGCCGCGGCTCACCGACGGCCTCGCCCGGCTGGCCGGCTCCGGCCGCATACGGATGCCGGACCTGGAGCTGCTGCCCGCCTCGTACGACCTGCCGGGCGCGCGACTGCTCGACCTCGTCCAGGTCATGGACCGCATTCGTGCCGAGTGCCCCTGGTCGTCCCGGCAGACCCACGAGGGCCTCGCCAAGTACGGCATCGAGGAGGCGTACGAACTCGTCGAGGCGATCGAGGCGGGTGACCGCGACGAGCTGCGCGAGGAGCTCGGCGACGTCCTCCTCCAGGTCGTCTTCCACGCCCGTATCGCGCAGGAGGGCCGGCCGGAGGACGGCTCCGAGCCCTTCTCCATCGACGACGTGGCCGGCGGCATCGTCGCCAAGCTGATCCACCGTCATCCGCACGTGTTCGGCGAGGAGACGGCCACGACGCCGGAGGAGGTCAAGGAGCACTGGCTGCGCACCAAGGCGGTGGAGAAGCAGCGGTCGTCCGTGACCGAGGGGGTGCCCCTGGGACAGCCGGGACTGGCGCTCGCCACGAAGCTGGTCTCCAGGGTGCGCACGGCGGGCCTCGACGTCGAGCTGCCGCGCGGCGAGGGCGTGGGGTACGAGCTGCTGGCCGTCGCCGCGCGCGCCGAGGCCGAGGGAGTCGACCCGGAGGCGGCGCTGCGGGCGGCGGCACGCGCCTACCGCGACGCGATCCGCACGGCCGAGGGCTCCGCCCCGGACGCCGACTGACCCACCGGCCCGCACCGGGCCACGGTCCCATCCGGGCCCCGGCTACGTCTGGGCCGGGACACGTCCGGATCGAAGTCACGTGCCGGCGTGGGCACGCCCGGATCGAAGTCGCGTGCCGGCTTGGGCACGTAAGGATCCGCGCCGCGTGCCGGCTTGGGCACGTAAGGATCCGCGCCGCGTCCCGGCTGGGGCACGTCCGGATCGGAGTCACATGCCGGCTTGGGCACGTCCGGATCGAAGTCACGTGCCACGTCCCGGCGGGGCACGCCCGGGCCCCGGTCGTGTCCCGGCCGCGGCGCCGCCCGGCCGCAGTCACGTCCGGGCCGTGCGGCCCGACGGGTTGTGCCAGCTCGGCCGTGGGCGGCCGAGCAGCCACTCCGCGGCCCCCAGCGGCCGGGGCTGCCCGGCCGGTCCCGGCACGTCGTGGAAGATCCGCTCCAGTGGTGTGCCGAGGGCGGGAAGCGTCTCGCAGACCTCCTCGACGAGCTCGGGAGGACCGGCCAGATAGACGTCGTGCCGGGCCCACCCGGCCCGGTTGCCCAGCGCGGTCAGGAGGCGTTCGGTCGCCTGCGTCCGCGGGCGGCCGGGCGCGGGCGTGATGAAGGTGACGGCGAGCTCGGGCAGCCGGTGCCGTAACCGCTCCACGGCTTCACGGCCGTACAGGTGCTCGATGTCGCGGGCGACCAGGAACAGCCGGGCCTCGTGCGACGTGTCGAGCTGCTCCAGCAGCGCCTTCACGGGAGCCCAGCCCGTGCCGGCCGCGATGAGGGTGACGGGCCGCTCCACGGAGCTGCGCAGGGTCAGCTCGCCGCCGGGCGCGCTCAGCCGCAGGACGTCGCCCTCCCGGGTCCGCCGGACGAGAGCGGTGGACAGCACCCCGTCCTCGACGCGGCTGACGTGCAGATCCACCGTGTGATCGGGGCGGGGCGCGTTGGCCAGCGAGTAGGGCCGCCAGACGCCGGGCAGATGAGGGACGTTGACGCCGACGTACTGGCCGGGGGAGTAGGGCAGCGGCCGCCGCGGCCGCAGGGTGAGGACGACGAGGTCGTCGCCGTGCCGCGTCCTCCCGGTCACCTCGGCGTCCCACCAGGGCGGTTCACCGCGGTGCTGCGCCTCCCACGCGCCCTGGAGCATCAGGTCCGAGATCGCCTCGTACGCCTCGCACCAGGCCTTCTCGACCTCCGCGTTCCACGCCGAGCCCGCGACGGCGGCGAACGCGGCGACCAGGCTCGCCCCGACGGCCGCGTAATGCTCGGGCTCGGCGAGGTACTTGCGGTGGTCACGGCCGAGTTCGCGCAGATAGTCGGGCAGTCCCGGGTCCTCCAGCCGCTCCGTCACATGGGTGAGCGCCGCGAACAGCCGGTCCCGCTGCCGCTCCATGTCCTGCGGGAGATCCAGCGGGAACAGCGCGCGAAGGTCCGGATGGTGGCGGAACAGATGGGAGTAGAAGTACTTGACCGCGAACTCGGCGCGCCTCTCGACGACCGCGAAGCTGGATCGGAGTATCTCGGGGTCCACGGCGCGAATGTATGGACTCGTCGAGCCGCGTGGTCAAGCAGCGGGCGATTTACGGACAGTCCGGATGAAGGGAACGCGGCGCCCCGTCGGCCCGGTGCGAACGGCTCCCCGTCGGGTGCGCGCGGCACCCGAGCCCGGCGCACGCGGGCCCCGGCCGACGGCCCCGGCCGGGCCGCGGCGGCGGACCCGGGCCGTGCGCGGACGCGAGCCGTCCGCCGTCGAGGGAGCGTGCACGCGGCAGGTGCGCGCCGTGCCGGCCACCCCGGCCGCCGGTCGGTCCCGGCACCTCCGGGCGCTGCGGATACCGTCGGGGAGTGACCGAGCCCCACGCCTCCGCCAGCCCCGCCCCCGAACTCTTCACCTGGGAGTTCGCGACCGACCCCTACCCGGCGTACGCCTGGCTCCGGGAGCACTCCCCGGTGCACCGGACCCGGCTGCCCAGCGGGGTGGAGGCCTGGCTCGTCACCCGGTACGCGGACGCCCGGCAGGCGCTCGCCGACCAGCGGCTGTCCAAGAACCCCGCCCATCACGACGAACCCACCCACGCCAAGGGGAAGACGGGCATCCCGGGTGAGCGCAAGGCCGAGCTGATGACCCATCTGCTGAACATCGACCCGCCGGACCACACCCGGCTGCGGCGGCTGGTCAGCAAGGCGTTCACCCCGCGCAGGGTGGCCGAGTTCGCGCCGCGCGTGCAGGAACTGACCGACCGGCTGATCGACCGGTTCGCGGGCGAGGGCTCCGCGGACCTCATCCACGACTTCGCGTTCCCGCTGCCCATCTACGCCATCTGCGATCTGCTCGGCGTCCCCCGCGAGGACCAGGACGACTTCCGGGACTGGGCGGGCATGATGATCCGGCACGGCGGGGGTCCGAGGGGCGGGGTGGCGCGGTCCGTCAAGAAGATGCGTGGCTATCTGGCCGACCTCATCCACCGCAAGCGGGAGGCGCTGCCCGAGCACCCCGCACCCGGCGAGGACCTCATCTCCGGGCTCATCCGCGCCTCCGACCACGGCGAGCACCTCACCGAGAACGAGGCCGCGGCGATGGCGTTCATCCTGCTCTTCGCGGGATTCGAGACGACGGTCAACCTCATCGGCAACGGCACCTACGCCCTCCTCACCCACCCCGGGCAGCGGGCCCGCCTCCAGACCTCCCTCGCCGCGGGGGAGCGGGGACTGCTGGAGACCGGGGTCGAGGAACTCCTGCGCTACGACGGGCCGGTCGAGCTCGCCACCTGGCGGTTCGCCACGGAGCCCGTGCGGATCGGCGGGCAGGACATCGCGCCCGGCGATCCCGTCCTCGTCGTCCTGGCGGCTGCGGACCGTGACCCCGCACGGTTCGAACAGCCGGACACGCTCGACCTGTCCCGGCGTGACAACCAACACCTCGGGTACGGCCACGGCCTTCACTACTGTCTCGGCGCGCCGCTCGCCCGTCTGGAGGGGCAGACCGCGCTCGCCACGCTCCTCACCCGCCTGCCCGATCTGCAACTCGCGGGGGATCCGGCCGATTTGCGCTGGCGCGGTGGCCTCATTATGCGTGGATTGCGCACACTTCCGGTGGAGTTCACGCCGATCAGGTAGGCATGCCGCGGAACGACGTCCCGATGGGTGTCGGGTGACGGTCCGTCACATCTGTGATCTTCACGTGATCTGCGCTGCATCGACTTGTGACAAGCGTTCGAGTGCGGATACGTTCACCCAGCAACGCGGCCCATCTGTCGCTGTAGCCGCTGTAGTCACCTGCTGTCACGCGAAAGGCTTCCGCATGCTCTCCGGGAACGGCCGTCACCGTCGCCCCCGTCAGGCCCCGGCTCTCATCGTCGCCGCTGGAGTGACCGGTTCGGCCATCGCGATCCCGCTGCTCGGCGCCACCAGCGCGAGCGCCGCCGACGGCACCACGTGGGACCGGGTCGCGGAGTGCGAGAGCGGCGGCGCCTGGAGCGCCGACAACGGCAACGGCTACTACGGCGGCCTGCAGTTGACCCAGGACAACTGGGAGAGGTACGGCGGTCTCGCCTACGCCGCGAGCGCCGACCAGGCCAGCCGCTCGCAGCAGATAGCGGTCGCCGAGAAGGTCCTCGACGGCGAGGGGCTCACCGCCTGGCCGACCTGCGGGCCGCTCTCCGGGCTCAGCAGGAACTCCGCTGACGTCGAGGTCGACACGGGCCTGGGCAACGGCTCCTCGAACGAGGGCGGCTCTTCGGACTCGTCCGATTCGTCCTCTTCAACTGATTCTTCCGACTCCTCTCTCTCGTCCGGTTCGTCCTCCCTGACCGACACCTCGCGCGAGGGCGGGAACTCCACCAAGTCCGACACCTCGTCGGACGGGGACTCCCAGGACTCGGACCGCTCGGACCAGGCGACGCCGAAGAGCGATGAATCGGACAAGTCTGGCCGGAATGACGAGTCTTCGGAGGTGTCCGAGGGCGGCACGGCCGGAGCCGGCCGCCATCGCGGCGACAGCGCCGACGAGGATGCGACGCAGGGCGCGGGTGACGCCCGCGAGGACGGCACTCCGGGGCGGCACGCCTCCCGCGGCTCGGGCCCCTCGCGTGAATCCGCCGACGGTTCCTACACCGTGCGCAACGGCGACAGCCTCTCGACGATCGCCGACGCCCTCGACCTGCCGGGCGGATGGTCCGGGCTGTACGACGCGAACAAGAAGACGGTCGGCGCCGACCCTGACCTCATCCTCCCCGGTCAGAGCCTTGCAGTTGATGCCGAATCGGGCGAAAAGTAGCGGGAGTTCGCGTCACGGTTCGCCGTGGAATGTCCGGTTTGGTGCGAGTGAGAGATGAGTCTCAGAGGCCCTGATCGTCTTTGGAATTCCGTCGACCGCATGCCTACGGTCGTGATCGCTCGCCACAGCGGGCCCCGACGGTCGCAACGCCGAATCCTGCCGACGGCCGTACGGGAACAGCCGACGCGTCAAGCGCCGTGGGCAGGAGCGGGGGACCCAAGGTAAGTGCCGCGACCGGTTGTTGGACCGGGAGCGGCTAGGGGTGGAGCCGAGCGCTGGAGCGCACGGCCGGGCACTCACCCGCCCGAACCCGACAGCTCACCTCGCAGGCGTCGGTGAGGGGATCCTCCATGCTGTTTTCCGACAAGGGCAAGCACCGTCGTCCGTCCAAGGCCGCACGTGTCGCCGCCCTCGCCGGTGTCACCGGTGTCGCCATCGCCGCTCCGCTGATGGCCGCCGGCAACGCCTCCGCCGCCACCGCGTCCGAGTGGGACGCCGTCGCCCAGTGCGAGGCCGGCGGCAACTGGGCCATCAACACCGGCAACGGCTACTACGGCGGCCTGCAGTTCGCGGCCTCCACCTGGGCCGCGTACGGCGGCACCGCCTACGCCTCCACCGCCGACAAGGCCTCCAAGGCCCAGCAGATAGCCATCGGCGAGAAGGTCCTCGCCGCGCAGGGCAAGGGCGCCTGGCCGACCTGCGGTACGGGCCTGTCGAGCGCCACGTACAACGGCGGCACCGCGGACTCCGCGTCGAGCACCACCACCCGTACGACGGAGCAGCCCGCCTCGCGTTCGGCCGAGCGCCCGGCCGCCGAGAAGACCGTCACCACCCCGACCGGCGAGAGGGTCAAGAAGGGTGACGGCGAGTACAAGGTCGTCAAGGGCGACACCCTCAGCTCCATCGCCGAGAAGAAGCACGTCAAGGGTGGCTGGCAGCAGCTGTTCAAGCTGAACAAGGACATCGTCGACGACGCCGACTTCATCTTCCCGGGCCAGCAGCTGCACCTCGGCTGACCGGCCCTCGCGCGGCGGCCGCGCCCCCCCACCGTCCTCCGTGCGTCCGTCCGCGTCCGCAGCCCCCACCTGCGTCCGCGCCCCCACCGGCCGTGTGCGGTCCGGACCGGCGTCCACGCCGTCCGGTCCGGCCCCACACCGCCGGCCGCGGCCCGGCAGCGGTCCTCGAAAGGCCTCAGCCGGTTCATGGCTCTCCCCTGGAGAAGGTCTCCACACTGGAGGCCTGGTGAGGGTCACCCCCGTCCCCACGGGCTCCCCGCCCCGGCACGTGTTCCCCCGCACGCGCCGGGGCGGGGCTTTTCGTGCGGGGCGGTATTCATGTACGGGGCAGGTTTTTGTTCCGTTCGGAAACAATTTACGCTCGGTTCTGCTCAAGGGGTGGTCGTCAGGCTGGCCGATCCCCCCGAGGCGGTTAGGCTCATGTCGCGAAGCCGTCCCAGGCTCCGCGCCGTGCCGGGCCCGGTGTCCGGCGTACCCGCGTCACATCCCAGAAGGAGATGCTCGTGCCGTCCATCGACGTCGTCGTAGCCCGGGAAATCCTGGACTCCCGAGGCAACCCCACGGTCGAGGTCGAGGTCGGCCTCGACGACGGCAGCACCGGTCGTGCCGCCGTCCCGTCCGGCGCCTCCACCGGTGCCTTCGAGGCCATCGAGCTCCGCGACGGTGACCCCAACCGCTACCAGGGCAAGGGTGTCGAGAAGGCCGTCCTCGCCGTCATCGAGCAGATCGGCCCGGAGCTCGTCGGCTACGACGCCACCGAGCAGCGCCTGATCGACCAGGCGATGTTCGACCTGGACGCCACCGACAACAAGGGCTCGCTCGGCGCCAACGCCATCCTCGGCGTCTCGCTCGCCGTCGCGCACGCCGCCTCCGAGGCGTCCGACCTCCCCCTCTTCCGCTACCTGGGCGGCCCGAACGCGCACCTGCTGCCCGTTCCGATGATGAACATCCTGAACGGCGGCTCGCACGCCGACTCCAACGTGGACATCCAGGAGTTCATGATCGCCCCGATCGGCGCGGAGTCCTTCTCCGAGGCCCTGCGCTGGGGTGCCGAGGTCTACCACACCCTCAAGAAGGTGCTGAAGACCAAGGGCCTGTCCACCGGCCTCGGCGACGAGGGCGGCTTCGCCCCGAACCTGGAGTCGAACCGTGCCGCGCTCGACCTCATCCTCGAGGCCATCAAGCAGGCCGGTTACATCCCCGGCGAGCAGATCGCGCTCGCGCTCGACGTCGCCGCGTCCGAGTTCTACAAGGACGGCAAGTACGAGTTCGAGGGCAAGTCCCGCTCGGCCGCCGAGATGACCGAGTACTACGAGGAGCTCGTCTCCGCGTACCCGCTGGTCTCCATCGAGGACCCGCTGTACGAGGACGACTGGGCCGGCTGGAACGTCATCACCGAGAAGCTGGGCGACAAGGTCCAGATCGTCGGCGACGACCTCTTCGTCACCAACCCGGAGCGCCTGGCCCGCGGCATCGAGGAGGGCTCCGCCAACGCCCTGCTCGTCAAGGTCAACCAGATCGGCTCGCTGACCGAGACCCTGGACGCCGTCGAGATGGCCCAGCGCAACGGCTTCAAGTGCATGATGTCCCACCGCTCCGGCGAGACCGAGGACGTCACGATCGCCGACCTCGCGGTCGCCGTGAACTGCGGTCAGATCAAGACCGGTGCCCCGGCCCGCTCGGACCGCGTCGCCAAGTACAACCAGCTGCTGCGCATCGAGGAGATCCTCGACGACGCCGCGGTGTACGCCGGCCGCAGCGCCTTCCCCCGCTTCAAGGGCTGAGTCGCACTGGCTTAGGAAGCGTCGTACGTACGTCCCCGTACTCGGTCCCGTACCGTGTGCGGGGACGTACGCACGTGACGGGCCGGCGGACGCGCAAGCACCGGGGAGGCGGGATACATGGCCGTGAAGGACCGGGACCGGTTCTCCACCGCGACCAGGCTGCGGCTGCTCGGCGAGCAGACGGCGGCCCGGGTGTACCGCTCGCAGACGAAGCGGCAGGCCCGTCGTTCCCGGCTGACCGGCCGCGCCGCGCTGCTCGCCCTCGTCCTGTGCTCCCTGATCGTCGCGCTCGCGTACCCGATGAGGCAGTACGTCTCCCAGCGCGCCGAGATCGCCGACGTGGAGCGCCGGCGGGAGCAGGCCCGCCAGCGGGTCGAGCAGCTGCGTGACCTCAAGGCGCGCTGGCAGGACGACGCGTACGCCGAACAGCGGATCCGGGACCGGCTGCACTACGTGATGCCCGGCGAGACCGGCTACATCGTCGTCGACCCGGACGCGGCGAAGCAGTCCCGCGCCGACCGGAGGGCTGCACCGCGCCCCTGGTACGCCAACGTCTGGGACGGCGTGGACAAGTCCGACGCCGCCGACAAGTGAACTGACCAGAAAGACATGTGACACACGGCATGGAAACGCCACCGCCGCCCACCCCGCGCACCGAACCGACCGACGCGGACGTCGAGGCCTTCAAGCAGCAGCTCGGCCGGCCGCCGCGCGGACTGCGCGCGATCGCGCACCGGTGCCCGTGCGGGCAGCCGGACGTCGTCGAGACGGCGCCGCGTCTTCCCGACGGGACACCGTTCCCCACGACGTACTACCTCACGTGCCCGCGGGCCGCGTCCGCCATCGGGACGCTGGAGGCCAACGGGGTCATGAAGGAGATGACCGAACGGCTGGCGACCGACCCGGAGCTGGCCGCCGCGTACCGTGCCGCGCACGAGGACTACATCGCGCGCCGCGACTCCATCGAGGTGCTGGAGGGCTTCCCCAGTGCGGGCGGCATGCCCGACCGGGTGAAGTGCCTCCACGTGCTGGTGGCGCACTCGCTGGCCGCCGGGCCGGGTGTGAACCCCCTCGGGGACGAAGCGATCGCCATGCTCCCGGAGTGGTGGAGCAAGGGGGCCTGTGTGGTCCTGCCGGACGGGGACCAGGACTGACTTGCCGCGAGTGACGGGAGCGGCCGCCTTCGGGCCGCCGCTCCGCGTCCGCGCACCTTTCGCCCCGGGACCCTGCCCCGGGCCCGCCCCCGCGCACCGGGGGACCGCCCCTCGGGGAGGAGCCGGGCCGGGACGGCCGGCGGCGGGGACGATCACGACAGGAGACCAGAGACCATGACCAGGGTCGCCGCCATCGACTGCGGCACCAACTCCATCAGGCTGCTCGTCGCCGACGCGGACCCGCGGACCGGTGAACTCGTCGAGCTGGACCGCCGGATGACGATCGTGCGGCTCGGACAAGGCGTCGACCGCACCGGACGGCTCGCCCCGGAGGCGCTGGAGCGGACCTTCGCGGCCTGCCGGGACTACGCGGCGCTCATCAAGGAGCTCGGCGCGCAGCGCCTGCGCTTCGTGGCGACCTCGGCCTCCCGGGACGCCGAGAACCGGGACGAGTTCGTACGCGGGGTGCTGGACATCCTCGGGGTCGAGCCGGAGGTCATCAGCGGGGACCAGGAGGCGGAGTTCTCCTTCACCGGGGCGACCAAGGAGCTGACGGGACGCGACGACCTCGCCCGGCCCTTCCTCGTCGTGGACATCGGCGGCGGCTCCACCGAGCTGGTGGTGGGCGAGGAGCACGTGCGCGCGGCCCGCTCGGTGGACATCGGCTGCGTACGCATGACGGAGCGGCACCTCGTGCACGAGGGCGCCGTCAGCGATCCGCCGACGCCCGCCCAGGTCGAGGCGATCCGCGCCGACATCGAGGCCGCGCTGGACCTCGCGGAGCGCACGGTGCCCCTGCGCGAGGCGCACACGCTCGTCGGGCTGGCCGGATCGGTGACCACGGTGTCGGCGATCGCCCAGAACCTCCCCGAGTACGACTCCGCGGCGATCCACCACTCCCGGGTCTCCTACGACAAGGTCCGCGAGATCACCGAGTGGCTGCTCGCCTCCACCCACGCCGAGCGGGCCGCGATCCCCTCGATGCACCCGGGCCGTGTGGACGTCATCGCCTCGGGGGCCCTCGTCCTGCTCTCGATCATGGAGCGGATCGGCGCCCGGGAGGTCGTGGTGAGCGAGCACGACATCCTCGACGGCATTGCCTGGAGTGTGGCCGGGGACTCCGGCGAGTAGCGGCCCGGCCTGCGGTGTCCGCCGGGGTTGCGCCCTCGGCGGCGCCGGCCCGGTGGTGACGCGGGCCACGGCCACGCCGTGGTCTGGCTCTCCTTTTACTACCAATCGGTAGCCTCGGCTGAGCAGGTCGAATAACGTATGAGCGCCCCCAGGCCGGCTGGAACGGCGCCGGGCGACATGCCGTCGGAAAACTTCGTGAAGTTCTTCACAAGGAAAAGGGCCCTGCTGGGCGAGGATCAGGCCCAGAGGGCCCCTTACGAGGGCTCACACGGCCCGGGAGCGTGCTCACCGGAGCGTCTCCGGGGCGGTCCGGGAGGGTCCCGCGGGGCAGTGGTCCGGTCGGCCGGTGGGGCCGGAGCGGCAGCTCACGCGGTGTTGACAACGGCCTTGGTGGCACAGTGGTTCCCCCGCGGCGACATGACCTGGGTCACGTGGGCGGCGCAGTGTAGCAGAGCCCCTGTCAAAGCTTGTGAAGGGGCGCACGAGCGACCCCCCGGGGGCGGGTGGATACTCGATGGCATGAGCACCACGGAGCGTCCCAGGATCCTCGTAGTAGGCGGTGGGTACGTAGGCCTGTACGCAGCTCGGCGCATTCTCAAGAAGATGCGCTACGGAGAGGCGACCGTCACGGTCGTCGACCCCCGGTCGTACATGACCTACCAGCCCTTCCTCCCCGAAGCCGCCGCCGGCAGCATCTCCCCTCGGCATGTCGTCGTCCCGCTGCGACGCGTGCTCCCGAAGGCGGAGGTCCTCACCGGCCGGGTCACCACCATCGACCAGGACCGCAAGGTCGCTACGATCGCCCCCCTCGTGGGTGAGGCGTACGAGCTGCCTTTCGACTACCTCGTCATCGCGATGGGCGCGGTCTCCCGCACCTTCCCGATCCCCGGCCTCGCCGAGCAGGGCATCGGCATGAAGGGCATCGAGGAGTCCATCGGCCTGCGCAACCACGTCCTCGAGCAGCTGGACAAGGCCGACTCGACCACGGACGAGGAGGTGCGGCGCAAGGCGCTCACCTTCGTCTTCGTCGGGGGTGGCTTCGCCGGTGCGGAGACCATCGGTGAGGTCGAGGACATGGCCCGCGACGCGGCCAAGTACTACACCAGCGTGTCCCGTGAGGACATGCGCTTCATCCTCGTCGACGCCGCGGACAAGATCCTTCCCGAGGTCGGCCCGAAGCTCGGCCAGTACGGCAAGGAGCACCTGGAGAGCCGCGGTGTGGAGATCTACCTCTCCACCTCCATGGACTCCTGCGTCGACGGTCACGTGGTGCTGAAGAACGGCCTGGAGGTCGACTCCAACACCATCGTGTGGACGGCCGGCGTCAAGCCGAACCCGGTCCTGTCCCGCTTCGGTCTGCCGCTCGGCCCGCGCGGCCACGTGGACACCCAGACCACCCTCCAGGTGCAGGGCACGGACTACATCTGGGCCGCCGGCGACAACGCGCAGGTGCCGGACGTCGCCGCCCGCAAGGCCGGTGTCGAGAACGCCTGGTGCCCGCCGAACGCCCAGCACGCGCTGCGTCAGGCCAAGGTCCTCGGCGACAACGTGATCTCCGGCATGCGGGGCTTCCCGCAGAAGGAGTACTCGCACTCCAACAAGGGTGCGGTGGCGGGTCTCGGCCTCCACAAGGGCGTCGCGATGATCGTCATGGGCAAGATGAAGATCAAGCTCAAGGGCCGTCTCGCCTGGTACATGCACCGCGGCTACCACGGTATGGCCATGCCGACCTGGAACCGGAAGATCCGCGTGTTCGCCGACTGGACGCTCGCGATGTTCCTCAAGCGCGAGGTCGTCTCCCTCGGCGCCATGGAGACTCCGCGCGAGGAGTTCTACGAGGCCGCCAAGCCGGCGCCCGCGGCGGCGGCCCCGGCGCCCGCCGCGAAGACCGTGAAGGCCAAGGCCTCCTGACCTCCGGTCACCGAACGCCCTGAAGGGGCCGCCCGCCATCCGTGGTGCGGGCGGCCCCTTCGGCGTTCCGCCGGACGGGTCAAGGAAGCGGCGGCCCGCACCGACGAAAAGCATGGCCGCTACACCTGTTTTGTGAAGCCGTAACGCGTAAGGGGGACTGCGCGCGGGGCGCGATGGTGTTTACGTGGTGTCGGAGCGTTCGGGAGTGTCCGACCCCGAACCCTCGGCTTCGTTCGAGTGGGGGAGACCCCCGTCGGAGGTGTGCGCCATGCAGGACGCCGCGCTGCGGCTGAAGAGCCTTGTCGAGCAGATGCTGGGAACCCCCCTCCCCGTGCGCATCCGCGCCTGGGACGGTTCGGAGGCGGGGCCCCCGGGCGCTCCCGTCCTTGTCGTACGCAATCGGCGGGCCCTGCGCCGACTGCTGTGGAAGCCGGGCGAGTTGGGGCTGGCCCGCGGCTGGGTCTCCGGTGACCTCGGCGTCGAGGGCGACCTGTACGCCGCCCTGGACCTGATGTCCGGGCTGGTGTGGGAGCGCGGGGAGGACGCCCGGGGGCTCGTCGAGTCGCTGCGCGACCCCCAGGTGCGGGCCGCCGTCCGCGGCCTGGTGGCCATGGCGGGCCCGCCGCTGCCGCCCGCCCCGCCGCGCGAGGAGACGCGCAGACACCGTCACCTGCACACCCGCCGCACCGACAAGCGGGCCATCAGCCACCACTACGACGTGGGCAACGACTTCTACGAGATCGTCCTCGGTCCCTCCATGGTGTACTCCTGCGCCTACTGGGAGGACGGCGGGACCCTGGAGGACGCCCAGCGCGACAAGCTCGAACTGATCTGCCGCAAGCTCGGCCTGAAGCCCGGTCTGCGGCTGCTGGACGTCGGCTGCGGCTGGGGATCGATGGCCATCCACGCCGCCCGCGAGCACGGCGTCGGCGTCGTCGGGGTCACGCTGTCGCAGGAGCAGGCCGCCTACGCCCGCAAGCGGGTCGCCGACGAGGGCCTGACCGACCGGGTCGAGATCCGGGTTCAGGACTATCGCGACGTCACCGACGGCCCCTACGACGCGATCTCCTCCATCGGGATGGCCGAACACGTCGGCGCCGAACGCTACCTGGAGTACGCACAGGTGCTGCACGGGCTGCTCAGGCCCGGCGGCCGGCTGCTCAACCACCAGATCGCCCGCCGCCCGCAGTGGGACGAGACGACGTACTCCGTGGACGAGTTCATCGACGCGTACGTCTTCCCGGACGGCGAGCTCGCGCCGGTCGGGACCACGGTGACACAGCTGGAGCGCGCCGGGTTCGAGGTGCGCGACGTCGAGTCCCTGCGCGAGCACTACGCGCTCACCCTGCGCCGCTGGGTCACCAACCTGGAGGCGCAGTGGGCACGGGCCGTCAAGCTCTCCAGCCCTCCGCGTGCCCGTGTCTGGCGCCTGTACATGGCGGCCAGCGCGCTCGCCTTCGAACACAACCGCATCGGGGTGAACCAGGTCCTGGCGGTCAGGGCACCCGAACCGTCCGGTGCCTCCGGGCTGCCGCTGCGGGCGCGGACCTGGAACTGACCCGCACACGCCGGGGCCCGTCCCGAATCCGTACGGGAGGGGCCCCGGCCTTGCGGTCCGTGCCGGCCGGCGTCACTCCGACTTGATCGCCGTCAGCATGTTCAGGCGGGCCGCCCGGCGCGCCGGCCACAGCGCCGCCAGGACGCCGACCGTCGCCGCGAGGAGCAGGAAGACGGCCATCCGGCCCCAGGGCAGGACCAGTTCGTACGTCGACATCCTGCTGCCCAGCAGCTCACCGGCCGCCCAGCCGAAGAACACGCCCAGGCCGATGCCGAGGACACCGCCGAAGAGCGAGATGACCAGGGACTCCAGGCGGACCATGCGCTTGATGCCCTTGCGGTCGAGGCCGATCGCGCGCAGCATCCCGATCTCCTGCGAGCGCTCGAAGACCGACATGGCGAGGGTGTTGATGACGCCGAGGACGGCGACGACGACCGCCATCGCGAGCAGCCCGTACATCATGTTCAGGATCAGGGTGAACATCTGCGCGATGCCGTCGGAGAGGTCCTGCTTGTCCTGCACCTTGATGGCCGGGTTGTCGCCGAGGGCCTTCTCCAGCCGGTCCTTGGTCGCGTCCGACGCGCCGTGCGACGTCTTCAGCATGACCTGCATGTCGGAGGCGTCGCTCTGGTGGGGCGAGAGGGTGGCGTTGTCCAGGATGATGCCCTGGATCATCTCGTTGCCCTCGTAGACGCCGGCGACCGTGAGGCGCTGCTTCTTCCCGTCCTCGTACGAGACGGTGAACTCCGCGCCGGCCTTCCAGTGGTGGGAGGCGGCGGTGTCCTTGTCGACGACGACCCGGGTGCCGCCGACCGCGAAGGAGCCGTCGGTGACGTCGAGATCGGTCAGCTTGCCGATGGCCGGGCCGTTGACGCCGGTCAGGAACTCGGTCTGCCGGTCGATGCGGGAGGGCGCGTTGCGCAGGGAGCTGGTGTCGGTGACCCCGTCGACCCCGGCGAGCTTCTTCTCGACGTCGGGGGAGAGCGAGTTGCCGTTCGCCATCGAGACGACGTAGTCCGCCCGGATGGCCGAACTGGCCATCTTGTCGATGGACTTCTGCAGGCTGCCCGCCATCACCGTCATGCCGGTGATCAGGGTGAGACCGATCATCAGGGCGGAGGCGGTCGCGGCCGTACGGCGCGGGTTGCGGACCGAGTTCTGCCGGGCCAGCTTGCCGGAGATGCCGAAGACGCGCAGCACCGGGGCCGCTGCTGCGATCAGCGGCCGGGACAGCAGCGGGGTGAGGACGAAGACGCCGATGATGAGCAGGACCGCGCCGAAGCCCATCGGGGCCTGGCCGTCCGAGCCGTCCATGGTGGTCGCGTACAGGACCACGGCGATGCCGGCGGCGGCGAGCAGGGCGCCGAGCGTGTTCCGCAGCACCAGCGACTTCGTGGTCGCCTTCGCGTGCACGCTGCTCATCGCGGCGACCGGCGGGATCTTCGCGGCGCGGCGGCCCGGCAGCCAGGCGGCGAGCATGGTGATGAGGACGCCGACGAGCAGCGCCGTGCCGACGGTGCCGGGCGACACGACCAGCGGGCCGTCGGGCACGGTGGCGCCGAAGCTGCCCATCAGGGAACGCATCCCCGCGCCGATGGCGATGCCCGCGGCCAGGCCCGCGACGGCGGCGACCGCGCCCACCACGAACGCCTCGACCAGTACCGACCGGGTGACCTGGCGGCGCGAGGCGCCGACCGCGCGCAGCAGGGCCAGCTCCTTGGTGCGCTGCGCGACCAGCATGGTGAAGGTGTTGGCGATGATGAAGGTGCCGACGAACAGCGAGATCCCTGCGAAGACCAGCAGACCCGTCTTCATGCCGCTCATCGCCGAGGCGATCTGGGCGGCCTGGTCGTCGGCGAGCTGCCGGCCGGTGGTGGTGGAGGCGACGTCCTCGGGCACGACCCGGTCGATCGCTTCCCGCAGCGCGGTCTGGCTGGTGCCCGCGGCGGCCTTCACGTCGATCTCGTCGTAGGAGCCGACCGAGTGGAACAGCCGCTGCGCGGTGGCCGTGTCGAACAGGGCGAGGCTGCCGCCCGCGGCGACGTTGCCGTCGTCCGTGGTGAAGATGCCGGTCACCGTGGGGGTCAGGACAGGCCCGTCGACGGAGATCCGCACGGTGTCGCCGACCTTGTAGCCGGCCCGCCGGGCGGTCGCGGAGTCGATGGCCACCTCGTCCTCGCCGTGCGGCGCGTGACCCTTCGTCAGCGGGTACCGGGGGTCGTCGCTGCCCCAGTAGTTCCCGCCCTGCGACTGGAAGCCGCCGCCGATGAGCTTGCCGTCCTTGCCGGCGATGGCGGTGAAGCAGTTCACGACACCGACGGTGGTGCCGGCGCCGGGGGCGGCGGCGACCTTGTCGAGCAGCGGCCGGGTGAGCTTGTGCTCCTTGCCGACCGTGTCGCCCTTGTCCTCCTGACTCTCGGGGCGGACGGCGACGTCGACCTGGTCGAAGCCCTTGGCGGAGCTCTTCTGGTAGGCGTCCGAGATCGTGTTGGTGAAGACCAGGGTCCCGGACACGAACGCCACGCCGAGCATCACGGCGAGCACGGTCATCAGGAGCCTGGCCTTGTGCGCGAGCACGTTGCGCAGGGCGGTACGGAACATGGGTCTTTTCTCAGTCCAGGGAAGGTGCGGCGGCGGGGTGGTCGGTGGTCGGACGGGGCGTCAGCTCGTGCGGCCCTTGCCGTCGAACTGCTTCATCCGGTCGAGCACGGACTCGGCGGTCGGCCCGTACACCTCGTCGACGATGCGGCCGTCCGCCAGGAAGACCACGCGGTCCGCGTACGCGGCGGCCACCGGGTCGTGGGTGACCATGACGACGGTCTGCCCCAGCTCCCGTACGGAGTTGCGCAGGAAGCCCAGCACCTCCGCGCCCGAGCGCGAGTCGAGGTTTCCGGTCGGCTCGTCGCCGAAGATGATGTCCGGCCGCGAGGCCAGGGCGCGGGCGACGGCGACGCGCTGCTGCTGGCCGCCGGAGAGCTGGGAGGGCCGGTGCCCGAGGCGGTCGGACAGCCCGATCATCGTGATGACGGTGTCCAGCCACTGCTTGTCGGGCTTGCGGCCGGCGATGTCCATGGGGAGCGTGATGTTCTCCAGGGCCGTCAGCGTCGGCAGCAGGTTGAAGGCCTGGAAGATGAACCCGATCTTGTCCCGGCGCAGCTTGGTCAGCTGCTTGTCCTTCAGGGAGCCCAGCTCGGTCTCACCGATGCGCACGGAGCCGCTGCTGAAGGTGTCGAGGCCCGCCACGCAGTGCATGAGCGTGGACTTGCCGGAGCCGGAGGGACCCATGATCGCGGTGAACTCGGCCTGCCGGAAGTCGACCGAGACCCGGTCGAGGGCGACCACCTGGGTCTCGCCCTGTCCGTAGACCTTCGACAGTTCCGTGGCGCGGGCGGCCACGGCGGTGGTGGTGCCGGCGAGGGGCGTGGTGGTCACGGGAGGGTGCTCCTGTCGGGACGACGTTCGGGGATGTCTCCCATCCTCGGTCCCGATCCGCGCGCTGTAGTCAGCCGCTGTTCCGGTTCCGGGGACAGACTGCGGTCGGACCGGCGGCGGCCGAGTCATACCTGGGGATGACGGCACCCCCTGAGAGGACCCCCGGGTGCGACGTCACGCAGTGCGCTCGTTCGGACGGTGAAATTCCGTCATTCCGCATGCGATGTCGTGGGGCGTCCGAAAGGCTATTGGCAAGTGCGGATGGCCCGTACCGAGTGCTGATGCACCCTCAGACGTCAATAAAATAAGACAACATCGGGTCGCCCGACCGCTGCTCGGGGGATGCGCCCCGATAGGCTCGGAACCTCGATGCGGAGCCCATGGCCTGCCCGGATGGTGGAATGCAGACACGGCGAGCTTAAACCTCGCTGCCCCTCGCGGGCGTACCGGTTCAAGTCCGGTTCCGGGCACCTCCGACCCTCTCGTTCATTCGTCGCGCACCGCGGAACGCGGCCGTGCGCGGGATCCCGCGGGAGCTTCGTCCCTCACCGTTGACAGCGGGCCGGTGCGGTCGGAGACTCACACCGGAGAAAATAGTGAAGTAAATTTCACTGGACGAACACGGGAACGCGAAGGGGCGTGCCGATGCGTACCACCGTCGGGATCGTCGGGGCCGGGCCGGCCGGGTTGCTGCTGGCGCGGCTGCTGCACAACGCGGGGATCGACTCCGTCGTGCTGGAGAGCCGGGACCGTGCGTACGTGGAGCGACGCCAGCGGGCCGGGATCCTGGAACAGGGCACCGTGGACGTGCTGCGGGCCGCCGGGGCCGGCGAGCGCATGGACCGGGAGGGTCTGCGGCACGACGGGATCGAGCTGCGGTTCGACGGCCGGCGCCACCGCGTCGACTTCCCCGCCCTCACCGGTGGACGCTCCGTGACGGTGTACGCCCAGACGGAGGTCTGCAAGGACCTCATAGCGCTCCAGCTCAAGGAGGGCGGTCCGCTGCTCTTCGGCGCCGAGGCGCTCGCCGTCGAGGGCGCCGGGACCGACCGGCCGCGCGTCCGGTTCAGGTACGAGGGCCGCGAGGACGTCCTCGACTGCGACTACGTGGTCGGATGCGACGGTTTCTGGGGAGTCGCGCGACAGGCCGTGCCCGCCGGGATCTCCCGCGTCTTCGAGAGGACCTACCCCTTCGGCTGGCTCGGCGTCCTCGCCGACGTGCCGCCCTCCCACGACGAACTCGTCTACGCCCGCCACGAGCGCGGCTTCGCCCTGCTCAGCATGCGCTCCCCGGAGATCTCCCGCCTCTACCTCCAGGTGCCGCAGGGCACCACCGCCGAGGAATGGGAGGACGAGGCGATCTGGGACGAGCTGGAGCGGCGCCTGGAGACCCGCGACGACTGGCGGCTGCGCCGGGGCCGCATCACCTCCAAGTCCGTCACCCCGATGCGCAGCCACGTCCACGAGCCCATGCGGCACGGGCGGCTCTTCCTCGCCGGGGACGCCGCGCACATCGTGCCGCCGACCGGCGCGAAGGGCCTCAACCTCGCCGTCGGCGACGTCGTCACCTTCGCGCGGGCGCTCACGCACGAGAAGGAGACCGGCTCGGCCGCCCTGCTCGACGCGTACTCGGCGACCTGCCTGCGCCGCGTCTGGCAGGCCGAGCGCTTCTCGTACGACATGACGACGCTGCTGCACAGCGACCCCGGGGCCTCGCCCTTCGACGGGCGCATCCAGCTCGCCCGCCTGGAGCGGATCGCGGGCACCAGGGCCGCCGAGACCGACCTGGCCGAGGGGTACACAGGCTTCCCGCTGGGCTAGGGGGCTTCGTTCGGATCGGCTCGGGTCCGCGACGAAACCCCCTGGGCCGTCCGCGCGCACGGTCCCGCGGACGGAGCAGCGCCCGCGGGGCGGAGGGGGGTACGACAGGCCGCGAAGGGCCGGGCCGGGCACCCGGCGCGACAGCGGGCATAAAGAGGAGGCCACGGGCGCTGTCACGGCTTGGTACCAGTGCGGGCGGCCTCGAGACCGCACGCGTACCGTGGCAGCACGAGGGAAAGATCCTCCCCAAGCACTAGGGTCAATCCTTTGCCTACCCATTACCCTTGAGGCCAAGGCCACGCAGGGTGGCCATGGAGGAGTGAAATGAGGAGCAGTAACCCGGTCTTCTCGCGACGGGGGTTCAGCCGCGACAACGGTTACGCGGGGTTCAACGCGGCGCCGCAGGCCGGGGGACCCGCTGCCGGAACCCAGGGCAACCCGTACGCCCAGCAGGGCGGCAACCCCTACGCGCAGAACCCGTACGCACAGCAGGACCTCCAGTACGGCGCTCCGCCGCAGGCCCCGGCCACCACCGGCCGCATGACCATGGACGACGTCGTCATGCGCTCGGCCATGACGCTCGGCACGGTCGCCGTCGGCGCCATCCTCGCCTGGGCCCTGCTGCCGGTGTCGTCCACCAGCTACGGCCTGGCGATCGGCGCCGCACTGGTCGCCTTCGTGCTGGCCATGGTCCAGTCCTTCAAGCGCACCGCCTCGCCCGCGCTGATCCTCGGTTACGCCGCCTTCGAAGGCGTCTTCCTCGGGGTCATCAGCGAGATGTACAACAGCCAGTGGTCCGGCGCGCCCTTCCAGGCCGTGCTCGGCACCATGGCGGTCACCGGCGCGACCCTCCTCGTCTACAAGGCGGGCTGGATCCGTGTGACCGCGCGGTACGCGCGCATCGGCATGACCATCGCCATCGCGTTCGTCGTGGTCATGGCGGTCAACCTGCTGCTGGTCGTCTTCGGCGTCGCCGAGGACGGCGGACTGCGCAGCATGGGCCCGCTCGGCGCGATCGTCGGCATCCTCGCGATCCTGATCGGCGCGTTCTTCCTGACCCTCGACTTCAAGCAGATCGAGGACGGCATCGCCTACGGCGCGCCGAAGGAGGAGGCCTGGCTGGCCGCGTTCGGCCTGACCCTCACCCTCGTGTGGATCTACGTCGAGATGCTGCGCCTGGTCGCCATCTTCAGCGGCGACGACTAGTCGGCCGCCGGCGGTGCGGCGACAGCGGTCGCCGCACCCCCGGCCACCTGGCCGGACGACCCGGCCACCGGCACTTGAAGGGCCCGCGAACCACCGGTTCGCGGGCCCTTCGTCGTGGGATGCCTGTCGTCGGATGCCTGATGTCACTGCGGTGCGCGCTCAGAGCAGTTTGCGCGCGGCCCTCCTCAGGTCGTACTCGTGAATGATCGCTTTGGCGTGGCCGTACGCGAGGTTGTGCTCGGCGCGGAGCCAGCTGACCTTCTCCTCGAAGCGGAAGAGGGCGGGGCCTTCCTCGACGGTGCGAAGCCAGTCGGAGATCTCACGACCGGTGCAGTGGGGGATTCGGGCGAGCAGATTGCGATGGGTCTCCTCGTAGAAGACTTGGGACATCGGCGCCTCCGGACGCAATGGGGATGTAAGCCGGTCCTTCACGCCACCGTGCCTGAGGGTTGGGTTGTTGGCAACAGTCCCGTCGCGGCGCGTAGTCTCGCGACGTGCTTGATACGACGCCGCTGACCCGAGCCGTGGATCACTTCGCCGACCGGTTGCGGGCCGCGCCGCAGAGCCGCCTGCAACGCAGCGCGGCAGCCGAGGCACTGGGTCTGGCCAGGGAGTTGGCACTGCGTGCCCAGCATCTGGAGGACCCCTCCGCGGCCCCCCGCGAGATGCCGGACGCGGGCATGTTCGCCGCCGCCGACCAAATCACCGTCGCGGCGCACGACTTGGCTCTCGTACTGACGACCGAGGAGGAGCTGGCGCAGGCGGTGGCCCTGGTGGAGGAGGCACAGAAACGCGCCGGAGTCTGATCGGCTGACCGACTCCGGCGCGGGGTGATGCCTCTGGGCGGCGCGCGCTCCTACAGCGACGCGATGACGCGGTCCGCCAGGATGTAGACGTTCTCGTCGCCGCAGGCGAACGTCAGCGTGTACGCGCCCGACACGCCCGAGCCGCCGAGCAGGACCGGGGTCTCCCCCTCGCTCAGCGCGGTGGCGAGCCGCTCCGCCGTCTCACGGTGACCCGGCGTCATGCACAGCGTCGTACCGTCCGCGAAGACGTAGACGTCGAGGGTGCCGAGCGGGCCGGGGCGGACGTCCGCCAGCTCGGTGCCGGACACGGCGAGTTCCTCCAGGCACGCCACCGTGCGCTCATGGTCGTTCACCACGGGCGACTGGACCGGCATGAAGTCCGGGTGCGAGGGGTGGCGGCGGCGGGCCGCGGCCAGTTCCGGCGACTCGCCGTGGGCGCCGGCGGAGCCCTCCTCGGCGTCCCCGGCGGCCTCGGTGACCGGCTCCAGGGGCTCCAGGCCGACGAAGTCCGACTGGCGCGGCAGGAACATCTCGCTGTCCGTCAGGCCGAGCAGGGAGGGGGCCTCGGAGGCGTCACGCGCTTCCTGCGCGGCCCAGAAGGCCCGCGCCTCGGCGAGCTCCCGCTCCCGCTCCTCGGCGAGCGCCTCGGCGACCGCGGCCCGTATCTCGTCCGTGTCGGCGGCCGGGCGGGCGGCGGGCACGAGCCCCCGCGCGGTGGCCGTCGCCCGGCTCTCGACGAGCTCGGTGTGCAGAGCCGCGACCTGTCGACGCAGTCCCCGCACGGTGCGCAGTACGGCGATGCCCACGGCCGCGGTGGCACCCGTGGTGAGGAGCAAAGCAATCGGCATGGCGCTCACTGACGTACTCCCGGTTCAAGGTCGGCCCCCGACTTCCTACATCAGCTTGAAGGGCGGACCATCCGGCTGTCAGTGCGTAACGTCACGAAAGGGACAGGACTTTGTGCCTGAGGTTTAGTCGTGCAAGCGCTCTGACCTGCGAAAATCGCTCTCCAGGGGGAGATAGGTCACATCTTGGGCGGGATTGGATCACAAATCGGCCCAGAGCCCCGGTGGTTGCGGGGTTCTGGGCCGATCCGGTCACGTTCGGTTCAACAACGGTCACCCGTACGGGATCTGCCGCCCGTTCGGATCCGCGTGCGCGACCGTGTCAGCTGAGGCGCTCGATGACCATCGCCATGCCCTGGCCGCCGCCGACGCACATCGTCTCCAGGCCGAACTGCTTGTCGTGGAACTGGAGGCTGTTGATGAGCGTGCCGGTGATGCGGGCGCCGGTCATGCCGAAGGGGTGGCCGACGGCGATCGCGCCGCCGTTCACGTTCAGCTTGTCCAGCGGGATGTTCAGGTCGCGGTAGCTCGGGATCACCTGGGCGGCGAACGCCTCGTTGATCTCGAACAGGTCGATGTCGTCGACGGTCAGCCCCGCGCGCCTCAGGGCCTGCTTGCTGGCCTCCACCGGGCCCAGGCCCATGATCTCGGGGGACAGGCCGGTGACACCGGTCGACACGATGCGGGCGAGCGGGGTGAGGCCGAGCTCGCGGGCCTTCGTGTCGGACATGATCACGAGGGCGGCGGCGCCGTCGTTCAGCGGGCAGCAGTTGGCGGCCGTGACGAGACCGTCGGGGCGGAAGACGGGCTTCAGGCCCTGCACGCCCTCCAGGGTCACGCCCGCGCGCGGGCCGTCGTCCTTGGCGACGACCGTGCCGTCGGGCGTCGTGATCGGGGTGATCTCGCGCTCCCAGAAACCGTTCTTGATGGCTTCCTCGGCGAGGTTCTGTGAGCGGACGCCGAACTCGTCCATGTCCTGGCGGGTGACGCCCTTGAGGCGCGCCAGGTTCTCGGCGGTCTGGCCCATCGCGATGTACGCGTCCGGGATCAGGCCGTCCTCGCGCGGGTCGTGCCAGGTCGAACCCTCCGTCTGCGCGACGGCGGCGGTGCGGGCCTCCGCCTCGGCGAAGAGGGGGTTGTGGGTGTCCGGCAGACCGTCGCTGGTGCCCTTCACGCTGCGCGACACCATCTCGACGCCCGCGGAGATGAAGACGTCGCCCTCGCCCGCCTTGATGGCGTGCAGCGCCATGCGGGAGGTCTGCAGCGAGGAGGAGCAGTAGCGGGTGATGGTGCAGCCGGGGAGGTGGTCCATCCCCATCTGCACGGCGACGATGCGGCCGAGGTTGTGGCCCTGCTCGCCGCCGGGGAGGCCACAGCCGAGCATGAGGTCGTCGATGTCCTTCGGGTCCAGCTCGGGGACCTTGGCGAGGGCGGCCTCGATGATCGTGGCGGTCAGGTCGTCGGGGCGCACGTCCTTCAGGGAGCCCTTGAAGGCGCGGCCGATGGGGGAGCGGGCGGCTGAGACGATCACGGCTTCGGGCATCACGGCTCCATTGGCATACGGGGATGAACCTTCGGGCAGGGCTGGTTGGGAAGTTACCCGTACGTATGGGCGAGGTCACGGGTGTGGGGGTGTGACTCGGGCCGCACTTTTCTAAGCGCTTGCTTTTCTCTGGCGGGGGCGCCTTGAGGGGGCCGGGGGGTCTGAGGTGGGGGTTCCTTCTCCAGCCTGGACCCCGGACCTGTTTCCCGCCCCCTCCGCCCCTGCCCGTCCCACACCTGGGGCTCCGCCCCGGACCCCGCTCCTCAGACGCCGGAGGCGCTGAAGTTCGGTGCTCCGCCCCGGACCCCGCTCCTCAGACGCCGGAGGCGCTGAAGCCGAGCCGGCGAGTTCCGGCCGAGGGCGGGAGACCTCAGCCCGTCCGGCGTTCGAGGACGAGGCCGTCCAGGCCGATGCCCAGGCGCGGCCGAGCCCACCGCCAGGGCCGAGGCACAGGAGCCTGCCCTGGCTCCGGCAACAGGACCCGGCTGGGCTGCGGCACCGCAGGGGCGGTGGGCCCCGGGGGCTACGGGGACGGCGCCGGTGCCGGGTCCGTGGCGGGGAGCCTCCGGCGGCGACGACGCTTGAGAAGTGCCCAGGGCCCCCGCGGCCCCGTGGGCATGGCGGCAGTGACCTCCGTGCCGGGCTCGGACACGGCCTCCGCCGCCGCCCGGGCCACCGGCAGGAACCCCTCGTGCCGCGAGGCGTCCGGCCGCTCCTCGTCGGCCGGCCACAGGCCGAGCGCGGCGCACACCGTGGGCAGCACCGCCATCGCGGCCGTCGCGTACCCCTCCGCGGACGGGTGGTAGTTGTCGGGCCCGAACAGCTCCCGCGGATTCGCCTCGAACTCGGGGCCCAGCAGGTCGCCCAGCGACACCGTCCGGCCGCCCTGCTCGACCGTGCCGATGGTCTGCGCGGCGGCGAGCTGGCGCGACGCCCGCCGGGCCAGCCAGCGCAGCGGCTGCTGGACCTGCTCGACGGTGCCCAGGTCGGGGCAGGTGCCGACGATGACCTCCGCACCCGCGGTGCGCAGCCGCCGCACCGCCGAGGACAGGTGGCGCACCGACCGGGTCGGCGGCATCCGGTGCGTCACGTCGTTGGCGCCGATCATGATCACGCAGACGTCGGGCACCCGGGCGGGATCGGCGAGGGCGAGCACCACCTGGCGGTCCAGGTCGTCGGACTGGGCACCGGGCAGCGCCACGTTGCACAGTTCCACCGGCCGCTCGGCCACCGCGGCGAGCCCGGAGGCCAGCAGCGCGCCCGGTGTCTGCCGGGCGCGGTGCACGCCCTGGCCCGCGGCCGTGGAGTCGCCGAGCATCGTCAGACGGAGCGGGGCCTCGCCGGGGGCGGCGCCGGCGTAGTCGTATCCGTACAGGCCGTCGGCGCGCGGCGCGTACGGCGCGTTCCCGTTGCCCACCTGGCGCTTCGCCAGCTGTACCTCGGCCAGCACCAGGCCGACGGCGGCCGCGCCCACCAGGCCGATCCCACCACCGCCGTACGCCGCGCCCGCCGCGATGCGTCGCGCCACCCTCGCCCTCGACAAGCTCGACATCCTTGGCCGCCACCTCCTCGTAGCCGTACAAACACTGCTTGCCCCGTGCAGAGGGTCAGCCAATCTCAACGGCGCGTGAACGGTCCCCCAGGGCCTTAGGCTGACGGGACCATCCCTTTTAGAACGCAGCTCCGGAGACAACGGTGCAATTCCACGACTCGATGATCAGCCTCGTCGGCAACACCCCGCTGGTGAGGCTCAACAGCGTGACCGCGGGCATCCAGGCGACCGTCCTCGCGAAGGTCGAGTACTTCAACCCCGGCGGGTCCGTGAAGGACCGCATCGCCCTGCGGATGATCGAGGCCGCGGAGGAGAGCGGCGCCCTCAAGCCGGGCGGCACCATCGTCGAGCCGACCAGCGGCAACACCGGCGTCGGTCTGGCGATCGTCGCTCAGCAGAAGGGGTACAAGTGCATCTTCGTGTGCCCCGACAAGGTGAGCACCGACAAGATCAACGTGCTGCGCGCCTACGGGGCCGAGGTGGTCGTCTGCCCGACCGCCGTGGACCCGGAGCACCCCGACTCGTACTACAACGTCTCCGACCGGCTCGTGCGCGAGACGCCCGGCGCCTGGAAGCCGGACCAGTACTCCAACCCGAACAACCCGCTCTCGCACTATCACTCCACCGGCCCCGAGCTGTGGGAGCAGACGGAGGGCAGGATCACCCACTTCGTGGCGGGCGTCGGCACCGGAGGCACCATCTCCGGCACCGGCCGCTACCTGAAGGACGCCAGTGACGGCAAGGTCCAGGTCATCGGCGCCGACCCGGAGGGTTCCGTGTACTCCGGCGGCTCCGGGCGCCCGTACCTCGTCGAGGGTGTCGGCGAGGACTTCTGGCCGACGGCGTACGACCGGACCGTCGCCGACGAGATCGTCGCCGTGTCCGACAAGGACTCCTTCCAGATGACGCGCCGGCTCGCCAAGGAGGAGGGTCTGCTGGTCGGCGGCTCCTGCGGGATGGCCGTGGTCGCCGCGCTGCGGGTCGCCGAACGTCTCGGGCCCGACGACGTCGTCGTGGTGCTGCTGCCCGACAGCGGCCGCGGCTACCTCAGCAAGATCTTCAACGACGAGTGGATGGCCGACTACGGCTTCCTCGACGACTCCGGCCCGAGCGCGCGCGTCGGTGACGTGCTGAACGACAAGGCCGGCGGCTCCATCCCCTCCCTCGTCCACATGCACCCGGACGAGACCGTCGGCGAGGCCATCGAGGTGCTGCGCGAGTACGGCGTCTCGCAGATGCCGATCGTCAAGCCGGGCGCCGGCCACCCGGACGTGATGGCCGCCGAGGTCGTCGGTTCGGTCGTCGAGCGCGAGCTGCTCGACGCGCTCTTCACCCAGCGCGCCTCCCTCCAGGACCCGCTGGAGAAGCACATGTCGGCGCCGCTGCCGCAGGTCGGCTCCGGTGAGCCGGTCGGCGACCTGATGTCGGTGCTCGGCTCCGCCGACGCGGCGATCGTGCTCGTCGAGGGCAAGCCGACCGGCGTGGTCAGCCGCCAGGACCTGCTGTCCTTCCTCGCCAAGGGCGGCGCCAAGCAGTGACGCGCCGCGCCGCCTTACGTCCGGTGAGGGCGGGCGGCAGCCGACCGGCGCACGAGGTGTCCGTCGGGTGACGGATCCTCCGGCGGCGCCGGCCGGGACTTCGCGGAAGTGGTACGAGCGTGTCACGTCCGCGCAGCACCCGCTTAACACGCGTCCGGCACATTGGTGGATGTCGGCAGGGCGGGAGCGGCTCCCCGCCCGGGCCGGCACCGAAACGGCGCCAAGGACCTCCGGAGCGGCTCCCGGACCTCCATGGACGCCACGGACGCGCAAGCCCGGTCCTGACCCGGCCCGCGTCCCTCGCGGGGACCGCCGTCGTCCCGCCCCCCGGTGACGGGGGTGCGGCGGTCCCCGCGCAACACGTCACGGGGGCCCGGCACCTCTCACAGGTGCCGGGCCCTCGCGTGTCGTCCGTGACGCCTGCCGCCGGGCCCTCGCGCCGTGCGCTCACTCCTCCCAGTCGGACTCCGGCCGGTCCTTGCGGCGGCCGAAGAAGTGGGGGGACAGGCGCGCGGCCTGGACCACGTTGACCCCGACGATGCCGCCCCAGGCGACGAGCAGGCCGGGCAGGTGCGCGACGCCGCCGCCGATCGCGGACAGCGGGATCGCGAGGACGAGCGAGACGATCCCGAACCCGAAGCGCTCGCCCCAGGAGTCGGTCGACTGCGGTGAGCGCGAGCCGCGGGCCACCACCATCTGCTGTTCGGCGAGCTGGCGCCGCACCCGGCGGTCGACCGCCCCGTCGAGGCGCTGCTCGACCTTCTCCAGGAACGAGTCGACCAGCGCGGACTCGTACTCGTCACCTAGTTCCCTGCGCGCGTGCAGAGTGGCGTCGAGTTCCTTCTTCAATTCGGCGTCGCCGCGGGCTTCCCTACCGGTCATACCACTCACGGTAGGGAGCCGGGGCCGCCGTGGCACTGGGGTTAGCCCCCCTGTTCGGGCTGTGCCGCACCCCCGTACGCGCGGCAGCGGGCCCGGACGCCCGCGGCCTCGGGGCGGCGGGCGTCGGGTTCCGGTCAGGGCAGCAGGTGAACCCGCCCGCTGTCGAGGTCGAAGCGGGCGGCGGTCACCTCGGCCGTGTCGAAGGCCGGGTCGGCCCTGATCGCGTCCCGGACCCATGAGGTGTGCGCCCGCACGGTGTGGTCGGCCCAGTCCCCGGGGACCGGCCGGGTCCGCCGTGCCGCGGGCAGGATCTCGTCCACGAGCACCCGCAGGTGTCCCGGCACGGGCGTCCCGTCGCGCAGGTGTGCGAGGGCCGCCGCGATCGCCCCGCACCGCTCGTGCCCGAGGACCAGCACCAGCGGGATCCCGAGTTCGGCCACGCCGTACTGGACGGACGCGAGCCCCGCCTCGTCCAGCACCTGTGCCGCCGTGCGTATGCAGAGCAGGTCCCCGAGCCCCTGGTCGAAGACGAGTTCGGGCGGGACGCGCGAGTCGATGCAGCCGACGACCACCGCGAAGGGCTGCTGCCCGGCGGCCAGCAGCTGCCTCCGGTCGCGGCCCTGGTGCGGATGGCGGGGCGTGCCGGCGGCGTACCGCCGGTTGCCCGCGAGGAGTTCGGCGAGGGCCGCGCGGGCGGACGCCGGGTGGGGATGCGGTGCGGCGGCGGCCGGGGCCGCCGCCGCTGCCGCGGTGAGCGCGGCGCCGGCCGCCGCGAGAAAGACCCTGCGGTTCGAGGGCATGACGCTCCCTCAGGAGGAGTGCTGGTGACGCTCACTCACCGTAGCCGCGCATCCGCCTCCTCGGCTGCCCGTTTCACCGCATCCGGTGATTCGGAGGCGGACTCATCGTTCCCGGTGCGCCGGTCGGGGAACGGGGGCCGGTTCGTGCGCCGTCGGCTCCGGGAGGTGCGCCGTGTTGCGCCGCGCGACCAGCCAGTACAGGAGCGCCGGTACCGCGAGCCCCACGATCCAGGAGATGTCCGCACCGCCCAGCGGCGCCACGAACGGGCCCGTGAAGAAGCTCGTCGCGAGGAACGGCAGCTGGGCGAGCAGTCCTGCCGCGTACACCCCGAGCGCGTCCCAGCGCCACGCTCCGTAGCGGCCGTTCGGGTCCGACAGGGCGGGGATGTCGTACCGCTCCTTGGAGATCAGGTAGTAGTCGACCAGGTTGATCGCCGACCACGGGGTGAAGAAGGTCAGCAGGAACAGCAGGAAGTCCTTGAAGGAGGACAGGAAGCTGTCCTTGCCGAGCAGCGCGACCGCCGTGCCGGCCACCATGATCAGGCCGATGTACGCCGCCCGGCCGGCCCGCGACAGCACCCGCTGGCCGCGGAAACCGCTGACGCTCGTCACCATCGACATGAAGCCGCCGTAGGTGTTGAGCACGTTGATGGTCAGCTTGCCGAGCGCGATCACGAAGTAGAAGAAGGACGCGACGAGTCCGGTGCCGCCGAGCGCGACGACGTAACCGACCTGGCTCGCCAGGAACTTCTCGCCCGCCGTGGCCGCGACCAGGACTCCGAAGGTCATGGACCACTGGGAGCCGAGGGCCGAGCCTGCGAGGGTCCACCAGAAGGTGGCGCGCGCCGACGTCGTACGGGGCAGATAGCGCGAGTAGTCGGCGACGTAGGGGCCGAAGGCCAGCTGCCAGGACGCCGACAGGGACATCGCCAGCAGGAACACGGGGAGGTCGAAGCGGGCGTCCCCGAACAGGGCCCCGACGTCCACCCGGTCCAGCAGCCTGATCCCGAGGTACACGAACGCGAGGGCGCAGATCACGCTCGCGACCCGGCCGAGCGCGTGGATGACCTTGTAGCCGACCGCCGCCGTCGCGGCCGTGACCACGGCGAAGACGACGATGCCGGTGGTGTCGTCGGTGTGCGTGAGTTCGCCGACGGCCTGACCGGCCAGGACGCTGCCGCTGGCGAAGAAGCCGACGTACATCAGGACGACGAGGAGGAGGGGGATCACCGCGCCGCGCACCCCGAACTGCGCCCGGGACTGGATCATCTGCGGCAGGCCCAGCTTCGGGCCCTGCGCCGAGTGCAGCGCCATCACCGCGCCGCCCAGCAGATTGCCGAGCAGCAGGCCGACGATCGACCAGACCACGTCGCCGCCGAAGACGACGGCGAGTGCGCCGGTGACGACGGCGGTGATCTGGAGGTTGGCGCCGAGCCAGAGGGTGAACTGGGAGAACGCCGTGCCGTGGCGTTCCTCGTCGGGGACCACGTCGATGGAGCGCAGCTCCACGATGCCGCCCGCCATCACTTGGCCAGCCCGTGCTGCCGGGCGTACGTGTTCGCCACGTCCTCGGGGTCCTTCTTGTCCTTGTCCACCTGGCGGTTGAGCTCGGTGAGCTGGGCGGTGGTGAGCACGTTGCCGAGCTCGGCGAGCGCCTTGCGGACCGTGGAGTCGGCCTTGCGGTCGGCGACGAGCGGCACGATGTGCTGGCCGGGGATGAGGTTCTTGGGGTCGGACAGCACCACCCAGTCGTTGGCCTGGATGTCGGTGTCGGTGGTGAAGAGGTTCGCCACGTCGACGTCGCCCTTCTTCAGGGCGCCCTTCACCAGCGGGCCGGAGGAGTCGAGGGACTTGAACTCCTTGAACTCCACCCCGTACACGTCCTTCAGGCCGACCACGCCGACCTCGCGCTTCTTGACCTCGGGGGCGGCGCCGACGACGAGCCTGCCGTTCTGCTTCGCGAGATCGGCGAGCGTGGACAGGCCGTACTTCCGTGCTGTCTCCCGGGTGACCACGAAGGCGTCCGAGTCCTCCGCCATGCCGTACGGGAGGACCTGGAGGCCGGCCGGGAGCGCCATCGCGAGGGCGTTCTGCATCGCGCCCTCCTCGGTGGCCCTGGACTTCGGGGCCAGGTAGTGGAGCAGGGCGCCCTGGTACTCGGGGAGCAGATCGATGTCCCCGCCCTTGAGCGCGGGGATGAGGATCTCGCGGGTGCCGAGGTTGGGGCGGACGGTCGTCTTCACACCGGCGGCCTCCAGGACGGCGGCGTACAGGTATCCGAGGACCTGGTTCTCGGTGAAGTTGGCGGTGCCGATGGTGACACCGCCCTTGCTGGAGCCGCTGCCGCCGCTGCCGGCGGAGCCCCCGCCGTCGAGCGAGGTGATGCCGCTGCCGCAGGCGGTCAGGACGGGGACGGTGACGGCCGCGCCGGCGAGCGCGCCGAGGAGGGTGCGACGGTTCATGACTGGGGTGCTCCTAGGCGGGACGGTGGCGGAACAGGACGCGCTGGAGCGCGGAGAGGGCGAGGTCGAGGACGACGGCGACCACGGCGACGAGCACCGCCCCGCCGAGGACCTGCACCAGATCGCGTTGGGCGAGGCCGTCGAAGACGTAGCGGCCGAGGCCGCCGAAGGAGACGTACGCGGCGATGGTGGCCGTCGCCACGACCTGGATCAGCGCGAGCCGCAGGCCCGTCATGATCAGAGGGAGCGCGAGGGGCAGCTCGACCTGGAGGAGCACCTGGTGGCCGCGCATGCCCTGGCCGCGTGCCGCGTCCTTCACGTCCGCGTCGACGGCGTTCATGCCGGCGTAGGTGTTCGTCACGATCGACGGGACGGCGAGCGCGACGAGCGCGATGTACACCGGCCACATCGACAGACCGCTCGCCAGGAAGACGAGGACGACCAGGCCGACCGTCGGCAGCGCGCGGCCGAAGGAGGCGAGGTTGATCGCGAGGAAGGCGCCGCGGCCGGTGTGCCCGATCAGCAGGCCGACGGGGAGCGCGATCGCGGCGGCGACGAGCGTGGCGAGCAGGGAGTACTGGAGGTGTTCGGCCAGGCGGTGGGCGATCCCGTCCGTGCCGGACCACTGGTCGCCGCTGACCAGCCAGCTGCCGAGGTTCTCGAAGAGTTCGTACATCAGGCGCGCCGCCTCGTCCAAGGGGTGAGTGCGTACTGGACCGCGACCAGCAGCGCGTCCGCGACCAGGGCCAGCAGCAGGGTCAGGACGACGCCGACGATCACCGGCGTCGGGAAGTTGCGCTGGAAGCCGTCGGTGAACAGCTGGCCGAGCCCGCCGTCGCCGATGTACGTCGCGACGGAGACCAGCGAGATCGACATGACCGTGGCGATCCGCACGCCGGCCATGATCACCGGCAGGGCCAGCGGGAGTTCGACGGTGAGCAGGGTCCGCAGCGGGCGGGTGCCCATGGCCTTCGCGGCCTCCTTCGTCCTCGCCGGGACCGAGTCGAGGCCCTCGACGGTGTTCCGCAGGAGGACGACCAGGGTGTAGATCGTCAGGCCGATGACGGTGGTGGTGCGGGTGAGCCCGCTGACCGGCAGCAGCAGGACGAAGACCGCGATCGACGGGATCGTGAACAGCACGTTCGAGAGCCCGAGGAGGAGACCGCGCAGCGGGCGCACGCGGTGGGCGAGCACGGCCAGCGGCAGCGAGATCAGCAGGCCGAGGAGCACGGCGGTGAGCGCGGCTTCGAGGTGGGAGACGGTGAGCGAGGTCAGGTCGTCGGTGTGGTCGCCTATCCACGACCAGTCGACGGTCATGCGGCCACGTCCGCGGCGGTCGCGGCACCGGCCGCGCTGTGCGCCCGGCCCGCGTGCTCGTGGATGTCCTCGCGGGAGGTCACGCCGGTGAGCAGGCCGTCACCGTCGACGCGGGCGACCAGGCCGGCCGGGGAGGCGACCGACTCGTTGAGCGCGGACAGCAGGGAGTCGCCGTCCTTCAGCGGTCGCAGGGGCACCTCGGCGTCCTTGGACCGGGAGCGCCAGGCCAGCGGCCTGCGCGCCTCGTCGAGCACGAGGGTCCAGGGGCCGTCCTGCGGGGCCGCGGCCTGCGGGACGTCGGCGAGGGTCGTCAGCGAGAGGAGCTTCAGACCGCGCTCCGCGCCGAGGAAGTCCGCGACGAAGTCGTCCGCCGGGCGGGCGAGCAGCTCCGCGGGCGCCGCGCACTGCACCAGGTGGCCGCCGGTGCGGAAGACCGCGATCTGGTCGCCGAGCCGTACCGCCTCGTCGATGTCGTGGGTGACGAAGACGATGGTCTTGCTCAGCTCCTTCTGCAGGCGCAGCAGTTCGTCCTGGAGCTGGGTGCGCACGACCGGGTCGACGGCGCCGAAGGGCTCGTCCATGAGGAGGACCGGCGGGTCGGCGGCGAGGGCGCGGGCGACGCCGACGCGCTGCTGCTGGCCGCCGGAGAGCTGGTGCGGGTACCGCTTGCCGGCGTCGGCGTTCAGGCCGACGGTCTCCAGCAGTTCGGCCGCGCGGGCGCGGGCCTTCCTGCGGCCCCAGCCCAGCAGGAGCGGCACGGTGGCGATGTTGTCGAGCACGGTGCGGTGCGGGAAGAGCCCGGACTGCTGGATGACGTAGCCGATGGAGCGGCGCAGTTCCGCGGCGTCCTGCTCCAGGACGTCCTTGCCGCCGACGCGGATGGTCCCGGAGGTCGGCTCGACCATCCGGTTGATCATCCGGAGGGTGGTCGTCTTGCCGCAACCGGAAGACCCGACGAGTACGGTCACGCCGCCTTCCGGCATCTCCAGGGAGAGGTCGTGGACTGCTGTCGTGCCATTGGGGAAGCGCTTGTGGACCGTGTCGAACTGGATCATGAGGTGTCCCTTGCCCGGTCTGTATATCGTCATGCAGAGTTCTCTGTATCTGAATAGGTTGTCAACGGTCCAGCGTTAATCGCCGGCCACCAATGACCGCCAGGCAAGATTGAATGTCCAGGTTGAGGGGAGTATGGGCGTAATGGCGTCTCGGATTGTGGACACGTCGAGTACGGCGACACCCCTGTCGGTGACCGATCTCGTGGTCCTGGACGGGCGCGGCACCGGTGTCGAGGACGTCGTGCGCCTCGCCGACGGGACCGCGCGGCCGGTGCCGGCCACCGATGCGATGAAGCGGGTCGAGGAGTCCTGGGACGCCGCCCGGCAGATCGCCGCGACCGGACGCGTCTACGGCCGCTCCACCGGCGTCGGCGCGAACCGGAACGAGGACGTGCCCACCGAGGCCGCCGCAGACCACGGACTGCGCCTGCTGCGCAGCCATGCCGGAGCCATCGGTGATGAGCTTCCCGCCCGCCAGGTCCGCGCCATGCTCGCCGTCCGCGCCAACCAGCTCCTCGCGGGCGGCGCCGGCCTGCGGCCCACCGTCGTCACGGCCCTGTGTGAAGCGCTGGAGAGCGGCGCGTACCCCGCGGTCAACGAATTCGGCTCGGTGGGTACGGGTGACATCGCCGCACTCGCCCAGGTGGGCCTGGCGCTGGCGGGGGAGCACCCCTGGCGCGGAACGGGCGCCCCCGAAGCGCAGCCCCTGGACAACAACGACGCCCTGGCGCTCATCAGCAGCAACGCGCTCACCCTCGGCCAGTCCGCCCTCGCGCTGCACGAGCTGCGTGCCCTGATCGAGGCCACCCAGGTGGTGGCCGCACTGTCGCTGCTGGCCGTCGACGGGTCCCACGAGGCGTACGCGGAGCCCGTGCACGCCGCCCGCCCGCACCGGGGATCGGCCGAAGTGGCCCGGCGGATGCGGGCGTTGATAGGCGCTGCGGACCGGCCCACCCCTCCGCTCGGCCGCATCCAGGACCCGTACGGCTTCCGGTGCCTGCCGCAGATCCACGGCCCCGCGCACGACGCGGCGGACGCACTGGACGGCGTCCTCGCGGTGGAGATCAACGCCGCCGCCGAGAACCCGCTGATCTCGCCCGAGGACATGGCCGCCTACCATCACGGCGGCTTCTACCAGGCTCAACTCGCACTCGCCCTGGACCACTTCAGGCTGGCCGTCACCCAGGTGGCGCGGCTGTCCACGTCCCGGCTCTCCACCCTCAACGAACCGGCCTACACGCGTCTGCGTCCCTTCCTCGCCGACCCGGAGCCCGCCTCCTCCGGGGTGATGATCCTGGAGTACGCCGCCGGTGCCGCGCTCGGTGACCTGCGGGCCTTCTCCGCGCCCGCCTCGCTGGGACACGCTGTACTCTCCCGGGGCGTCGAGGAGCAGGCGAGCTTCGCCTCGCTCGCCGCGCGCCAGACACTGCGGGCGTGCGGCGCGTACCGTCTCGTCGTCGGCTGTGAACTGGTCGCCGCCGTACGGGCGCTGCGCCAGCGCGACCTGCGGCCCGAGCCGGACCTTCCGGTGGGCCGAGCGCTGGAGCTGGCCGAGTCGGTGCTCGACCCGGAGCAGGCCGACCGGCCGCTGACCGACGACGTGACGGCGGCGGCCGCGCTGCTGGACCGGTTCACGGACATCTGGAGGGGGAGCACGTCATGAGCGCGGGCAAGAGCGTGGACAGGAACGCGGGCAGGAACGCGGGCATGGGCACCGGCACGGCCGCGGACGGGGACGGCGTGAGCAGGAACGCGGGAACCGTCCCGGACACGGGGGACGACCCGGGCGCCGTCGTGTCCGACAGCCCCGCCGCACGGCTGCAGGCCCTCTTCGAGGGGCACCGCCTCACACCGACCCAGCGGCGCATCGCGCACAGCATGGTGCGGCGCGCCGCCGACGTGCCGTTCCTGTCCAGCGTCGAACTCGCCGAGCTCGCCGGGGTCAGCCAGCCCTCCGTGACCCGCTTCGCGGTCGCCCTCGGCTTCGACGGCTACCCGGCGCTGCGCAAGCATCTGCGCGAGGTCGCCCCCGCGGAACCGGCCGCGGACACCGCCTCGTACAACGAGTACCAGCAGGCCGTCGAGGCCGAGATCGAGAACCTGAGGCACCTCGCGGAGGCGCTCGCCGATCCCCGTCCGGTGGCCAGGGCGGGCCGGCTCCTTGCCGCCTCCCGCCCGCTGCCCGTCCTCGGACTGCGGGCCGCCGCCTCCCAGGCGTACGGCTTCGCGTACTTCGCCGCCAAGGTCCACCCGGACGTACGGCTGCTGCACGAGGGCGGCACCATGCTCCACGACCGCATCGACGCCGCGGTGCGGGCCGGCGCCACGGCTCTGCTGTGCTTCGCGCTGCCCCGCCACCCGCGCGAAGTCGTCGACTCGCTGGCCTACGCGAAGCAGGCCGGGCTGACCGTCGTCACCGTCGCGGACTCCGCCTTCGCGCCGGTGGCGAAAGTGTCGGACCTCCTGCTGCCCGCCGCCGTCGGCACCGGCCTCGCCTTCGACACGGCGTGCTCCCCGATGCTGCTGGGGCGCGTCCTGCTGGAGGCCATGTGCGACGACCTGCCCGACGCGCAGGCGCGGTTGGAGGAGTTCGACACGCGGGCCGCCGCCCGGGGCCTGTTCACCGAGTAGCCGTCGCGGCACGCCGCTCCGCCTCTCAGACTCGTCTCACCTTCCTCGGCTACCGTGCCCGCCCGACAGAGCGAACGGTGAGCTGAGGAGGCGGAGCGTGGCGCGCGGAGGGCAGGGACTGGCCCGGGTGGCCGTCGTGGTGCGGGCCGGTGCCGCACCACTGTGGTGGTGCGGGGTGTTCGCGGCCGGGATCGGGATGCTGGTCCCCGGACTGACCGGCCGCCGGATCGGAGTGCCGGCCGGGGCTGCGCTGTTCCTCGTGGCGGCCGCCGTCACGGCGTGCGTGCGCCGCAAGCGGTACGTGGCCCTGGTCCGTTCCGCGGCCCGCGCCGGCAAGCAGGACGTGCTCCAGGACCGTGCCGTGACGGTGCGCAACTGGCGCCGGAGCCACCGCTGGTGGCTCGTCGTGGCCTTCCTGGCCGCGCTCGGCAGCTCCTTCGCGGTGCCCGCCGCGGGAGGCATGCTGATGGCGGGCGTGGGGACCGGGCTGTGGCTCAAGGCCGGCTGGCTCGGGCGCCGCGAGCGCGCCGGGGAGACGCTGATCTGGGTGCGGGTCGACTGGCTCGGCCGCCGCGCGGGCGCACCGGCGGGCAAGCCAGTCAAGGCCTGCCGTGCCACCGGCGTCGCGGCCGGCGACGCCGCGCCCGGAGGGGCGCGGCGCCGCTGACCGCGAGATGGCGGGTGCCGGTGACGTGACGGGGCGCTGGGCCCTGTCGGACCATTCCCGCCTGCCTAGACCTCCAGGTCGGCTTCGATCCTGCGCAGTTGGTGCCGGGCCATCGCCAGGTTGGCCCGTTTGCCGTCGAGCACCAGGTACAGGAAGAGGCCGTTCCCGCCCCGCCCCTTGAGCAGCCGGATCAGGTGGTACTGGTCGGACAGCGTGATCAGGATGTCCTCGATCTCGCCCTTGAGCCCGAGGTGTTCCATGGTGCGGATCTTCGCGCGGACGACGTCCGTGTTGCCGGCCGCCGCGACGTTGAGGTCGAAGCCCTTGCTGCCGCCGATCGTGCCCAGCGCCATTCCGCTGGTGTAGTCGACGAGAGCCGCTCCGGTCGCGCCCTCGATGGACGCCATAGCCTCTTTCAGCGTGGTTTCGGTGTTCGCCATGGTGGATTGCTTCCTTTCAGCTTTCCGATGTGGTCGGGGTGTTGGGTGCGGTGGTGGTGCGCGCGTTCCCCGGGCCGCGCGCCGTGCGGGTACGTGTGGTCGGGGCCCCGGACGGGGCCTTCCCGGCGGCCCTGGCCGGGCCGAGCGGTTCGCCGCGGGCGGTGGCGGCGTCCACGAGCTCCCCGATCCGGGTCCCGGAACGGCGCCCCTCCAGGTGGAGCCGGCCGACGTTGACCCGGTCCTGGGCCAGCAGCGTCAGCACGGCGGAGGTGCCCGCGGCGTACGTGGCGACATAGCCGTGCACGCCGCGGACCAGCAGCTCGCGGAAGTCGCCCTGTTCGGTCGCGTCCGTCATCCGTGCGGCGACCCCCAGCGCCGCCGCGGTGAGCGCGGCCAGCCCGTCCGGCTCCACACCGGGGGTGTCGTGAGCGAGGACGAGACCGTCCGCGCTGGCCGCGAGCGCCCCGGTCAGCTGGGGCACCCGGGCCCTCAACCGGTGGAGTTCGTCCAGGACTTCGGGCTCCGCCGCCATCAGCAGTCTCCTCTCGGCACGCTGTCGTAGCGCGCGGATCACAAGGCCTCCCCCGGGTTGGGACTCACAGGGCCTCCAGCGCGTCTCGGAGCCGCCGCAGCAGCGCGACGTCGGGATCGGCGGAGGGCTGGGTGAGCACGCCGGGCAGGGGAGGCGGCTGCGGTGCGGGCACGGCCCCCACCAGCCCGGCGGCGGCCAGCCGGCGCAGGTCGACCAGGGTGTGGAAGGCCGGCCGCCCGAGCGCGACGGAGACGTCGGCCGCGGTCCGTACGCCGTCGACCCGGCCGAGTACGGCTTCCTGGCGCAGCGGCACGGACGGCCCGGCGGGCAGCCCGGAGCGCAGCAGCGGAGCGGTGTCCGTCGCCGGGTCGGGCCAGATGCGGTGCAGCAGTTCTCGGCGGCGCACCGTCTCGCGCTCCAGCGCGGCCACGGGCACGGGGTGGACGGGGCCCAGCCAGTGCGCGGCCCCGTAGCGGAAGCGGGTCGGGGAGCTGCTCGGGCCGAGCACGAAGTACGCCGCGTCGTACAGCGCGCCGAGGTGGCACAGCTCCAGCGCACCCTCGGCGATCCGGCCGTGGTCGACGAGGAACCGGCCGACCCGGCGGCGGGCGCCCGCCGCCGCGACGGCCTCCCGCCACGCCTCGGCGTCCAGCACTCCGCGGGCGGCCAGCAGCACGTCGAGTCCTGGGGAGGAGGGACTCTCGGCGTGCACCACCTCGCCGTCGGCGAGGTAGAGGGTGCCGCGTTCGCGGATGAGGACGCCGGTGGCCCGTTCGTCGGCGAGGCGGCTGAGCATCGGCGAGACGCCGCCGTTGCCGCTGGTGCCCGCCGCCCTGTCCCGTACGGGGAGGCGGGGCGGGGGAGGTGTTCTGACCGTCGTCATCCCAGCACCAGCCGTCCGGCCATCTCGCCGAGCCGTATCCGGGCCAGCGCGAGATTCCCGTCGGAGCGGGCCAGCCACAGGTGCAGGAACACGCTGCTGTCGAAGGTCGTCCGTACGAACCGCAGCAGGTGGTAGCTGTCGCGGTTGCTGATGATCAGGTCCTCGACCGGCGTCTCCTGCTCCGACCAGTCGGAGCCGTCCGACGGGGCGAAGGCGCTGTGTTCCGCGGCGAGCCGGGCGAGTTCGGCGGCCTCCGCCGCCGTCGTCTCGTGGTCACCGCCCGGCGCGTCTCCCACGGTGCCCAGGGCCAGGCCGCTGGTCCAGTCGACCACCGCTGCACCCCGCGCACCGGGCAGTGTCATGGCTTCCAGTAGGCACTCGTCGATTCCGGGCACCGTCTCTCCCCTCCCGCCAAGGGTTCGGCCGAGTGACGCCGAAGTTACGCAACGTGTGCGTGACGGGTGAGGGATCCGGCATTTTCCTGTGGAACATGCCCGCGGTGACTAAGGTGGGTCAACTGGCCACATTCTGTGTCCGGTAAGTGTCGTCGCGCAGGGGTGGCCTGGGGCGCCCAGGAGTGCGGGGAGGCGTGCGTTCCCGTGAGCGCCCCCGCCCGTGCCCCTAGAGCCCCGTGAGGGCGGACCGCTGCGCCCCGCCGGACTCCGCGACGATCTCGTCGACGGTCTGCGGCTCGCGGACGACCGCGAAGCGCACTCCGCCCCCCGCGTCCCGGGCGAACCCGAAGATCCCGGGACGGGCCAGGGAGTTGTACGCGTAGTGGTGGGCGAAGTAGTACGCCCCCGTGTCCAGCGCGGCCGCGTGGTCGCCCTGTTCGAGCAGCGGCAGCGCGCGCCCCTCGGCGAGCAGGTCGCCGGCGAAGCAGGCGGGGCCCGCGACGTCCTGGACGACGTCCGGGCCCGTCTTGGGCCGGCCCTTCGCGTCGTACGCGGCGATCCGCAGCGGCCATGACGCCGGCGCGTACACCGTGCGGGCCGCCACCTGGACCCCGGCGTGCGTGACCGCGACCTTCCGCCCTCCGGCGGATTTCGCGTACTCGACCCGTGCGAGCACCGTCCCGTGCTTGGCGAGCAGCGACCGCCCGAACTCGGTGACCAGGCCGTACCGCCCGTCGAACAGCCCCGGCACCGCCTCCGACAGCAGCCGCGCGTACTGCGCGTACGTCGGTGTCGTCGCGTCGGAACCGAAGTTGACCGGCAGCCCGCCGCCGATGTCGATCGTGTCGACCTGCCGCCGTCCGACGCGCCGGTTGATCTCCTCGGCCAGTGCGTACACCTCCGCCACCCCTCGCGCCATCAGCGACAGCGGGACGCCCTGGGATCCGGAGTGCAGGTGCAGCCGGGTCAGCCACGGACGGCCGGCGAACGCCTCGACGAGCCAATGGCGCGCGCCCTCGTCGCGCAGTGCGACCCCGAACTTGGAGGTCGCCGTGGCGGTGGACAGCGCCTCGATGGAACCCCCGCCGACCTGCGGGTTCACCCGGATCCCGAGGGGGGCGCGGGTGGGCGCGGACCGGACGGCCGCGTCCAGTCGGTCCAGCTCCTGCGCATTGTCCGCGTTGACCGCGATCCCCAGCGCCAGCGCCTCGCGCAGCTCGGCCTTCGTCTTGGCGGGGGAGTCGAGGACGGTGCGCGCGGGGGGAACTCCGGCCGCGCGCGCCAGCGCGAGCTCCCCGCGGCTCGCCACCTCCGCGCCGATGCCCTCCTCGTGCAGCAGCCGCAGGACGGGCACGAGCGGGGTCGCCTTCACCGCGAAGGCGTGCAGCACCGGCGTGCCGGGGGCGGTCACCGCCGCGAAGGCGGCCCGCAGGTCCGCCGCCGACGCCCTGATGCCGTGCACGTCGAGGAGCGCGACGACGGGCGTTCCCGGCCCGGTCAGGCCCTGCTCGACCGCGGCCCGGACCGCCTCGTCGCGTCGCGCGACCCGGTCGGCGTCCGCTTCGGGCGAGCCGCTCCCGCCGGTCCCGCTGCGCCCCGCCGGGGCCCGCGGCGGGACGGTCCCGCCCGCGCCCCGGGCGCCCGTCCCCCCACCGCCGGGCGGGGCCCCGTGCGCGCCGCTCCGGCCCGTCCCGTTCCCGCCCTCCGCGTGCTCCACCGGATCCCCCGTCCTGTCCCTGTCTGCACCCATACATCCCAGCCAAACATCCACGGCTCGGCGGCGCTGGCGCACGTCGCTATTGACTAGCTCTATTCAAGAAGTCAGGATGTGAATATCCATAGCAACAGTCGCTGAACAGTCCGGACACCGGACCCGTCCGCACAGGAGGCAGCCCATGTCAGGACCCCGCCCCGTCCGAGCGCCGCGCGGTACGGAACTGAGCGCCCTGGGATGGCAGCAGGAAGCCGCCCTGCGGATGCTGCAGAACAACCTCGACCCCGAGGTCGCCGAGCACCCCGACAAGCTCGTCGTCTACGGCGGCACCGGCAAGGCCGCCCGGGACTGGCGCTCCTTCGACGCCATGGTCCGCACGCTGCGGACCCTGAAGCAGGACGAGACGATGCTCGTCCAGTCCGGCCGCCCCGTCGGCGTCATGCAGACCCACGAGTGGGCCCCGCGCGTCCTTATCGCCAACTCCAACCTGGTCGGCGACTGGGCGAACTGGGAGGAGTTCCGGCGCCTGGAGGCCCTCGGTCTCACCATGTACGGCCAGATGACGGCCGGCTCCTGGATCTACATCGGCACCCAGGGCATCCTCCAGGGCACCTACGAGACCTTCGCCGCCGTCGCCGCGAAGAAGTTCAACGGCACGCTCGCGGGCACCATCACCCTGACCGCCGGCCTCGGCGGCATGGGCGGCGCCCAGCCGCTGGCCGTGACGATGAACGACGGCGTCGCGATCTGCATCGACGTCGACCCCCGTGCCATCGAGCGCCGCATCGAGCACCGCTACCTGGACGTGCGGGCCGACTCGCTGGAGCACGCCCTCCAGCTCGCCGTCGAGGCCCGTGACCAGCGCAAGCCGCTCTCCATCGGCCTGCTCGGCAACGCGGCGGAGCTGCTGCCCCGCATGCTCGCCGAGGGCGCCCCCGTCGACATCGTGACCGACCAGACCTCGGCCCACGACCCGCTCGCCTACCTCCCCGTCGGCGTCGACTTCGACGACATGGCCGACGCGGCCGCCAAGGACCCGGCCGGCTTCACCACCCGGGCCCGCGAGTCGATGGCCAAGCACGTGGAGGCGATGGTCGGCTTCATGGACGCCGGCGCCGAGGTCTTCGACTACGGCAACTCGATCCGCGGCGAGGCCCAGCTCGCCGGGTACGACCGGGCGTTCGCCTTCCCCGGCTTCGTCCCCGCCTACATCCGCCCCCTCTTCTGCGAGGGCAAGGGCCCCTTCCGCTGGGCGGCCCTGTCCGGCGAGGCCTCGGACATCCACAAGACGGACAAGGCGATCCTCGACCTCTTCCCGGAGAACGAGTCGCTGCACCGCTGGATCAAGATGGCCGGCGAGCGCGTCCACTTCCAGGGCCTGCCCGCCCGCATCTGCTGGCTCGGCTACGGCGAGCGCGACAAGGCCGGCGAGCGGTTCAACGACATGGTCGCGAGCGGCGAGCTCCAGGCACCGCTGGCCATCGGCCGCGACCACCTCGACTGCGGTTCCGTCGCCTCCCCCTACCGTGAGACGGAGGCCATGCTCGACGGCTCCGACGCGATCGCCGACTGGCCGCTGCTGAACGCCATGGTGAACGTCGCCTCCGGCGCCTCCTGGGTCTCCCTCCACCACGGCGGCGGCGTCGGCATGGGCCGGTCCATCCACGCGGGCCAGGTCTCCGTCGCCGACGGCACGAAGCTGGCCGGCGAGAAGATCCGCCGGGTCCTGACGAACGACCCCGGCATGGGCGTCATCCGGCACGTCGACGCCGGTTACGACATCGCCGAGTCGGTCGCCGACGAGCGCGGCGTGCGCGTGCCGATGCGCGAGGGCGGCGAGGCGTGAGCTTCCGGAGCATGTGGGCGGAGCTGCTGCCGGTCGGCCGCAGCTCCGCCTCCGGCGGATACCGCCGGTTCGCCTGGACCGGTGCCGACGCCGACTGCCGGGCCTGGTTCAAGGACCAGGCCGAGGCCCGCGGCCTCACCTACGAGCTCGACCGGAACGGCAACCAGTGGGCCTGGCTCGGCGACCCCACCGGGCAGGACGCCGTGGTCACCGGATCGCACCTGGACTCGGTCCCCGACGGAGGCGCCTTCGACGGGCCCCTCGGTGTCGTGTCCTCCTTCGCCGCGCTCGACGAACTCCGTGCGCGGGGAGTCCGGTTCACCAAGCCCGTGGCCGTCGTCAACTTCGGCGACGAGGAGGGCGCCCGGTTCGGGCTCGCCTGCGTCGGCTCCCGGCTCGCGGCCGGACAGCTGACCGTCGAACAGGCCCACCGGCTCACCGACGCGGACGGCGTGACCCTGCCGCAGGCCATGGAACGGGCCGGGTACGACCCCGCCACGATCGGGCCCGACCCCGAGCGGCTCGCCCGGATCGGCGCCTTCGTCGAGCTGCACGTCGAACAGGGCCGCGCCCTCGACCTCAGCGGCGACCGGGTCGGCATCGCCAGCGCCATCTGGCCGCACGGGCGGTGGCGGTTCGACTTCCGCGGCGAGGCCAATCACGCGGGCACGACCCGGCTCGTGGACCGCCGCGACCCGATGCTGTCCTACGCCGAGACCGTGCTCGCCGCCCGGCGCGAGGCGGAACTCGCCGGTGCCGTCGCCACGTTCGGGAAGATCTCCGTCGAGCCGAACGGCGTGAACGCGATCCCCTCCCTCGTCCGCGGCTGGCTCGACTCCCGGGCCGCCGACCAGCCGACCCTCGACACCGTCGTCACCGGCGTCGAGAAGGCGGCCCGCGAGTACGCCGAGGCGCACGGCATCGAACTCGACGTCGTCCGCGAGTCGTTCACCCCCGTCGTGGAGTTCGAGCACGCGCTGCGCGACGAACTCGCGCGCATCCTGGGCAAGGAGGCGGACCTCACCGTCCCCGTTCTGGGTACGGGTGCCGGACACGACGCCGGAATCCTCTCCGGCACCGTCCCGACCGCCATGCTGTTCGTACGCAACCCCACGGGCGTCTCGCACTCCCCGGCCGAGCACGCCGCCGAGGACGACTGCGTGGCCGGGGTGACCGCACTCGCCGACGTACTCGAAGGGCTGGCCTGCAGGTGACGCAGACGTACTGGCTGGAACACGCCTGGCTCGACACCCACGTCGAGCCGGGCGTCGCCCTGGACGTACGGGACGGCCGCATCACCGCGGTCCGCACCGGAGCCGAGACCCCGCCGCCGGGCGCCGAGATCCTGCGCGGACTCACCCTCCCGGGACTCGCCAACGCCCACTCGCACGCCTTCCACCGGGCCCTGCGCGGCACCGTCCAGGTCGGCTCCGGGACCTTCTGGACCTGGCGCGAGGTCATGTACTCCTTCGCCGACCGGCTGACCCCGGACACCTACCGCGCGCTCGCCCGCGCGGTGTACGCGGAGATGGCGCTCGCGGGCGTCACCGCGGTCGGCGAGTTCCACTACGTGCACCACGCCCCCGGCGGCACCCCGTACGCCGACCCGAACGCGATGGGCGAAGCGCTGATCGAGGCCGCGCGGGAGGCCGGGATCCGCATCACCCTCCTCGACACGGCCTACCTCTCCTCCGGTTTCGGACAGCCGCCCAACGCGCACCAGCGGCGCTTCTCGGACGGCACGGCCGACGCCTGGGCGCAGCGCGCCGCGCTGCTCAAGGACCGGGAGCACGCACGGATCGGTGCCGCCGTCCACTCGGTACGGGCGGTGCCCGCGGACCAGCTGTCGACCGTGGCGCGCTGGGCCGAGGAACGGCGGGCCCCGCTGCACGTCCACCTGTCCGAGCAGACGGCGGAGAACGAGGCCTGCCTGCAGGCGCACGGCTGCACACCCACCCGGCTCCTCGCCGACCACGGAGTCCTCGGCCCGCGTACGACCGGCGTCCACAACACGCACCTCACGGACGAGGACATCGCCCTGATCGGCGGTTCGGGCACCGGCACCTGCATGTGCCCGACCACCGAACGCGACCTGGCGGACGGCATCGGGCCGGCCGTCGCCCTCCAGCGGGCCGGCTCGCCGCTGTCCCTGGGCTCCGACAGCCACGCCGTCATCGACCTGCTCGAAGAGGCCCGCGCGATGGAGCTGAACGAGCGCCTGCGCACCCGCACCCGCGGTCACTGGACGGCGGCCTCCCTGCTGCGCGCCGCCTCCGCGGACGGCCACGCGGCCCTCGGCTGGGACGACGCCGGCCTCCTCGAAGCGGGCGCGCCCGCCGACTTCACCACGATCGCCCTCGACACGGTCAGAACAGCGGGACCCCTGCCGCGCCTCGGCGCCGAGACGGCTGTGTTCGCCGCGACGGGTGCCGACGTACGCCATACGGTCGTGGCCGGCCGGCACGTCGTACGGGACGGGGCGCACACGCTCGTGCCGGACGTGCCCACCGCGCTCGCGGACGCCGTCGAAGCCCTGCGCGCCTGATGCCCACCCGCAGTCCCGCCACCCCTGAGGACGCCATGAGCAGCACCACCGTCATCACGAACATCGCAAGCCTGGTCACCAACGACCCCTCGCTCGGTGACGGGTCGCCCCTCGGCCTGATCCGGGACGCGGCCGTCGTCATCGACGGCGACCGCATCGCCTGGACCGGTGCGTCGGACAAGGCACCCGCCGCCGACCACCGGGTCGACGCCGGGGGCCGGGCCGTGATCCCCGGCTTCGTCGACTCCCACTCGCATCTCGTCTTCGCGGGCGACCGCACCGAGGAGTTCAACGCCCGCATGTCGGGCCGCGGTTACACGGCGGGCGGCATCCGCACCACCGTCGCCGCGACCCGCGCCGCGGACGACGCGGCCCTGGAGCGCAACCTCACGCACTACCTGGCCGAGGCCCTGCGCCAGGGCACGACCACGTTCGAGACGAAGTCGGGCTACGGCCTGACCGTGGAGGACGAGGCGCGGGCCCTGCGCATCGCGGCGGCGCACACCGACGAGGTCACCTATCTCGGCGCGCACATCGTCCCGCCGGATTACGCGGACGATCCGGCCGGGTACGTGGCCCTGGTCACCGGCGAGATGCTCGACGCCTGTGCCCCGCACGCCCGTTGGGTCGACGTGTTCTGCGAGAAGGGCGCCTTCGACGGCGACCAGGCGCGCGCGATCCTCACGGCGGGCAAGGCGAAGGGCCTGCACCCGCGTGTGCACGCCAACCAGCTCTCCTACGGCCCCGGCGTCCAGCTCGCCGTGGAACTGGACGCGGCGAGCGCGGACCACTGCACGCATCTGACGGACGCCGACGTGGACGCCCTGGCCAACAGCCGGACCGTGGCCACGCTGCTGCCCGGCGCCGAGTTCTCCACCCGCGCGGAATGGCCCGACGCCCGCCGCATCCTGGACGCGGGCGTCACCGTCGCCCTGTCCACGGACTGCAACCCGGGCTCGTCCTTCACGTCGTCCGTGCCGTTCTGCATCGCCCTGGCCGTGCGCGACATGCGGATGACCCCGGACGAGGCGCTCTGGTCGGCGACGGCGGGCGGGGCGGCGGCCCTGCGCCGTGACGACGTCGGCCGTCTCACCCCGGGGGCCTTCGCGGACCTGGCCCTGCTCGACGCCCCGAGCCATGTGCACCTGGCCTACCGGCCGGGCGTCCCGCTGGTGTCGCGCGTGTGGCGGCGCGGGGTCCCGGTCACGTAGCCGTCGCCCCGGCGCGCCAGCGCTGGTCGTCGCCTCCCCCGGCGGTGAAGAGCGCGACGCCGTAGCCGTCCGGGGTGACCGCGTGGTCCGGTGCGATGGCGGGCCGGATCACGCCGTCGCCGTCCACGGTGAAGCGCAGGTTCTGGCCGTGGGAGCCGTAGACCGAGTCGCACTCCCAGATGCCCACGCCCCGGTCGGTGTCGCCGCGGCTGTCGAGGCAGTAGTCCGGATCGGCGTACGACTGGAGGACGTCGCGGTCGGTGTCGACGCGCCACATCTGGGTGGGCGACGAGGTGCAGCGGGCCGTGATCACGTCCGTGCCGCGGTCCAGGTCGCCGTCGCGGATGTCCAGGCACCGGCCCGAGTCGACGTTCACCACCTGGGCGAAGGTGCCGTCCGGCGGACGGGAGGCGCTGCGTGTCGGCGACGGCTTCGGCGTCTTCGCGGGCGTCCTCGACGGCTTCGCGGTCGGCGAGGGGGTCGGCGGCCGGCCGGGGCGCCGGGCGGTGGCGGAGGGTGACGGCGACGCGGACGTGGACACGGTCGCGGTGACCGTCACGGGGGGCGGCGCCTCGGGGGTGCGGACCGTTCCGGCCGTGGGCGCGGGGTCCGAGCCGCCTGACGTCAGCAGGAAAAGCAGCAGCGGGGCCACCGCGACACCGAGCGCGGCGGAGACCAGCACGAAGCGTCGCGAGGGCAGTCCGGCCCAGCCGCCCCGCGCGGCGGGCGTGGTCCGGGGCTCGCCGTCGCGGCGTCCCACGAGAGCCGCACCGCCCCACGGCAGCAGCCCCTCCGCCAGGGCCTCGCGCGGGGTGTCCCGCAGCGCGCCCAGCTCCTCGTACGCGGCGGCGCAGTGCCCGCAGTGCGCCATGTGGGCGTGCAGGTCGGCGCTGTAGCGGGGGCTCTCGGGGTGCGCGGCCTCCTCGATCAGCCGCCGGAAGTCCTGGCAGCGCGGGTTGCCGGAGCGGGCGAGGCGGGTCTTCAGACACGCCTGGCGCAGGGCCTGGAAGGCCGGGCCGCGCCCGTAGGTCACGTCCTGCGGGGTGATGCCGAGGAGCGTCGCGGTCCGCTCGTCGGGTTCCTCGTCGACGACGCCGTACCAGACGAGGCCCTGGACGCGGGTCGGCAGCGACTCGAAGGCGTCGAGCATCGGCGGGACGGGGCCGTCGGGACCGGCGTGCAGGAGCCGCCCGAGCAGGTCGGGGTCGAGGCGGCTCGCCCGTTCCCCGGTGGCCCAGGAGGCGGCCACCTGTCCCACGAGGAGCAGGAGTTGATGGCGCCATGGTCCGCGCGGGTCGCTGCCGAGCGCGGTGTCGCGGGCGGCGAGCGCGAAGGCCTGCGCGGTCAGTTGGCGGGCGGCGGCCTCGCCCGCCGTGCACATGCGGGCGTAGGCGTGGACCGCGGGCCGGTGGCGCAGGCGCAGTTCGCGCAGCGCCGGATACGCGGTCGGGGTGTCGGCGCGCAGCAGTTCGGTGAGCTGCGCGTCGGAGACGGTGGCGAACATGCCCTCGCCCCCGGCCTCGTCCCCGGGGTCCTCAGCGTCGGTCCGGCCGGCCCCAGCCATTCCCGTGCCTCCTCGCATCCCCTCGGCCCGCCCGCCGGAGCCCTGACCTACCGGCGGGTATGGGGGGCCCATAGTGGTGGAGGCGATCCGGCTGGAAAAGGGGTTTCCGGGGGTAACTCGGCTTGATGCCAAGCCGTGACCGCGGCGGTCGCCGGCGGGGCGGTGGGCATGTCGGCCTCGCGGCGGGCGGGCCCGGAACCGGCTGTGTCCGGTACCCGGGCGATCGGGTACCGGACACAGCCGGCCGGACGGACACCGCTCGGCCGGGCGCCGACCGGTGGGGAAGCGGTCGGCCCGGCGACGGCGGGGAGGTCATTCCTCGACGGTCAGCCCCTTGCGCAGCCGCACCAGCGTGCGGGACAGCAGCCGGGAGACGTGCATCTGGGAGATGCCGAGTTCGTCGCCGATCTCGGACTGGGTCATGTTGGCGACGAAGCGCAGCGAGAGGATCTTCCGGTCGCGCGGCGGGAGTTCGGCGATCAGGGGCTTCAGGGACTCGACGTACTCGATGCCTTCGAGTCCGTGGTCCTCGTAGCCGATGCGGTCCGCGAGCGCGCCCTCGGAGTCGTCCTCCTCGGGCTGCGCGTCCAGCGAACTGGCCGTGTACGCGTTCGAGGCGGCCATGCCCTCGACGACCTCGTCGTTGCTGATGCCGAGGCGCCCGGCGAGTTCACCCACGGTCGGGGCGCGGTCCAGCTGCTGGGCGAGTTCGTCGCCCGCCTTGGCGAGGTCCAGGCGGAGTTCCTGGAGCCTGCGCGGCACTCGCACGGACCACGACGTGTCCCGGAAGAAGCGCTTGATCTCGCCGATGATCGTCGGCATGGCGAAGGTGGGGAACTCGACGCCGCGGCTCAGCTCGAAGCGGTCGATCGCCTTGATGAGGCCGATGGTGCCGACCTGGATGATGTCCTCCATCGGCTCGCTGCGCGAGCGGAAGCGGGAGGCGGCGAATTTCACCAGCGCGAGGTTCAGTTCGACGAGCGTGTTGCGTACGTAGGCGTGCTCGTGGGTGCCCTCTTCGAGGGACTCGAGTCGTTGGAAGAGCGTCTTGGACAGAGCCCGTGCGTCCACCGGCCCCACCTCGTCGTACGGGGGGATCTCAGGAAGTCCGGCGAGGGCGTCGAAACCGTCGAACTCGTGGGTTTCGGCGGCCGAATCGGGGCCACCGGTCCTTTCGAGGCGCTCCGGAAGGTCCAGAGAAGGTGTCGACGTCGCCGTCTGGGTCTGCGATGCGTCGAGCCGGGGTGACATGATGTCCTCCATCGTTCTCGGCATATGGCCGCCGAAGCCAATACGTGCACTGCGGTGTGCGGCGCCTCCAAAGCCGGCCGTGTCGAATACGTGTCTCTACTAGCCCTACCCGCTTTCACAAGGTCACCGCAAGTATGATTCGCGGCGAAATGTCCATTTTCGGGGGGTTGTTCGGGTGTCGGAGGTCGTAGGGAAGGCGTAGTGTTCGAGTGCAGATTTCAGCAGTCACGACACCCGGGAGAGAGACGGCATGGACCGCGGGACGGTCGGCAGCGCACAGTCGGGCCGGCTTCTTGTCGAGGTGCGGGAAGAGGGCTCAAGCGCCGTCGTGACTCCCGCGGGTGAGTTGGATCACCACACGGCCGAATTGTTGCGTGAGCCACTCGAGAAGTGCCTCGAAAAGGGGTACTCACGGTTGGTCGTCGACTGCTCACGCCTTGAGTTCTGTGATTCGACCGGACTCAATGTGCTGCTCGGTGCCCGGCTGAAGGCCGAGGCCGCGGGCGGTGGGGTTCATCTGGCGGCGATGCAGCCCGTGGTCGCCCGGGTCTTCGAGATCACCGGGGCCGAGGCCGTCTTCACCGTCCACGAGACGCTCGAAGCCGCCCTCGGCGGCTGATCACCCTGTTCCGCAGGCCCTCCCGCCTCGAGGTTGTGCCCCAGTTGCCCCTGAGTGACCGATGCGTTACCCGCGTCACACGTTCCGTGCCGAATAAGTGGGTGTTCGGACGGTTCGGTCGGGCAGGAGACATCCTGAACGTGTCGGCAGCACATGTGCCGGCGGCGGGAGCGGAGCGGCGGTGCACACGCCGTCGGTCCGCACGTTTGATCCACAAGTTCGATCCGCACGTACTGAGACCTGAAACGTACCGAGTCTTGAATTGTGAACCGGTGAATCGGTGAGGTGAAGCGCTGATGAGCACCACCCGGCCTTACCCGCCGGGCGACCGCGGCCCGGAGTCGGGCGACGGCGGCGCTTCCGGGGCGTCCGTGGGCGGCTTGGCGCCCGGAGACGGCGCGCCCCCGGTCGTCGCGGCCGTCCCCTCCACCGACCGCCAGGCCCGCAGGCTGAACTTCGACGGCGCGAGCGGCGTGGTGCCGCTCGCCCGCGACTTCGCCCGCCAGGCGCTGTACGCGTGGGGCTGGCTGCCCGCCTCGGGCGCCGACCAGCGGGCCGCCGCCGAGGACGTCCTGCTGGTCGTCTCCGAACTCGTCACCAACGCCTGCCTGCACGCCGAGGGCCCGGACGAACTCAGGATCAGCTGCGACAACAAGGTGCTGCGCATCGAGGTGTCCGACCGGGGCAACGGGCAGCCCGCGCCGCGCACCCCGCACCGCGCCGGCCGTCCCGGCGGCCACGGCATGTTCATCGTGCAGCGGCTGTGCCTCGACTGGGGGGTCGTGCGGACCCCGGGTGTCGCGGGCAAGACCGTGTGGGCGGAGCTCGGGGCCCCCGCGTAGCCCTCGCGGAGCCGCCGCACTCTCTCGTGCGGCGCGCGCCCGGCGTGCGCACACCCGCCGCGCCACGCCCCGCCCGGCACGCGCCGACCCGCCGCCCACGGCGCGCCGCACCCCCGCGGACCCGCCGTCCCGTGTCCGTCCCGCCCCGGCAACTGGGGTTACCGGCGGTTCGAACCCTTCTTCGTACGTCGCCGCATGCGCGCCGGATCTCCTCAGATCCGGCGCGCACTTTGTCTTCCCTCCGCAAGACCCCGGGCGTACTTTGAGCGCCCGATCTGATGTGCCGTCAGGAAATCTCGGCGACGGAGGGACTTCGAGGTGTCGTACCGGACGTACCAGAAACGAACCGCCGCGCTCGCGTCCGCCGCGGCCCTGGCCGGCTCGGCGGTGCTGATGGCCGCCCCCGCAGCCCAGGCCGCCGTGGTGAACGTCAACTACCAGTGCAAGACGCCGATCGGCGACAAGAGCGCCGTCTCGCCCATCGACATCAAGAGCGTCAAGAGCGGCAGCGGCTACAAGCTCACGATGTCCTGGCAGAAGGGCGTCTCCTCCAGTCCCGTGGAGCTGGGCAAGGGCGCGATGAGCCCGAGCGCCGTCGTCAAGGTGGGCGGCGCGGACAGCGGAACGGTGGCGGTGAGCGGGCCCGCCAACGCGGCGGCGATCCCCGCCAACACCCCCATAAAGATCAGCGACTTGAGCGGCACGTACACGCCGAAGAAGTCCGGCAAGGTCACCTTCACCGCCGGCGTGCTCACCATCAAGGCCCTCGGCACGACCACCACGTGCACCCCCTCGAACGACCCCAAGCCCTCCCTGACCCTCGACGTCACGGCCGCGGGCGGCGGCTCGGGCTCGTCGGGTTCGAGCCAGAGCCAGGCCGGTTCGGACTCCGGCGGCGAGCTCCCGCAGACCGGCCCCGAGGACTCGGCGATCGCCCTCGGCACCCTCGGCGGCACGGTGCTGCTCGCGGGCGCGGCCGGCGTCCTGTGGCTCACGCGCAGGCATCAGGCGGTACGCCGCTGACGCCTCGCACGCCCGAAGCCCCAGGGAGCCGCCGATGCCGTACGCACTCTTCGCCGCCCGTGCGCTGGGCCTGACCCTGGCGCTGTCGGTCGCGGCACCCGCGACCGCGGCCCTCGGGGCCGACGGCTGGTCCGTGGTGCCGTCCACGAGCACGGCGGACCCGGCCGGCGCCCGCCCCTACGTCTACGCGGAGGGAGCCGCCGGCGCGGTGCTCCAGGACTCCGTGTCCGTGCTGAACCCGGGCCCGGAGCCGCTCACCGTCCGGCTGCGCGGCGCGGACGCCGACAACGCCGCGGACGGCGCCTTCACCGTGCGGAGCAGGTCGTCGGACACGGGTGCGTGGATCGGCTTCGCGCGGGAGACCGAAACCGGCGACCGCCCCGCCGCGGGCCGACGGGTCGGCGTGCGCACGGTCGCGGTGCGGGTCCCGGCCCGCACCCGCGCCGACGTGCCGTTCACCGTGAGCGTCCCGGCGGGGGCCACGCCCGGCGATCACCCCGGCGCGATCGTCGCGAGCGCCGGCGGACGGTCCTCGGCGGTCCGCGTCCACCTGCGCGTCGGCGGACCGACGCTGTCGGCGCTCACCGTCGAGCACGTCACCGTGCGCCACGACCGGATCTCGTACGAGCTGGTCAACCGCGGCACCACCGTCCTCGCCCCGAGACTGGCGGTCCACGCCGAAGGCGTCCTCGGCGAGCTCCTCGACCGTGCTCCGCGCGCCCTGCCCCTCGAACTGCTGCCGGGCCGCCGCGTCAGGCTCAGCGAGCCGTGGCACGATCCGCCGGCCCTGGACGCGGTCGACGTCCGGCTGACCGTGACGGCCGCGGGCGGCGCACGCGACACCTCGACCACGTCGGTGAGGTTCGTACCGTGGGGCCCGGTGGCCGGGGTGGCGGGCGCCCTCGCGGCGGTGGGCGCCCTCGTCGTCGTACGGCGCCGCGCCCGTCGCGGAACGGGCCGCGGCGGGGCGAGTGATGAGCCGTGTGCGGAAGTCGAACTGACGGGAGCGGTGTCGTGAGCGTCAAGGTGCGGATGGCGGCGCTGGGCGCGGCGCTCGCGCTCGTCCTGGTCCCGGCGGTGGGAACGGACGCGGTGGCCGCCGACGGGAAGCCGGGCGTGCGGCTGTCCGCCTCGCAGGCGGGGACCGGCGGTTCGATCACCGTGACCGGCAGCGGGTGGCGCCCCAAGGCATTGCTGATGATGCTGATCTGCGGTCAGTCCGTGCCGTCCCGAGGGGTGATCGGCGGCACCAACTCCTGCGCCAACGCCGACGGGCGGGCCGTCACCACCGACGCGAAGGGCGATTTCAGCAAGCGGCTGCCGGTCGCCGAGCCGCCGAAACCGTGCCCGTGCGTGGTGCACGTCGCCACCGTCACCGGCGAGAAGGCGGAGGCGGACGCGATCTTCATGGTGGCCGGGCACTCGGTCGAGCCGTTGCCGAAGGAGGAGAGCGGCGGGCGCCTGTCGGTGCTCACGGACACCCGGCTCGACGGGTCCGACGGCCTGCTCACCTGGTTCGGCTCACCGCCCTCGCGCACCCTCGTCTTCACCGTCGGCAACGTCGGCACCGCCCCCGTGAAGAACCCCCTCTTCCAGGTCGGCACCTCCCACGGCGTGTTCGCGCCGCAGTGGGAGGAGCAGCAGTGGCGCGGCACGATCGCGCCCGGCCGGAAGGCACAGATCAAGCTCCCGGTCGAACTGTCGGCCGGGGCGCACGGCGACTACAGCGTCTCGCTCAAGTACGGCGGCAAGGTGCTCGCCGAGCAGCCGTGGGGCGTGGGCCGCCCCTGGGGCGTGACCGTCTTCTGGATCCTGCTCTGCCTCGTCGTCCCGGCCGCCGTGTTCCGTGCCGGGATGGCCGTGGTGGACCGGGTGCGGCCGCGCAGGTCGACCGGGCGGGCCCGCCGCCGGGTCTTGAGGCTTCCCGGCCTCGCCCTGCGCCTGCCGCGGCCGGCGTTGTCCCCGGCCTCCGACGACACGGCCCCCGGGCGGCCGGCGGCACCGAAGACCCGCAAGGCACCGAAGCGGCGCACGGCGCCGCCGGCGTCCTCGAACTCCACGAACCCGACCCTGCCGTGGTTCACCCCGGACAACGGTCCGGGAACCGCGGCGAACGGTCAGCTCTCCGCACCGCAGGACAACAGCCCGACGACTCGGACGAGTCAGACGAGGAAGGGACATACGTGAGCGAGCAACGGAGAGTGGCACCGGGACCAGGGCGGAGAGTGAGCGCGGCCGGGGTCGCGCTGATGCTCGGTGGCGCGGGCATCCTGCTGGGTGCGGCCGCGGCCCCGGCACAGGCCGCCGAGGTGTCGTACAAGACCGAGTGCATCCCGCCCTCGATCTCCGGGCTGCCCCCGGTCGAGGGCACCACGAAGGTCGAGATCACCGCGCCCGCCGAGGCGAAGGTCGGCGACGAGGTCACCATCACCTGGAAGTTCGTCCAGGCGGCCTCCAAGAACCCCGACGTCCTCGACCTCGACAAGGACACGGTCAAGCCGACCGGCACGCTGAAGGCGGCCGGCGCGCAGACCGCCGACATCGCGATGGAGGGGCCGCGGTCCAACCCGGCGATCCCCAAGAACAGCGACATGAAGCTGTCCGACATGACCGGCAAGCTGAAACTCACCGCGGCCGGAGACGTCACGCTGACCCCGGACGCGTACAACATCAACGTCAGCAAGCCGTTGTCCACCGACACGAAGTGCACGCCGAAGGAGACGGTGAAACCGGCGGCGACCATCAAGGTGACGGGAAGCGGGGGAGACACGGGCGGCACGACGGGCGGTCTGCCCACGGTGACGCCGACCCTCCCGACCGGGCTGCCCACACTGCCCACCGGCTCGGCGACCCCGTCCCCGAGCGCCAGTGAGAGCGACGGCAGCGACACCGGCGGATCCACCACCGGCGGTGACAGCGGCGGCCAGTCGGACTTCACGGGCAAGGAGGTCTCCGTCCCCTACGCGTGCAAGACGCCCATCGGGGACAAGAACGCCACCTCTCCCGTGCAGATCAACGCCAAGAAGGACGGCGGGAGTTTCGACCTCACCGTGCAGTTCAAGAAGTCCGTGATGGACAGCCCCGCCGACATCCCCGCCGACTCGGTCAAGCCGTCGATAGAGGTGGTCCTGGGCGGGTCGGACAAGGGCACCGTGCACGTCGAGGGGCCGACCAACGCCAAGGCGATCAAGTCGGGCGACCCGATCGAGATCCCCGACCTCACCGGCACCTACAAGCCGGGGGCGAGCGGCAGCTCCACCCTGTCCCCGGGCGTGCTGACGGTGAAGGCCCTCGGTACGACGACGACCTGCACCCCGACGAAGTCCGAGGTCTCGCTGACGCTGGACACCACGGAGCAGGCGAGCGGGGCCTCGGGCGGCGGGTCCGCAGCCTCGGGCTCCGGCGGCACGGCGTCCGGCGGGGGTCTCGCGGAGACCGGCTCCGACAGCCACGGGGCGCTCAAGGCCCTCGGCCTGGTCGCCGGGACGGTCGTCCTGCTGGGCGGAGCGGTCTTCACGTTCCTGCCGGGACGCAGGGCGGGCGGCTGACGGACCGTCGCCGCGGAGCAGCCGCCCCGCGGCAGGGCCACGACGCCGAAGGGCCGTCGCACCGGTCGGTGCGACGGCCCTTCGGCGCGTGGAGGCGGGAGTCCGTCAGTGGACGTTGCCCATGAGCTCCTTGACCCGCTTGCGGTACATCCAGACGGCGACACCGGCGGCCACGGCGAGCGCGGCCTGCAGGGCGACGATGCCCGTCTTGTTGAGGTCGACGCCGGCGATGGAGAGCAGACCGGTCGTGGCGTCACCGGCGGTGACGGCCAGGAACCAGACACCCATCATCTGGGAGGCGTACTTCGCGGGCGCCATCTTCGTGGTGACGGAGAGGCCGACCGGGGAGACGGTCAGCTCACCGACGGTCTGTACGAAGTAGATCGCGACCAGCCACATGGCGGCGGCCTTGTGACCGCCGTCGGCGATCGCCAGCGGCGCCAGGAAGAGGAAGAACGACGCACCGATCAGGATCAGACCGGAGGCGAACTTCACCGCCGTGCTCGGCTCCTTGCCGCGGCGGTTCAGCGCCAGCCACAGCCAGGCGAAGACCGGGGCCAGGGCCATGATCAGGACCGGGTTCACGGACTGGTACCAGGAGACCGGGAACTCCCAGCCGAAGACGGTGTTCTTGGCCGACGAGTCGGCGAAGATCGACAGGGTCGAGCCGCCCTGGTCGTAGATCATCCAGAAGACGGCCGCGGCGACGAAGAACCAGATGTAGGCGGACATCTTCGACTGCTCGACACGGTCGAGGCTCTTGTCGCGCTTGATGCGCGCGATGACCAGGACCGGGATGAGCAGACCGGCGACGGTGATCGGGACCAGCAGCCAGTTCAGCGTGTAGTGGCCGGAGAAACCGACGATCGCGTAGAAGACCACGGCGACACCGGCCCACAGCGCGGCCTTGCGCAGGGTCGCGGCCTTCTCCTCGGCGGACAGCGGTGTGGGGACCTCGCTGGAGCGCTCGCTGAGGTGACGGCCGCCGAGCAGGTACTGGACGAGGCCGAGGGCCATGCCGAGCGCGGCGAGGGCGAAGCCCAGGTGCCAGTTCACGTTCTCGCCGATGGTGCCGATGACCAGCGGAGCGGCGAACGCGCCGACGTTGATGCCGATGTAGAAGAGGGTGAAGCCACCGTCACGGCGCGGGTCGTCCGGGCCGTCGTAGAGGTGGCCGACCATCGTGGAGATGTTGGCCTTCAGCAGACCGGAACCGATCGCCACCAGGCCGAGGCCGGCGTAGAAGGTGCCGGACGTCGGCAGCGCCAGCGTCAGGTGACCGAGCATGATGATGCCGCCCGCGAGGGCGACGGTCTTGCGGGGGCCGAGGACACGGTCCGCGAACCAGCCGCCCGGGAGCGCGAGCAGGTACACGAGCGACAGGTACACCGAGTAGATCGCGGTCGCGGTGGCCGCGCTCAGGTGGAGGCCGCCCGGCGCGACCAGGTACAGCGGGAGAAGAGCCCTCATGCCGTAGTAGGAGAAACGCTCCCACATCTCGGTCATGAAGAGAGTGGCCAGTCCGCGGGGGTGGCCGAAGAAGGTCTTCTCGGAACCGGGTGTGCCCGGGCGGACCGAGTCCTTCGTCAGGCTGGACGCCATGGTCGTTCCTTGCTGGTCGGGACGCGCGGCATGAGCGTTGCGCGCCCGGTGGGGGGCGGCCGGCACCGGCGGAGCACGTCGTCCACCCCCACGCCCAGGGGGAGTCCGCTCCGGATGGCGAAGCGGCGGACGGCGACCACCGGGATCCACGCCCTTCACGCAACGGCGCGTTCGGGCCCGGCCACAGGTCATTCCTTTCGAGGCTGGCAAACACCAGCCCGCACACAAAAGAGACCTTCAGCGTGAATCTCTCGCCAAAGGTCCCCGTGTGGTGCTACAGGCGTTCTGGTCACCATACGACATGTCAATGCGGCATATGGAAGGACTTGAGAGATGGATCACAGGTGATCCTGGAACCATGGACACTCATTCGAAGGTGATCCTCAGGATCGCATCCCACAGCCACAGGTAAGAATCACCCTGGTGGAGGGTGTGAATGACGAAGGCCGATCACCACACGGCTGTCGTCCGCGGCGGACTACCATCACCCCATGACCCGTGTACTGCTCGCCGAGGACGACGCGTCCATCTCGGAGCCGCTGGCCCGCGCCCTGCGCCGGGAGGGTTACGAGGTCGAAGTGCGCGAGGACGGACCCACCGCGCTGGACGCCGGAATGCAGGGCGGCGTCGACCTGGTCGTGCTCGACCTCGGGCTGCCCGGCATGGACGGCCTGGAGGTGGCGCGCAGGCTGCGTGCCGAGGGCCACACCGTCCCGATCCTGATCCTGACCGCGCGTGCCGACGAGGTCGACACGGTCGTCGGTCTCGACGCGGGTGCCGACGACTACGTCACCAAGCCGTTCCGGCTCGCCGAACTCCTCGCCCGGGTACGGGCGCTGCTGCGGCGCGGTGCGGCCGAGCCCCAGCAGCCGCCCGCCACGCACGGCGTGCGCATCGACGTCGAGTCGCACCGCGCCTGGATGGGCGACGAGGAACTCCAGCTCACGGCAAAGGAGTTCGACCTCCTGCGGGTGCTGGTGCGGGACGCCGGACGGGTCGTCACCCGCGACCAGCTCATGCGCGAGGTCTGGGACACCACCTGGTGGTCCTCCACCAAGACGCTCGACATGCACATCTCCTGGCTGCGCAAGAAGCTCGGCGACGACGCGGCGAACCCCCGCTACATCGCGACGGTGCGAGGCGTCGGCTTCCGCTTCGAGAAGAGCTGACGGCCCCCCGGCCCGGCCCGGGGGCGTCGTGTCGCCCGGGCCGGCGCGGCGCCGGGGCACACTGGACCACGTACAGCCACCTGCCCGGAGGGCCCCGTGCGTCGCCGTCTCATCCAGTCCACGCTCGCCGTCGTACTCGTCGTGATCGCCGTCTTCGGCGTGTCCCTCGTGATCGTCGAGACCCGCACCATCAGCAACAGCGCCCAGGAGCGGGTGGACTCCGAGGCGCTGCGCCTGGCCAGCATCGTGGACAGCCGCATCCTCGGCGACGAGAAGATCACCGGGGAGACCTTCAAGGACCAGGTCACGGACGAGCGGTACGCCGTGATCGAGATCCCCGGCCGCGCCCCCATCGAGGTCGGCACCAAGCCGACCGGCGACATCATCCACTACACCGCCCGGGGCGAGGAGGGCGAGACGGTCACCGTCCAGGAGCCGCGCTCGTCCGTCACCAGGGAGGTCGGCCGGACGCTCCTGATCATCGGCGCGGTGGCGCTGCTGGCGATCGTCGCCGCGGTGCTGCTGGCCGTGCGGCAGGCCAACCGGCTCGCCTCGCCGCTCACCGACCTCGCCGAGACCGCGGAACGGCTCGGTTCGGGCGACCCGCGCCCCCGCCACAAGCGGTACGGCGTCCCCGAGCTGGACCGGGTCGCCGACGTACTGGACGGCAGCGCGGAGCGCATCGCACGGATGCTGACCGCCGAGCGCCGCCTCGCCGCCGACGCCTCCCACCAGCTCCGTACGCCGCTCACGGCGCTGTCCATGCGGCTGGAGGAGATCACCGTCACCGACGACCCCGACACGGTGAAGGACGAGGCGACCATCGCACTGGCGCAGGTCGAGCGCCTCACGGACGTCGTGGAGCGGCTGCTCACCAACGCCCGCGACCCGCGTACCGGCTCCGCCGTCTCCTTCGACCTGGACGAGGTCATCAAGCAGCAGCTGGAGGAATGGCGTCCGGCCTACCGCAGCGCCGGCCGCGCCATCGTCAGCTCGGGCAAGCGGCACCTGCGGGCGGTGGGCACCCCCGGGGCGGTCGCGCAGGTCCTGGCGGCGCTGATCGAGAACTCGCTCATGCACGGCGGCGGCACCGTCGCGCTGCGGACGCGCGTGACCGGCAACCAGGCCGTCATCGAGGTCACGGACGAGGGACCCGGCGTCCCCACCGACCTGGGCGCCCGCATCTTCGAGCGCACGATCAGCGGGCGCAACTCCACGGGCATCGGCCTCGCCGTCGCACGGGACCTCGCGGAGGCGGACGGCGGACGTCTGGAGATGCTCCAGGCGCAGCCCCCGGTCTTCGGCCTGTTCCTGTCTCGCACCCCGCTGAAGCGCCCCTCGCTGGACGAACCGGAGCAGACGGTCCGCTGACGTGCCGGTGAGGGCGGGGGTCAGATGTCGGCGCGCGCCCGCGTCCGCGCCGGCTGCGCGTCGAGGAGGGCCTCCGCGCTGGCCACGGTCTCCCGGGCGGGCAGCGCCCGGAACACCCACGTGCGGTACGACCAGAAGCGGAAGAGCGTCGCGACGCCGATGCCGAGGAACTTGAAGATGTTGCTCTGCAGCGGGCTGTCCCAGCCGAAGCCGTACGTCGCGGCGTAGAGCACACCGTTCTCGATGACCAGGCCGACGGCGCTGAACAGCAGGAAGAGCGTCAGCTCCTTGGTGCGCCCGCTCTTGTCGCGGTCACGGTAGGTGAAGTACCGGAACCCGATGTAGTTGAAGACGATGGAGACGACGGTGGCGATGACACTGGCCCGCACGACCTGGAGCCCGGTGAGGTGGCGTACGAGGTTGAACACGAGCAGATTGACGAGCAGCCCCGCGCCGCCGACCGCGCCGAACTTGGCAACCTCGCGCATCAGCAGGTCGAACCGGCGGTGAACCGCGCTGCGGGGCCCCGGACGAGACCCCGTAGAAGCACTGCCCATGGTGTCGCCAGCCCCCGTCGGTGGATACGTCGTCGGTTACGACGGTCGATTATGTCAACTCAGCCATGCTATCCAGCCCTCTTCCGCGATGCCTGTGCAAGGGCTCACAGGTAAGAAAAGTCGCGTCGGACACCGGGGGACGGTCGCGTACGGGCGCGGAAACCGGCCACGGTGGCGCGGCCGATACTCTTGCAGGGTGACGTTCCCGGTAGTCGGCATGGTCGGCGGCGGTCAGCTCGCTCGTATGACACACGAGGCGGGCATCCCGCTCGGCATCAAGTTCAAGCTCCTCAGTGACACCCCTCAGGACTCCGCGGCGCAGGTCGTCGGCGATGTCGTCGTAGGCGACTATCGCGACCTCGACACGCTGCGTGACTTCGCGCGGGGCTGTGACGTGATCACCTTCGATCACGAGCACGTACCCACCGAGCACCTGCGTGCTCTGGAGGCGGACGGCATCCCCGTCCGCCCGGGGCCCGACGCGCTCGTGCACGCCCAGGACAAGGGCGTGATGCGCGCGAGGCTCGACGCGATCGGAGTGCCCTGCCCGCGGCACCGCATCGTGAGCGATCCCGCCGACGTCGCCGCGTTCGCGGCGGAGGGCGACGGCTTCCCCGTCGTCCTCAAGACGGTCCGCGGCGGTTACGACGGCAAGGGCGTGTGGGTCGTGGACTCCGTGGCGGAGGCCGAGGACCCGTTCCGCGCGGGTGTCCCCGTGCTCGCCGAGGAGAAGGTCGACTACGTACGGGAGCTGGCGGCGAACGTCGTGCGGTCCCCGCACGGCCAGGCGGTCGCCTACCCGGTGGTCGAGTCCCAGCAGGTCGGCGGCGTGTGCGACACGGTGATCGCGCCCGCCCCGGACCTCGACGAGACCCTCGCGCTCAAGGCCGAGGAGATGGCCCTGAGCATCGCCAAGGAACTGGGTGTCGTCGGCCACCTCGCGGTCGAGCTGTTCCAGACCCGCGACGGCCGCATCCTGGTCAACGAACTGGCGATGCGCCCGCACAACTCCGGCCACTGGACCCAGGACGGCGCGATCACCTCGCAGTTCGCCAACCATGTCCGCGCGGTTCTCGACCTGCCGCTGGGCGATCCGCGCCCGCGCGCCCCGTGGACCGTGATGGTCAACGTCCTCGGCGGCGACTACCCGGACATGTACTCCGCGTATCTGCACTGCATGGCCCGCGACCCCCAGCTCAAGATCCACATGTACGGCAAGGACGTGAAGCCCGGACGTAAGGTCGGTCACGTCAACACCTACGGCGACGACCTGGACGACGTCCTTGAGCGCGCCCGGCACGCAGCCGGCTACCTGAGAGGCACGATCACCGAATGAGCCCCGTTGTAGGCATCGTCATGGGGTCGGACTCCGACTGGCCCGTCATGGAGGCCGCCGCGCAGGCCCTCGACGAGTTCGAGATCCCGTACGAGGTGGACGTCGTCTCGGCGCACCGCATGCCGCGCGAGATGATCACGTACGGGGAGCAGGCCGCGGAGCGCGGGCTCAAGGCGATCATCGCGGGTGCGGGCGGTGCCGCCCATCTGCCCGGGATGCTCGCGTCGGTCACCCCGCTCCCGGTGATCGGGGTGCCCGTGCCGCTGAAGTACCTGGACGGCATGGACTCGCTCCTGTCGATCGTGCAGATGCCGGCGGGCGTGCCGGTGGCGACGGTCTCGGTGGCGGGCGCGCGCAACGCGGGTCTGCTGGCGGCCCGCATGCTCGCCGCGCACGACGAGGAGCTCCTCGGCCGCATGCGGGAGTTCCAGCAGGAGCTGAACGACCAGGCGACGGAGAAGGGCAAGCGGCTGCGGACCAAGGTCGAGGGCGCGAACAGCGGCTTCGGCTTCGGGAAGTGACGCGGATGACGTCCTCGTCCATGTCCGTGTCCACCGGTTCCGCCCCGTCCCCGTCCCTCGGCCGGGCCCTTGAACTGCTCGCCGAGTTCCCGGTCGTCGACGGGCACAACGACCTCCCGTGGGCGCTGCGCGAACAGGTCCGCTACGACCTGGGCGCCCGGGACATCGCCACCGACCAGAGCGCACACCTGCACACCGACCTGGCCCGCCTGCGTGCGGGCGGTGTCGGCGCGCAGTACTGGTCGGTGTACGTCCGTTCCGACCTGCCGGGCGCCGTCACCGCGACGCTGGAACAGATCGACTGCGTACGGCAGTTGATCGACCGTCATCCGGCGGACCTGCGGGCCGCGCTGACCGCCGCCGACATGGAGGCGGCGCGCGCGGAGGGCCGCATCGCCTCGCTGATGGGCGCGGAGGGCGGACACTCCATCGACAACTCGCTCGCCGTGCTGCGGGGCCTGTACGCCCTGGGCGTCCGCTACATGACCCTCACCCACAACGACAACATCGCGTGGGCGGACTCGGCGACGGACGTGCCCACCGTGGGCGGTCTGTCGGCCTTCGGCCGCGAGGTCGTGCGCGAGATGAACCGCGAGGGCATGCTCGTCGACCTCTCGCACGTCGCGGCGACGACGATGCGCGACGCGCTGGACACGTCGGTCGCACCGGTCGTCTTCTCCCACTCCTCGGCGCGCGCGGTGTGCGACCACCCGCGCAACATCCCGGACGACGTCCTGGAGCGGCTGCCCGCCAACGGCGGTGTGGCGATGGTGACGTTCGTGCCGAAGTTCGTCCTCCAGGCGGCGGTCGACTGGACGGCCGCGGCCGACGAGAACATGCGGGCCCACGGCTTCCACCACCTGGACACGACCGCCGAGGGCATGAAGATCCACCGCGTGTTCGAGGAGAGCAACCCGCGCCCCGTCGCGACGGTGGCGACGGTCGCCGACCATCTCGACCACATGCGCGAGGTCGCCGGCATCGACCACGTCGGCATCGGCGGCGACTACGACGGCACGGCCTTCACCCCGCACGGCCTCGACGACGTGTCCGGCTACCCGAACCTGGTCGCCGAACTGCTCGACCGCGGCTGGTCGTCCGCCGATCTGGCCAAGCTGACGTGGCAGAACTCGGTGCGCGTGCTGGGCGCGGCCGAGGACGTGGCCCGCGACCTGAAGGCGCGGCGCGGCCCGTCGAACGCGACGCTGGAGCAACTGGACGGCTGACGTATCACCTACGGGTGTGCCCGCGGGCACACCCGTAGGTGCGTGCGGCCGGGGGCGTACCCCCGAACGCTCCACCCACCAGGAAGCCCCCCGGGCTCCGTGCAACGGTGGCGGTACTGCGATCACCGTCCACCCAGCGGAGGCCGTCATGGCAGAACTGCAGGACGAACTGCACCTCACCTCCGAGGTGGGCGAACTCGACCCGTCGGCCGTCTGGCCGGAGTCGGAGCCGGCGCTCCTCGGGACGCCCGGGCCGGCCGGCACGGCGGGAGGCGACCCGCTGGAGCGGGCCCACGCCTTCCTGGCCGCCCACCCCGTCGCCGACGGCTACAGCGGTCTTCCCTGGGTGCTGCGACACCTTCCCTGGTACGACCTGGAGCTCGGCGAGACCTCCGTGGACACCGACGTACCCCGGATGCGCGCGGGGCACGTCGGTGCCGTGTTCTGTTCGCTGCACCTGCCGGAGGGTCTTGCCGGGGACCGTGCCGTGGGCGCGACCCTGGAGCAGCTGGATCTGGTGAAGGCGGTGGTGCGGGCGCATCCCGAGGGCCTGCGCATGACGTACAGCGCCTCCGGTCTGACCGACGCCCGCAACTGCGGCCGCGTCGCCGTCGTGCTCGGACCCGCCGGAGCGGGCGCGCTCGGCGACTCGCTCGGCATCCTGCGCGCGCTGCACACCCTCGGCCTGCGGGTGCTCACGCTCGCCGGCGCCTCCTGGGCGAGCGAGGCGGGTCTGACCCGGTTCGGCGAGGAGGTGCTGCGGGAGATGAACCGGCTCGGCGTGCTGGCCGACCTCTCCGGCACCTCGGACGCCACGATCAGCCGTGCTCTCGCGGTCTCCAAGGCCCCGGTGGTCTTCACCCGTTCCGCGGCCCGCGCGCTGCGCCCCCACCCGGTCAACCTGCCGGACGACGTCCTCATCGAGCTGGGCGCCGCCAAGGGTCTGTGCCTCGTCCCGCTGACGGCCGAGCAGGCGGGCCCGTCCGTGCGCGACGTCGCCGACCACCTCGACCACATCCGCGTCCTCGCGGGCGCGGAGTGCGCCGGCCTTTCGGGGACGTACGACTCGGGGGCCGCCCATCCGCAGGACCTGTCCGACGCGTCCTGCTATCCGCGGCTGATCGCGGAGCTGATCTCCCGCGGCTGGTCCGCGTCCGACCTGGCCCTGCTCACCTGGGGGAACGTCCAGCGGGTGCTGCGCAGCGCGGACTTCACGGCCCGCGCCGCCCAGCAGCGCCGCGAGCCGTCCTCGGCGAGGATCGCGGAACTGGACGGCTGACGCCTTCCCCCGTCCGGACCCCGGTCAGCAGGCGCAGAGGCAGAAGGGGTGCCCGGCGGGGTCGGCGTACACGCGCCAGCCGCGCGAGCTGTCCTCCGCGTCGAGGGGTGTCGCGCCGAGCGCCAGCACGCCCTTCTCGGCCGCGTCCAGGTCCTCCACGGTCAGGTCCAGGTGGAACTGCTGCGAGGCGTCGGGCGCGGGCCACTTCGGCGGTACGTGTCCGGGCGCGGCCTGGAACGCCAGCGCCCGTCCGCCGGGCGCCTCCAGGTCGATCCAGTCGCCTTCGCCCTGGACCGTGCCGCCCAGCACCTCGGCGTAGAACCCGGCGAGCGCGCGGGGGTCGGGACAGTCCAGGACGACGGCGCCCAGCTTGGCGAGAGCCATTGACTTCCTCCCAGGGGGATGGGTTGCTCGTGGACCGCCGAGGAGTGAGTTACCCGTAGAGCGCCTCAAGCGGTAACGACGGTTACTGGATACTCCCGCATTGGAGGTAACGTCGCAAGCATGAGGACGCGACGATGAGTGAGAGGGCGCCCGCGCCCGGAGGGCTGGCCCTCGTGGAGGCGCTGGTGAACACCGTGGACCTGGCGTCGGGCGCCGATCTGCTCGACACGGCCGACGGCCGTGCCGCGTTCGGCGTCACGGAGCGGGACGTGGCCGGCGCACGGGAGCTGCGCGAGTCGCTGCGGGCCGTGTGCCTGGCGCACGCCGGACACCCGCCGCACCGCGCGGTGACGCCCCTGGGCGAACTGCTGGCACGGGCGCCGCTGTACGTGGCGGTCGACGAACGGGACGGCTCGGCCGCGCTCGCCCCGGCCGACACGGGGCCGCTGCTGTCCCGCGTGGCGGCGGCGGTGGGGGAGGCGCTCACCGAGGGCACCTGGCTCCGCCTCAAGGCCTGCGAACTGCCCGAGTGCCACTTCGCGTACTACGACCGCAGCCCCGCCGGCCGCGGTCGCTGGTGCTCGATGTCGGTGTGCGGGGCGCGCGCGAAGATGCGGCGGTACCGCGCCAAGTAGCCCGTCGCGACGGCGAGTCGGGCGGTCGCCGCTCGGGGGACGGCGAAGTGGTGCAGAATGCGACTGACGCCGGTCCGGCCGACTGAGCCTCGGCCGGACCGGCGTCACCCCTTCTTCGGCCCGCCGGCCTCCGGCGCGCCGCCACGGCTGCCTCAGGCGGTCGGGCGGCCCATCGCCCGGTACGTCCACCCGGCACGGCGCCACACCTCGGGGTCGAGCGCGTTGCGCCCGTCCAGCAGCACCCGGGCCGCGACGGCCTCGCCGAGCTCCGCCGGGTCCAGGTCGCGGAACTCGCGCCACTCCGTCAGGTGCAGCACGACATCCGTGCCACGCACGGCCTCGACGGCGGTGTCGGCGTACCCCAGCGTCGGGAAGAGGCGCCGGGCGTTCTCCATGCCCTTCGGGTCGTAGACGGTGACCTGGCCGCCCTGGAGGTGGATCTGCCCGGCGACGTTCAGGGCGGGCGAGTCGCGCACGTCGTCCGAGTCCGGCTTGAACGTCGCGCCGAGCACGGCGACCCGCTTGCCGAGGAAGGAACCGCCGCCGAGCGCCTCCCGGGCCATCTCGACCATCTGCCCGCGGCGCCGCATGTTGATGGAGTCGATCTCGCGCAGGAAGGTCAGCGCCTGGTCGGCACCCAGCTCGCCGGCGCGTGCCATGAAGGCGCGGATGTCCTTGGGCAGGCAGCCGCCGCCGAAGCCGATCCCCGCCCGCAGGAACTTCTTCCCGATCCGCTCGTCGTGCCCGATCGCCTCGGCCAGCCTGGCGACGTCGCCGCCCGCGGCCTCGCAGACCTCGGCCATGGCGTTGATGAAGGAGATCTTGGTGGCGAGGAAGGAGTTCGCGGACGTCTTCACCAGCTCGGCGGTCGGGAAGTCGGTCACCACGAACGGCGAGCCCACGGCGACCGGCGTCGTGTACACCTCGCGCAGCAGCTTCTCCGCGCGGTCGCTGCGCACGCCCACCACGATCCGGTCGGGGTGCAGTGTGTCCTGCACCGCGAAGCCCTCCCGCAGGAACTCCGGGTTCCAGGCGAGCTCGGCGTCCTCGCCGGCGGGTGCGAGCTCCGCGAGCCGGGCGGCCAGCCGGTCCGCCGAGCCGACGGGCACCGTGGACTTGCCGACGACGAGGGCCGGGCCGTGCAGGTGCGGCGCGAGCGATTCGAAGGCCGCGTCGACGTAGGACATGTCGCAGGCGTACTCGCCGTGCTTCTGCGGAGTGTTCACACAGACGAAGTGGACGTCGCCGAACTCCCCGACCTCGGCCCAGTCCATCGTGAACCGCAGCCGCCCGGTGGACCCCTCGATGCCCGCGACGTGCTTGTGCAGCAGCTCCTCGAGTCCCGGCTCGTACATCGGGACCTCACCCCGCTGGAGCATCTCGATCTTCTCGGGCACCACGTCGAGCCCGAGGACCTCGAAACCGAGCTCGGCCATGGCCGCAGCGTGCGTGGCGCCGAGATAGCCGGTTCCGATCACGGTGATCTTGAGGGCCATGGGTGCTCCTGGAGTGTGCGGCGTAGGTGCGCGCCCGAGCATAGTCGGGGCTTGGCCGGGCGCTTTCACGGGCACTTTTTCCCTGTCGCCAAGCTCACGTATCACTCGCGTGGGCGGAGCTCTAAAATTTGGGTTACTTAACGGTAGTTAGCGCCACCATCACAGCGTCCCTTGGAGCGTGAGAGACCTTGGCCGGATCGGCTGATTTCGACCTGTACCGCCCGTCCGAGGAGCACGACATGCTCCGGGACGCGATCCGTTCGCTGGCCGAGGCGAAGATCGCGCCGTTCGCCGCAGCGGTGGACGAGGAGGCCCGTTTCCCGCAGGAGGCGCTCGACGCCCTGGTCGCGAACGACCTGCACGCCGTGCACGTCCCCGAGGAGTACGGCGGCGCCGGCGCCGACGCGCTCGCCACGGTCATCGTGATCGAGGAGGTGGCCCGCGTCTGCGCGAGCTCCTCGCTGATCCCCGCGGTGAACAAGCTCGGCTCGCTGCCCGTCATCATCTCCGGCTCCGAGGAGCTGAAGAAGAAGTACATGGCGCCGCTGGCCAAGGGCGAGGGCATGTTCTCGTACTGCCTCTCCGAGCCCGACGCGGGTTCGGACGCGGCCGGCATGAAGACGAAGGCGGTCCGCGACGGCGACTTCTACGTCCTCAACGGCGTGAAGCGCTGGATCACCAACGCGGGCGTCTCCGAGTACTACACGGTCATGGCGGTGACCGACCCGACGAAGCGCTCGAAGGGTATCTCCGCGTTCGTCGTCGAGAAGTCCGACGAGGGCGTCTCCTTCGGCGCCCCGGAGAAGAAGCTCGGCATCAAGGGCAGCCCGACGCGCGAGGTCTATCTGGACAACGTGCGCATCCCCGCCGACCGCATGATCGGCGAGGAGGGCACCGGCTTCGCCACCGCGATGAAGACGCTGGACCACACCCGCATCACGATCGCGGCGCAGGCCCTCGGCATCGCGCAGGGCGCCCTCGACTACGCCAAGGGCTACGTCCAGGAGCGCAAGCAGTTCGGCAAGCCGATCGCCGACTTCCAGGGCATCCAGTTCATGCTCGCCGACATGGCCATGAAGATCTCGGCGGCCCGCGCCCTCACCTACCAGGCCGCCGCGGCCTCCGAGCGCGGCGACGCCGACCTCACCTACCTGGGTGCGGCCGCCAAGTGCTTCGCCTCGGACGTCGCCATGGAGGTCACCACGGACGCCGTCCAGCTGCTCGGCGGCTACGGCTACACCCGTGACTACCCGGTCGAGCGCATGATGCGGGACGCCAAGATCACCCAGATCTACGAGGGCACCAACCAGGTCCAGCGCATCGTGATGGCCCGCAACCTTCCGTAGCGCGAGGCCGTCGCCGACAGCCGGACGGCGTATCGCAGGCGAAAGCCCCCGGATGCTTCCGGGGGCTTTCGCCGTCTCGCGGGAGCGGCACGCGGGGCGGACCGTTCGCGTCCGCCCGATGGCGCGAGGTGCCCACCGGGCGTACCACGGTAGGGAACGGGGCCCGTCCCGGGCCTCATCACGCCCAGGAGCAGAGCCATGACCATGAACCAGTCCGGAACGATGACGGCCCTGAGCAAGGAGATGCAGGACTGCGTGCAGGCCTGCATGGCCTGCCACGGCATCTGCGAGGAGACCATGAGCTCCTGCATGCAGATGGGCGGCCAGGCCCAGATGCAGATCATGCGCGCGCTCATGGACTGCTCCGAGATGACCCGGATGTGCGCGGACATGATGATGCGCCGCTCGCCCATGTCGGCCGAGATGTGCGCGATGTGCGCCAAGGCGTGCGAGATGTGCGCCGAGGCGTGTATGGCCATGCCGGACGACCCGCAGATGATGCGCTGCGCCGAGTCCTGTCGCCGCTGCGCGCAGATGTGCCGCAGCATGGCGGGCGCCACGATGTGACCTCGCCCGTCCCCCGGTCACTCGCCCCGGCCCCGCGGGGCCGTCGGGACCCCGGACGCGACTGGGCCCCGCCGAACGGATCGGCGGGGCCCAGTCGCGTGTCGGTGCGTCCGCGAGGAACGGCCGGGTACCGGCTCAGTTCCCCGAGACCGTGACCTTCTCGTCGTTCTTCAGCTGGTTCACCAGCGTCTTCACCTTCGCCTTGTCCCAGACGAGGTTGCCGTTCGCCGAGCCGGAGATCGGCATGTTCATGGACTTGCCGTCGCCGCCGGTGACGCCCTTCATCGCCCAGAACATCTCGCCCAGGTCCCACAGGCTCATGTCCTTGTCGACGGTGAGGCTGTCGAGGCCCGCGCTCATGGTCGGGTAGAGCTTGAAGGGGTTCAGGACGGTCGAGGGCGTCGCGACCTGGTGCGCCAGGGCGGACAGGAACTTCTGCTGGTTCTTCGTGCGCTGGAGGTCCGAGGCCGCGAAGGCGTGCCGGGTGCGGACGAAGGCGAGGGCCTGCTCGCCGTTGAGGGTCTGCTTGCCTGCCTGGAAGTCGGCGCCGGAGTACTTGTCCTTGAAGCCCTTGTCGAGGTTCATCTCGACGCCGCCGACCGAGTCGACGATGTTCGCGAAGCCCGCGAAGCCGATCTCCACGTAGTGGTCGATGTGCAGGCCGGTGTTGTACTCGATGGTGCGCACGAGAAGCGTCGGGCCGTCGAACGCATAGGCCGCGTTCAGTTTGTTCGCGCCCAGTGGGCCCTTGATCTTGCCGGACTCGGACCCGCGGAACGTGGGAATGGTGACGTTCGAGTCACGCGGCAGTGATATCAGGGTGTCGCCGTTGCCGCCGACGTGAAGGATCATCATCGAGTCCGTGCGCTTGCCCTCGGCGGACCCGGTGTGCAGCTTCTTCTTCTCCTCGGCGGACATGCCGGCGCGGCTGTCTGAACCGACGATCAGGTAGTTCGTACCTTCGCCCGTCTCGGGGCGGTCGATGACCTTGGAGAGATCCACGTCACGGTGGAGCTTGGAGTCGGCCCAGAAGTACGTGGAGACGGAGACCACGACCAGCAGTGTGACCAGGGTGATCGCGGTCCACTTGATCCGGCGGCGCCAGTTCGGGCGCGGACGGTAGTTCTGGTAGTCCGGGTCCGCGTCGTTGTCGTTCGGAACGAAGCCGCCCCGGCCGCCGCCGTAGACCTGGCCCGAGTTGTAGCCCGAGTCGTACCCGTTGTCGTATCCGTCGTCGTACCCCTGCCCGTCGACGTACGACGGCTGTCGGGGCACGCCGCCGTACGGCGGGGCGGCCGGACCCGGACCGGGCGTCGCCGGGCCGCGCCGTACCTGCCGCATCACGCGGGCGCTCTCAGGCTGTGCGCCTGCGCTGCCGCGTCCGTAGCGGTTGCCGCCGTTGTTGCGGTTGTCGTCGGACCACGCGTCGGGCCAATCGTTCATGCGGACCAGTGTGCAGGGCCGCACGGTGTGTCTTACAAGAGACGGGGGAGATCTGGGTCACGCCTGTTGCAGAGCTGATGCAAAGCAACCCCTTGCGTGGCGCGGCATAAGGTGGACGCCATGACGAACCAGGCCGCCAACCCGGAATCCGATATTCCGGGCAAGCCGACATCCGCGTCGCGGACCACCCTCAGCCACATCATGACCCACAACGACACCAACCTTCTGGGAACGGTGCACGGTGGCGTGATCATGAAGCTCGTCGACGACGCGGCGGGCGCGGTGGCCGGGCGGCACTCCGGCGGGCCCGCCGTCACCGCCTCCATGGACGAGATGGCCTTCCTGGAGCCCGTCCGCGTGGGCGACCTCGTCCATGTGAAGGCTCAGGTGAACTGGACCGGTCGTACCTCGATGGAGGTGGGCGTCCGCGTCCTCGCCGAGCGTTGGAACGAGTCCACGCCACCCCAGCAGGTCGGCTCGGCCTATCTCGTGTTCGCCGCCGTCGACGCGGACGGCAAGCCCCGGCGCGTGCCTCCGGTGCAGCCGGAGACCGAGCGCGACGAGCGGCGCTACCAGGAGGCGCAGATCCGCCGCACCCACCGGCTCGCCCGCCGCCGGGCGATCATGGAGCTCCGTGAGAAGCGGGCCGCCGAGGGCCTCGACGACTGACCGTCCCCACCCCTTCCACGGAGCCGGCCGCCCTCCGGTTCGGTCGCCGGCCCGCCGGATCCGGGACGGCTTCACGCGCGGGGGTCACGGACACACCACCTGGTCGCCCGTCGTCGCCCCGAACTTGCCCCGGTACGGGTCGTCCGCCCGCACCCGTTTCACCTTCTCGAAGTCCGACCCGGCGGTCACCTTCAGCAGCGCGCCCTGTCCCTTGACCTCGCGCAGCTCGGCACCGGGCAGCGCGGCCGCCAGCGACTTCGCCGAGCGGTCCCAGCGGGGGTCGTAGGAGACGACGGTGCGCCGGGCGGTACGGTCCGCGGCGTTGGTGGGCCGGCGCGTGGTGCGGAACCCGGTGGACGCGAGCGCGCTGTCGACGCGCTTGCCGAGGCCCGCCGTGCCCGTCCCGTTCTCCACCTGGACCTGGATCTGCTGCGGCGCCACGTCCACCGGCCGCGCCTCGGACCGGCGCGGCCTGGGGGCCGCGAGCGGCTTGTCGTCGCGCAGCGCCGTGAACAGGTTCCGCGACTTCGCCCCGTCCCACTTCAGGGTCGAGCCGATGCCCTTGACGACGTATCCCATCTGCCCGATCGGCACGGTGGTGAACTCGGACGAGGAAGGCGAGAAGTTCCGCATGGCCCGGCCGAGATCGAGCAGCTCGTCCGTGCCGAAGCCCTTGTCCGCACGGACCGAGCTGAGCACGGCCCGGGTCATGTCGCGGAACTTCATCGGGTTCATCAGCACCCCGGACGACGTGGTCTGCTCGACCAGCGCCGCGAGGAAGCGCTGCTGACGCTGCATCCGGCCCAGGTCCGAGGCCCCGTCGACATGCCGGGACCGTACGTACTGGAGCGCCTGTCCGCCGTTCAGCGTGTGCGAGCCCGCCGCCAGGTCGAGCCCCGTGTACGAGTCCTTCAGCGGCTGTGTGGTGCAGACGCGGACGCCGCCCAGCACGTCCACCGTCTTCATGAAGCTGGTGAAATCGACCTCCAGATAGTGGTCGATCTTCACGTGGGTCATGTTCTCGACCGTGCGCACGGTCAGGTTCGGGCCGCCCTCCGCGTACGCCGCGTTGAGCTTGAGCGGGTGCGGGCCGTGCCGCTTGCCGGTGGTCTCGTCGGTGTGCTCCGGCGTCTCTGCGTAGGAGTCGCGCGGCAGGCTGACCACGCTGGCCCGCTCCCGGTCCTCCGAGATGTGCACGATCATGATCGTGTCCGTGCAGTGGCACGGCGCCCCGCCGAGCCGGTACCTGCGCCGCTCCGTCTCCGTGATCCTGTCCCGGCCGTCGGTGCCGACCAGCAGCACGTTCATGCCGTGGCCCGCCTCGGGCCGGTTCTTCATGTCCCTGAAGGGGTCGACCCGGGCGATGTCCTCGTCCAGGCTGGTGACCACCGCGTGCCCGATGCCCGCCGAGGCGAGGACCACCACGGACAGGGTCGTCGCCATCCGCATGGCCCAGCGCGGCTTCCTGCGCCGCGCCGGGGGCCGTCCGGAGGACCGCACGTCCGGCCTACGCGCGCGGGGCGGCTGCGGGTGGCGCTGCGGGCGGGCGGGGGAGCGGCGCGGCGTGGGCAAGGGGGACACCTCCGGCAGGCCCTGGGCGTGGGGATCCGTGAGCACCGTAGGCCGATACGATCTGCGGCCCGCGCCTTAGGCCGGGCGGCGCGCGCCCGTGTCCCCCATTCGCGGTAACGTGACGTCCGATGAGCGAGAAGTCTGACGTGCGGTCCCCCGCCGTGTCTGTGATCATGCCCGTCCTCAATGAGGAGCGGCATCTGCGCGGGGCCGTCCAAGCGATCCTGGCGCAGCAGTACGACGGCGAGATGGAGGTCGTGATCGCCCTCGGTCCCTCCACGGACCGGACGGACGAGATCGCCGCCGAGCTGGTGCGGGACGACCCGCGGGTGCACACCGTGCCGAACCCGACCGGTCGTACCCCCGCCGCCCTGAACGCCGCGATCAAGGCGTCGCGGCACCCCGTCGTGGTGCGCGTCGACGGCCACGGCATCCTGTCGCAGAACTACATAGCGACCGCCGTGCGCCTGCTGGAGGAGACCGGCGCGCAGAACGTCGGCGGCATCATGCACGCCGAGGGCGAGAACGACTGGGAGCACGCGGTCGCCGCCGCGATGACCTCGAAGATCGGTGTCGGGAACGCCGCCTTCCACACGGGCGGCGACGCCGCTCCCGCCGAGACCGTGTATCTCGGCGTCTTCCGGCGCGAGGCGCTGGAGCAGCAGGGCGGCTACAACGAGGAGTTCATCCGCGCCCAGGACTGGGAGCTGAACTTCCGGATCCGCGAGGCGGGCGGCCTCATCTGGTTCTCGCCCGAGCTGCGCGTGTCCTACCGGCCGCGGCCCTCCGTGAAGGCGCTCGCCAAGCAGTACAAGGACTACGGGCGCTGGCGGCACGTCGTCGCGCGCTACCACGAGGGCTCCATCAACCTGCGCTACCTCGCACCGCCGACCGCGGTGTGCGCGATAGCGGCGGGCCTGGTCGTGGGCGCGGCACTGACCCCCTGGGGCTTCGTCGTCCCCGCCGGCTACCTCGCGGCCATCGCGCTCGGCTCGCTGCCGGCCGGCAAGGGCCTCCCGCTGAAGGCCCGGGCGCAGATCCCCGTCGCCCTCGCCACCATGCACATGTCGTGGGGCTGGGGCTTCCTCACCAGCCCGAAGGCGCTGGCCAAGAAGGTCATCGCGTCCCGTCGCCCGGCGGTGCTCGGTGCCGTGGCCGAGTCCTCCGCCGAACCGTCCGCCGGCTCCCACTGAGCCTGCGCGCAAGCGAGTCGGGCCCCTCTCGCATGTGAGAGGGGCCCGACTCGCGTACGGGACCGTGCGACCGACCGCGCCGCTACCAGCTGTAGGCGGGATCGACGTGCATGCAGGCCTTCGTGTCCGACCCCTTGTCGAGCTTCGCCGAGGACGGCATCGAGTCGTCGTCCTTCGGGGCCTTGTACGTCGAGCCGACCCGCCAGTCCGCCCCGACGACCAGCGTGACCCCGGAGACGTCCGCGGACTTCTCCACCGCCTTCGACGGGACGCCGAGGGCCTTGGCGAGGCGCAGGGCGTCACCCTCCAGGTCGGCGCTCGGGAAGCGGATCAGCGTGGTCTCCTCGGCGGTCGCCGTCGTGCGGTCGGCGGTCGTCTGCGTGAAGCCCTTGCCGACGAGGAGTCCCGCCACCGTGCTCGCCCGCCCGCCGACCGGCGCCAGCGTGTCGGTGCGGGTGCCGTTCTGCACCTGCACCGCGATCTGGTCGTCGGCGGCGGCCGGGTCCTGCGACGTCCGCTCCTTGGCCTTCTTCTTCCCGTCGCCGTCCAGCGGGATGTCCTCGCGCAGCAGCCGCCAGACCTTGTCCGCGTCGTTGGCCTTGGGCAGCACACGGACGTTGCCGGGGGCGTACACCCACGGCATGGTGGTCATGTTGATGCGGCCGGTCGGGACCTTCTTCAGCTCCTTGCTGAGGTCGTAGAGCTTGGTCACCGTGCCCAGGCCGTTGTCGACGGTCAGTGCCTCGGTGGCGGTCTCCGCGAGGTCCTTCAGCTTGCCCGGGTTGCTGAGCGTGGCGTTCTCGCGCAGCTGGCGCACCATCGAGTTCATGTACTGGTGCTGCGCCTTGGTCCGGGCGATGTCCGTGCCGTCCTCGAACCCGTACCGCGTGCGCAGCCACTGGAGGGCCTGCTTGCCCTTGACGGACGTGGTGCCCTTCTCCAGCTTCAGCCCGGAGCCGTGGCCGTTGGAGGTGTGCGAGTAGATGCTGGCGTCCACGCAGACGGGGACGCCGCCGATCGCGTCGGCCATCGAGACCACGCCCGAGAAGTCGACCATGATGAAGTGGTCGATGTGGATGTCGGTCAGCTTCTCCCACGTGGCGACCGTGCAGCCGGGGCCCCCGCGGCCCAGGGAGTCGTTCGTCATGGTGAGCGATGTGCTCGCGGGATACGTCTTGTCGGTGTCGGGATCGGTGCACTCGGGGATCTGCAGCAGCGTGTCGCGGGGCATGCTCACCACCGACATGTTGGTGCGGTCCGCCGACAGGTGCAGCAGCATCTGGACGTCGGCGCGCGGCGCCGAGTTGAAGGTGTCCTTCGCCCCGCCGAGCTTCTGGTCCTCCTTGGAGTTCCGGCCGTCCGAACCGATCAGGAGGATGTTCAGCGGCGTCTGGCCCGCCGCGTTCGGCTTGGACTTGGCGGCGCGGTCCTTCTCGTCGCCGATGTTGAGGTCGTCCTTCTTGATGTTGCCGTTCAGATGCCGGTAGTAGAGGTAACCGGCGCCGGCCGTGCCGAGTATCAGCAGGGCCAGGACCGTGGCCGACCAGCGCAGTATGCGACGTCGGAGTCGCGGGCGCCCCCCGCCCCCGTGCCGGCGGCCGCCTCCGCCGCCGCCGTGTCTGCCCTGAGTCCGCGGTGCCGTGTCGCCGGCCGTACGACTCCCCTTGTCGCCGGCCGGTTGAACGCGTTCGCCGTTCTCCTCGTACAGACTGTCGTCCCAGCCGGGTTCGCCGGCTCGTCGGACGCGTGGTCGTGTTCCCTCCCCACGCACACTGCTCTGCGCCATCTCCCTGCCCCTCCCCACCCTGCGCCTGACAAACGGGTCCGTCCCGTGCCCGTCCGGACGTTCCTCCTGTCCCGCCGGGCACTTACCGGGCCCGGCGGGGCACTTCTCACGTCCGATCGCACACGTCTCGCGTCCTGTTAGACGCTTGACGGACCCGTTAGGTCATCAGCTGGCGCACACCGTCTTGTCCGCGGTGGACTTGTCCACCTCGGGCGCCTTCGTCGGAGCCGTCATCGGCACCCCGGCACCCTTGAAGTCCTTGCCCAGGGTCAGCACGATCGCGGGCAGACCCTGTGAGTTCTTCTCGCTCTTGCCCGGCTTCATCGCGGAAGCGGGCAACCCCATGAGATCCGCCAGTTTGCGTGCCTGGTCGGCCTGGTCGGGAGAGTACTCCAGGGTCGTCCTGCTCAGTGTTTCACCTGCGTTTCCGAGCTGGCTGGCCTTGAGTACGCCCTTATCATTCTGCAGCCAGTTGAGAGTTTCCTGTGCGGAGCCGGCGGCGGCACCACCGTTGTAGATGTCGACGCGGATGTCGGCGGCGGCGGACCGGGAGCCCTTGAGACGGGCGGCCACCGAGGCCTTCTCCTTCTTCTGCTTCTGCTTCACCGCGGTGAACGACACGTCGTTCTTGATGGCGTCGAAGACCTCGGGACCCGTCGTCGGGTTCACGATCACCGTCTTGTGGACGACACCGTCCGCGGGGTTGTCGAGCACCGGCACCGTGGTGAACGAGATGTTCTTCGTCGGCACCTTCTTCAGCTCCAGTGCCATGTCCTTGAGCGTGCTCACCTTGCCGATGCCGGTGTCCACGGTCAGCGCCTTGGTGGCGGCCTCGGCCAGCTTGACCAGCTTGGTGGGGCTGGTGAGGGTGTCGCTGGAGCTCATCTTGCGCATCAGGGAGCCCAGGAACTGCTGCTGCACCTTGATGCGGTCCAGGTCGCCCTGGTTGCCGAAGCTGTGCCGGGTGCGCACGAAGGCGAGGGCCTGCTCGCCCTCGATCGTGTGCTCGCCCTTGGAGAGCTTGAGGTGCGAGTCGGGGTCGTTGACGTCCTTGGCCAGACACACGTTGACGCCGCCGACCGCGCTGGTCAGCGTCTTCACCGCGTTGAAGTCGGCCATCATGAAGTGGTCGACCGTGATGCCGGTGACCGCCTTGACCGTGTCCATCGTGCAGCCCGGGTTGCGCCCGGACTGTCCGAGGCTCGTGTTGAAGCGGACGTTCTCGGTGCCCCCGATGATCTTCTCGGTGCCGTCGGGCTGCTTGGACTTGCAGTCCGGGATGTCGACGATGAGGTCGCGCGGAATGCTCATCGCGGTCGCGTTCGTCCGGTCCTTGGAGACGTGCAGCAGGATGTTGGTGTCGGCATGACCGACGCTGTTCTTGTCCCCGTAGCCCTCGTTGCCCTTACCGGTGCGCTTGTCCGTACCGATGATCAGTATGTTGAAGGCGTCGTCCTTGCTGAAGCCGCTCTTGCCCGAGCTGCCGATGTCCGTCGTGTTGACGTTGCCCTCGAGGTGCTTGAGGTAGGCGTAGGCGGCGGCCGAGACACCCACCAGCACGAAGGCCATGGTGCCGCCGGTCCACAGCAGTATCTTCTTCGCCTTCGACTTCTTCGGTTTGCGCTGCGTGCGCGAACGCCGGCGTCCCGGAGCGGGCTCCGGGGGCTCCGCACGCCGCCGCCGCGGGCCGGGCACGTCGGTGCCAGGCGCCTCGCGGGACCGGCCGGGCGCCTCGCGGTCACGCCCCGGCGCGGTGCGGGCGCGAGCTCCCGAAGGAGATCCCCTCCGCGGCCGGGGCACTCCCGACTGCGGTGCGGAAGGGCTCAGTCGCAGTTCGTATTCGCCGGTGTTCGGGTTGAGTACCCACTGGTCTGCGGGGTCGATGTTGTCCGCCCGCCCACGGCCTTGCGCGTCCACGGTTGTCTGAATCCTCCGTCGGGGCCACGCGGCGCCTTCCCCCCTCAAAAGGCGCTCGGGTCTGGTCAAGCAGTGCGCGACCCCCAGGACGGACCTCGTGGCCGGGTGCACCGGATCGCTCACACTATCCGCCCAGTTCAGCGTGGAGCGACGGCCGTGACAAATTCAACTTCCCTACAAGCGGGCAATCCGACCTATTTCTCAGAGACTTCTTGGCGCAACAGTTCCCCGGCTTGGTGTGCGCTTTACCCGCAGGCGTCCTCCGCCGCCGTGTTCCCCCGGAAAGTCGGCACGGGTTTCGGGCTGCCGGTGGAGTCGCCCGCCGGGATTCCCGTCGACTTGTCGTCGCCGTCCGACTCCGCACTGTCACCGGACGCGGGGCAGGAGCAGGATGTTTGGGATGAACCGGTCTTCACGTCCTTTTTCCCCGCGAGTTGGGCGGAGTCCTCGGGCAGGTCCTTCGAGACCTTCACGGGCGTGTCCGAGCGCAGCCGGCTGAAGAGCTCCCGCGCCGCGGGCTGCACGAGCTGGTCGCGATTGGCGTTGCCGGAGTACGACGTCCGCGGCACCGTCAGGAACTGCATGTGTTCCGTGGGGATGTTGCGCATGCCCCGGACCAGGTCGTACAGCCCCCGCAGGCTCGCGAGGCCGGGGTCCGTCGTGAGCGACGAGGTGGCCGCGTCGAGGACGGGGTACAGCTTCGCGGGATTGAGCAGGACGTCATTGCTGCGCACCTTGTTGACGAGCGCGCCGAGGAAGCGCTGCTGGCGGTCCATGCGGTCGGTGTCGCTGCCGTTGCCGATGCTCTTGCGGGCACGCACGTATCCGAGCGCCTGTTCGCCGTCGAGCTCGACCTTGCCCGCGGGCAGCTTCAGCTTGGCGTCCTTGTCGGTGATGGGGGCCTTCAGGCACACCTCGACGCCGTCGACGGCGTCGACCATGTCCTTGAAGCCGTGGAAGTCGATGACCATGTGGTGGTCGATGCGGATGTCCGTGAGCTTCTCGACGGTGCGGATCGTGCACGCCGAACCGCCCACCTCGAAGGCGTAGTTGAACATCGCGAACATGGGCTGGGTGCGGGTGCCGTCCGGTCGCCGGCAGCTCGGCACGTCCACCATCAGGTCGCGGGGCAGCGAGACGGCCGTCGCGCTGTGCCGGTCCGCCGCCAGATGCAGCAGGATCGTGGTGTCCGACCGCTCGGTCCCGGAGTCCCGGCCGTACTTCCCGTTCCCGTCGCCCGAGCGCGAGTCCGAGCCGATCAGCAGGATGTTCTGCGCGTCCCGCACCAGCGCGGTGGGCCGCTCCTTCTCGTAGCGGGCGAGCTCGGCGGCGGCGGCCTCGTCCGGCGTGATGTTCGCGTTCAGCTTCTCGTACGCCGCCCAGCCGGCCCCGACGGCACCGAGCACCACGACGGCGACGCCGATCGCCGTGTAGCGCAGCCAGCGCCGCCGGCGGCGTATGACACCCGTCCCGGTGGGCGACGCGCCCAGCCCCGGCCCTGCTCCGCGTCCGGTGGGCGATCCCTCCGGATCCTGCCCCTCCGGTCCGGAGGGCGTCCCTGCGCTGTCGTTCACGGCTGGGTCCACCCCTCAGGCGTGCGAGCGTGTCGAGTCATGGCGTACGAACGTGTCGAGCGTCGTGTTCGAACTGCTCCTACGACCATGTCCCGGCCCGGGGGTCGGGGGGTGCCGCTGATAGGCCGAATGGGGGACGCGCCCAGGCGTGCGGCGGCCGGCGCCCGCCTGCCGCCGGGGTGTCCTCAGCGCGCGGTCGCCGTTACCCGTTCACTCTCGATCCGCTTGGCCAGCGCGTCCTCGCCGAGCTGCTCCAGATGGCGGCACAGGACCACGGACCCGCCGGTCGACAGCGCCGCGTACAGCCCGGCGCTGAGGCCCTCCCAGGTGTCGTACGGCAGCGCCGACAGGATCCGCGAGCCGGGCCCCGTCAGGTCGAGCCCGGGGGCGTCGGCGCGGGCCCGCTCGACGACCTCGGCACCCGTGTACTCGGCCCCGGCGACGATCAGCGCGGGCTCCTCCGGGTCCACCGGCGCGTACGGCTGGAAGCGGTCGCCCTGGGTGGGCACCTCCACCGCGTAGTCGGCGTACCCGGCGGGCGGGGTCGGGAAGCGGCGGCCCAGCGGTGCGAGCGAGAGGGCGATGCGATCGCCGGAGCAGGCCAGCCCCGCGTCGAACCGTCCCGGTCCGGCGACGACGTGGTCCGCCGCGGCCGGGTCGCCCGCCACGTCCGCGATGACGCCCACGGACGAGCAGGCGAGCAGCCACACGGCCGTCTGCCAGTGGGCCGGCAGCAGCAGCGCGACCCGGTCGCCGGGCGCGGCGGACAGCTCGTCCTGGAGCAGATTGGCGGTCTTGGCCACCCAATTGGCGAAGGTGGCCACGGACAGTTCGACACGTTCGCCCGTGGCGTCGTCGTAGAAGGTCACCAAGGGGCGCGCGGGGTCCGCGGCGAGCGCGGATCGCAGCAGGTCGGCGGGGGTGCGGTCGGTGGCGTTCACGCGCGCAAGCGTACGCGGGGGCGGCGCGTCGGGCGGCCCCGCCGCTTCACCGGTTCGGGGGAGCGTGTGTCCGACGGCCCGTCACATCATCGATGGACAGATATATATGACTTTGTCCAGGATCAAGGGCATGCGTGGATTCCTTGCTTCCTCGGCCGGCGTCACATGCGCGGCCGCACTCGCCCTTCCGCTCGCCCTGCCCACCCCGGCACAGGCCGGGCCGTCGGCGGGGACGTCCGAGGCCGCCGTACCCGGCAGCACCCGGTCCCTCCCGCTCGTGCCGCTCACCGGCACCCGCTCCGCCGCTCACGCACAGGGGCTCACCCGTCGCGACGTACGCCCGTTCTCGCTGGTCGGCGTCACCTGGGACGACCCGAGAAGTGAGCTGCACGGCCGTGTCCAGGTGCGCACCCGTGCCACCGGCACCGGTCGATGGTCCGGCTGGCAGGACGTCGAGACGCACAACACGCACGGCCCCGATCCGGACACCGCCGAAGGTGAGTCGGCGCGGATGCACGGCTCCACGGCGCCGCTGTGGGTGGGTGACTCGGACGGCGTCGAGGTGCGCGTCGAGGCCCAGAGCGACGACCGGACGACGGTCCCCGGGGAGTCCCCGCTCCCCAGGGGCCTGCACCTCGAACTCGTCGACCCCGGCGCGGACCCCGTGGACAGGGTCCAGGACGGCCTGCGCGAGGGAGCGAGGGCGCTCGGCGAACCGGCCCCCGACGCTCCCGAGGACGACTCGATCGCCCGCACCGGCCTGCAGTCGGGGGAGAGCTTCGCCACGTCCGTCGCCAACGCCGACGTCGTGCCGCTGGGCGCCACCGAGATCCCCGCGCTGTCCAAGGGCCGGACCGAATTCGAGTACAGCGCCGCGCACCCGGAGGAGCAGCGCGCGAAGCCGTACGTCGGTGCCCGCCCGCACATCGTCACCCGGCGCGGCTGGGGCGCCGACGAGAGCCTGCGCGAGAGCGGCTTCGTCTACACCAAGAAGGTCAAGGCGGCCTTCGTGCACCACACGGCGTCCGGCAACAACTACAGCTGCTCCCAAGCCCCTTCGGTCATCCGCAGTATCTACCGCTACCACGTCGAGAGCAGTGGCTGGCGGGACATCGGCTACAACTTCCTCGTCGACAAGTGCGGAAACATCTACGAGGGCCGGGCCGGGGGCGTGACGAAGGCCGTCATGGGCGCGCACACCCGCGGGTTCAACAGCAACAGCATGGGCATCGCCGTGATCGGCAGTTTCGACAGCTCCAAGCCGCCCGCCGCCGCGGTCACCGGCATCTCGAAGCTGACGGCGTGGAAGCTCGGCCTCTTCGGGGCCGATCCGCGTGGCAAGACATACCTGAAGTCGGGTGGTGGCAATCTCTACCGAAAAGGAAAGAACGTACGACTGAACGTGATCTCCGGCCATCGTGACGGCTTCGCCACCGACTGCCCAGGAAAGAAGCTCTACGGCAAGCTCGGCTCGGCCAGAAAGGCGGCGGCCCGTTACCAGGGCCGGTAAGCATTCTTGAGGAGCCGCGACGACCCCGGGACAACCGGGCGCGGCAGAGGTCACCTGACGTCGTACCGGGCCATCGAAGGTCACCGCACCGCCATCGAAGGCGCCATCCAACGGTCTGCATACACTGGCCGGCCGAAACACAGTTCGGCCGGTCCCGGCAGGAAGCAGAGACGACAGGTGACAGAAGCGATCCTCCTGGTCGGCGGCAAAGGCACCCGGCTGCGGCCGCTCACGGTGCACACCCCCAAGCCGATGGTTCCGGCGGCTGGGGTCCCCTTCCTCACACACCAGCTGGCGCGGGCGAGAGCGGCCGGTGTCGACCACATCGTCCTGGCCACGTCCTACCTGGCCGAGGTGTTCGAGCCGTACTTCGGCGACGGTTCCGCGCTGGGTCTCCACATCGAATACGTCACGGAGGTCGAGCCGCTCGGTACGGGCGGCGCCATCCGCAACGTCGCCTCGCGCCTCCACTCGGCCCCCGGCGACCCGGTGCTGATCTTCAACGGCGACATCCTCACCGGCCTGGACATCCCCGCCCTGGTGCGCACGCACGAGACGAGCGGCGCGGACGTCTCCCTGCACCTGACGCGGGTGACCGACCCGCGGGCGTACGGCCTCGTCCCCACGGACGCCACGGGACGCGTCACCGCCTTCCTCGAAAAGCCCCAGACGCCCGAGGAGATCGTCACCGACCAGATCAACGCGGGCGCGTACGTCTTCCGCCGCTCGGTCATCGACACGATCCCGGAGGGCCGGCCCGTCTCCGTGGAACGCGAGACGTTCCCCGAACTCCTGGCCACCGGCGCCCACCTCCAGGGCATGGTGGACTCCACGTACTGGCTCGACCTGGGCACCCCGCAGGCCTTCGTGCGCGGCTCGGCGGACCTCGTCCTCGGCCGCGCCCCTTCCCCGGCCGTTCCCGGCCGCTGCGGCGACCGCCTGGTCCTGCCCACGGCCACGGTCGCCCCCGACGCCAAACTCACCGGCGGGACGGTGGTCGGCGCCGACGCGTACATCGGCGAGGGGGCCCGGATCACGGGCAGCACGATCCTGTCCGGCGCCGTCGTCGAGCCCGGCGCGATCATCACCGACTCCCTCGTCGGAGCCCGCGCCCGCATCGGCGAACGCACCGTCCTCACCGACGCCGTCATCGGCGACGGCGCGGTGGTGGGCCCCGACAACGAACTCCGCCAGGGTGTACGCGTCTGGTGCGACGCCCACATCCCCGCGTCCTCGCTCCGCTTCTCCTCGGACCAGTAACCCCCGCACCCCGGTGGGCCCGAGCCCGCACTCGGCCCCACCGGGGACGATCAGCCCCTCCGGGGACCTATCAGCCTCTCCGGCGTTCGAGGAGCGGGAAGCCCCCGTGGCCGGACACGGGCTGGGGCAAGATCCAGCCCCCTCGCGGAGGAAAGCGGAGGCACCTGTCAGCCCCTCCGGCGTTCGAGGAGCGGGGGTCCAGGGGGCGGAGCCCCCAGGCGGGGCACGGGGCGGAGCCCCGGAACACGGGACGGGTAGGGGCGGAGGGGGCGAAGACCGGCCCGAGCACGGCGACGGCGAGCGACGACGGCGAGCGACAACGGGGAGCCGAGCCCCGGCCGGACGAGCACGCCACCCACCCGCGCCCCCGCGCGAACTAGAGCCGCCCGATGTCCCACTTGGGCATCTTCGGCACGCGCCGCCCGGGCACCCGCCCCGACAACAGAATGAACCGAGCGGCCCGATGCCGCTGCCCCGCATACGGTTCGAGCAGCGACAGCATCACCGCGTCGTCCGCATCCCGGTCCCCGGCCAGCGCGTACCCCACGATGCCCGGCAGATGAAGATCCCCCACGGTCACGGAGTCCGCCGCGCCATGACTGCGCTGCACGACCTCCGCGGAGGTCCACGGCCCGATCCCGGACACCAGCTCCAGCCGCTCCTGCGCCCGCGCCGGCTCGAAGGTCACCGCCTCCTCCAGCCGCGCCGCGACCCGCACGGCCCGCAGGATCGTCGAGGCCCTCTTGTTGTCCACCCCGGCGCGATGCCATTCCCAGGAGGGGATCAACGCCCAGGTCCGCGGCGCGGGCATGACGTACATCCGCTCCGGCGCGGGCCCCGGCGCGGGCTCCCCGTACTTCCGTACGAGCAGCCGCCAGGCCCGGTACGCCTCGTCGGTGGTGACCTTCTGTTCGAGCACGGACGGGATCAGCGACTCCATCACGAGCCCGGTGCGCGTCAGCCGCAGTCCCGGCCGCCGGTGGCGGGTGTGGGCGAGCAGCCGGTGGCGCGGTTCGAACGCGTCGGGGTCGTCGGAGGCGCCGAGCAGGTCGGGGAGCCCGTCGAGCAGCCATTCGGCCCCCGGCCCCCACGCCTCGCCCCGTGCCACCGTGCCGCGCAGGGAGACCCGGAGCGTCCCCGGCCCGGCGGGTGTGCGGGTGGCCCGCCACACGGAGCCGTCGGGTGTCGCCCGGAACGTCGGATCGGCGGGCCCGCGCCGCAGCGGCCCGAGCACGAGCCCGAGGTCGAGCGGTCCGGGCGGCGTCCAGGTCCGGCTGCGCACGGGCCCGTCGGTCTGCCGGGGCATGCCGTGGGGTACGGCGACGTGCCCGCCGCGCACCGTCGTACGCGTCGGCCGAGGAGTGAATCGTCCAGCCACGGATGAGGTCCTAGTCGGGTCCTGTGCGGGGCCCCGGGGGTCACGGGGACGAGGGGCGCCCTATGAGGGTAGGCGCTGCGCGCGGACGGCACCCGTGGTTCCCCGCGGTGCCCGGGTCGGGCTCAGCGCACCACGACGAATGCGTCCGCCTCGCGCCCCGGCCGGGCCTTCGGCTCCGCCGCCGCGTGCCCGACGGCCACGGCGCCCATGGGGTCCCAGCCCTCCGGCAGCCCCAGCACCTCCCGTACGACGTCCCGGCAGAACATCGTCGACGACACCCAGGCGGACCCGAGCCGCTCCCCGGCCAGCGCGACCAGGAAGTTCTGCACACCGGCGCCCGTGGCGACCACGAACATCTCGCGCTCGGCCCCGTCGCGGCGGGCGTCGCCGTACGTGTGGGAGCCGTCCATCACCAGGCACGGCACCACGAGGTACGGCGCGTTGCGCAGGACGTCCCCGCGCCGCACCCGCTTGGCGATGGACTCCTCGCTCTTGCCGTCGCGCCGCAGGTCCGCGATCCAGGCGTCCCGCATGGCGTCGAGCAGTCGCGTACGGGACCCCTCGGACTCCAGGAGGACGAACCGCCAGGGGGTGGTGTGGTGCGGTGCCGGCGCGGTCACCGCGGCGGCTACGGCGCGCCGGACGGCACCGGGGTCGACGGGTTCGTCGGTGAAGGCCCGCACGGTGCGCCGCTGGGTCACCGCCTCCCGTACCGCCTCCGAGGTGCCCAGCCGGAACATGTCGTCGTGCGCGCCGCGCACCAGCGCGCGCGTGCCCTCGCCGTCGTCCTCGGCGGTCACGTGCGGCAGCCCGCGCAGGACCGCGACGGGCAGCCCGGCGGCCTTGCCCTTGACCAGGTCGCCGGCCGCGGCGAGTTCGTCGGCGGTGGCGACGACGGTCGCGCTGAGCGGATTGCCGTGGGCGTCCGTGCCGCCGCGCAGGTCGTCCAGCACCTGGATGCCCGCGGCGCCGATGGCGACGTCGGTGACCCCGGTGCGCCAGGGCCGCCCGAAGGTGTCGGTGATCACGACGCCGACCCGGACGCCGAGGGCGTCCCGCAGTCCGTCGCGGACGGCCCGCGCCGACGCGTCGGGGTCCTCGGGCAGCAGAAGTACGGTCCCGGCGGGGGTGTTGGACGCGTCGACGCCGGCGGCGGCCATCACGAGGCCCTGCCGGTTCTCGACGATGCGCAGGGCACCGCGCCGCGCGACGACGCGGACGGTCTCGGCGTCGATGGCGGCCTCGCGGTCGTCGGCGACGACGATCCGCCCCTCCGCCTTGGAGACGATCTTCGAGGTGACGAGGAGTACGTCCCCGTCGACGAGGCCGGGCTCCGCCGCGGCGACGAGCTTCGCGAGGTCGTCGCCCTGACGCACCTCGGGCAGCCCTTCCAGCGCCCAGACCCGGTAGCCCGCGACACCGCGCGCGGTGGTGTCCGCCGGGCCCTCGCCCGCCGCGGACGCCTCCTCCGGGGGCAGTTCCGCGGTCATGACGTCCGTACCTCCTCGGCCAGGGCCAGCGCCTCGCGCGCCATCCGTGCCGTCGCGTCGAGGTCGGACATCATCAGCGGCACGGCGCGGCAGCGGATGCCGGCCGACTCCACGCGCTCCACGGCGGACGCGTCGACGGTGTCGACGAGCCAGCCGTCGAGGAGCCCCGAGCCGTAGTGCTCGGCGACCGCCGCAGCCGTGGACTCGACGCCCACCGCGGCCAGCACCTTGTCGGCCATCCCACGAACGGGTGCGTCCCCGACGATGGGGGAGAGACCGACGACGGGGACCCCCGCGTCGGCGATGGCCTCGCGGATTCCGGGCACGGCGAGGATCGTGCCGATCGAGACGACGGGGTTGGACGGCGGGAAGAGGACGACGTCCGCCTCGGCCAGGGCTTCGAGCACCCCGGGCGCCGGCTTGGCCTGCTCGGCGCCGACCGGCACGATCGCCTCGGCCGGCACGGAGGCCCGCAGGCGCACCCAGTACTCCTGGAAGTGGACGACCTTGCGCTCGCCGGGGCCGGTGGGGTCGTCGGCGGGGAGGGTGACGGCGACATGCGTCTCGACGCGGTCGTCGGACATGGGGATCAGGCGGACGCCCGGCTTCCAGCGGTCGCACAGCGCCTCGGTGACGGCGCTGAGCGGATAACCCGCGCCCAGCATCTGCGTCCGCACGATGTGCGTCGCGAAGTCGCGGTCGCCGAGTCCGAACCAGTCGGGTCCGACGCCGTACGCCGCGAGCTCCTCCTTCAGGTGGAAGGTCTCCTCGGCGCGACCCCAGCCCTGTTCCTCGTTGATGCCGCCGCCGAGCGTGTACATCACCGTGTCGAGGTCCGGGCAGACCTTCAGCCCGAAGAGGTGGATGTCGTCGCCGGTGTTGCCGATGACCGTGATGTCCGCGTCCGGCACGGCCCGCTGGAGACCACGCAGGAACCGGGCACCACCGATACCGCCTGCCAGAACCACAATGCGCATGGGGTTCAGTCTGGCAGGCGGGTACGACAACGCATCAGGGCGGTTACGAGACCTCGGGCACGGCCGTCACGAGACCTCGGCCACGGCGCAGCGGGCGTTGGGGGTCGCGCCGGCCGCACGCTGATCGGCTTGGGGGCGCATCGGCATCTCGGTGAGGCCGGGGTAGTAGATGTGCAGGCTCACGGCCGGTTCCAGCGAGTCGTTGACGACATCGTGGACGTAACCGGGGGCGAACACCCGCTGCGCGCCGGACTCCAGCGCGCGCGGTCCGCGGTCGGTGCGCTCGGTCAACGCGCCTTCCAGGACGGTCAGTACGCCGGACGAGGGACCGTGGTCGTGCGGTCCGCTGCCCTGCCCGGGCACCCAGGACAGCAGCCACACCTCGTAGCCGGGACCGGTGTGCAGCCGGTGGTACCAGCGCGACGTCGCGTCGAACCGGACGAGGTGCTCCCACCGGGAGCGGTCGGCGGCGATCGAGCGGGCGAGCCCGACGAACTCGGCCACCGTGGCGGGGTGCTCGCGCGGCGGCTGGAGGAGGTGGGGTACTTCGAGGATGTCGCCGGCGATCTGCAGGTCGCTGTCGCTGTTCATGGATGCGGTGGTTCCTCGGCGGGAGAGTGCTGGGGTGTCGCTGACCGTGTCCGCCCGGTTCACGGACGGGAGGGATGCCCTGGTGCGGGCGTGCGCCCCGGGAGGGGCGGAGGATTCGCCTCAGTGGCGGCGAGGCAGCCGGAGCGCGGTGGGGCTCAACAGCTGCAACAGCAACAGCTACAGCGAGCGCGGGCAGCACCGTGGGACCCGGCGGTGCGGGTCGAGGTGAGCGCCAAGTTCGCGAGCATGCCCTCAAGGACACCGGTTCACACCTTCACTGTCAACTTGATGTCCAAGATGTGGGAGATGTTTCACCTCATCCGGTTCACCTGGCAGGCGAAAGGTTTGTTCAGGAGCCGCCCGGGACACATGGCGCACAACCGGGCGCACAAACCTCGCTGCGACCCCGTGATCCAAATGTGATCCGGTTCGCTTCGGAGTCCGTGTCGGAACGAGATCGAACTCCCGGTCGTCCTTCCCGGTGAGGGGTGGGACGTCCGGCCTGGACCCCTTGGGCTGTCAGGGTTTATGCCGATTTGAACACTTTCCGCATAGCCTTGGTTCCGCAGAGTGAATAAGGGGCCCAATAGCAGATCTCGGCTTGACTGGCCCGGATCGGCACACTTGTAATTTCACTCGTGTCGTTCAGCCGAAATCGGTAACGACAGCAGCACGGGGACGCGAAAGACAGACGAGGGGCGCACATGACCGAGCTGGTGCAGCAACTGCTGGTCGACGACGCGGACGAGGAACTCGGCTGGCAGGAGCGCGCGCTGTGCGCCCAGACCGACCCCGAGTCCTTCTTCCCCGAGAAGGGCGGCTCCACCCGCGAGGCCAAGAAGGTCTGCCTCGCCTGTGAGGTCCGCTCCGAGTGCCTCGAATACGCACTCGCCAACGACGAGCGGTTCGGCATCTGGGGCGGTCTGTCCGAGCGGGAGCGGCGCCGCCTGAAGAAGGCGGCCGTCTGAGAGTCCCCCGGAGGCGGACCGCCGGGAGCGGCCCTCCGGGAGAAGCTGTGCACGCGCGCGTGTGCCTCCGACCAAACGGCACACACTCCTACGTAACGAACGGCCCGTCGCGGGTGGGTTATCCACAGGCGGCGGGCCGCTGTGTTGCCCAGCCGTTAGTGTGGGCCCTCGTCCGAGACGTCCCGCTGTCCCCGCCGGACACAGACGTCCACCGCAGTCCATCGAACCGGGGCCCGTACCTCGATGTCCGTGCACAGCCATTCGGCAGCCCATCAAGACGCCGCTGCCACACCTGAGTTCCCGCGCCACGTGGTGACCGCGGTGGTCGTCTCCCACGACGGCGCCCGCTGGCTGCCCAAGGTGCTCGCCGGGCTGCTCGGCCAGGAGCGCCCCGTGCAGAACGCGGTGGCGGCCGACACCGGCAGCGCGGACGACTCCGCCCAGCTGCTCACCGAAGCGCTCGGCGCGGACCGGGTGGTGCACCTCGCCCGGCGCACCGGTTTCGGCCAGGCCGTGGAGGAGGCCTCGCGCACCGCCCAGGTCCTCACCCCCGAGGATCTGCCCTATCTGAAGCGCCCCAGCGGCTGGGACCCCGTCACGCGCACCTGGCGCGACGACGCCTACGACCTGCCGGACCTGCCGCACGGCGAGCCCGAGCAGTGGCTGTGGCTGCTGCACGACGACAGCGCCCCCGAGCCGGACGCCCTGGCCCGGCTGCTGCAGGTCGTGGAGGACGAGCACGAGCTCGGCAGGGACGTCGCCGTCGTCGGCCCCAAGCTCCGCGGCTGGTACGACCGCCGTCAGCTCCTCGAGGTCGGCGTCACCATCGCCAACTCCGGTCGCCGCTGGACGGGTCTGGACCGCCGCGAGCAGGACCAGGGCCAGCACGACCACGTCCACCCCGTCCTGTCCGTGTCGAGCGCGGGCATGCTGATCCGGCGCGACGTCTTCGAGGAGCTCGGCGGCTTCGACCGCCGGCTGCCCCTGATGCGCGACGACGTGGACCTGTGCTGGCGCGCCCAGGCCGCCGGCCACCGCGTCCTCGTCGCCCCGGAAGCGGTCGTACGGCACGCCGAGGCCGCCTCCCGCGAGCGCCGCACCGTCGACTGCGTGGGCCGCACCTCCGCGTCCCCGCACAAGGTCGACAAGGCGGGCGCCGTCTACACCCTCCTGGTCAACGCCCGCACGGCGCAGCTGCCCTGGGTCCTGATCCGGCTGGTCCTCGGCACCCTGCTGCGCACGGTGGCGTATCTCGTCGGCAAGGTCCCCGGACAGGCCGTCGACGAGATCCGCGGCCTGCTGAGCGTCCTGCTGCGCCCGGAGCGGGTCGTCGCGGGCCGCCGCAGGCGTGGCCGCCCGCAGGTCGACAAGGGCGAGCTGCGGGCGCTGTTCCCGCCGCCCGGCGCGACCGTGCGGGCCACCGTCGAACAGGTCGCGAGCAATCTGGTGGGCCGCTCCGACGCCGAGGCCACGGCCGGCGCCGGACGGCACGGCAGCGCGGTCGAGTCCGGACCCGGCGGCGACGACGCCGACTTCCTGGAGATCGAGCAGTTCGCCCGCCTCAAGCGCATCGCCCGCAATCCCGGCCCGATGCTCTTCCTGGTGCTGCTGTTCGTCTCGCTGCTGGCCTGCCGTGAACTGCTCGGCGGCGGCGCTCTCTCCGGCGGCGCGCTGCTCCCGGCCCCGGCGGACTCCTCGGAGCTGTGGTCGCGCTACCTGGACGGCTGGCATCCGGTGGGTGCCGGCGGCACCCAGTCCGCGCCCCCGTACCTCGCCGTCGTCGCCATGCTGGCGTCGCTGATGCTCGGTTCCACCGGCCTTGCGGTCACCGTGCTGCTGGTGGCGTCCGTGCCGCTGGCCGGCTTCGCCGCGTACTTCGCCTCGCGGCCCCTCGTCGAGTCCCGTCTGCTGCGTGCCTGGGCGTCCGTCGCCTACGCCTTCCTGCCCGCCGCCACCGGCGCGCTCGCGGGCGGGCGCATCGGCACCGCCGTCCTCTCGATCCTGCTTCCCCTCATCGCCCGCGCGGGCATCGCCGCGAGCGGACTGGCGCACGCCTCGGGAGCCCGCGGCAGCTGGCGCGCCACCTGGGCGTACGCGCTGCTGCTCACCGTCACCACGGCGTTCACGCCGATCGTGTGGCCCGTCGCGCTGGTCCTCGGGCTCGCGCTCCTCGTGGTGCGCCGCGGCGAGATCACCGCCTACGGACTGCGTTTCCTGGCCCAGCTCGGCACCCCGCTGCTGATCCTCGCCCCCTGGTCGCTGACGCTGCTCCCCTTCGGCTTCTTCGACCAGGCAGGCCTCGAGTACGGCGACAGCGCGGCCTCCGCGCTCGACCTGCTCGGCGCCAGCCCGGGGGGTCCCGGGACCGTCAGCGGGCTGATGCTCTTCGGCATCGTGCTGGCCGCGCTGGGCGCCCTGATGCGCACGGAGCGCCAGGCGGGCATCTGGACGGCCTGGGCCGTGGCCCTGGTGGCCCTCGTCTTCGCCGTCCTGTCGAACGGCTCCACCTGGGCGGGTCCCGCGACCCTGGTCTACGGCCTCGCGCTGCTGGCCGCCGCCGTGCTCGGCGCCGACGGGGCACGCGCGCGCGTGGCCGAGCAGAGCTTCGGCTGGCGTCAGCCGGTCGCCGCGCTCATCGCCTTCGCCTGCGCGGCAGGCCCCCTGCTCGTCGCCGCGGGCTGGATGATCCGGGGCGCCGACGGCCCCCTGGAGCGCCGCGACCCGGTGCAGGTCCCCGCGTTCGTCGCCGAGGAGAGCGGCACCCGCGACCAGGCCCGCACCCTCGTCCTCGACAGCCGCTCCGCCGCCGACGTCGGATACATGCTCGTCCGCGGCTCCGGCGCCCGCCTCGGCGACGCCGAACTCGCGGAGACGGCCGGCGACAACACGAGGCTCGACAAGGTCGTCGCGAACCTCGTGGCGGGCTCCGGCGCCGACCAGGCCGACGAGCTCGGCGGTTTCGCCGTGCGCTACGTCCTCGTCCGCAAGGGCGCGCCCCGTGAGGTGAGCCGCGTCCTGGACGCCACCCCCGGCCTGACCCGGCTCAGCCAGCAGGACGGCAGCGCCCTGTGGCGGGTGGACCAGCAGGTCTCGCGCGCGGCGATCGTCCCCGAGTCCGGCGACTCGCTGTCCATCGCCGCCGGACCCGTCGAGGTGCACACCACGATCCCCGCCGGTCCCGACGGCCGGGTGCTGCGGCTCGCCGACTCGGCCGACGAGGGCTGGGTGGCCACCCTGGACGGCAGGCCGCTCACCCGCACCACGGTCGACGGCTGGGCCCAGGGCTTCCAACTGCCCACGAACGGCGGCCGGTTGGACATCACCTTCGACGCCCCGATCGGCCACGCCGCCTGGCTGTGGGCGCAGGGCGCGCTCGCCGTCGTCCTCGTGGTGCTCGCCCTGCCCGGCCGGCGCCGCGACGTCGACGACGACCTTCCCGAGGAGCAGCCGGTCCCGGCCCTGGACAGCACGGGCGACGGCCGCCGCGCCCGGCGGCTGCGCGCCCAGGCCGAGGCCGAGGCCGAGCAGGCCGCCCGGGACTCCGACGCCCCCGCGTCCCCGGACGAGGAGGCTCCGGCCGCCCCCGCCGCCGTCCCGCAGCAACACGCGTACGGCGAATGGGACACGCCGAGCTACGCGGGCGCCGAGTACGGCACGTACGGCGGCGAGCAGTACGAAGGCGGACAGCAGTACGCGGCAGGCGGCTACGACCAGACGTACCAGGCCGACCCCTACCAGGGCGGCCAGTACGACCCGTACGCCTACGGGGGCACGGCGTCGTACGACCAGACGTACGCCCAGGGCTACGACACGGCGGGCCAGGGCTACGACCCGGCCTACGACCCGGCGCAGCCCCCGATGCCCCCGCAGCCGCCGCACGGCACCGACAGTGAGCGCCCCGACGGGAGCCAGCAGTGAACCGCACCACCCTGTCCCTGATCGCAGGCGCCACAGCGCTCGCCGCCGTCACCGGATTCGCCGCGCTCAGTGCTCCGGGCGCGGCCGGCGAGGACACCGCCAAGGCGGCCGCACGGCTGCCCGTGCAGCGCACCAGCCTGCTCTGCCCGCAGCCGAGCACCTCGGACATCGCGGACACGGCGTACACGTCGTTCACGCCGGTCTCGAAGGGCACGAGCGCCGGCGGAAAGGCCGAACTCCAGGTCGCGAGCGAGCAGTCGGCGGACGCGAGCGGCGGCAAGAAGGACGGCAGGAAGGCCGGCAAGCCCGTCGTGCAGCCCAAGGATCCCGGCAAGCCGTCGACCGGCGACAGCTCCGGTGCCGACGCGCCCGCCCTGGTCGGCACGGCCGAGGGCAGGTTCGCGCCGGGCTGGACCGTCCAGGAGACCACTGAGGTCGCCGCGGGCACCGGCCGCGGCCTGCTCGGCACCAACTGCACGGCCCCGGACACCGAGTTCTGGTTCCCGGGTGCCAGCACCGCCGAGGACCGCTCCGACTACGTGCACCTGACCAACCCCGACGACTCCGCCGCGGTCGTCGACATCGAGCTGTACGGCAAGGACGGCACCCTCAAGTCCACGGTGGGCGACGGCATCACGGTCCAGCCGCACTCCAGCGAGCCGATCCTGCTGAACACACTGACCGACGCCCCGCAGACCAACCTCACCGTGCACGTGAAGGTCCGCAGCGGCCGTGTCGGGGCCGCCGTGCAGGCCCTGGACGACAAGATCGGCGGCGACTGGCTGGCGGCGTCCACCGACCCCGCGGGCAGCCTGGTCATGCCGGGCATCCCGAAGGACGCCACGTCGGTGCGGCTCGTCGCCTTCGTGCCGGGCGACACCGACGCCGACCTGAAGGTGCGCCTCGCCTCCCCCTCGGGCGCGATCACCCCCGCGGGCAACGAGACGGTGCATGTGAAGGCCGGCATGACCGCGGCGGTCGACCTCGGCGACGTCACCCGCGGCGAGGCGGGCTCGCTGGTGCTCACGCCCACCGACCAGCCCGTGCCGGTCGTCGCCGCCCTGCGGGTCGTGCGCGGCAAGGGCGACCAGCAGGAGACCGCGTTCATCCCCGCCACCGGCCCGGTCTCCGCGCGCGCGAGCGTCGCCGACAACAGCGCCAAGGGCACCACGCTCGCCCTGGCCGCCCCGGGCGGTCAGGCCCAGGTCAAGGTCACCGCGTCCGCGGGCAGCGAGGGCGGCACGGCCGTGTCCAAGACGTTCACGATCAAGGGCGGCACGACACAGAACGTGGCGGCGCCGGTCCCGAGCGGCCTCAAGGGCACGTACGCCCTCACGGTCGAGCGGATCTCCGGAGGCCCCGTCTACGCCTCCCGGATGCTCGCCTCCACCCAGGACGGCGTCCCCGGCTTCACGGTCCAGACCCTCCCGGACGACCGCGGGACGGTGTCGGTGCCGGAGGCGGAGCAGGACCTCTCCGCGCTGCTGAAGCAGTGACCGGCCGGGTCCCTCAGGGGACTCGACCGGTACGCCCGCCCCGCCGGATCCCTGGGAGTCCGGCGTCGGCGTCCGGCCCGCCCGGTCATGGGGATCGGGCGGTGGCGTCCTGCCCGCCGCGGCCCGGGAGCCACAGGCGGCGGTGTCCTGTCCGCCAGGTCCTGGGATTCCGGTGGCGGCTTCCTGCCCACAGGGGCATGGCGATCAGGCGGCGGTGTCCTGCCCGCCCGGTCCCCTTCGCGGATCCGGTGGGGAGTGATCAGTCCTCGCCGTACCGCGGGTCCACCGTCTCCGGTGTCAGCCCCAGCAGCTCGGCGACCTGTTCCACGACGACCTCGTGCACCAGGGCGGCGCGCTCGTCGCGCCCCTTGGTGCGGATCTCGACCGGACGGCGGTAGACGACCACGCGCGCTGGGCGGCCCTCACGCGCCGGCATCGTGCCGCCCAGCGGCACCGCCTCGTCGCTCCAGGCTTCGCCCGGTGCCTCCAGCCGGGGCACCTCCAGGACCAGGAAATCGATGTCGGCGAGCTGCGGCCAGCGCCGCTCCAGCCGCTCCACGGAGTCCTGCACCAGGTCCGCGAACACCTCGGCGCGGCTTGCCGCGAGTGGCACCTGCGGTGGCGCCACCGGGCCGCGCATGCCCCTGCCGTGGCGATCACGACGGCGGGGCCCGGGTGCTGCGGCGCGGGGCGATACGGGGTTGTCCATCACTGACGAAGAGTAATCCCCGCGCGGCCCGCGCGCCCGGCCCCCACGCGGCTGCCCACCGTGGGGCGGGAGAGCCGGCGGCACGAGGTCCGGCGTTGGTTCCGGATGTCGCTCGATGACCATTCCAGCCAAGCTTGGGCTCGATTCCGTATCCTTCCCGGACCGTCACTCACATGGCAATTGACATGGTTTGCGTCAAGTGGTGACCGGTTTCAGGTCTGTTCGGCCTCTCGGAACACGCTGTCCGCCCAGGTCAGGGTCGGACGCCGGAACGGTCGTGTGGGCGGTGTCACAGCACGACACGGTGGGATGACCTGGGGGAGAGTCGTCGCGGCCCGCTCAAGAGTGCGGTACCGTCCAACGTCGTGAGCCTTGTACGTCGCTGTTCGCGCACCGCTTGCGGCCGTCCCGCCGTAGCGACGCTGACGTACGTCTACGCCGACTCGACCGCGGTCCTCGGCCCGCTCGCCACCTACGCCGAGCCCCACTGTTACGACCTGTGCGCCGAGCACTCCGAGCGCCTCACCGCGCCGCGCGGCTGGGAGGTCGTCCGGCTGGCCGACGCCTCCGGGCCCGCCCGCCCGAGCGGGGACGACCTGGAAGCGCTCGCCAATGCCGTGCGCGAGGCGGCCCGTCCGCAGCAGCGCGCCGCGGAGGCCGGCGGCAGTGCCCGCTCCGCGGACCCGATGGAGGTCGCCCGCCGCGGCCACCTGCGGATCCTGCGCTCGCCCGACAACTGAGCGCCCCGCACCCTCCCGCACACCGATCACTTTGAGCCGTGCACGCCCATTGACGTGAAGTTGTCGCGGACACGACCATTCCGTTTGCCGTGAGAAATCGCTTTCCGCATCACGGAACTCGGGGAGGTGCCCGTGTACGTCCAGCAACTGGAGCCCGTCGCCGACTCGCTCGGCCTGTCCGCCCTCGTCGCCGCTCTGCCCCTCGTCATCGTGCTCGTCCTGCTCGGCGGTGTCCGCACCAAGGCACACTGGGCCGGCCTCATCGGCCTCCTGGCGGCCTTCCTCGTCGCCTGGCTCGCCTACGGCATGCCCGTCGGCCAGACGCTCTCCAGCGCCGCCCAGGGCGCCGTCTTCGGCCTCTTCCCCATCCTGTGGATCGTCGTCAACGCCCTTTGGGTGTACCGGATGACCGTCCGCACCCGGCACTTCGACATCCTGCGCCGCTCCTTCGGGCGACTCTCCGACGACCCGCGCATCCAGGCCCTCGTCGTCGCCTTCTGCTTCGGGGCACTCCTCGAAGCGCTCGCGGGCTTCGGCGCCCCCGTCGCGATCTGCTCGGTGATGCTGGTCGCGCTCGGCTTCGACCCGGTGCGCGCCGCGGTCGTGTCGCTCGTCGCCAACACCGCCCCCGTCGCCTTCGGCGCGATGGCCACCCCGGTCGTCACGCTGGCCCAGGTCACCGGCCTGCCGCTGGACTCCGTGGCCTCCGTGGTGGGCCGTCAGACCCCGCTGCTGGCCCTGGTCGTGCCCCTCGTGCTCGTCGGCCTGGTCGACGGGCGCCGGGGGCTCCGGGAGACCTGGGTGCCCGCCCTGGCGTGCGGAGTCGCCTTCGCCGTCGCGCAGTTCGCCGCCTCCAACTACCTCTCCGCGCAACTCGCGGACATCGGGGCCTCCTTGGCGGGCGCGGCGGCCCTGGTCGCGGTGCCGCAGGCGCGCCGGCCCGCGGCCGAGCCCGTACGGGCCGCGGTGCTGACCGGCGTACGCAGCGCCGACCTCGACGAGCGCGACCCGCGCCCCGAAGTGGTGCGCGCCTACGCCCCGTACGCGCTGATCGTGGCCATCTTCTCGGTCGCGCAGATCCCCGCCGTCAAGGACTGGCTGGCGGGGGCGACCCAGATGTACGACTGGCCCTTCCTGAACGTCGTCGACCCGGAGGGCAATCCGGTCGGCGGGAACGTCTTCACCTGGCCGATCGTGTCGACCGGCGGCACGCTCGTGCTCCTCGCCGGACTGTGCACGGCCGTCGTCCTGCGGGTCCACGCGCGCGTGGCGGTCAGGGAATGGGCGGCCACGGTCCACGAGTTGAGGTTCGCGATCCTCACCGTGACGTCCGTCCTCGCCCTCGCCTACGTCATGAACCTCTCCGGACAGGCCGCCACCATCGGGCACTTCGTCGCCGCGGCCGGTGCGGGCCTCGCCTTCCTGTCACCCGTTCTGGGGTGGTTCGGTGTGGCCGTGTCCGGCTCGGACACCTCGGCGAACGCCTTGTTCGGCGCCCTTCAGGTGAGCGCGGCCAGGGAGTCCGGCCTGTCGCCCGAACTGCTCGCGGCCGCCAACAGTTCGGGCGGCGTGCTCGGCAAGATGATCTCGCCCCAGAACCTGACCATCGCGTGCGCGGCGGTCGGTCTCGCGGGCCGCGAGGGAGACCTGCTGCGCAAGGTGCTGCCGTGGAGTGTGGGACTGCTGCTGGTGATGTGCCTCATCGTGGTCGGGCAGAGCTCACCGGTCCTGGAGTGGATGCTCCCCTGAGCCCGGCCGGACACCGTCCCTCGGGCGCGCGTCCGGGCGCGCCCCGGGCCGTGACTCCTCCCCTTCGTGCGTCATTCCGCCGCCCGCCCCGGGACGCGCCCGGACGCGCGCCCGGCGAACCGGCTCCGGTCGCGGGTCGCCACCCCGGGGGCGCCGGGAACCAGCCTCTTGAAACGAGCGGGTTTCCCCCGGGTGACGGGCACAGGTCCGCAGGTCACCGATGCGCGTCCACTCACCGACCGCACAGCGGACGGCTGGTCCGGACGGGTAGTTTGGGGCGACCGAAGTGGACTTCTGGAGGGTTGGCCGTGACTGCTGATCTGTCGCAGCTCGTGAAGGCGTACGACGTACGCGGGGTGGTCCCGGACCAGTGGGACGAGTCGCTGGCCGAGCTGTTCGGAGCCGCCTTCGTCCAGGTGACCGGAGCGGACGCCGTCGTCATCGGGCACGACATGCGGCCCTCGTCGCCCGGTCTGTCGGGTGCCTTCGCGCGAGGTGCCGCGTCGTGCGGCGCCGACGTGACCGAGATCGGCCTGTGCTCGACCGACCAGCTCTACTACGCCTCGGGCGCGTTCGGCCTGCCGGGCGCCATGTTCACCGCCTCCCACAATCCCGCCCAGTACAACGGCATCAAGATGTGCCGCGCGGGTGCCGCGCCGGTCGGCCAGGACACCGGCCTGGCCGAGATCCGCGAACTCGTCGAGTCCTGGCTCGACTCGGGCGCCCCCGCCCGGGACGCGGCCCCGGGCACGATCACGCGGCGCGACACGTTGGAGGACTACGCGGCGTACCTGCGGTCCCTCGTCGACCTGACCTCCATCCGCCCCCTGAAGGTCGTCGTCGACGCGGGCAACGGCATGGGCGGACACACCGTCCCGACCGTCTTCGCCGGCCTGCCCCTGGACGTCGTCCCCATGTACTTCGAGCTGGACGGCACGTTCCCCAACCACGAGGCGAACCCGCTCGACCCGGCGAACATCGTGGACCTCCAGGCACGCGTCCGGGCGGAGGGCGCCGACCTCGGCATCGCCTTCGACGGCGACGCGGACCGCTGCTTCGTGGTCGACGAGCACGGCGACCCGGTGTCCCCGTCCGCCATCACCGCCCTGGTCGCCTCCCGCGAACTCGCCAAGCACGGCGGCGGCACGGTGATCCACAACCTCATCACGTCCTGGTCGGTGCCGGAGGTCGTGCGGGAGCAGGGCGGCACCCCCGTCCGTACCCGCGTCGGCCACTCCTTCATCAAGGCCGAGATGGCCCGCAGCGGCGCGATCTTCGGCGGCGAGCACTCCGCGCACTACTACTTCCGCGACTTCTGGAACGCCGACACGGGCATGCTCGCCGCCCTGCACGTCCTCGCCGCGCTCGGCGGCCAGGACGGCCCGCTCTCCCGGCTCGTCGCGGAGTACGACCGGTACGTCGGCTCCGGAGAGATCAACTCCACGGTCGAGGACCAGGCCGCCCGCCTCGCCGCCGTCAAGGCCGCCTACGCGGGCGGCGTAGGCATCCGGCTGGACGAACTCGACGGCCTGACCGTCAGCGCCGACGACTGGTGGTTCAACGTCCGCCCCTCCAACACCGAGCCGCTGCTGCGCCTGAACGCGGAGGCGCGCGACGAGGCGACGATGACGAAGGTGCGCGACGAGGTCCTGGGGATCATCAGGGGCTGACCCCGTTCGGCCCGCCTCCCGGCGCGTCGCGTCCGTCCGGCGGCCCCGGCGCGTCGCGTCGGTGCACCGGCCCCGGCCGGTCGTGTCGTCCCGCCGGCCCGGGCCTCCTCATCGGCCCGGCGCCTCGCCCGCACCTCGCCGGGGAGCCGGGCAGGGCGGCAGGGCCCAGGGGGAGCGGGGAGCACCTGGGCCGCTCCACCGACACTCCGCGACGCGCCCCGCCCGCCCCCGCGAGGCCGCTCCCCGCCCCGCGAACCGCGAGCACCGCCCAGGACACCCCGGCGAGCCTGTGCCGCGCCCCGGCGCACGGCTCCGCGCAGCGGTACTCTGACCAGGCCGCATCCACCTGTTCGGAAGGACACCCCATGCCGCTCGAAGCCGGCCTCCTGGAGATCCTCGCCTGCCCGGCCTGCCACGCCCCGCTCAAGGAGCAGGAGAGCGAGCTGGTCTGCACGGGCGCGGACTGCGGCCTGGCCTACCCCGTCCGGGACGGCATCCCCGTACTCCTCGTCGACGAGGCCCGCCGCCCCGCGTGAGCGGAGCGGCCGCCCGGCACGAGCACGGCCGCCTCGCAGGAGCCCGGAGGCGCGGCGTCCGCGCCCGTGGTGCCACCCGCGAGGCACCCGCAGGCGACAACCCGGCCAGGTCCGGGTAGAAGACACCTGACGGGTACGGGCGCGCGGCCCACACCGCGCCCGTGAAAGCGACCATCCGGCGACACCCGCGCAAGCGACCCCCCGGTGATCGGAGGCTGCCGACCCCATGCTCGACGAATCGCTGCTCGACGACCCCGAAGCGCTCGCCCGCGCCGACCGGCGTGCGCTGCTGCGCGGCGCCGCCGAGGCCGGTGCCCGGGTGCGCACCGCCGTCCGGCACGCCGCGGAGGCCGGGATCCCCGATCTCAAACCGGACGGCCGCCCGCGCGCCCTCCTGATCGCCGGTCCGGGCCTGGCCGCCACCGGCGTCGCCGAACTGCTCGGCACACTCGGCGGCCCGAGCTGCCCCGTCACCCGGCTGACCCCGAGCGGCGTCGCCCCCGCCGCGGGCGCGCTGCGCTGGGAACTGCCCGGCTGGGCGGGCCCGGTCGACCTCCTGCTCGTCGCCACACCCGACGGCACCGAGCCAGGTCTCGAACTCCTGATCGACCAGGCGTACCGGCGCGGCTGCACCGTGGCCGCCGTGGCGCCCGCCGGCTCCCCGCTGACCGAGGCGGTCGCGGGCGCGCACGGCCTCTTCGTCCCGATGGCGTCCGCGCCGTACGAACAGGACGAGCCCCTCGCGGCCTCCGCCCCCGGAGTCCTGTGGGCGCTGCTCACCCCGCTGCTCTTGCTCCTCGACCGCACCGGCCTCGTCTCCGCCCCGCCGGAGTCCCTGCAGAAGGTCGCCGACCGCCTCGACCACGTGGCCGAGCGCTGCGGACCGGCCATCGCCGCGTACAGCAATCCCGCGAAGACCCTCGCGGCCGAGCTGGCCGAGGTTCTCCCGGTGATCTGGACCGAGGGCGCCTCCGCGGGCCCGGCCGGACGCCGCTTCACCGCCGCGCTCGCCGAGCTGGCCGGCCGCCCCGCGCTCACCGCCGAACTCCCGGAGGCGCTCGCCTCGCACAGCGTGCTGCTCGCGGGAGCCCTCGCCGCCGGCGCCGACCCGGACGACTTCTTCCGCGACCGCGTCGAGGAGGCCCAGGCCCTGCACGCGCGCGTGGTGCTGCTCAGGGACCGCCCGATCGGCGGCATCAGCGCGGCGCCCGCCGCCCGCGAGCTCGCCCTCAGCCACGACACCGCGATCAGCGAACTGGAACCCGAGGAGGGCGACGAACTGGAGACCCTCGCCGAACTGATCGCCGTCACCGATTTCGCCGCCGTTTACCTGGCGCTCGCTTCGGGGGCATGATCTTGTCTCCGACGCCCTGATCCTCGTACGCGGAGAGACCTTCGTACGCTGAGACCGGCACGGCACCGTCCACGCGGAGCCGTGCCGTGCCCCTGCGTGCCTCCCGGTACGCGGAGACGGGCGTCGACCCCCGTGCGCGGAGGCAGGATCCGCGTCGTACCCGGAAGGAACCGCGGAGACTCGTATGGACCGCCTCGACAACACCATCCGCCCCTACGCCTGGGGTTCGACGACCGCCATCGCGCGGCTGCTCGGTGTGGAGCCGACCGGTGAACCGCAGGCGGAGATGTGGATGGGCGCCCACCCCGGTGCTCCCTCGCGCACCGGGCGCGGCCCGCTCAACGAGGTCGTCGGCGAGGACCCCGAGCGGGAACTCGGCCGTGCCGCGGTCGCCAAGTTCGGTCCCCGCCTGCCGTTCCTGCTGAAGATCCTCGCCGCCGGTGCCCCCCTCTCCCTCCAGGTGCACCCCGACCTGGAGCAGGCCAGGGAGGGCTTCGAGGACGAGGAGAGCCGCGGTGTCCCGATCGACGCACCGCACCGCAACTACAAGGACGCCAACCACAAGCCCGAACTGATCTGCGCCCTCACCGAGTTCGACGGCCTGTGCGGCTTCCGGGCCCCGGGCGAGGCCGCCGACCTGCTCGCGGGACTCGACGTCGACTCCCTCAAGCCGTACGTCGACCTGCTGCACGCGCACCCGGAGGACGCCGCGCTGCGCGAGGTCCTGACGGCGGTGCTGAGCGCCGACCCCGAGGAGATGGCCCACACCGTCACCGAGACCGCCGCCGCCTGCGACCGCCTCGGCGGCGCCTACGCCCCGTACGCCGACCTCGCCCACCACTACCCGGGCGACCCCGGCGTCATCGCCGCCATGCTGCTCAACTACGTGCGACTGCAGCCGGGCGAGGCCCTGTTCCTCGGCGCGGGCGTCCCGCACGCCTACCTGAACGGCCTCGGCGTCGAGATCATGGCCAACTCCGACAACGTCCTGCGCTGCGGCCTCACCCCCAAGCACGTCGACGTCCCCGAACTCCTGCGCATCGTCCGCTTCGAGGCGACCGACCCGGGCGTCCTGCGCCCGGAGGCGTCCCCGGACGGCGAGGAGGTCTACGCGACCCCCATCGACGAGTTCCGGCTCTCCCGGTACGTCCTGGCGGAGGGCGCCGTCCCGCACGACCTCACCCGCGACACCCCGCAGATCCTCCTCTGCACGGCGGGCACCGCACTCGCGGGCCACCTCGCGCTGGCCCCCGGACAGTCGGTCTTCGTCCCGGCCGGCGAAAAGGCCGAAGTGTCAGGGAACGGCACGATCTTCCGCGCGACAGTGGTGGCCTGACAGGGCATCCTCGGTGTCCTGGACCCCTCGTCACGGTGGCCAGCCGCACCCCTGTGGCACCGGGCTGCAACAATGGCCCACCGCAAAGGGCGGGCAAAGCCCGGACCGGGGTACGAGGGTACGGACCGGGACCCGGACGGCGTACGAAGGGACAGCAGGAGCACATGAGCGCTTCAGGCGGCACCAAAGCGATCGTGGCGGCACTCGGCGCCAACCTCGCGATCGCGGCATCGAAGTTCGTGGCGTTCGCCTTCAGCGGCTCGTCCTCGATGCTCGCCGAGGGCGTCCACTCGCTCGCCGACTCCGGCAACCAGGCCCTTCTGCTCATAGGCGGCAAGAAGGCGCAGCGCGAGGCGACCCCGCAGCACCCCTTCGGCTACGGCCGCGAGCGCTACATCTACGCCTTCCTCGTCTCGATCGTCCTCTTCTCGGTCGGCGGCATGTTCGCCGTCTACGAGGGCTACGAGAAGATCAAGCACCCGCACGAGCTGGAGCACTGGTACTGGCCGGTGGGCGTCCTGGTGTTCGCCATCATCGCGGAGAGCTTTTCCTTCCGTACGGCCATCAAGGAGTCCAACGAACTGCGCGGCGGGCTGTCCTGGGCGCAGTTCGTCCGCCGCGCCAAGGCCCCCGAGCTGCCGGTGGTCCTCCTGGAGGACTTCGGCGCGCTCATCGGTCTCGTCCTCGCCCTCGGCGGTGTCGGCCTGGCCCTGCTCACCGGCGACGGCATCTGGGACGGCATCGGCACGGTCTGCATCGGTGTCCTGCTCATCCTGATCGCCCTGGTCCTCGCGGCCGAGACCAAGTCCCTCCTGCTCGGCGAGGCCGCGGGCGTCGAGGACGTCAAGAAGATCGAGGCCGCGATCGTCGACGGTCACACGGTCACCGGCGTCATTCACATGCGCACGCTCCACCTCGGCCCCGAGGAACTGCTGGTCGCGGCGAAGATCGCCGTCGAGCACGACGACACCGCGGCGCAGGTCGCCTCCGCGATCGACGCCGCCGAGGCCCGTATCCGCACCGCCGTCCCGATCGCCCGCGTGATCTACCTGGAGCCGGACATCTACAGCGAGGCCGAGGCGGCGAAGGGCGCCGACCCCGAGGCGACGCCCGGTGGTCCGGCCCACCCGGTCGAGCACTGACCTTCGCCCCTACGGTGCCGGGCCCGCCCGGCACCGGGGCCACGGACGCTCGCACGCCGCGGGGCCCGCCTGGGATTCCAGGCGGGCCCCGCGGCCGTTCACGTCCGGCTCTTCCCGGCTCGGCGTCACTCGGACGCCTCTGTCACTCGGTGTTCCTCGGCCCGTCAGCCCATGCCCCCGGGCCACTCATACTGCCCGGGACCCCCATGCTGCCCGGGACCCCCATGCTGCCCGGGCCCCCCATGCCGCCCGGGGCGCTCATTCCGCCCGGGCCACCCGTGCCGTTCGGGCCGCCGTACACGGCCCACGGCGGCATGGGCGGCACCGCCCGGGCCCGCCGCCGTACGACGAACGCCGCGATCCCGAAGCCCACGCCCGCCAGCGCGACGGGCACCCCGAGCACCCCGGCCCCCGCCAGCGCCAGAGGCACCGCCCGGTCCTCGGTCACCCGGGCCTGGACGGCACCGACGGGCACCGTCCCGCCGTGGTCGTCCGGGAAGAACCGGGAGTCCCGCGAGTTCACGCGGTGATCACCGAGCAGGAACAGCCGGCCTTCGGGCACCTTCACGTCGTACCGCTGGTGCGTCCCGTCCGCGATCCCGTCCTTGACGTACGGCTCGTCGAGCGGCTTCCCGTTCACCGTGATCCGCTCGTCCGCACCCTCGCCGTCACAGCACACCACCCGGTCGCCGCCGACCGCGATGACGCGCTGCAGGACGCTGGCCGAGAAGGAGTAGCGCTCCGGCGACCGGAACAGCACCACGTCACCCCGCCGCACCTCGCTCCCGTCGATCCGCTCGAACACGAGCCGCTCGCCGACGGTGTAGGTGGGCGCCATGCTGTCGCTGGGCACCTCGGCCGTCGTGAACGCCGTACGCGCGGCCAGAATCGACCCGAGCACCAGCAGCAGCCCCAATGGCCCCAACACCCACGCCGTGATCGTCAGCCCTCGCCCCTTGCGCACCGCGACACCCTCCAGCCCCACCCCGCACGGAATTTCCGCGCGCGCAGAGGCTAGCCGTCACGACGCCACGAGCAGCCACCGACCGCCCCCTCACCCTGCGCGGACGTCCCCGGCCACCTCCCCGTACCGGCCGCATCCGTGCCCGCGGGTGCCCCGTCTGTCCGGAGGCGGACTGGGGCGCGCCCCGCCCACCGGTGTAGCTTTGTGGCTGAGCCAGACGTCGCTGCTGATGGCGGTCGGGCGGTCCCACCGCGGACCGGCCGAGGGAGAGAGGGCCTCCGACGGACTGCGCTGCGCGCACCGGGCACACCGTGTCCAGCCGGGGCTCCCTGTGCCCGTCGGCGCGCAGACCAGCCCTATCCACCTCGCCCCGACACCGAGGAGCAGCTCGCAATGACGACTGTCGACAACCGACAGGACTTCAAGGTCGCCGACCTCTCCCTGGCCGACTTCGGCCGCAAGGAGATCACCCTCGCCGAGCACGAGATGCCCGGCCTGATGTCGATCCGCCGGGAGTACGCCGAGGCGCAGCCCCTCGCCGGCGCCCGCGTCACCGGTTCCCTGCACATGACCGTGCAGACCGCCGTCCTCATCGAGACCCTGGTCGCCCTCGGCGCCGAGGTCCGCTGGGCCTCCTGCAACATCTTCTCCACCCAGGACCACGCCGCCGCGGCCATCGCCGTCGGCCCGAACGGCACGCCCGACAACCCGCAGGGTGTGCCGGTCTTCGCCTGGAAGGGCGAGACCCTGGAGGAGTACTGGTGGTGCACGGAGCAGGCCCTGAGCTGGCCGAACAGCCCCACCGGCGGCCCGAACATGATCCTCGACGACGGTGGTGACGCCACCCTCCTCGTCCACAAGGGCGTCGAGTACGAGAAGGACGGCAAGGTCCCGTCGGTCGACACCGCCGAGTCCGACGAGCACCGCGTCATCCTCGAACTCCTGCACCGCACCATCACCGACGGCTCGCAGAAGTGGACCCAGCTCGCCTCGGAGATCCGTGGCGTGACCGAGGAGACCACGACCGGCGTCCACCGCCTGTACGAGATGCACCGCGACGGCACGCTGCTGTTCCCGGCGATCAACGTGAACGACGCCGTCACCAAGTCGAAGTTCGACAACAAGTACGGCTGCCGCCACTCCCTGATCGACGGCATCAACCGCGCCACCGACACCCTGATCGGCGGCAAGACCGCCGTCGTCTGCGGTTACGGCGACGTGGGCAAGGGCTGTGCGGAGTCCCTGCGCGGCCAGGGCGCCCGCGTGATCATCACCGAGATCGACCCGATCTGCGCCCTGCAGGCGGCGATGGACGGCTACCAGGTCACGACCCTCGACGAGGTCGTCGACAAGGCCGACATCTTCGTCACCACGACGGGCAACAAGGACATCATCATGGCCGCGGACATGGCCAAGATGAAGCACCAGGCGATCGTCGGCAACATCGGTCACTTCGACAACGAGATCGACATGGCCGGCCTCGCGAAGATCGACGGCATCGTCAAGGACGAGGTCAAGCCCCAGGTCCACACCTGGAAGTTCCCCGACGGCAAGGTCATCATCGTGCTGTCCGAGGGCCGCCTGCTGAACCTGGGCAACGCGACCGGACACCCGTCCTTCGTGATGTCCAACTCCTTCGCGGACCAGACGCTGGCCCAGATCGAGCTGTTCACCAAGCCGGAGTCGTACCCGACCGACGTCTACACGCTGCCCAAGCACCTGGACGAGAAGGTCGCCCGCCTCCACCTCGACGCGCTCGGCGTGAAGCTGACGACGCTGCGTCCCGAGCAGGCCGCGTACATCGGTGTCGAGGTCGAAGGCCCGTACAAGTCGGACCACTACCGCTACTGAGACCCCCGCCGAGCAGCGGTACCACGGCTCGGCGTACGGATGTCAGCAGGCCCTCGCCGTCACGGCGGGGGCCTGTCCCCGATGAGGACCTGAACGCCCATGCCCCGCGGCCGATATTCGCTCCATGATCCGCACGACCACACTCCCCTCGCCGAAGAACACTTCCACTGCGCGCCCGGCCCCTCCGGCTGGCGCTACGTCGCTCAACGCACCACCCCCTCGGACAGCGGGACCGCGCCCGGCCCCCACCACAGCGAGGTCACCGGTTCCGTCGATCTCGCCCTCGATGAACTCGGCCGGCCCATGCGTCTCGAACTCCATGCCGCGGGCTGGCAGGTCCGGGGAGCCGCCCTCGACGGCGTGACCTGGGTCCGCACCGACCCCACCGGCACGGAGGCCACCGAAGGCAATGTCCGCGCGCACGCCTTCACCGGAACCTCTCCCGCGTTCCTCGTCGCCACCGCCCGTCTCCTTCGCCTCACCCCCTCCGTCTCGGCGACCCGCGTACGCCTCGTCGCCTTCACCGACCCCGTCCTCGCCCCGCGCACCCTCGACCAGTCCTGGGCCTTGATCGCAAGCGAAGCACACACCACTGACAGCGGCCCGCTGATCGTGGACGAATACCAGGTCACAGCCCTGGACACGGGGGAGCAGCACTCCGTGCACATCGCGGGAGACGTGGTGCTCGCGGCGCCCGGCATCGAGCTGGAGCACCTCGAAACACCGCCGTCGGTGTTCACCTGACGACGACGTGTTCACCTGACGGCGGCGATCCACCAGCCGGCCGCCGGTGCGTACGACGACCGACGCGTCGCTCCGCGGCTGCTAAGCGGGCGGCACGAATCCCGTCGCGGGAGGACCTGCCTCCTGATTCCGGCCGTGCCCGTCCCCGAGGTCGGGCCGGTCGGGCCGGTGCGCCTGAGGAACGGCGGCCGGTTGCGCCGGTCGCGGCTGCTGCTGCGGAGACCCGTCCCGACCCCCGGCAGCCGCCGGCGCGTACGGCTGGGGAGGGGCGTAGGGGTGAGGAGCGGCGTACGGCGGGGGAGCACCGTGAGGCCCGGCGCCCGGCGCCCCCACCGCGGGTCCGGGCACTCCCGGCACCCCGGCCGCGTATGCGCCGGCACCCGGCTGCGCGAACCCGGTCGCCCCGCCCCGGAACGCCCGCCGGATCTCCCGCGCCTGCCGCTCCTGCACCACCGTCGCCAGATACGCGGCAGGCGGCACACCCTGCGGCGCCGGAGTCCCCGTACGCGCGGCGACATCGGACGCCAGCCGCTCCGCCATGGCCCAGCCGACCTGCGGATCCAGCTGCTGCATCCGCGTCAGGTACTGGCGGACGGCCAGCCACAACCCGTCCGGAACGGCGGACAGGTCGAGCTCGGCGAACCGCCCCGCGAGCCATGGCGGCGGCGGAGGCACGTACGGCATGTTCCCCACCGGGATCCGTTCGCGGACCACAAGGGTCCCCGCGAACACGTCACCGAGCCGACGCCCCCGCGCCGACACCAGCGAGGCGATGCACGCGACGATCCCGAACGTCATCAGGATCTCGACCACACCCACAGCCCCGCGCACCAACGCGTGCCGGAACCGGATCGGGCCCCCGTCGTCACGCACCACCCGCAAACCGCACGCCAGTTTCCCCAGCGAACGGCCGTGGCTCAGCGTCTCCACCGCGATCGGCCCGCCCACCAGCACCAGCACGAAGGCGGCGATCGAGACCGCGATCTGCGCCGCGTCGTCCAGCGTGGCCGTCGACGCGATCAGACCGATCGTCACGACGACATAGACAGCTATCGCCACCGCCAGGTCCAGCAGCACGGCCAGCGCCCGGCTCGGCAGTTTGGCGGGACGCAACTCCAGCGCGACCGCCTCACCCGTCACTAGCTCACTCACGCTCGCCGTCCTTCCCCTGGCCTGCTCCGAGAACGGCCAGTCTGCCAAGCTGAGGTCACATCGCGCCGCAGTACCACCAGCTGACCCCCACGACGAGCAGCCGAGGAGCAGCCAACCCGATGGACCTCGACGTCTTCGTGTCCGCCCACCGCGCCGAGTGGGACAGGCTGGACGCCCTGCTGCGCCGCCAGCGCCGCCTGAACGGAGCAGAGGCCGACGAACTCGTCGCCCTGTACCAGCGCACCGCCACGCACCTCTCCCTGATCCAGTCCAGCGCCCCGGATCCGCAGCTCACCGGCCGCCTCAGCCAACTGGTGGCACGCGCGCGCAGCGCGGTGACGGGCACCCGCCGGGCATCCTGGCGCGACGTCACCCGCTTCCTGACGCACGGTTTCCCGGCGGCGGTCTACCGCTCGCGTCACTGGTGGGTCCCCACGGCTCTCGTGTCCATCCTGGTCGCGGCGCTCCTGGGCTGGTGGATCGGCACTCACCCCGAGGTCCAGTCGTCCATCGCGGCGCCGAGCGAACTGCGCGACCTCACCCGGCCCGGCGGCCAGTACGAGACGTACTACTCCAGCCACCCCGCCGCCTCCTTCGCGGCCCAGGTGTGGACGAACAACGCGCAGGCCGCCGCGATGTGCCTGGTCCTGGGCGTCTTCCTGGGCATACCGGTGCTCTGGATCCTCTTCCAGAACATGCTCAACCTCGGCGTCGGTATCGGCCTCATGTCCTCCGCCGGCCGCCTCGACACCTTCCTGGGACTCGTCCTCCCGCACGGCCTCCTCGAACTGACCGCGGTCTTCGTCGCCGCGGGCACCGGGCTACGGCTCGGCTGGACCGTGATCGACCCCGGCCCCCGGACGCGCCGAACAGCGCTCGCCGAGGAGGGACGAGCAGCCCTGGGGATGGCGATAGGCCTGGCGCTGATTCTGTTCGTGTCGGGAGCCATCGAAGGCTTCGTCACGCCGTCCGGCCTCCCCACCTGGGCCCGAATAGGCATCGGAATCGCTGCTGAGCTGGCGTTCCTCGCGTACGTCTATGTCCTGGGCGGACGCGCGGCACGTGCCGGCGACACGGGCGACGTCGACGAGTCCGAGCGCAGCGCGACGGTACCGACGGCCGCCTGATGTGCGGACACCCCCGCTGACCTGCTAGTCTCCTCTTCGCCCCACCGGAGCCGTTGACACGGAACCAGCGGGGAGGTAGATTCGAACAGTTGCCTAGAACTGGACATGTGCCGGTGGCAGCAGCTAGTCTCTGCTTGCTTCTCGAGACATCGATTTCGAAGAAGCCACCCCCGATGATTCAGAAATGGCCGCCGGTCAGTCCGGCCCAAAACTTCTGATAAAGTCGGAACCGCCGGAAAGGGAAACGCGAAAGCGGGAACCTGGAAAGCACCGAGGAAATCGGATCGGAAAGATCTGATAGAGTCGGAAACGCAAG
>NZ_JBVHMN010000018.1:0-220633 GCF_055558435.1 Streptomyces sp. NPDC025784
CCGACACACCGGACCACACGAGGGCTGCAACGGGCGGATCACCGGCACGGCCCCGACCCACCCACCGCACAGACGGCGAAACGGAACGACAGCAACCGCTACTTCGTGCAGCCCTTCTGCCCGGACTTCAGCGTCGCGCACGCCGTCGCGTCGCCCGCGTCCTTCACCGCCACCATCGGTGTGTAGGCGTCCGTGTCCGCCTGGACCGACCCGGTCTGCTTCGCCGCGCCGCCCGAGGAAACGTCCACCTGGTCACCGGCCGCGGCCTGGGTGATGCGGGCCCAGGCAGCACCGCAGGTCTTGCTGTAGCGCACCTCGACGAGCGCCGTACCGACCGTCGCGCTGGACGTCGTCCGGGCCAGTTCGCCGCCGCAGCCCATGTTCTCCGGGTCCTTGCCGGTGCACTCGGCGCCGCTGCACTTGACCCCGGCCGGCAGATCGGGATTGGCGGCCGCGGAGGTCGCGGGCGACTTCGGCGTACCGCCCGCCTCCTTCTTGTCGTCCCCGCTGGTGAGGAACACGGCCACAGCGACCACCACGAGCGCCCCCACGACCCCTGCGAGGAACATCGTCAGCCGCCGCTTCCGCCGCGCCCCGTCCGCCGCAGCACGGCGCCCTCCCCCGGGCCGCGCGTCCTGAGGCCCACCCGACCCCGCCGGCCCCGCCGGTCCACCGGGCCGCGCCGGTCCGGCCGACGCCGAGGGCCCGTACCGCCCCACCGGATCCGACGGCGAGGGAACGACTCCCCAACTGCCGCCCCGCGCACCACTCCCGTACGAGGACGACTCGCCCGCGTCCGGCCCGGTCGGCTGCACGGGCACGGAGGACACAGAAGACCCCGACGAGCCGGACGACCCGGACGACGGCACCGTGGGCGACACCCCCGCGGGCCCGGCAACGCCGGGCGTCACGGTCGCACTGCCGCCCTTGCGCGTGGCCTGCCGCCCGTTTCCCCCCTTGCCCGGAGCCGACCCCGGCCCCGGCCCGAACTCACCGAGCGCGGCACGCGCCTGGGAGATCCGGATCGCCTCCATGGTCATGTCGTGACGCATCTCCGAGCGGCTCCACGCACGCTCGGCCAGCTCCCACATGGTCGTCAGATGGACGGGATTCGTCCCGGTCACCTCGGCGAGCGCGACGATCGCACCCTTGGGCGCGAGAAGCCGTCCGTTGAGGTATCGCTCCCAGGACGTCTTGCTGTAGCCCGTACGGTCGGCCACAGCGGCGACGCTCAGACCGCTCCGGTCCACGAGCCGGCGCAACTGACTGGCGAACTCCTTGACCTGCGGATCGAGTTCATCCGGCAAGGCCCTCCAACGAGGCATTGCTTCCCCCCTCTTTCCCCCCGTACGTGCACGACTGTTCCCCCTGCGCACGGCGCCACCGCCGAGTCCCCGTTCTGGCTACCCACAGGGATGCGCCCGGTCAGGATCTCAGTTCCCGGGATGGGGGCGCACGGGAGCATCGAACCGGGGCATGCACCGTTGCACGCCCGCCGGACCGCGGTCCAGTGTCCCACCGGCATCTTGTACGACCGGCCGAACCCCCTGCCCCCACCAGGACGCCCCAACCGCCCGGATTGCCCACGTTATCCCGGCTGTTGCCGTGGATCAGCGCACATCCTCCAACTTGTCAAGACATCGACACAACGGGAACACAAGAGCGACCTCAGGGACCACGGAAGCACTCGGCTCCCCCGTCAGCGACGGCACCGCCGCGGACGGCGGGACGCAGTGGAGCGGCGGGACGGGAGCGAGAACCGGACGCCACTCGCCGCCGGACCGCGGTTCCCGGAGCTCAACGCGGACTCCGTACCGGAATGGTCACTTCCGTGCCACAGCGAACTGCCAGGTGTTGAAGAGCCCGTCGGCGGTGCACAAGGGTTGACCCAGGGCGGAACACCCGCCCGGCCGCGGCCCGTCCTTACTCGGGGGAGAGGACGGGCCGCTCTCGCACCCACCCCGGTCCGGGCGCTGCCGCACCCACGCGCCCCGCCCCGGCTCCGCCCGGAGCCGCACCGCCCCGCCGCGCTCAGCCCCGGGGCGTGACCAGCCCGGTCTCATAGGCGACCACGACCGCCTGCGCCCTGCTGTCCAGGTCGAGCTTGGTCATCGTGCGGTTGAGATGGGTCTTGACGGTCGCCTCACTGATGTAGAGGCGGTCGGCGATCTCCAGGTTGGACAGACCGCCCGCGATGGGCTTCAGGACCTCCAGCTCGCGCGAGGTCAGCGCGGCGAGGTCCGGCGGCGGCGCGGCGTCCGGGGCGGCCCCGCCTGCCGGGCGAACGCCTCGACCAGGCGCCGGGTGACGCTGGGCGCGAAGAGCGTGTCGCCCCCGCCGACGGCGGCCACCGCGGCGAGCAGCCGCTCGGGCCCGGAGTCCTTGAGCAGGAACCCCGAGGCACCGGCCCGTAGTGCCCCGTACACGTACTCGTCGAGGTCGGACGGACGCGGTGGCGTGCCGGGCGTGCTTCAGGATGTTGGTGAGGGCCTCCTGGACGACGCGGCAGGCGCAGAGTTCGACGCCGGGGGCGAGCGGGCGCGGGGTGCCCCGGACGTGCAGCGCGACGGGTACGCCCCCGGCGCGCACCCGCTCGACGAGGTCACCGAGGCGTGCCAGTCCGGGCATGGGCGCGGCCGGGCTCCCGTCGCGTTCCTCGAGGTCCTCCTCGCGCAACACCTGGAGCATGCGGCGCAGTTCGTCGAGGGCCTCGCCGCTGGTGTCCGCGATGGTGCCGAGCGCGGCACGGGCCGTGGCCGGGTCGGCGTCGAAGACGAACCGGGCGAGGCCGCAGTTCGCGGGCCATGCGTCCGCGTTCCGCGGCGACTTCGCGGCGCGCCCGCTCGGCCTGCTCCGTGCGCAGTCGGCGGGTGAGTTCGGCGGAGCGCCGGGCCAGGAAGCCGAAACGGCACAGCACGGCGGAGAACAGCAGGGCCTGTGCGACGACGGAGGCCATGGCGTCGCTGTCGCTGACCAGTCCGGCGTAGACCCACATGGTGACGAGCAGCCCGGCGCAGAGGGCGGTGGTACGGGCCTGCCGCACCGACGCCACGGTGTAGAGCGCGAGCATCGGGCCGAAGGTGCACACGACGGGCCGGTAGCCCAGGGTGACGTAGCCGAAGGCCACCGCCTCGACCGTGCCGGAGACGACAAGCGGTGCCCGGCCGCGGAAGGCGACGGGCAGATGCGCGAGGACGACCAGCGCGCAGGCCGGTCCGTCGAGCGCCGGCCAGCTCTGCTTCGCCGACTCCTGCCCGAGCAGCACGGCCACGCAGACCATGGCGAGCGCGATCAGCGTGTCGACGGCGAACGGCCGGGGCGGCCGGAAGCGCATCGGCGCAGCGTAGCGCCGCTTCCCCGGCCCGGCGTCAACCTTTCGCGGTACCGCGATAGTTGCAGGAACCGCGGGCCTACCGCGGGGGACGGTGCGGGAATTCAAACCGTCGCCGGACGCGGAGGGCACGAGCAGGCCCGTACGTTCGGTGACCACAACAGGGGCCGACCACCGGCCCCGCACCACACAACGCGGGACCGGCCCGACCACCGGCCCCGACCGCACAACGCGGGACCGACCACCGGCCCCGCACCGTACGGGACCGGCCCGACCACCGGCACGTCCACAACGTCCGCAAGCAAGTCCGGGAGCACCGCCCCGGGCACCCGCACAAGCACCCGCGGACGCCTCGCCGCAGGCCTGGCCACGGTGGCCCTGCTGGGCGGCGGCCTCGCCCTCGCCCCGGCGACGACCGCCCCGAAAGCACGGTGGCCCGCACCCTCCGGGGGAGGCGCGGGCCACCGTCGTACGCGGACCCCGGACTCAGCGCACCGTGAAGTGCAGCGTGTCGTCCAGGAACGGGATCACCAGCCACGGGCTCGGTTGCGCCATCATCGCGAGCAGCACGATCGCGACACCCAGCACGCCGTACGTGACCATGTCGGTGAAGCGGGAGCGGACCGCGAGCATGCCCACGTCGGGCAGCATCCAGCGCATCACCGCGCCGGCCAGCAGCGCGGCGCCGATCAGGATCGTGCCGAAGCGGAACACGTCGAGCGCGGTCAGCAGCAGTCCGAGACCCACGGCCGACAGCACGGCGAGGATCGGCCACTGCCGGGCGGGCGCGGGGGCGTCCCCGGGCGCGGCCCGGCCGCCGCCCTCGGGGCGCGCGGTGTCCCGGGTGAACAGCGGGAAGCGGCGCGTGGTCCGCCGCGGCCTGCCCTCGGCGTCGGGCGCGCTGATGGCGTCCCGCACGGTCTCCTCGGCGTCCTCGACGGCCGAGTCGGCGCCGGCGCTCCGCGCGCCGCGCGCCTCGCTGTCCTCGGAGCCTCGCTCAGCCGACACTGCGCTCCGCCGCCTCCACCACGTTGACGAGCAACTGGGCGCGGGTCATCGGGCCGACGCCGCCCGGGTTCGGGGAGATCCACGCCGCGACCTCGGCGACGTCCGGGTGCACATCGCCGACGATCTTGCCCTCGGCGCTGCGCGAGACACCGACGTCGAGGACGGCCGCGCCCGGCTTCACGTCCTCGGCCCTGATGAGGTGCGCGGAGCCCGCCGCGGCGACGATGATGTCGGCGCGCTTGAGGTGCGCGGAGAGGTCGCGGGTGCCGGTGTGGCACTGGGTGACCGTGGCGTTCTCGCTGCGCCGGGTCAGCAGCAGCGGCATGGGGCGCCCGATGGTCACGCCGCGGCCGACGACCACGACCTCCGCGCCCTTGATCTCCACGCCGTACCGCCGCAGCAGGGTCAGGACGCCGTTGGGGGTGCAGGGCAGCGGGGCCGGCTCGTTCAGCACGAGACGGCCGAGGTTCATCGGGTGCAGGCCGTCCGCGTCCTTGTCCGGGTCCATCAGCTCCAGGATGCGGTTCTCGTCGATGCCCTTGGGGAGCGGCAGCTGGACGATGTAGCCGGTGCAGGCGGGGTCCTCGTTCAGTTCCCGCACCACCGCCTCGATCTCCTCCTGCGTGGCGGTCGCGGGCAGTTCGCGCTGGATGGAGGCGATGCCGACCTGGGCGCAGTCGCGGTGCTTGCCCGCGACGTACTTCTGGCTGCCGGGGTCGTCCCCGACCAGGATCGTCCCGAGGCCGGGCGTGACGCCCTTCTCCTTCAGGGCCGCCACGCGGGCGGTCAGATCGGACTTGATCGCGGCTGCGGTCGCCTTGCCATCGAGAATCTGGGCGGTCATGGCTCCATCCTCGCGGATGACCCGGTCATGGTTCCAATCCGGGCACCCGGCGGCCCGCCGACGGCGGCCGGGACAATGTCCCGCCATGATCACTGATGTTGCACTTGCACAACACATAGGGAATGTGGCTGGACAAGTAAGAGGGGCTTAAAGAACCATGAGCAGCACAGTGCCGCGGGCAGTACCGGGGGGACGGACCGCTCTGTAGAAAATTCCTCCGACCGTGCCCCGCGTCGTCCCCGCACCAGGCAACGGAGGAACACCCGCCATGAGTTTCGGCGACCCGAACAACCCCTACGGGCAGCCGCCCCAGCAGCCTCCGGCCGCTCCCGGCTACGGCTACCCCCAGGCTCCCGGCGTACCCCCGCAGGGCTACGGATACCCGCAGCAGCCGGCGTACCCCGGCTACCCGGGCTCGAACCAGATGCTTCCGCAGACGATGCCGGGCCTGTTGGTCACGGCCCGCGTCTTCCTGTTCATCATCTCCGCGGTGCAGATCCTCGCGGCGCTCGGCTGGTTCTACGTGGCCGCCATCGCCAACGACGTCTCGAACACGGCGGACAGCTACAGCTCGTCGAACGACGACGTGTTCAGCAGCTTCAGCGACGGCGCCGACATCGCCACCGGCGTCCTCGTGCTCATCGCGCTGATCGCCGCGGGCCTCGCGGCCCTGTCCATCACGCTCGGCGTGAAGTTCGGCCGGGGCGGCCAGGGCGTCCGCATCACCACCGTCATCTACGGCGCGCTCGGCGGGATCGTCGGTCTGATCATGCTCTTCGTCGGTCTCGACTCGGGCATGGCCTCCGCCGTCATCTTCCCGCTGATCTGGGTGGTCTTCGCCGCCATCATCACGGCCGCTCCCGTCGTCTCGAGCGGCACCGCCTGGTTCGCCCGCCCGCGCTACTGAACGCCTCGGCGCAGGCGTCGAGTTCGCAGCACTGAACAGTTCACGCCATCCGCTCCAAGGGCCGTGTCTCACCCGCGCAAGGGGGCGACACGGCCCTGGTGCTTCTGCCTCCCCCGAATCCCGTAGCCGCACGTGCACGGGAGACGGACCTCGCACAGCATCATCGTGGTACCTCCGCCGGCCACGGAGGGCGAGCACGAGCCCCCCAACTCCGGCTCGCTCCGGGCGAGCACCTCGCCTTCGGACGCTCCCCGGCGGGCGACGGCCTGACGATCGCCCACGAGGGAACCTCCCGCGCGGCCGGCGAGAGCACCGCGCACAGCGCCTGCCGGACCGCTCCCCACCGTCGACCAGGTCGTGGACCGGCTCGGCCCGCACTGGCCGTCCCGGCGACGGGCACGGCCTCCGGCTTCCCGGAGGGAAGGCCGGAGGCCGTGGTGTCGCCGCCGGGCGCGGCCGTCGCCGCTGCCGCGCCCTGGCGTCCGTCAGTGGAAGAAGTGGCGCGTGCCCGTGAAGTACATCGTGATGCCCGCCTTCTTCGCGGCCTCCACGACCAGCTCGTCACGGACCGAACCGCCGGGCTGGACCACGGCCTTGACGCCCGCCTCGGCCAGGATCTCCAGACCGTCGGGGAACGGGAAGAACGCGTCGGAGGCGGCGTACGAGCCGCGGGCGCGCTCGGCGCCGGCCCGCTCCACCGCGAGCTTCGCGGAGTCGACGCGGTTGACCTGGCCCATGCCGACACCGACGGAGGCACCGTCCTTGGCGAGCAGGATCGCGTTGGACTTCACCGCGCGGCAGGCACGCCAGGCGAAGGCCAGCTCGTCGAGCTCGCCCTGGCCGAGCGCCTCACCGGTCGCGAGGGTCCAGCTCGCCGGGTTGTCGCCGTCGGCCTGGAGGCGGTCGGTGACCTGGAGCAGCGCGCCGCCGTCGATCTGCTTGACCTCGACCGGGTTCGCGGGAGCCCGGTGGGCGCGCAGCACGCGGATGTTCTTCTTCTTGGTGAGGGCTTCGAGGGCGCCGTCCTCGTACTCGGGCGCGACGATGACCTCGGTGAAGATCTCGGCGACCTGCTCGGCCATCTCCTTCGTCACCGGCCGGTTGACGGCGATCACACCGCCGAACGCGGACAGCGGGTCGCAGGCGTGCGCCTTGCGGTGCGCCTCCGCGACGTTCGACGCGACGGCGATGCCGCACGGGTTGGCGTGCTTGATGATCGCGACGCACGGGTCGGTGTGGTCGTACGCGGCACGGCGCGCGGCGTCCGTGTCCGTGTAGTTGTTGTACGACATCTCCTTGCCGTGCAGCTGCTCGGCCTCGGCGAGGCCGCCCGTGCCGTCGACGTACAGCGCGGCACCCTGGTGCGGGTTCTCGCCGTAGCGGAGGGTGTTCTTGCGCTCGTAGGTCGCGCCCAGGAAGTCGGGGAAGCCGCTCTCGTCGACGGCCGCGTAGTCGTCCGCGAACCAGGAGGCGACGGCGACGTCGTACGCGGCGGTGTGCTGGAAGGCCTCCGCGGCGAGCCGCTTGCGGGTGCGCAGGTCGAAGCCGCCGCCCTTGACGGCGGAGAGGACGTCGCCGTACCGGCCCGGGCTGGTCACCACGGCGACCGAGGGGTGGTTCTTGGCGGCGGCGCGGACCATCGAGGGGCCGCCGATGTCGATCTGCTCGACGCACTCGTCGGGCGTCGCGCCGGAGGCGACGGTCTCGCGGAACGGGTAGAGGTTGACGACGACGAGGTCGAACGGCTCGACGCCCAGCTCCGCCAGCTGCCGCTGGTGGTCGGGCAGCCGCAGGTCGGCGAGGATGCCCGCGTGGACCTTCGGGTGCAGAGTCTTGACGCGGCCGTCCAGGCACTCGGGGAAGCCGGTCAGCTCCTCGACCTTGGTGACGGGGACGCCGGCCGCGGCGATCTTCGCGGCGGTGGAGCCGGTGGACACCAGCTCGACACCGGCTTCGTTCAGCCCGCGTGCGAGCTCCTCGAGCCCGGTCTTGTCGTAGACGCTGACGAGCGCGCGCCGGATGACCCGCTTGGTGCCCTCGGTGTTCTCGGCCGTGACTGTGCTGTCGGCGGTCACTGGATAACTACCTTTCGTCCCTCAATGCGATAGCCGTTGCGGGCGAGCCGCCCCACGACATCGACGAGCAGCCTTCGCTCGACTTCCTTGATGCGCTCGTGCAGAGCGCTCTCGTCGTCCTCGTCCCGGACCTCCACCACGCCCTGCGCGATGATCGGCCCGGTGTCGACGCCGTCGTCGACGAAGTGGACGGTGCATCCGGTGACCCGCGCGCCGTACGCGAGCGCGTCGCGCACGCCGTGGGCTCCCGGGAAACTGGGCAGCAGGGCGGGATGCGTGTTGACGAACCGCCCCCCGAACCTGGCGAGGAATTCCTTCCCCACGATCTTCATGAACCCGGCGGAGACGACGAGATCGGGCTCGTACGCGGCGGTCGCCCCGGCGAGCGCCGCGTCCCACTCCTCGCGGGTGTCGTAGTCCTTGACCTTGCAGACGAAGGTCGGCAGCCCGGCCCGTTCGGCGCGCGCGAGTCCCTCGATGCCCTCCCGGTCGGCGCCCACGGCCACGATCTCGGCGCCGTAGCCCTCGGTGCCCGCGTCCGCGACGGCGTCGAGCAGTGCCTGCAGGTTCGTACCTGATCCGGAGACCAGCACGACGAGGCGCTTGGCCTTGGCCACGGCGGGGCCCTTTCTCGGGGAAGCGTTTGTACGGTCGTACGAATGCATCGCGCCCCCGGATACGGGGAAGTCTACGAAGCGGCCGACCGTCAGCAACGATACCGGCACACCGGACGGCCCCCACGGGACGGGGGCGTGGCCGGAAGGTAGCGTCTGAGGAGGATCCACCCGGGAACGTCCGGCAAGGATCCGTCCCGGAACACCGTCCCGCGCGGGGAACGCCCCGCGCGCACGGGACGTTGACCCGGGACGGGCACGAACACCCGGGACACGGGTCCCGGGAGCACCCGCGGCGCGGGCCCCGGAAACCGGGGCGCGGGCCCTGCAGGACATCCGGGGCGCGAGCCCTGGGCAGGACGCTCGGGGCGCGCGTCGCGAGCACGACGTCGTGCGGACACGCCGCCCGCCAGAACCACCAAGGGGAAGACGCACACCTGATGCCGGACCGCAGTCTCCGACTCCCTCCGCTGCTGCTGCGCGAGCGGCGCCCTTCGCCCACCCCGCCCCGGTCGGACGGGGAGGCGCCGGCGGGTGGGCAGGGCTCCTCGGGCGGCCACGGCCGAGCCGGCGGGAACGGCTCCTCGGGCGACGGCGGCCCCGACGGTCCTCCCCCGCCCTCGGACGACAACCCGTTCGCCCCGCCGCCGGAGGGCACGCCCGACCGGCCGTGGCAGCCGCGACGCCCCACGAACGGCGGCGACACCGACGAGAACGGCGACTCCGGGCAGCCCGGCGGCGGGTACACCCCGTGGGGCAGCCAGTGGAGCGACCGCCAGCCCGGGCCCTCGTCCGGCGGCGGCTTCGGCGACCGGCCCGGTGCCCCGCAGGGGCAGGGCGGCCCTGAGGGCCCCGGCGGCGGTCCCGGCACCGGTATGCGCTGGGACCCGACCGACCCGGCCCAGCGCCGCGCTCGCTACGCGCTGCTGTGCGGCATGTGGGCGTTCTTCTTCGCCCTCTTCAGCTGGCCGTACGTGGCGCTGCTGCTCGGTGCGCTCGCCCTGTACTGGGGCGGCAGCTCCCTGCGCGCCAAGCCCCGCACGCCGGACCCGGACGCTCCCGCGCCCGAGGCGGGCGGGCGGCCGCAGAGGACGGCCGCGGTGAGCGGGATCGTCACCGCGTCCCTCGCCATCGTGATGGTCGCCGCGACGTTCACCGCGCACCTCGTGTACAGCGACTACTACTCCTGCACGAACGACGCGCTCACGAACGCGGCGAAGCAGTCCTGCAACGACCTCCTGCCGAAGGAGCTCCGGGGCGTCCTCGGCACAAGCGGCTGACCTCCGGCCCACCAGGGCGCGGGGACGTCCGCGCGTCGCGACGCCCGTCGCCGTCCGGTCCCGCCGGATCCGGCGGCAACCCGTCGGTCAGGGACCGTCCGGGCGCGGCCGAAGGGCCCACCGGCCTCGTGCCGGGTCCCGGGGTTCCTGGGTCCCATCGGCCTCCGCAACCTCACCCTGGAATTCCGGCGGCCCGGCGACGTCTCGCACCTTCGCGTCCCACAGGTTCGCGGGTTCCACGCCCTCACGCCGGATCCCGGGGTTCCGGCGGCCCGGTGACGTCACGCAGCTCCCCGTCCCACGTGTTCGTGGACTCCGCGGCGTCACCCGGGCCCGGGTCCCGAGGCTCATGGGCCTCGCGCGGGGCCGGGTCCCGGGGGTCCGAGGGCCTCGCGGCGTCGCGGGAGATCAGGTACCGGGGGTCCGTGAGGTCCGTGGTGTCCCGCGGAGCCGGGTCCCGGGACTCCGGCGGCCTCGCGGCGTCGCCCGGGGCACGGTCCCGGGACTCCACGGAGTCACCCACGTCCGGGCCGTCCGGCCCCGACGGCCGCGGGCGCTCCGCGGCGTCGCGAGCGGCCGGATCCGGAAGTCTCGCGGCCTCGCGCAGGGCCGCCCAGCGGGCTTCACGGGACGCCTCCTCGTACCAGGGGAATCCCTCGGCGTCCGCGGCGGGTTCGTGCCGGAAGGGCCCCGTGGCGTCTGCGGGGTCCTCGTCCCACAGGGACCCAGGGGTGTCCACGGGCAGGAAGTCGTACGGTTCGAAGTCGTCGGCGGGGCCGCGGCCGGCAGCCGCGGCCCCGCCGGCGGACACTCCGGCCGACGGCTCGCCCAGGTCGTCCCGCCGTCGCGGACGCGACGGCCCGTACGGCCATCCCCACGGCGTCCGGAAGAGAGAGAAGGCCGGACGGCGCCGCAGGAGCTTCCCGGCCGCGGAGGAACCGCCGGCGGCGGCCCGCGACCCACGCCGCACCCGCCGCCCCCGCAGCCCCACCGCCACGGGCACGCCGACGGCCGTCGCCCACAGCGCCGCCGCCGGCCCGACCTGCCACCACACGGGCCCGAAGTCGGTCAGAGCGGCCACCCCGAGCGGCCCTCCGGCCAGCGCGACGAGCAGGCCGAACGCGCCGCCGCACAGTCCGGCGGCCAGCAGCGCGGCACCCGCCGTCCGCTTCCGGGACCAGGCCTCCTGCGCCGCCCCGTCCGGCGGTGCCGCGACACCGGCCACGAACCAGGCGACCGTCGCCCCGGCGGCGACGGGCAGCACCCCGGTCGCCCAGCCGAACGGCCCCTTCTCGCCCGGCACGGCCGCCAGCAGCGGAAAGGCGGGCAGCAGGTCGGTCGAGGCGCGGGGTCCCGCCGCGGCCACGGACAGCGGCCCGGAGACATGCCCGGTGCCCAGGACGACCCCGGGGCCGAGTCCGTAGGCCGCTCCCCAGACCGCCGCGTTCGGGACCAGCGCGAGACAGAGCAGCAGGATGGCGAGACGGCCCGACCACACGTCCGTGAGCTGGAGGAACGAGTCCCGGGCCACTCCCCCGTGCCACACCAGAGACACGGCGACGAGCAGGGCCCCGCCCCCGACGAGCACCGCCGTCCCGGCCCCGGCGGCCCGCAGCGCACCGCCGAGGAGCCGGTCCTCGCCGCCGAGGACCCGTTCGCCGACGGCGACGAGACGGCGTACGGCTGCGGCCGGACGGGCCGGCAGGCGTCCCGGGACCCGCGAAACCCAGGGCGGCAGCGGGCCCCGGGGGTGCCCGTACGCCGTCCAGACCCCCGCCCCCGCGGCCCCCGCGGCGAGCAGCGGCAGGCACAGCGCGACCCATCCCCAGGAGGGCCGCAGCGCGCCGCCCGAGGCGTACAGGGCGGCGGCCGTACCGACGGACAGGTAACCGGCGACGATCCCGGCCCATGCCGTGGCGGGAGCCGCCCGCACCTCCTCGGCCGCGTCCCTGGCCGCCCGGTGCACCAGCCACAGGGGCAGCGCCGGAAGGAGCAGCGGCGTCACTCCGACCGGCATGGGCAGGCCGGAGAGGGTGTCGGTGCGGATCAGCTCGACACCGTGGGCGAGGAGCCACAGGGACGCCGCGACATGCAGGGCCCCGCCCGGCCCGCTGTCCGGGTACGGGGAGCTGATCCACAGGGCCATGACGAGGACGGCGGAGGAGCCGAGCCCGAGGCCCGCCGCGACGGCGCCGCCGAGGAGGCCGGAGCCCAGTCCGGGTGATCGGTCGCGCAGCCGGACGAGCAGAATCGGCAGCGGCGGCCTGCGGTCGGTCATGTGGGTCACGCCCGCCATGCTCCCAACGACACGCGCTTTCCCGTCGTAACAGGCGAACCCCGGATGTGTCGCTCAATATGCATCTATGTACTTTTTCGTACGAAAGGGCGCCTCGTGACGCGGAGTCCTCAGACCCCCCTGCCCGGCCCCAAGGAGCGCCGCCGCCTGCGCGAGGCCAAGTCGCTGACCCAGGCCGAGGTCGCCACGAAAGTGGGCGTCACCCGCGAGACGGTGCGCTCGTGGGAGTCCGGCCGTACGACGCCACGCGGCCGCAAACGGGAGGCGTACGCGAAACTACTCACCGAACCGGCTTCCTCCGAGTTCGGGATGACCACCCGTCAGGAGCAGTCCGCGCCCGCCCTGGTGGGCGCCGCCACCGGTCCGGGCGGCTACGCCGCGGGCCCCCCGGGGCCGGCACCCCTGCCCGGGACAGAGCCGGGCCCGCTCCCCGCGGACGGGCTGACGCCCGCTCAGGCCTTCGACGCGCTCTACGCGTTCTGCGCCCCCGCCCTCGTACGGCAGACGTATCTGCTCACCGGGCGGCGCGAACTGGCGCGCGAGTCCGTGGAGCGTGCCTTCCAGCAGGCCTGGCACAACTGGCCCGAGGTGGCCATGGACCGGGACCCCGCCGGGTGGGTACGGGCGACGGCGCACGAGTACGCCCTCTCGCCGTGGCACCGGCTGCGCCCTCGCCACCGGCAGCCGGAGCCGCCGCCCGCCGCCGCGGCCGACCGCGCGCTCCTGGACGCCCTGCTGACCCTGCCGCCCGTGCACCGGCGCACCCTGCTGCTCTACGACGGCGTAGGGCTCGACCTGCCGGAGACGGCGGCCGAGACGGAGGCGAGCACGCCCGCCGCGGCCAACCGGCTGCTGCACGCGCGCGAGGCGCTCGCGACGCGGCTGCCCGACCTGGCGGTGCCGGACGTACTGCACCGGCGGCTCGCCGAGCTGGCGAGCACGGAACGGCTGCGCGCCGCCAAGCCGCGCACGGTCCGCTGGGGCGGCGAGCGCCGCGCCGAGCGGTGGACCCGGGCCGCCATCGCGTTCACGGTGCTGCTCATCGGCGCGACGACGCTGACGCTGCGGACGGCCCCGGACCACTACGAGGCCCCGCTCGCGCCCGGCGAGACCGTCCACGGTCTGCCGCCCCGCTCCGCTCCGGGCCCGCTGTCGGACGAGCAGCTGCGGCTGCGCGCCAAGCTGAAGTCGGAGACGGTGAGCGGTCCGGGACGGCTGGTGCCGGACGACCGCTGACACCCCGTACGAGACCTCCCGGCGCGTCCGGGGCGTGTCCGGACATACGGGTGGGCCCGCACCCCCTCAAGGGGTGCGGGCCCACCCGCGTGGTGCTGCTGGGCTCAGCCCGCGAGGATCTCGCGCGCGAGCTTCGCCGTCTCGGTCGGCGTCTTGCCGACCTTGACGCCGGCGGCCTCGAGGGCCTCCTTCTTCGCGGCGGCCGTGCCGGAGGAACCGGAGACGATGGCGCCGGCGTGGCCCATGGTCTTGCCCTCGGGCGCGGTGAAGCCGGCGACGTAGCCGACGACCGGCTTGGTCACGTTGGCCTTGATGAAGTCGGCCGCACGCTCCTCGGCGTCCCCGCCGATCTCACCGATCATGACGATCAGGTCGGTGTCGGGGTCGGCCTCGAACGCGGCGAGCGCGTCGATGTGCGTGGTGCCGATGATCGGGTCGCCACCGATGCCGACGGCCGACGAGAAGCCGATGTCACGGAGCTCGTACATCATCTGGTACGTCAGCGTGCCGGACTTCGAGACCAGGCCGATGCGGCCCGGCTTGGTGATGTCGCCCGGGATGATGCCGGCGTTGGACTGGCCCGGGGTGATGAGACCGGGGCAGTTCGGGCCGATGATGCGGGTCTTGTTGCCCTTCGACTTCGCGTACGCCCAGAAGGCGGCGGAGTCGTGGACGGCGATGCCCTCGGTGATGACGACCGCGAGCGGGATCTCCGCGTCGATGGCCTCGACGACGGCGGCCTTGGCGAAGGCCGGCGGCACGAAGAGGACGGACACGTTGGCGCCGGTCTTCTCCATGGCCTCGGCGACCGAGCCGAAGACGGGGATCTCGTGGCCGTCGATGTCGACGGACGTGCCCGCCTTGCGCGGGTTGACGCCACCGACGATGTTCGTGCCGTCGGCCAGCATGAGCTTGGTGTGCTTCATGCCCGTGGCACCGGTCATGCCCTGGACGATGACCTTGCTGTCCTTGTTGAGGAAGATAGCCATGGCTGTGGTGTTCCCTCGTCCCTTACTTGGCCGCGGCCAGCTCGGCGGCCTTGTCGGCCGCGCCGTCCATGGTGTCCACACGCTGCACGAGCGGGTGGTTGGCGTCCGACAGGATCTTGCGACCCAGCTCGGCGTTGTTGCCGTCGAGACGCACGACCAGCGGCTTGGTGACTTCCTCGCCCTTGTCCTTGAGCAGCTGGAGCGCCTGGACGATGCCGTTGGCGACCTCGTCACAGGCGGTGATGCCACCGAAGACGTTGACGAAGACGGACTTGACGTCCGGGTCGCCGAGGATGATCTCAAGGCCGTTCGCCATGACCGCGGCGGAGGCGCCACCGCCGATGTCGAGGAAGTTGGCGGGCTTGACGCCACCGTGGTTCTCACCGGCGTACGCGACGACGTCCAGGGTGCTCATGACGAGACCCGCGCCGTTGCCGATGATGCCGACCTCGCCGTCGAGCTTGACGTAGTTGAGGTTCTTCTCCTTGGCGGCGGCCTCGAGCGGGTTGGCCGACGCGTGGTCGACCAGCGCCTCGTGCTCCGGCTGACGGAACTCGGCGTTCTCGTCCAGGGAGACCTTGCCGTCCAGGGCGATGACGTCGCCGGAGGCGACCTTCGCCAGCGGGTTGACCTCGACGAGGAGCGCGTCCTCGGCGACGAAGGTCTTCCACAGCGTCACCAGCACGTCGGCGACCTTGTCGGCGACCTCGGCCGGGAACTTCGCGGCCGCGACGATCTCGCGGGCCTTCTCCGGGGTGACACCCTCGTTGGCGTCGATCGGCGTCTTGGCGACGGCGTCGGGGCGAGTGGCCGCCACCTCCTCGATCTCCATGCCGCCCTCGACGGACGCGATGGAGAGGAAGGTGCGGTTGGTGCGGTCCAGGAGGAAGGAGACGTAGTACTCCTCCAGGATCTCCGGAGCGGTCTCGGCGATCATCACCTTGTGGACCGTGTGGCCCTTGATGTCCATGCCGAGGATGTCCGTCGCACGCGCGACGGCCTCGTCCGGGGTGGCGGCGAGCTTCACGCCACCGGCCTTGCCACGTCCGCCGACCTTCACCTGGGCCTTGACGACGGACTTGCCACCGAGACGCTCAGTGGCTGCGCGGGCCGCCTCAGGCGTGTCGATGACTTCACCGGCCAGCACCGGTACATCGTGCTTGGCGAAGAGGTCCCTCGCCTGGTACTCGAACAGGTCCACGCGCTTCCGTCCCTATCAGTGATCTCGCGGTTCGTTGGATGCGTGGGCGTGCCGCGAAGGGCAACGTGACGTCCGCTGTCACAAGGGTGGCGCACACGGTGTCCGAGCGCGCGGCATGTCCGTCTCGCAGGTTATCGCCGCTGGCGGCGGGTCCCTAAATCGCGGGTCACACCTGAGCGGTGATACCTGTCACATGATGCCTCACTCACTGGCACCGCGTGCCGCATGAGCAGGGCCTCACCGGGTTGGGGTTGACCCGGTGAGGCCCCTTGAACAGCCCCGAAGGGCTCAGACAGGGCGGTCCCCACCCCAATGGGGACCGCTCTGCCCATCCGCGGGGTTCCGGTCGGACGATCCGACGGGTTTCGGCCGTCCGGGTCCGTCGGCCCCGAGGAGTCGGTCGGGTGCCGTACGACCGCCCTCGCCGCGGGCGGGTCGTACGACGGGGTGCCTCAGGCCCCGTACGTGCCGTACGAAGCGCCGGGCAGGTAGCTCGGGGCGACGGACTCGGCCACGCCCCGGACGCCGTCGACGGCGTGGCCGGCCAGCGGGCCGCCGGTCGCCGCGGCGGTACCGGTCAGGTCCTGCGCGAAGGGACCGGTCTGTGCGACGACACCGGTCGCGAACGGGTCGACCTGGCCGACCACGCCGTCCGCGAACGGCCGCACGTCGCCCGTGACGCCGTACGCCAGCCCGGTGGCGCTGCCCGCGACCCCGTCCGCCACGGGCTGCACGAAGTCCACGACGGGCTGCGCCGCGTCGGCCACTCCCCCGGCGAAGGCCGGCACGTCGCCGATGACGACACCCTGGGCGAACGGGGCCACCTGGCCCGTGACGCCGTGCGCGAACCCGCCCGCGGCCCCCACGACACCGCCCGCGAACGGCTGGACGTCACCGCCCACACCGTGCGCGAGCGTGCCCGCGTCCGTGACGGCCTGGCCGGCGACCGGGACGACACCGTGCACCGCGGCCTGGGCCACGGGCGGCAGCACCGAGCCGGCCGCGTCGCCGACGACCTGGCCGACGGCTCCGTGGACGACCGGCTGCGCGTCACCCACGACGCCGTACGCGAGGCCGCCCGCGTCACCCGCGACACCGTGCGCGAGCCCCGTCGCGTCGGCCGTGGCGCCGTACGCCACCGCCGTCACCCCGTCCACCGCGCCGTGGGCCAGCGTGGCCGCGCCCCCGACAGCCCCGTACGCCAGCGGCGCGACATGGCCGACGGCGTGCTCCGCCACCGGAGTGACGCCCTGGACGGCGGTCGCGGCGACGGGCGGCAGCGCCGAGGCGGCCGTCTCGTCCATCACAGGGATCGCGATGCCGGTGGCGGTGCCGACGGCGCCGCCGACCTGTGCGGGAGCTCCGGTCGCCGTCCGCGCCGCGGTGCCCGTGGCGCCGGCGGTGGTGTTCCCGGCCGTCCGCTCCGCCGTGGCGACGGTCTGCCGGACTCCGGTCCGGGCGGCCGAGGGCACGCCGGCGGCGGTGCGCTGGGCGGCGGCGAGCTTGCTCTGCGCCCCGGCGAGTGCCTCCTCCACCTCCGGCGCGAACGCCGAGAGCGGGCCGAAGAGGTAGTCGATCTCGCCCTGCGGGGTGCCGGCGTCGGCGACGGTCCGCCGCGCCGTGTCCGCGGTGTGCCGCGCGGTGGCGGTCCCGGCGTGGGAGAGGTGGGTGGCGGCGGGGACCTCGGCCTCGACGTAGCGGCGGGCGTGGTCGGCGGTCGTCGCCGCGCCCTGAGCCGTCCCCGCCGTGTGCTGTGCCTTCGTGGTCGCCGTCGTCGTCGCCGCGGTGGCGGTGCTTGCGGCCTGCGCGACATGGTCGCCGGCCGTCGCCCGGGCCTGGGCGACGGTGCCCGGGACCGAGGAGGTCACGTCGTCGACGGCGGTACCGCCGGTGACGGCGGACACCGCGTCGTGCACGTCGTTCGTCACGCTCCCGACGGCGGAGCCGACGGTGCCGGTCACCGCGCCGACGGCGTCGGTCACGTCGACGCTCGCGTCGGGAGCGGACACGGACGACGCCGGCAGTTCGTCCGCGCTCGCGGCGGCGGAGCCGAGCGCCCACGCGCCGGTGACGCCGGCGGCTATGACGATGGAACGGCGGATGTTCTTGTTCATGCTGCGTCAGATCCTTCGGGATTCCGAGAGTTCGGGAGATTCCGGGGAGTCGCTGAACACCGGTGGGATCCGGTGGATTCAGGTGAGTTCCTTGGGCTTGCGTCCGGGATTCGGAGGGGTGCCCGGACGGCGGGCAGACCTGTTCCGCCCCCGCGCGGCAGGTCGCTCAGCGGGGAGGGGAGGGGAAGGCTGCCTAGCCGGGGAAAACGGGAATGTCCCGGTACCTGTCCCGGGTCTCGGCCGCGGTCACGACCGCGGAGGCGCCGGGCACGAGCCGCAGCGGTGCCCCGTGGACGGGGGTGATGGCGTGCGGATCGCCGTGCCGCGGCGCGCCGTTGTCGACCGCGGAACGGTCGATCAGCGCACCGGTCGTGTCGTCCGCGGGCGCCTGACGCGCGGGTGACTGCACCGCCGGTACGCCGTCGTGGGCGCGGCGCACCGCACCCGCCCAGGCGTCCGCGCCGTGCGCGCCGGGGCCGAACACCGGGGCGGTGGACGGCGTGTGCTGGCGTCGCGTCGCGTGCTGCCCGGCCGTGGCGGGCCGGCGGCTCTGGGCCGCCCCGTCATGAGCGGGCGGCACGGAGCCGGCCGGCAGGGGCTGCGCACCCGTGGGCGGCAGCGCGGGCAGATCCGGCAGCCCTGGAAGCACCGGTACGGACGGGAGTGCGTCCGGCGGGGTCTCGGGCAGTCCTCCGGTGACCGTCTCCACCAGGTCACCGACCGGCCGCACGACCGCACCGGTGGCGGGCCGCACGAGATCGTCGACCGGCTGGACGACGTGCCGGACGGTGTCGGTGACGGTGTCGGTCACGTGCGTGACCACCCCGGCGACGGGGGCGAGAGCGCCGTCGACGGCGGGGGCGGGACGGCCCGCCCGGGTGCCGTGCGACGCGGGTGTCCCAGATGCCGTCTGCGCGGCCCGTGTTCCGTCCGTCGTACGTGTCGCGGGCGCGGGCACTGCCGTGGCGGGCGCGGGCGCCGTCTCGGCCGTTGACTTGGCCTCGGCCGTGGACTCGGACCGGGTCAAGGACTTGGCCCGGCCTTCGTCCGGGACGGTGACCGCCGGCTCGGAGGCTCCCTCGGATGCGCGGGCCGCTTCCGGTCCGGACCCCGGGGTACGGGGCGCCAGCACGTCGTGCACCGTGTCCGCCGTCGACCGGACGACGCCCGCCGCCGGCCCGGGCACTGTCCCGTCGGCGGCCTGGGCGCGCTCTCCGCAGAGAAGGGCGACGGCGAACAATCCACCCATCAGCAGTGCCAGTTGCAGCGCACGCCGCCCAGCCGCCTCACGCGTCACGCGCGAAGCGGCACCGGACAGCACGGCTGACAGGGGCAAGAGGGGGAGGATCCTCCCGTACGAAGGGAAAGAAGGTGGCACTGGGCCGCGTCGATCCTTGCACGGGACTCCCGAGGTTGCGCAAGTCCCCTGTTACCGATGGGTACTCATGTCCGGATTTTCCATTCCGCTCACCTGGTGTCCGGTATCGGCAGTGGTCGCTTCTCGATCGCGGCCGCCATGACCTCGGGGAACAGGTCGGGGGTGCAGGCGAACGCCGGTGCGTCGAGCGCCGCGAGCGCCGCCGCGTGCTCGCGGTCGTACGCGGGTGCCCCTTCGTCGGACAGCGCGAGCAGCGTCACGAACTGCACTCCCGACGCCTTCATCGCCGCGACCCGCTTCAGCATCTCGTTGCGTATGCCGCCCTCGTAGAGGTCGCTGATGAGGACGACCACCGTGTCTGCGGGCCTGGTGATCCGGGACTGGCAGTACGCGAGGGCCCTGTTGATGTCCGTACCGCCACCGAGCTGCGTTCCGAAGAGGACGTCCACCGGGTCGTCGAGCTGGTCGGTGAGGTCGACGACGGCGGTGTCGAAGACGACGAGGCGGGTGGCGATGGACCTCATGGACGCGAGGACGGCCCCGAACACGGAGGCGTACACGACGGAGGCCGCCATCGAGCCCGACTGGTCGATGCAGAGGATGACCTCCTTCTTCACGGACTGCGAGGCGCGGCCGTACCCGATGAGCCGCTCGGGCACGATCGTGCGGTACTCGGGCAGATAGTGCTTGAGGTTGGCCGCGATCGTGCGGTTCCAGTCGATGTCGTGGTGACGCGGTCTGCTGATCCGGGCGCTGCGGTCGAGAGCTCCGGTGAGGGTCGCCCGCGTACGGGTGGCGAGCCGCTTCTCCAGATCCTGGACCACCTTGCGCACGACGGCCCGTGCCGTCTCCTTGGTCGTCTCCGGCATGGCCTTGTTCAGCGAGAGGAGGGTGCCCACCAGGTGCACGTCGGCCTCCACCGCCTCCAGCATCTCGGGCTCCAGCAGCAGCGTGGAGAGCCCGAGCCGGTCGATGGCGTCGCGCTGCATGACCTGCACGACGGAGGACGGGAAGTACGTCCGGATGTCGCCGAGCCAGCGCGCGACCGACGGCGCGGACGCTCCGAGCCCCGCCGAACGCGACCGCCCCGACTGCGCCTGGTTCCCCTTCCCGTACAGCGCGGCGAGCGCTCCGTCCATCGCCGCGTCCTGCCCGGCGAGCGCGCATCCGGTGCCGTCCGCCTCGTCGCCCCCGAGCACGAGCCGCCAGCGCCGCATCCGCTCACCGGCCGCGTCGGTCACCGCGGGCGGACCGGGGGTGACGGAGGTGCCGGGTGCGGGGGTGTCGCCGGTGGGGGTGGTGGTGCCAGGTGTGCCGGGCGTGATGATCGGCGTGCCGGGCGTGCCGGGCGTGTTCAACGGTGCGGTCATCGGGCCGCCTCCACAAGGTCGTCCAGGTCGGTCACGTCATCGGATTCGTCCAGCCCGAGCAGCAGGCTCAGCACCGGCAGCACGGCGTCCGCGCGCCCGATGTCGAGGCCGGGCGCGAACCCGGGCATCCCGGAGGCGGTGGCCTCGGTGCTCCCCGCCGCACGCGGGCCGCGCCGGAGCAGTTCGCCCAGCGTTCTGCGCACTCCGGCCTCGTACGCCGAGAACGTCCTTCGCAGCAGCGGCAGTACATCGGTGAACGCCTCCGCCGGCACGCCGGTCAGCCACGCGTCCACCAGCCCGAGCAGCCGCTCGTCGTGCACGAGCAGCATCCCGCCCCCGGAGCCGCCTCCGACGAAGCCCTCGATCCACGCGGCCGCGTCCCCGGGGTCCGTCCCCGGCGACAGCACCAGCCCCATCAGCCGGGCGGCCTCGTCCTGCGCCAACTCCCCGTCGTCCAGGAGCAGTCGCACGGTCCGCCCCCGGACCACTCCCGGGACCGTGTCGCGGGCGGTCAGCACCCGCAGCACGGAGTGCCAGCGGTGGCGTATGCCGACGGACGGGTCAGCCCGGTCGGAGGACGGGGAGCCGCCGGACGGCGTGGAACCGCCGGAGGACGGGGAGCCGCCGGACGGCGTGGAACCGCCGGAGGACGGGGAGCCGGAGGGGGACGGGGAGCCGGCCTGTGACGTCGTGAGCGTCTCCGCCAGGAGCCCCACCGCGCCGTGCACCGCGTCCACATGCCGCCGCATCTCCTCGGCGGCCTCCGCATCGAGGGAAGCGCAGGCCGGCGGCAGTCCGACGAAGATCCGCTCGGCGAGACCCTCGGCCACGCCGGCGAGGGCGTGGGTGTCCGTACCCCGCACGTCGCCGTACCGCAGGGAGCGGACGAGGGCGGGCAGTGCCTGTGCGAGATGGCCGACGTCCGCGTCGAGAGCGGCCCGGTCGGCGAGGACCCGCATCACGACGGGCAGCGCTTCGGGCAGTTCGGCGAGGAGGCAGCGCTCGGAGAGCGCCGTGACGTCCGCCAGCGAAGGCGCCGAGACGGCATCCGCCTCGGCTCGGGCGGTGGCGGCGGCCAGTACCGTCGTGCCCCACACGCCGGCCTCGGCGACCCGTACGGACAGCTCCGGTTCCCAGCGCAGCCGCCAGGTCTCCCGGAACGTGCCGGTGCTGCCGCGCGACGCCGTGGGCTCACCCCAGGCCACGCCCAGGAGCCGCAGACGGTGCAGCAGTCTGCTGCGCCCGGCGTCGGTCTCCTTGCGCAGGTCCAGCTCCAACTCCCGCTCCAACGCCTCCGGTTTCATCCGCAGCCGCCGCTGGAGTCGTGCCAGGTCGCGCTGCAACGGCACGGCGGGCGCCGATTCCGGCACCTCCCCGAGCACGTCGCCGACCACCAGCCGGTCCCGCACGAGCGACAGCGGGACGTCCGAGCCCTCGCACATCACGGCCCGTACCGCATCGGTGGTCTCGGTGAGGCCCGGCAGGGGGCGGCCACGCATCGCGGCGAGCGTGTCGGCCAGCCGCACCGCCTCGATCACGTGGGCGGAGGAAACCCCTTGGTCCTCCTCGCGCAGCAGCCGGGCCACCTTGGTCATCCACCGCTCGACCGGGCGGTCCGGGGCGCTGAACAGATGCCCGTACCAGCCCGGGGAGTCGATGCCCGCGCCGTACCCGCTGACGCGGGAGAGCCGACGGTGCGTCCACGGCACCCAGGTCAGGTCTGGCTTGACCTTGGGCAGACCCTTGAGCAGCGCCCGGTCGGCACCGACCGTGGTCCTGCGGCGCAGCTCGGGCACGTGCCAGGCGCCGCACACGACGGCCACGTCGTCCCCGCACTCGCGCTGGGCGGCCCGGATCTGCAGTCGCATGTACGCCTCGCGCACCAGGTCCCGGTCGTGCCCGCCGACCCCGTACGCCTCCCGGAGCGCGCCCATCGCCTCTTCGAGCACGGCGAACGGAGCGAACGGGTCTCCCTGCGCGCCCGCCCGGTGCTCGACGACGTCCTCCCACCAGCGCTCGGGGTCGTCATAGCCCGCGGTCTCGGCGAGGACGGCCAAAGGGTCGATCCGTACGGCCGCCTCGGTCATCTCTGCCGCGGGGGACGACTCCTCGTTGCGGTCCTGCCGCTCACCGTCGCCCCTGCGCTCCTCCTCGCCGCTCTGCTTCTCCCCTTTTTCCTCCCCCTCTTCCTGCTCCCCCTCTGTCTGCTCCTCTTTTCTCTCTTCCTGCTGCTCCTCTTCCTTCTCCTGCCGAGCGTCCCCGTCTCCCCATGCCAGCGTGTGGGCTGCCGGGAGGTCGATGAAGCGGGCCGGGACCCCGTGGTCCAGCGCCCATCGGATCGCCACCCACTCCGGTGAGAACTCGGCCAGCGGCCAGAAGGCCGAGCGGCCGGGCTCGTCCACGACATGGGCCAGGAGGGCGACCGGGGGCCGCATGTCCTCGTCGGCCGCGAGCGGGACGAGCGCGTCCGCCTCCGGGGGCCCCTCGATCAGCACGACCCTGGGTGCCGCCGCGTCCAGCGCGGCGCGCACGGCTCGCGCGGAACCGGGTCCGTGGTGCCGCACGCCGAGCAGCAGCGGCCCACGCTCCCGGTCGCTCCGGGCTCCGCTCATGCGCTCACCTCGCGGCAGGCCCGGTAGAAGTCCTTCCAGCCGTCCCTCTCCCGGACGACCGCCTCCAGATACTCCTGCCAGATCACACGGTCGGCCGCCGGGTCCCGGACGACGGCGCCGAGGATGCCGGCCGCGACGTCGCCCGCCCGCAGGACGCCGTCCCCGAAGTGGGCGGCCAGAGCGAGGCCGTTGGTGACGACGGAGATCGCCTCGGCGGTGGACAGCGTGCCGCTGGGCGACTTCAGCTTCGTGCGCCCGTCGGCCGTGACCCCGTCGCGCAGCTCGCGGAAGACGGTGACGACGCGACGGATCTCGTCGATGCCGTCGGGCACGGCGGGCAGGTCGAGGGAGCGGCCGATCTGCTCGACACGGCGCGAGACGATGTCGACCTCGGCGTCGGCGCTCTCCGGCAGCGGCAGCACCACCGTGTTGAACCGGCGGCGCAGCGCGCTCGACAGTTCATTGACCCCGCGGTCGCGGTCGTTGGCCGTGGCGATCAGGTTGAATCCGCGGACCGCCTGCACCTCCTGGCCCAGCTCCGGGATGGGCAGGATCTTCTCGGACAGGATCGTGATCAACGTGTCCTGCACGTCGGCGGGGATGCGGGTCAGCTCCTCCACGCGGGCCGTCATGCCCTCGGCCATGGCCCGCATGACCGGGCTGGGCACGAGAGCGTCGCGGCTCGGGCCGTGCGCGAGCAGCTGCGCGTAGTTCCAGCCGTACCGGATCGCTTCCTCCGGCGTGCCCGCCGTGCCCTGGACGAGTAGCGTCGAGTCTCCGCTGACGGCGGCGGCCAGGTGCTCGGACACCCAGGTCTTGGCCGTGCCCGGCACGCCGAGCAGGAGCAGTGCGCGGTCGGTGGCGAGCGTGGTGACGGCGACCTCGACGATACGGCGCGGCCCCACGTACTTCGGTGTGATCACCGTGCCGTCCGGCAGGGTGCCGCCCAGCAGATAGGTCGCCACGGCCCACGGCGACAGCCGCCAACGGGCCGGGCGCGGGCGGTCGTCCTGCGCGGCCAGCGCGTCGAGTTCGGCCGCGAAGGCGTGCTCGGCGTGCGGTCGCAGCGCCTCGGCCGCCCCCTCGACGGTGGCTCCCGCGAACTCTTCCGCGGGCGCCTCGGCGGACGTCGGTTCAACGGACACGGACATGGCTCGGTCCCCCTCCAGCTCGGCCGGTTCGGATCTGGCTCCACCGTGCACCACGGCACTGACAATGCGCCCTGACCTGCACAAACGGCTTCGCGAGGGCCGATTGTCAGTGGCGGGACCTACCTTCGATGGCATGACACAGCAGGGGGTGCGCTGGACGGCGGATCAGGTGCTGGCACTGGCGCCTGACGCCGCGTCACGCAAGGCGGGAAGCAAACTCGGCGCGGCCGGGCCGTGGTCCGAGGCGGGCAGTTCTGACGAGGGGACCGTGTGGGGACTGTGCAAGGGAAGTGGCAGCAAGCCGTATCAGACGGTCGTCGACATCGCGGACTCCACCGGGCCCGCCTACAAGTGCAGTTGTCCGAGCCGGAAGTTCCCGTGCAAGCACGCGCTGGGGCTGCTGCTGCTCTGGGCCGGCGGCGACGGCACGGTGCCGCATGCGCGGGTACCGGACTGGGCCGAGCAGTGGATAGAAGGACGAAGAGCACGCTCGGAGAAGAAGAAGAAGAAGAGGACGGCGGGCGGGGCATCTGGAGCGTCCTCGGCAGGTGATCCGGAAGCGGCGCGGCGCAGGGCGGAGCGGCGCGCCGAGCGGATCACGGCCGGTGCGGCCGAGTTGGAGCAGCGGCTCGCCGACCTGCTGCGCGGCGGCCTCGCCACGGCCGAGCAGGCGGGATACGGGATGTGGGAGGAGACGGCGGCCCGCATGGTCGACGCGCAGGCGCCCGGCCTGGCCGCGCGGGTACGGGAGTTGGGGGCGATCCCGTCGTCCGGGCCAGGCTGGCCCGTTCGCCTGCTGGAGGAGTGCGCGCTGCTGCACCTCCTCGATCAGGGCTGGCTGCGACGCGAACTGTTGCCGGACGGCCTGGCCGCGACGGTTCGTTCGCGGGTCGGCCTGTCCGGCTCGGCGGACGGTCGGCCGGCACGGGACCGCTGGCTGGTCCTGGCGCAGTACGACACGTCGGACGCCCGGCTCACGACGCGCAGGATCTGGCTGTACGGCGCGGAGTCCGGGCGTGCGGCCCTGCTCCTCTCTTATGGGGCGGCCGGCCGCGCACCCGAACTGGCGCTGCCCGTGGGGCTGGCCTTCGAGGCGGAGGTGTCCGCCTATCCGGGTGCCGGTCAGCTGCGGGCCGCGCTCGGCGAGCAGTTCACGCCTCCGGCGCCCGCGGCGATACGGCCGCCGGGCACGAACACCCTTCAGGCCGTCGAGCGCTACGGCGAGGCGCTGCGGGCCGACCCGTGGCTGGACTCGTACCCGGTCACCCTCGACCGGGTCGTGCCCACCCCCGACGGCGACACCTGGCAACTGGCGGACGCGGACGGGGACTTGGCACTGCCTCTTACTCCGTCCTCCCGTTCCCGTCCCGATCTCTGGCGTCTGGTCGCGCTCTCCGGCGGCGCGCCGGTCACGGTCTTCGGCGAGTGCGGCCACCGCGGCTTCACCCCGCTGACGGCCTGGCCGGAGGGCCCAGGGGACGCGGTGCCCCTGTGCTGACGGCGCGGCCGGCCGGCACCACCCGCACGGGCCACACCCCATCCGTACGGAAAGGACGCTCATGAAAACGACCTCGGCCCCGGAGGGCGCGCCCGACGGCGGCTCCTGGGAGGAGCTCGTCACCGTGGCGCTGCTCGGCACGGAGCGGCGTACGCCTCCGGGACTGCGGCCCGGCCGGGAGGCACCGGTGGCATTGCTGGACGCCGCCGCAGTGGAGACGCTGCGGCGGCGGGCCGGCGTCCGCCCCGCGCGAGCCGCGAAGCGACCGGAGCCGGCGGCGCGGGATCCCCGGCCGTCGCTGCCGCCCGCGGCGGCCCGCAGGCTGGCGATGCTGCTCGCGGACCGGCCGGGCACGGGAGGCGGGGGCCGCAGAGGGACGGCGCCGGACCTGATGGAGCTGCTGCCCCAGTGGCTCCAACTGGCCAACGCGCGCGGCTTCGCGGCACCCCCTCAGGCGTTGCCCGCGCTCCTCGACGCGGCCCGCGGCCGCACGGATCTGCGGCCGGCCGCCCTGGCCTTCGCGGGACCACGGGCGGTGTGGCTGGCGCGGCTGAACCCGGAGTGGCGGTTCGCGCTGCGCTCCGCACCGGGCGGCGGTGCCGCGCTGCCGAGCCCGGAGGAGACCGAGCAGGTCGAGCGGTTGTGGCAGGAGGGCCTGTTCGCGGAGCGGGTCGCGCTGCTCGCCGCCGTACGCGCCCATGATCCGGACGCCGCAAGGGAGTTGCTGACCACGACGTGGGCGACGGAGCGGGCGGAGGACCGGCTGATGTTCCTCGATTCGCTGCGGTCCGGGCTGTGCCCGCCCGACGAGCCCTTCCTGGAACGGGCGCTGGCGGACCGCAGCCGCAACGTACGGGCGACGGCCGCGGAGCTCCTGTCCGCGCTGCCCGATTCCGCGCTCGCGGCCCGGATGGCGGCACGAGCCGGTTCGTGCGTGGCCGTGGACCGTACGCGGGGCACGCCCACGATCGTCGTCGAGGCTCCGCACGAGTGCGACGCCGGCATGGAGCGGGACGGAGTGACGCCGAAGCCGCCCACCGGTCGGGGTGAACGGTCGTGGTGGCTGGGCCAGTTGGTCGAGGCGGCCCCGTTGCGGGTCTGGCGGGAGCGGCTCGGGGGCCGCACGCCGGAGGAGATCGTGGCGTTGCCCGTGGCGGACGACTGGCAGGGCGAGCTGCACGCCGCCTGGTGCCGGGCGGCGGTGCGCCAGCGTGATCCCGGATGGTCCAGGGCGCTGCTGGGCGCGCCGGCCGCGCCGGAGGCCGGGGGGCCGGGGGCGGTCTCCCTGGCCGAGCGCTCGAAGCTGCTCGCCACGCTCGGCTCCGCGGAGCGCGCGGAGTGGGTGGCGGGGTTCATCGGGACGCACGGGCTGTCGGAGGCGTTCCAGCTGCTGGGGGTGTGCGCGGTGCCGTGGGCGGGTCCCCTGGGGCGGGCGGTGGTGGACGCGCTCAACATCGCGCGGGACGCCGGCAGCTATCCGTGGAGCTTCAGCGGGGTGATGGGGCTCGCGGAGCGGTGTCTGGACCCGGTGGAGGCGGGGCGGCTCGAAGGGCTCGCCTCCGTGCCCGACGAGTCGGAGAACGCGGCGCCGGGAGCCGGCAGCTATTGGGCCGAGGCGTTCCAGCGCCTTGTCACCACGTTGCGGTTGCGCGCGGCGATGGCCTCCGAGCTCGGGGTTCCGTGAGGGACCTCGCCCCGTCGGCCCACCGTGAGGGGCCGCGACCGACCGGACCCACTTCGGCAGCGGCTCGCCACCGGGCCCCTGTCGGGGAGCCTCGCCCGTGCCACACCTGCGGCCTCACCCCACCGGCCCACGTCGGGGAACTCACCCAGCCCGGCCCACCGCGACGGCCTCGCACCACCCGACCCACGTCGGGGAACTCACCCAGCCCGGCCCACCGCGACGGCCTCGCACCACCCGACCCGCATCGGGGGGCTCACCCAGACAGCCCAACTCGAGGGCGGCACCTGAACGGGCGCACGGGGAACGGCGCCCGGCCCACGTCGGCGGCACCACCCCACCTGGCCCACCGACTCCCGGTCCGGCCCACCCCTGAAGCAGGCCGGGACCCGACCCGCACCCGTATGGCTGACGCGCACCCGCACGCGCGCCCGTGGTCGGCGCCACCGGTCACCCCGATCGCGCACATCGCCAGCCCCGGCCCGTGGATTCCCTAGGCCCCAGGCCCCATGACCCCTGGCCCCTGGCCCCCGGGCCCCGGCCCCCGGCCCCCGGCCCCCGGCCCCCGGCCCCCGGCCAGCAACGAGCCCCGTGCGCCGTGCGCACGGGGCTCGCCCCGGAAGCCGTAGCCGGACAGGCTGCACCGCGGTCGGTCGGCGGCTCGGGCGAACGCCACGGACCGCCTCGCCGCGCTGGACCAGACGGCGCCGGGCCTGGCTCAATCTGCCCGAGGGCGACCACCGAGCGTCACACCCAGGCCGGTCACCCGGCAGACCGTCCGGCACCGCAAGCAGCCCACAGGCAGCAACAGGCGGCCCCGAGCCGCATCCCGGCCGAGGACGACCGCGGAGCGTCACGCCTCCGCCGGCTGCCTCACGTTGGCCCGCACCCAGTCCACGATCGACGCGGTCGTCGCGCCGGGGGTGAAGATCTCCGCGACGCCCTTCTCCTTGAGCGGGGCGATGTCCGCCTCGGGGATGATGCCGCCGCCGAAGACCTTGATGTCCTCCGCGTCGCGCTGCCTCAGGAGCTCGATCACGGCCGCGAAGAGCGTGTTGTGGGCACCGGAGAGGATGGAGAGGCCGATCGCGTCGGCGTCCTCCTGGATCGCGGTGTCGACGATCTGCTCAGGGGTCTGATGGAGCCCGGTGTAGATGACCTCCATACCGGCGTCGCGCAGCGCCCGCGCGATCACCTTGGCCCCGCGATCGTGGCCGTCGAGCCCCGGCTTTGCCACGACCACGCGGATCGGACCGGCTGCCACACCCATCACTGCCTCCATGAACCGACTACATCAACCTGCACCGACACCGATTGTGACTGCCGACACATGGCCACCGACTACTGACTATTCACACATATCGCAGAATCTGCCGCTCACCACACCGGATGTGCCTCGCAGCCCGGGCGCCCCGGGGCCTACGGCCGGGTAAGTGAACGAACGTTATCGCCAGCATCCCGCACCCGGCAGTTTCGCGGTGGAGACCGAGGGGGAAATCACACACTGGGACAAGTTCGCCGCGCATCGCTCCGAATCCGGCGGCACCAGCGCCGCATGGACGTGCGGCACACAGGCCTCGGCCGGAGCCCTGCGCACAGGAGAGCCGCACAGGTGGCCTCGCCACCACGGCGTCAGCGGGACACCGTGGCGATGAGGGCACCGGGGACGGTCCGACAGCAAGGAGCCACGCCGGTACGAGAACCACGGGACGACGAGGACGGCTCCACGACACCGCCGCAGGGTCGCACCGACGGCGAGGAGTCCAATCACTTCCCCCGGCAGGGCGCCACGTAGCGTCACGGTGCACGGTGCACCGCGCACGCGCCGTCGGTCACCGCCGCCACCACGGCTCTCCATGAGGGCACACGGGGGACAGAGCGGTCCTGCCGCGTGCCGACTGGAGGTCGGCCATGAAGGTCACCAGGGCAGCGACGCCCTTTCTCCCCCTCTGTCAGCTTCTGCTTCCGAGCAGACTGGCCGGGCTTTCAGTGACCCTCCTGAAAGCGACGGCTCTGGAGATCGCGATCCTCGCCGGTCACCTCCTCCTCTACCCTTCCGGCATCGTCCAGGAGCGCCGCTCCGCTCCCGCGCTGCCCTCAGCCGAAACGGCACAGCTCCCCACCGGGGCCAAGCCCCCGGTCGTCCTGCTGCACGGCTTCATCGACAACCGCTCCGTCTTCGTCCTGCTGCGCCGCAACCTCGCCCAGCACGGCCGGCAGCACGTGGAGTCCCTCAACTACTCGCCGCTGACGTGCGACATCCGCACCGCCGCGGAACTGCTCGGCCGGCACATCGAGGAGATCTGCGAGCGCACGGGCCATCCGCAGGTGGACATCGTCGGGCACAGTCTCGGCGGCCTGATCGCGCGGTACTACGCGCAGTGCCTCGGCGGCGACGCCCACGTCCGCACCCTCGTCACGCTCGGCACCCCACACTCGGGCACCCGGGTCGCCCCGCTGATGAACGCGCACCCGATCGTGCGTCAGATGCGCCCCGGCTCCGAGGTGATCGAGGAACTGGCCATGCCCGCACCGGGCTGCCGGACCCAGTTCGTCAGCTTCTGGAGCGATCTGGACCATCTGATGGACCCGCTGGAGTCGGCCTGCGTCGACCACTCCGACCTGCTCGCGCACAACGTCCGCGTGAGCGGCGTCGGCCATCTCGCCCTGCCGGTGCACCCGGCCGTGGCGACCGGCATACGGCAGGCGCTCGACATGGAGGAGGCCGACATCCGGACGGCCACCCGGGCGGGAGGTCTGACGGTCGCCTGACGACGGCGGTGGTCGCGCGGCGGTGGGCGCTCGCGTGACCGCCGCCGGCGTTCGCGCGACGGCCGTCCGAGGCGCTCGTCGCCCTCGCTTCACGGTCGCCGGCACCCGGAGAACGGCTCCACGACACCCGTCGGAGAGCCCGCCGACACCCCTGGCGCTTCGAACATTCATCGAACACCAGGCCAAAGTCGTGCCCGCACTCCCCCGAAACACGGCCGAATGCCCGTTTCCCGAGAACGGGAAACCTGACGAAGATTGTCGCGCCCGCGTACCGCCGGGTACAGTCGCCGCACTGCTCTGCCAGCCCCTGTTGTCGAGGCGAAAGAGAAGTTGGTGAACGACCGTCACCCGTCGGGGACCGTGACTCCCCCGGCTCCGGCCTCCGATGCCGCCTCGGCGCTCCATGCGTCGTACGGCGCACAGGAAGCCCAGTACGGCGACTTCACCACGTACGACGCCTACGCCGCCCATGGTTACGACGCGGGTGCCGGCGCGACTGGTTCCTATGCCACCGCGACCTTCGAGGCCGACCCCCTCTTCGGGGACATGTCGGGCCAGGGCACGGGGTCCTACGACGCCACGCAGTGGAGCACCGGCAGCCACCAGACACTGAACTACGACCCGTACGCGGCGCAGCATCAGGCGGCCTACGACACCGGCAGCTACGAGACGACGGCATGGGCGTCCGGCTACCAGCAACTGGCCGACATCCCCGCGCAGCACCCGAGCCCGGAGGCGTCGGGACAGTGGGACGCCAATGCCTGGCTCCAGCCGGACCCGTCGGTCGACCACTCCCAGCAGTGGAGTGCGCCGGCCCAGGAGACGGGGGCGTACGACGCCACCCAGTGGAACACCGCCGGCGGTCACGACCCGTACGAGGCGTACGAGTATCCGCAGCAGGACGCGTACGAGCAGCCGCTCGCCCAGCAGGAGACGTACGAGCAGCCGCACGGCCATGCCGAGGCGTACGAGCAGCCCGAGACGCACGCGTCCGTGCCCTTCGACCAGCAGGCGACCGCCACCTTCGAGCACGTCTCGTACGACCAACACATCGACGGGGACGACGAGTTCGAGTCCTTCACCGACGACGTGGACGCATCGGCCGACGACGACGGTGACTACGGGGCCCCGCTGCTCGACGACATGGAGGAGGTCGTCCCGACCCCCCGTGCCGCCTCGCGCTCGGGCTCCCGCTCCCGTCGCCGCAGCCCCGCGAAACGTTCCGCTCTGCTGACCGTCGCCGTTCCCTCGGCCTGCGTGATGGGCGTCGCCGGCATCGCCGCCGCCTCCGTGGGCAACCTCGGCGGGGACGAAGGCAAGGACACCACGGCGAGCGCCCCGGACCCCACGGCCGTGAAGCCGTCCACCGCCAACAACAAGCTGGACAGCCAGCTCCAGAGTCTGTCCGCGGGCGCGGACGACTTCGCCGACCGGGCCAGCCGCACGCAGGAACGTATCGACCTCAAGGCCCAGCAGGCGGCCGACAAGAAGAGGGCGGCGGAGGAAGCGGCCCGCAAGGAGCGGCTGCGCCCCAAGTTCGCCATCCCGGTGGCCCAGAAGGGCCTCAGCGCCTACTTCGGCCAGGCGGGCATCAACTGGATGTCCGTACACACGGGCATCGACTTCCCGGTCTCGTACGGCACGCCGGTGATGGCCGCGACCGACGGAACCGTCCGCACGCAGTGGAACAGCGCGTACGGGAACATGATGATCGTCACCGCGAAGGACGGCACGGAGACGTGGTACTGCCACCTCTCCACGTACAAGGTCGCCTCCGGCACCGCCGTGAAGGCCGGCGACCAGATCGCCTTCTCCGGGAACTCCGGCAACTCGACCGGTCCGCACCTGCACTTCGAGGTCCGTCCGGCCGGCGGTTCGGCGATCGACCCGCTGCCGTGGCTGCGCAGCCACGGACTGGACCCGACGTAACGTCCCCGGGCCCACGCCACTGTCCCGGCCCCACAACACCCTTGTCCCGGGCCCACCTTCGCTCTCACGAGCCCCGGCCCGCTTCCCCGAGGCGCGGCCACGACGCCGTACGCCGGCGTAGCCGCTCTCTCTCGGGTGTCCCGACCGGGACCGCGGGCCTGTCGAGCGACAGGCCCCTCGGGCTCCGGGCTACAGCTTCTCCACCGGCGCGTACCGCAGCAGCAGCCGCTTCGGCTTCGCCTCGCCGAAGTCGATCGTCGCCTCGGCGTTCGCGCCCGTCCCCTTCACACCGACGACGGTGCCGAGGCCGAACTGGTCGTGCGTGACCCGGTCCCCGACGGCCAGCGAGACCACCGGCTTCTCCGAGATCCCACGCCGCGTCGCGAACCCGGACGCGCCCGAGGCCGCGGACCGCGAACGCGAGGACGACAGCGAGGCGGCGATCCCCGACGCCGGACCGGAGGACACGGGAGCCGTCGCTCCGGTGCGCTTCCAGTCCAGATGGGTGGCCGGGATCTCCTCCAGGAACCGGGACGGCGGGTTGTACGAGGGCTGGCCCCATGCGCTGCGCATCGACGACCGCGTGAGGTAGAGCCGCTCCCGCGCGCGCGTGATGCCGACGTAGGCCAGGCGCCGCTCCTCCTCCAGCTCCTTGACCTGTCCCAGTGCGCGCATGTGCGGGAAGACGCCGTCCTCCATGCCGGTCAGGAAGACCACGGGGAATTCGAGGCCCTTGGCGGTGTGCAGGGTCATCAGGGTGATGACGCCGTTGCCGTCCTCCTCGTCCGGGATCTGGTCGGAGTCGGCGACGAGCGCGACCCGCTCCAGGAACTCGGAGAGGCCTCCCGCGGCCTCGCCCTCGCCGGACTCCTGCTCGAACTCCAGGGCCACGGCGGCGAGTTCCTGGAGGTTCTCGATCCGGGTCTCGTCCTGCGGGTCGGTCGAGGCCTGCAACTCGGCGAGGTAGCCGGTGCGTTCGAGGACCGCCTCCAGGACGGTGGCCGGGCCTGCGCCCGACTCGACGATCGTCCTGAGATCCTCCATCAGCGTGTTGAACCGCTTGACCGCGTTCGTCGAGCGGGCCGCCATCCCGTACGCCTCGTCCACGCGGCGCAGCGCCTGCGGGAAGCTGATCTTCTCGCGCTGCGACAGCGCGTCGATCATCGCTTCGGCGCGCTCGCCGATGCCGCGCTTGGGAACGTTCAGGATGCGGCGCAGCGGGACCGAGTCCTCGGGGTTGGACAGCACCCTGAGGTACGCGAGGACGTCCCGGACCTCCTTGCGCTCGTAGAAGCGGACGCCGCCGACGACCTTGTAGGGCAGGCCGACGCGGATGAAGACCTCTTCGAAGACACGGGACTGCGCGTTGGTGCGGTAGAAGACGGCGACGTCGCCCGCCTTGGCCTCGCCCGCATCGGTGAGACGGTCTATCTCGTCGGCGACGAACTGGGCCTCGTCGTGCTCCGTGTCGGCCACGTAGCCGGTGATGTTGGAACCGGCGCCCGCGTTGGTCCACAGGTTCTTCGGGCGCCGTGATTCGTTGCGCTCGATGACGGCGTTGGCCGCGGAGAGGATCGTCTGGGTGGAGCGGTAGTTCTGTTCGAGCAGGATCGTCGTCGCGTCCGTGTAGTCCTCCTCGAACTGGAGGATGTTGCGGATGGTCGCGCCGCGGAAGGCGTAGATCGACTGGTCGGCGTCACCCACGACGCACAGCTCGCCGGGGTCGCTGTCGGCCGGCCCCACCAGCTCCCTGACCAGGGCGTACTGCGCGTGGTTGGTGTCCTGGTACTCGTCGACCATGACGTGGCGGAAGCGGCGGCGGTAGTGCTCGGCGACGTCCGGGAAGGCGCGCAGCAGATTGACCGTCGTCATGATCAGGTCGTCGAAGTCGAGCGCGTTGGCCTCGCGGAGGCGCGACTGGTAGAGCGCGTAGGCCTGGGCGAGGGTCTTCTCGAAGCCGTCGGCGGCCTGGTTCGCGAAGTCCTCCTCGTCGATCAGCTCGTTCTTCAGGTTCGAGATCTTGGCGCTGAAGGACTTCGGCGGGAAGCGCTTGGGGTCGAGGTCCAGGTCGCGGCAGACCAGGGCCATCAGACGCTTGCTGTCGGCGGCGTCGTAGATCGAGAAGGACGACGTGAAGCCGAGCTTCTTGCTCTCGCGGCGCAGGATGCGGACGCAGGCGCTGTGGAAGGTCATCACCCACATCGCGTTGGCGCGCGGGCCGACGAGCTGCTCGACGCGCTCCTTCATCTCGCCCGCGGCCTTGTTCGTGAAGGTGATCGCGAGGATCTGGCCGGGGTGGACGTGCCGCTCGGCCAGCAGATGGGCGATCCGGTGGGTGAGCACGCGGGTCTTGCCCGAGCCCGCGCCGGCCACGATGAGCAGTGGGGAGCCGGAGTGGACGACGGCGGCGCGCTGATTCTCGTTCAGCCCGTCGAGCAGCGTCGCCGGGTCGACGGCAGGGCGGTGCGCGCCGTCGCGGTAGTACGCGTCCCGGGCCGGGGGCAGGTCGAAGCGGCCGCCGAACAGGTCGTCCGGAATGGGCTCCGGCGCCTCGTCCTCGGGCGGCGGCGGGGGCTCTTCCTCGTGGGCCCCGGAGGGCTTGAGGTCCGCCAGGAAGCTGTCGTCAAAGAGGCTGCTCATCGCTCTCCGAGTCTAGGCCGCCCCACCGACAACCGGCCGCCGCCCCGGAAAGTCCGCCCCGATCGGGGTGCCCGTCCGTCTCCGCGGTGCCCCAGGGAAGCCGATGATCTTCCCGGGCCGGCCTCCGCGAGCCCGGCCCCTCCCCGGCCCGCTCCCGGGCCCGCCGGCCCCATTCCCCGCCCGCGCCCGGCTCGTGAGTCCCTCGCGCCGCCCGCGTGGCTCCGTCAGCCCCGTGCACCGCCCACCTGGACTCCGCGAGTCCCGTGCGCTGCCCGGCCCCGGCCCGCGAAGGCCCCTCCCCGCCGCCTCCACCGTGACTGACATCACCTTCAGAACCCTCGCGGTGCGTGCTGCCCCCCTACCGAGAGCCCCTTCGCCTCCGTCACCCTCCAGAGCCTCCGGGCCACGATCGGTGAGAGCGACGCTTTTCATGGCCAAGGTCACGAAAATGTATCGGGCATATCGCACATCAACCTTCACAGCAGCCACACGAATTGGCTAGCGTGCCGCACAGGCCGCTCGACCCCCACCGGCGAACGTCGCCGGGCCGTGCGGCCTCCGCCGAATTCGGCCTGCCCTCGCGGCGGCCGGAACCGGGGACCCACCGACCTTGGGGTGAATCGGTCCAACTGCCTTGTGGGGCAAGGACCGTAGGGCAAACCTTCCGGATGCACCCGCCCGAACCCGACAGCTAACTCGGTAGGCGGATGACGGAAGGAGTCGCCTCTCTTGGCGTCGCACCGCAAATGGCGTCCCGCGGGTTCGCGTATGGCAGGCATACGTACCCCCGCTCTCGCGACGGCCGCCCTCACCTCCGTGGCCCTGCTCTCCCAGACGGCGAACGCGTCCCCCTCCGCCGAGCCCAAGCCGAGCCTCGAAGAAGTCGAGAAGAAGGTCAACGACCTCTACCACCAGGCCGAGACGGCCACCGAGAAGTACAACGCGACGAGGGAGAAGACGGCCAAGCAGCAGGAGCGCGTCGACGCCCTGCGCGACGACGTCGCCAAGCGCACCGAGAAGCTCAACTCGGCGCGTGAGGAACTGGGTTCGTTCGCGGCCGCGCAGTACCGCACCGGGGCCGCCGCTCCCGACACCGCGACCCTCCTGCTCGCCGACGACCCGCAGGACTACTTCGACCAGACCCAGCTGATGAACCGTCTCACCACCCGCCAGAAGGCGGCCGTAGACGACTACATCACCGAGCAGGCCGCCACCACGAAGAAGCGCACGGAGGCCGCCAAGAGCCTGGAGACGCTGTCCTCCTCGCAGGACGCGCTCAAGAAGTCCAAGGCTGACGTCCAGAGCAAGCTCACCGAGGCGCGTGACCTGCTCTCGAAGCTGACCGCGGAGGAGAAGGCCCGGCTCGCCGCGATCGAGAAGAAGAAGCAGGAGGAGGCCGCGCGCAAGGCGGCGGAACTGGCGAAACAGCAGGCCGCGGCCGAGGCTGCGCAGAAGGCGGCCGCGCAGGAGTCGTCGTCCGGCGACACCAGCACGGGCTCCACCGGCTCCACCGGCTCCACCGGCTCGACGACCACGGGCTCGTCGTCCACGGCGAAGGCGGACAAGGCGGTCGCCTTCGCCCGCACCCAGATCGGCAAGCCGTACGTGTGGGGCGCCACCGGACCGGACTCGTACGACTGCTCGGGCCTCACGCAGGCCGCCTGGAAGGCCGCCGGGGTCTCGCTCCCGCGCGTCACCTACGACCAGGTGAACGCGGGCACGACCGTCTCCCTCTCCGACGCGCAGCCGGGTGACCTGGTGTTCTTCTACGACGACATCAGCCACGTCGGCCTCTACATCGGCAACGGCATGATGATCCACGCGCCGAAGCCGGGCGCGTACGTGCGCGAGGAGTCGATCTACTACGACGGCACGTCGGCGATCCACAGCGTGGTGCGCCCGGCGTAGGCCGTCCCGCGGACGGCGCTCCGTGGCGGGCACACGCGCGTGGGGCCTATCGGGCGCCCCGCGCGCGTGCCCCACGGGCAACGCGCCCGTCGGTCCATAGCATCGTCCGCATGCCAGCCTTCTCCCAGCTCCGGGCCTGGTGGGCGGAGCACCCGCCCGCCGCCGGTGCCGCCGTGATGGCCACGGGCATCGTCTCGGTCGGGCTGTACATGGCCGACCACGAGACGCTGTCCCGTGTCGCGCTGGTCCTGGCCTGCGTAGCCTGGGTCGGGCTCGCCGCGGACTTCGTCCTGCGGCTGCTGCGGGAACGGCCGCGCTGGGTGGGAGAGGCATACACGCCGGCCGGGCTCACCGCCGTCGCGGCCACCACCGTGCTCGGGACACGCCTGACCGCCCTGGGACGGCAGGTCGCCGCCGAGGCCCTGCTCGCCCTGTCGGCCGTGCTCTGGCCCGTGCTGCTGTGGTGCGTCGTACGGCACTGGAAGCACCGGATGCCGGGAGGCGTGTTCCTCGTCTGCGTGGCCACGCAGGGGCTCGCCGTGCTGGCCGCCACGCTCGCCGCGGCCGTCGGCCCGGAGTGGCTCGCGCATGCCGCGCTGGTGCTGTTCTGGCTCGGTCTCGCGCTGTACGGGGTGGCGTACGCGCACTTCGACATCCGCGAGGTGGCGTGGGGGGCCGGGGACCAGTGGGTGGCGGGCGGCGCGCTCGCCATCTCGGCACTGGCCGGGGCCAAGCTCGTCGCGGCCCACCACGTGAACCCGTACCTGTGGAACGACGACGACCAGAGCGTCCTGCGCACCGTGACCGTCGCCGTGCTGATCCTCGCGGTCGTCTGGTACTGCGTCCTCGTCGTCTCGGAGCTGATCTGGCAGCGCCCGCGCTACGACGTACGACGCTGGGCGACGGTCTTCCCGATGGGGATGACCGCGGTGGCCACCCTGACCGTGTCGTCCGCGCTCGGCCACCCCTGGCTCAGGGGATGGGGGGACGCGCTGCTGTGGATCGCGGTGGCGGCGTGGCTGGCCGCCGCGGTGGGCGCCGCCCGGTCCGCGGCGGCGTTCGAGCGGGTGTGAGCGGACGGCCGACGCCCCTCTGCCGCGCCCAGGCCTTCGCCACGCCCGGGCACCCTGCCCTGCCGGGGCCGCCGCGCGCTCAGGTCCAGAGGACGGCGATGAAGATGTTGGCGGTCGTCAGCAGGCCGACGAGGCCGAAGAGGCGCTTGTCCACCTGCTCGTCGTCCCGCTTCACGTAGACCAGCCCCAGGATCACGATCAGCAGGGCCAGCTTCACGCCGATCTTGATGTTGTCGACCGGGTTGTCGTCGGCCTGGTTGAGGCCGACCAGCACGACACCGGTGACCAGCATGGTCAGCGCGCCGTGCAGCATCGCGGGGACGAAGCGGGCGGTGCCCCGGCCCATCGCCTTCATCTGGGTGAGGAAGCCACCGAGGAGCGAGGCGATGCCGATGATGTGCAGGCCGACGAAGAGATGGATGAGTACGTCCATGAGGCCGGAGCCTAATCGGACGCCTCTGCCCTGCTTGTCACCGGCCCACCCCGTGAACCCCGCAGCACCGGCCCACCCCGTGAACCCCGTAGCACCGGAGCACCGCCGGATGCCCCGGATTCGGCGCTTCGGTCATTGCACCGCGTGAAGTCGGTGACGGCAGGCGGGGATCACGGCCGCATCCGGTCATCGGGCGCTCCAGTCCCGTCAGTTCCGTACATGCTGTTACCGACCCGTCACTCTCAGGTTTAGCGTCCTCCACCAGGTGACCGGCTCCCCATCGCCGTCCGGGCCAGGGACGGCCGTCGGCCACCTCCGCCGAGAAGGTCCGGCGGCGGCTCGTTCCCCCTGTGCGGGCCGCCGCCGGACGCGACACCGCTTGACCGCGATCCCCGGAGCGGTCGTACGGAAGGATGTGGGCCCTCGTGGCAGCGCACCGCAAGCCCAGACAGCGCTCGCTCGGCGGAAACACGGCCCGCACGGCCGCCACCATCGCTCTCGCCGGGGCGGCCACGGCGACCGGCTTCGAGGGGACCGGACATGCCGATCCCCAGCTGTCCCCCGCACAGGTGAAGGCCAAGGTCGACAAGTTGTACGAGGAGGCCGAGGTGGCCACCGAGAAGTACAACGGCGCCAAGGAGAAGGCCGACAAGGCGCAGAGCCGCCTCGACGAGCTGCGCGACGAGGTGGCACGCAAGCAGGACCGTCTCAACTCTGCGCGGGAGGCGCTGGGTTCGATGGCCGCGGCACAGTACCGCAGCGGCGGCCTGGACCCGGCGCTGCAACTCGCGCTCTCGGACGATCCCGACCAGTACCTGGAGGGTGCCGCGTTCGCCGAACGGGCGGGCAGCCGGCAGGCCGCGGCGGTGTCCCGGGTCGGCAAGCAACTGCGGGAGATCGAGCGGCTGCGCGGCGCCGCGCATGTCGAGGTCGCCTCGCTCAAGTCGCGGCAGGCCGAGCTGAAGCGGCACAAGAAGACCATCAACGGCAAGCTCGCCTCGGCGCGACGGCTGCTGGGACAGCTCAGCGAGGAACAGCGTGCGGCGCTCGGGGAGGCGGGCGGCGCCGGACACGCCTCGCGTTCCTCTGCCCGCGACCTGACACCCGTGGCGCCGTCGGGCTCGGTGCAGGCTCCCAACTCCCGTGCCGCGGCTGCGGTGTCGTACGCCTACGGGAAGCTCGGCAGCCCCTACGTCTGGGGCGCCACCGGCCCCGACGCCTTCGACTGCTCCGGCCTCATCCAGGCCGCGTACCGCTCCGCGGGCATCTCGCTGCCCCGCACGACGTACGCCCAGATCGACGCCGGCCGACGGGTCTCCCGCTCCGAACTCAGCCCCGGCGACCTCGTGTTCTTCTACTCGAGCATCAGCCACGTGGGCATCTACGTGGGCAACGGCCAGATGATCCACGCACCGAATCCCACGGCGCCGGTACGGCTCGCACCGGTCGAGTCGATGCCGTTCGCGGGGGCCACGCGGGTGGCCTGAGTCCCATGTGCCGCCGGTGTCAGCGGATGTCCCCGCACCGCGGCGCCGATCGCCGCCACACCGTCGGTGATGTCCGTGGCCGGGGAGACGGCATGGCCGGGGACCAGACCGGGGGGGCCGGGACGCCGGCGGAGCCCGGCCCGCTCGGCTGGGCGCCGCGGTGTCCGGGACCCCGGCCCGGTCAGACCAGCCGGCGTGCCGTGGCCCAGCGGGTCAGCTCGTGCCGGTTCGACAGCTGGAGCTTCCTCAGCACCGCCGAGACATGGGACTCGACCGTCTTCACCGAGATGAAGAGCTGCTTGGCGATCTCCTTGTACGCGTAGCCGCGGGCGATGAGGCGCAGCACCTCGCGCTCGCGCTGGGTGAGGCGGTCGAGGTCCTCGTCGACGGGCGGTGCGTCCGTCGACGCGAACGCGTCCAGCACGAAGCCGGCCAGCCGCGGCGAGAAGACCGCGTCGCCGTCCTGCACCCGGAAGATCGAGTCGACGAGGTCGGTGCCCGTGATCGTCTTGGTGACGTACCCCCGGGCGCCGCCGCGGATCACCCCGATGACGTCCTCCGCGGCGTCCGACACGGACAGCGCGAGGAAACGCACCGGCTGCTCCGCGTCCGCCATCAACGGGGCGCAACGGCGCAGCACTTCGACACCACCGCCGCCCGGCAGATGCACGTCGAGCAGCACGACCTCGGGCCGCGTGGCGGTGATCACGGTGACCGCCTGGTCGACGTCGGCGGCCTCGCCGACGACCTCGACGCCGGTGCGCTCGGTCTGCCCGATCTCGGCCTGCACGCCCGTACGGAACATGCGGTGATCGTCGACCAGCACGACACGCACATGGCGCCCGGCCCCGTCCGCGGCCCCTTGGGGCGCGGAGGCCGAAGGGGTCTCCTCAGCAGAACTGCCGGATTCCACAGGCCCGTTCGCGTCACTCATGACGTCTTCTCCGCCCTCTCCATCTCCAACTCGACCTCCGTGCCGCCGTCGGGCACCGCGCGCAGTCGCGCCGTGCCGCCGTGGCGCTCCATGCGGCCGATGATCGATTCTCTGACGCCCATGCGGTCGGCGGGTATCGCGTCGAGGTCGAAGCCGGGACCGCGGTCGCGGACGGACACGAAGACCGTCCTGCCCTCGACTTCGGCGTAGACCTGTACGGCGCCGCCCTTGCCACCGTACTTGGCGGCGTTCACCATCGCTTCCCGCGCGGCCTGCATCTGTGCGCCGATCCGTTCGTCGAGCGGGCAGTCGCCGACGATGACGACCTCGATGGGGACACCGTGCTTGTCCTCGACCTCGGCGGCATTGCGGCGCACCGCCTCGGCGAGGGTGTCGGGCTCCTCGGCCTCGTCCTTACCGGTGCCCTCCGGCTTGTACAGCCAGGCGCGCAGGTCGCGCTCCTGGGCGCGGGCCAGTCGCCGCACCTCGTTGCCGTTGTCCGCGTTGCGCTGGATCAGGGTCAGGGTGTGCAGCACGGAGTCGTGGACATGGGCGGCCACCTCGGCGCGCTCCTGGGCGCGGATGCGCATCAGACGCTCCTCGGAGAGGTCCTGCGTCATGCGGACGAGATACGGGCCGGCGAGGAGCGCTATGCCGACCAGGACGGCCAGCGCCGCCTGGAGCACGGAGCCCAGGTGCGCGGCCGAGCCCTGGAGGACGAATATCCCGGACACACCCGCGGTGACGAGCAGGACACCGGCCGCGGAGCGCAGCAACGTGAGCGTGCGACGACGGCGGCCGACCTCCACCCAGCGCGCCCGCCTGGCGTTGTCCGCCTGCCGCCAGACCAGGGCGACGCCCGCGCCGACGAGGACCGTCGGCCACAGATACGCCTTGGCTCCCCCGCCGAGATTCACATTGCCGACGAAGATCATGGCCACGACGACCATGAGCAGCAGCGCCACGATCTGACCCCGGTCCGGCTTGCGGGCCACGAGTCTGCGGCGGCCGTCCGGCGAGGTCTCCGAACTGAAGGACGGCGGGCGTCCGGAGTCGACCCCGCCGACACCGAGCGGCACGAAGAACCAGAACGCGGCATACAGCAGCGCCCCCAGACCGTCCGCCATGAACAGTCCGACGAACACGAGCCGCACCCAGATCACGGGCAGCCCGAGATGCCCGGCAAGCCCTCGCGCCACGCCCCCGAGCCAGCGTCCGTCGCTGCTGCGGTAGAGCTTGCGCGGGGGCCGCGGGTCGTCGACGGGCATCGCTGCGGCATCCGGCATGCCATCGATGTTCACACGACCGGCGGACACGGGCATCAGGGTCCGCCCCGGATACACCCCTGATCTTCGGAAAACCGGCGCCACGCACCCTCCTCCGCCCCCGTCAGGGCCGATATCAGGGTTGCGCCAGGGTCATCCCGACTCCCCTCGCCCCTCCCCGCCCGTCACCATGGACCCATGACAGATCAGCAGCACGCGGCGGCGGAGCCGGACCCCGGCCCCGACGGCCTCGGCGCCCCGCCCCCGGGCACCGGGCCGCGGGACACCGTGCCGCCCGCCGAGGGCGAGCCGCCGCACGCGCCCGAGGTCCCGCGCAAGTTCCGGCGCGACCGCCGGCACAAGATGCTGGGCGGGGTGTGCGCCGGTCTGGGCCGCCAGTGCGACATGGATCCGGTGATCTTCCGCGTCGTGCTCGCGGTGCTCTCCGCGACGGGCGGCATCGGTCTGATCTTCTACGGCTTCGTCTGGCTGTTCGTCCCGTACGACGACGATGACGAGAACGAGGTGCGCAAGCTCCTCACCGGCCGCGTGGACGGCCAGGCACTGGCCGCCGTGCTCTTCGCCCTGGTCGGCTGCGGCGTACTGCTCTCCATGCTGAAGAACGGCAGCGTGCTCGCCTTCTCCGTCGTCCTCTCCCTCCTGCTGGCCGGCGCGGGCTACTGGTCGCAGCACCGCGGCGCCCCCGACCCCGACCCGCTCGCCGCCCAGGCCGTCGCCGACGCCCCGCCGGAGGCGCAGGCCCCGCCCGTGCCCGCGTCCTACCCGTCGTGGTGGCGCGACCCGATCGTCAAGGACGGGTCGCACGTGGGCGGCACCGGCTATCTGTGGGGTCCGAGCGACACCGGGGACCGGGACGTGGCGGCCGCGGTCTCCATCGCCCGCGGCACCTCCCGCCCGGGTGTGCGCACGAGGACCGAGCCGAAGCCCCGCGGTCCGCGCTGGGTCGGCGGCTGGGTGTTCCTGCTCGCGCTCGTCGCCGGCGGCCTGGGCACGGGCCTCACCTGGGACGACCGGGCGCTCGGCACCAGCCTGCAGACCGGCCTGGCCTGCGCGCTGATCGTGTTCGGCCTGGGCATAGCCGTCAGCGCCTTCCTCGGGCGCACCGGCGCTGGATCGATCTTCCTGGCCGTGGTCACGGCGGGCCTGCTGGCGGCGTCCGCGGCGCTCCCCAAGGACATCACCACACAGTGGGTCCGGACGTACTGGACCCCCACGGCGGCGGCCGACGTCCGGGAGAACTACGACCTGGGCACCGGAGTGGGCACCCTGGACCTCACCCACCTGGACCTCGGCAAGGGCCAGACGGTGACGACGACCGCCGAGGTCGGCATCGGCCGGCTCAAGGTCGTCGTCCCCAAGGACGCGACCGTGAAGCTGAGCATCGACGTGGGCGTCGGGGACATCCAGCTGCCCGGCGAAGGCAAGAAGGACGTGGACGTGGAACCGGGCAAGTCCAAGGAACTGACGCTGTCGCCCACCGGCAAGGCCGGCGGCACGCTCGACATCGACCTGCATGTCGGCATCGGACAGGCGGAGGTGGCCCGTGCTGCGTCATGAGTTCCAGCCGGGAAAGCTGGTCGCCGGAGTCTTCCTCACCCTCGCGGGCGTGATCTACGCCGGCGACGCGGGCGGCGCCTGGCAGACGCCGTGGTTCGTGGTGATCCCCGTGGTCACGGGCGGCCTCTGCCTGGCGGGAGCGGTGGCGTCCGTCACCCACGCCGTCCGCAGACGCCGCACCGAACGCGGCTAGACAGGCCCCTGGCTGAATCCTCAGGCGCGTTGCGAACGCCGGGCCCGTAGGGCCGCGTCCACGGAGAAGTACGACGCGCCCGCGAGGACGAGGGGCAGCCAGGCCATCAGGTAGGCGAGGTCGTTGCCGTAGTAGTACGGGTCGGAGGCCCAGCTGACCGTCAGCCACAGGCTCAGCGAGATCAGCGCTCCGCCCAGCGCGGCGAGGCGGGCCAGGAGGCCGATCAAGGTGCCGATGCCGACGGCGAGTTCGCCAAGGGCGATGGCGTAACCGAAGCCGACGGGGTTCTTCAGAGCGAGGTCCACGAGGGCCGGGATGGCGGAGGAGTCCCGCGCGGAGCGCATGATGTCGCCGACCGAGCCGGAGCCGGCGCTCTGCATGAAGGCGCTGTCGGTGAGTTTGTCCAGGCCGGCGTAGATGAAGGTGACGCCGAGGAAGACGCGCAGCGGGAGGAGGGCGTAGCGGCTGGCCGTGTCCCGCCAGTCGCCTCCCTGACCCGAGTAGGAGGTGTGAGTATCCATTCGCATACCGTGAGTCATCGCCGTTCGCCGCCTCTCACCCAGGTGCCATTGCCCCTCAACAGACCATACGTATGACGATCGGCTCCCGCTCAATCCCCACGCCGCCTTTTTTCGCGCGTCCGCGCGTCCCTCGCCGCCCTCCAGGGGGCAGCCCCACCCGCGTCTCCGCCGCACCTGGCCATGACGTCCCCCGGAGCCGCCGTGGATCGGCCCGAACGGCCTCGTCCGCGAACGCCGGACGGGCTGAGGCGATCCCCCCTCACCCCGACGGCACGGCCCCCGGAACTGGGGGAAATCGGCATGGACGGCCTCGTCCTCAATCGCCGGACGGGCTGGGAGGTGGCTCCCTGCCCTCAAATGCGGGCCAGGACGGAAACCGCCGCCGGACGGGACGGGAGCCAGCCTCGGACGACAACGGCCTGGAGGCTGCCGCCGGACGGGCTGAAGAGTGGCCGGACGAGCTGGAGAAGTGACCGGACGAGCTGGAGAGGTGGCCGGACGGACTGAAGAGCGGGCCGGACGGACTGGAGAGGTGACCGGACTGAAGGGTGACCCCGGCTCCGGACCATGGCGGGAACCCGCGATGGACGCACCCGCAGCCGCCCTCTCACGCAAGAGACCGCACCCCGGACGCACCCGCAGCCGCCCACTCACCGAAGGGGCCGCACCCCGGACGCACCCGCAGTCGCCCACTCACGCAAGAGACCGCACCCCGGACGCACCCGCAGTCGCCCACTCACCGAAGGGGCCGTGCCGGTGAATCGAATGCCCGTTGCGGACGGCAACACGACCCCACCGCACCGACACACCGGACCACACAAGGGCTGCAACGGGCGGATCACCGGCACGGCCCCGACCCACCCACCGCACAGACGGCGAAACGGCCACCGAACCCACGGCACCCACCCACCGCACCGACGGCACCCACCCACCGCACAGACGGCGAACCAGCCACCGCACCGGCGGCGGCCCACTCAGGCGTGACGCCCCGACGGCGGACACGCCCCGGCACACCACGCCCCAGCGACCGTCAGTCCGTCACATCGATCGCGTACCGGTTCGTCTCGACCCCGGCAGCCGTCACCACCTGCACCTCGACCCGCCCCGGCTCCACATCCACCGGCACGGGTACCGTCAGCAAGGCATCCGTGGGGTTGCTGAAGCCCCCGGCCACCGGCACCAGCGGCACATGCACATGCACGGCCCCGATCCGGACCACCATCCGCGACAGCCGGTCCGCCGCCTGCGCCCCGGGCGGCACGAACCCGGCCCCCCGGATCTCGATGTCGTCACCGGTACGGATGGGCGCGTCGAGATCCCCCGCCTCCCGGGACCGCACCACGGAGAGGATCACCGGCCGCCCACCCTCGGCGTACTTGCTCGCGAGATACGTAGCCGCCGACACCAGTACCAGCAGCGCCAGCCCCCACGGAAGGTCCGGCAACTGCGCCGGCCGCCGAGCGAGCCGCACCGCCGCGAAGACGAGGGCCACCGCGCTGATCACCACGTACTGGATGTCCGCGAAGCCCCCCTTCCCCGCATCGTCCGTGAGCAGATCGGCGGCCCGCGGCCGATCGGCCCGCACCTTCTGCAACCGCTGCCCCAGAACCCGCAGCCCCACCACCCGCCGCACCAGCACCGCCACCCCGCACACCACGGCGACGACGGTGACCACACCCGCGCCCCGCGCAAGATCCAGCCCGGCGATCAGCTCGTCCCGTCGGCCGTGCGCGGACGCCGCCGCGAGCTGCCCGACGAGCACCAGCACCGCGTACACCACGAACAGCACCCAGCCCCCGGCCACCGCCCTGGACGTGGAGAGCCGGTTGTCCTCACCGATGACGGGGGCGAGCGCACCCCCGCGGCTCCGGTGCAGCCAGGCCGCGCCCGTCAACAGCCCGGCCACCACGACCGCCGCGACCAGCCCGGCGGTCCGCGCCGCCGTCCACCCCGCGCCGATCGCGGTGAGCGCCTGCGTCAGCAGGAGCACGCCCACACCGCCCCACACGGCGTACGCGGTGTACCGCCACAGCCGCGCCAGCCAGGCCGCGCCCTCCAGCCGCCCGCGTTCGGCGACGAGGTCCGCGGACTGGGTCAGTTCGTCGGAGACCCACTGCCGGGACGCGGACGCCGAGTGCGCGACGCCGGCCGGCAGCCCGCGCCCGGACGCCAACTCGTCGCGCTTCGCGAGGAATTCGGCGACGGCACGCCGATGCCCCGCCCGCGCCCCGTGCGGGCAGTCCCCACAGGTGCAGCCCCCTTCATGGGCACCACCGCGGGCACCTCCCCGGCCTCCCCCGGACGCACCCGAGAACGCCCCAGGATCCGCCCCCTGCCCGGCTCCCGCCCCGGCACCGCGCCCCGCACCGTGTCTCGCCTCCTGCACCGCCACGCCCGCTGCCGCCTTCCCGCGCCGCACATCTCCGCGCAGCCAGACCTTCCGTACGCCTGACTGCCGCACAACTGCCTTACAACTGCCCCGCGATGACAGCGAATTGTGCCGTACGGAACACGGCCCGAATCCGGCAGGTCTGGTCAGCGTGGGTGAAGCACCGGCGCCCGTGTTGACCGGGCTGCGAGAATTTCCCCATGGCCGAGATCATCCAGCGCGACGGGACCTGGGCCTTCGACGGCAGCACGGTCAGGATCACGCCGGGGCTCCACCGTTCCGTGCCGCTGTTCCGCCAGACGTACGGGGAGATCGCCGTCCCGCTGGAGGCGGTGGCGGGCATCGTCTACGAACCCGAGCGCAAACGGGGCCGGCTGCGGCTCAGGCTGCGCGAGGGCTCGGACCCCCTGCTTCAGGCGACCGGGGGCAGACTGCCCGACGCGGCGGACCCGTACCGGCTCACGGTCGACGTCGACCGGTCCGGCGTCGCGGAGTACGTCGCCGAGGAGGTCCGCCGTGCGCTGCTGCTGGACCAGATTCCCAAAGAACCGGCGCGGACCTACCTCCTGGCAGGCCCGCCGGTCCCCGTCTCGGTGCGTTCCAGCGACGGGACGGTCTCGTTCGACGGGGTGCAGGTGCGGATCGACTGGTCGGACACGTCGGACCGGGTGAAGCGGGCGACGGGCCCACGGATCATCTCGGTGGGCGACCTCGTGCAGGTCGAGTGGCTGCCCAACTCCGGTTACGAGGACGGGTTCCTGCGTTTCGTCACCCGCGAGACGGTGTTCTCCAAGCTGCCTCCCGAGAAGGACCCGTACGCCCTGGACCTGTGGGGCAGCACCCGCCGTGACCTGCTGACGGCGCTGGTCGCCGCGGCGGTGACGGCGCGCCTGCCTCATCCGTCCACTCGGGCGGACGAGCACGTGGCCCGGGAGCGTCCCGCGCTCACCGCGGCGGCATCGCCCACGTCGGACCGGCACGACGTACTGCTGCGCCGGCTCAGGGAGTTGGGCGAGCTGCACCGTGCCGGGGTCCTCACGGACGAGGAGTTCGCCCTGACGAAGGCAGCGGTCCTGCGCGACTTCTGACCCACGATCCGCCGCCACCCCACAACCCCCGACCCCAAGGCACCGCCTCCAAGGCACGGCCCTCCGACGTGGCGCCCCCAACGCCACCACACCTACGACAACAGATCCGGCTCGCTCCGACTGATGTCCTGCCACAACGGCTGGTAGTTGATCCACGCCACCAGATCACCGCCGAGCTGTTCCCGCGTGGCGACCGCCTGCTTGTGGTCGATGAGGAGAGGACGCCCCGCGGCCTTGGCGGTGAGCTGGACCTGGCAGGACCGCTCCATGGACAGGAACCACCAGGCGGCGGCGTCCACCGAGTCGCCCACGGTCAGCAGCCCGTGGTTGCGCAGGACGAGCGCCTTGCGGGTGTCGAGCGCGGCGGCGATCCGACGGCCCTCCTCGGCGTCGACGGCGACGCCGCTGTACGCGTCGTAGAGTGCGTGATCTTCATAGAAGGCGCAGCTCTCCTGCGTGATCGGGTCGAGCAGGTCGCCCAGCGCGGCGAGGGCGCGGCCGTGCACGGAGTGGCAGTGCGCGACGGCGACGACGTCGGGCCGGGCGGCGTGGACCTGGGCGTGCACGGTGAACGCCGCCTGGTTCACGTGGTAGCGGCCCTCGATCACCTGCCCGTCCTGGTTGGCCAGGACCAGGTCGCCGACGGTCACGTGCTTGAAGGGCATCCCGAACGGATTGACCCAGAAGCAGTCGCTGTACTCGGGGTCGCGCGCCGTGATGTGTCCGGAGACCCCGTCCTCGAACCCGAACCGGCCGAAGACGCGCAGCGCCCCGGCCAGCCGCTCCTTGCGGTGCCGCCGCTCGTCGTCGACCGAGTCGTGCATCGGCGGCATGGCGAACCGGAGCCGGTCGGTGGGTAGGGGCAGGGGCGGGGTGGGCCCGTGCATATGTCCTCCAGCACTGGCGTGTGCGGTACGGAGCGGAAGTTACCCGGGGTCAGCGCAGGAGAACAGAGTCGTTCGGTGAAGAGATGGCCACAACCGTGGCCGGAGGTCACTGGTCTGTCTGGGTGACACCGACCCACGCCTGGGACACGGGAGGCACGCATGAACCGCGCAGAGCGGCGGATCCTCGTCCTGCTCGGGCAGCTCGCGGAGCGGGACTTCGTCGTCGTCGACGATCTCGGCGGCTCACCGCGCCGGCTCGCCACGCTCGCGTACGTGGCCGAGCAGCACGGTTTCCGCTACGCGGAGGCGCACCGGGTGGGACGTGCGCTGCAGATCCAACTGGTGCGCACCCAGCGCCCTGGAACGGCACCGAAGGCCGAGGACTCGCGTGCCGTACCGGGGCTGCGTCCCGGCACGCTCCGACCGCTCGGGGAGGCGGCGCGGACGGTACGCGGGCTCCGGGACCGGATCGAGTTCGACGCGATGGCCGAGGACCCGAGCGCGTGGTCCCGCGCGGCGATCATGACGGGCTGCGCGCTCTTCGTCTCCCTGGTCTGCGCGGTGTACGGCTGGCGTGCGGCGCTGATCGGGTTCGCCGTCGCGGAGGCGTTGTCCATGGGCTTCCTGGCCCTGGAGGTCGCCCACCGCCGCAGGGTGGCGCGCCGCGTCGGCACGGCGGGCCTGGCGTCCGGCTGACCCGAGACAGGGCGCCCCGGTGGGAGCGTTCGTCACCGTGACAGGCGGATGCGGGGTGACCGCGGGGCGGTGGGGGCTGGTCGCGCAGTTCCCCGCGCCCCTGGCGGGGCGGCTCCAGCCGACGCTCTTCCGTGCGGGTCGCTTTTGCACGCACAGGGGCCCGACACCGACACCGACACCGACACCGACACCGACACCGACACCGACAGGGAAACGGCCAGGGAAACAGCCGGGCACACTAAATCCAGACAGAAGATGTCTGGTATCCCCGCCACACTCCTCCCATGACCGAACACCACCCGACACCCGGCCCACAGGCCCAGGAACCGACCGCCCCCGCTGCACCGGCACCGTCGGCACCGACGAACTGGGCGGCCTTCGCCACAGCCGAACCGGACCTGGCCAGGACGGTCGAGGACCGCTACGGCGGCTTCACACACCACGTCCTGGCGACCCTCCGCAAGGACGGCTCGCCCCGCACGACCGGCCTGGAGGTGCGCTTCCTGAACGGCGAGCTGTGGCTCGGCATGATGCCCGGCTCGCTCAAGGCCCTCGACCTGCGCCGCGATCCGCGCTTCGCGCTCCAGGCCAACCCGGGGCCGGGCACGGGCATGGGCGGCGGGGACGTGCGGATCAGCGGCCGGGCGGTGGAGGTCGGCGACGAGGACGCGGCGACGAAGGCCGCGTACGTGAAAGAGGTGGAACCGCCGCAGCCGTTCCACCTCTTCCGCACCGAGTTGACGGAGGTCGTACGGACCTACGTCGAGGACGACACGTATCTGGTCGCCGAGGTCTGGCGGCCCGGAGAGCCGGTGCGGACTCTCAAGCGGACGTGACCTGGGGATCTACTCCCACTCGATGGTGCCCGGGGGCTTGGACGTCACGTCCAGGACGACGCGGTTGACGTCCGCCACCTCGTTCGTGATGCGGGTGGAGATCCTGGCGAGGACCTCGTACGGCAGGCGCGACCAGTCGGCCGTCATGGCGTCCTCGCTGGAGACGGGGCGCAGGACGATCGGGTGACCGTACGTGCGGCCGTCGCCCTGGACGCCCACGGAGCGGACGTCGGCGAGCAGGACGACCGGGCACTGCCAGATGTCGCGGTCGAGGCCCGCGGCCGTGAGCTCCTCGCGGGCGATGGCGTCGGCCTCGCGCAGCAGGTCGAGGCGCTCCTTGGTGACCTCGCCGACGATGCGGATGCCGAGGCCGGGGCCGGGGAACGGCTGGCGCTGGACGATCTCGTCCGGCAGGCCGAGCTCCTGGCCGACCATGCGGACCTCGTCCTTGAAGAGCTTGCGCAGCGGCTCGACGAGCTCGAACTCGAGGTCCTCGGGGAGACCGCCCACGTTGTGGTGGGACTTGATGTTGGCCGTGCCGGTGCCGCCGCCGGACTCGACGACGTCCGGGTAGAGGGTGCCCTGGACCAGGAAGGCGACGTCCTCGCCCTCCGCGGCCTCGGCGATGATCTCCGCCTGGGCCTGCTCGAAGACGCGGATGAACTCGCGCCCGATGATCTTCCGCTTCTCCTCGGGGTCGGAGACCCCGGCCAGCGCGGCGAGGAAGCGCTCCTCCGCGTCCACGACCTTCAGCTGGACGCCGGTGGCCGCGACGAAGTCCTTCTCGACCTGCTCGGTCTCGTCCTTGCGCATCAGACCGTGGTCGACGTACACACAGGTCAGCTGGGAGCCGATGGCCTTCTGGACGAGGGCCGCGGCGACGGCGGAGTCCACGCCGCCGGACAGGCCGCAGATGGCGCGCTTGCTGCCGACCTGCTCGCGGATGAGGGCGACCTGCTCGTCGATGACGTTGCCGGTGGTCCAGTTCGGCTTGAGGCCGGCACCGCGGTACAGGAAGTGCTCCAGCACCTGCTGGCCGTGCGTGGAGTGCATCACCTCGGGGTGGTACTGCACGCCGTAGAGCTTCTGCTCGTCGTTCTCGAAGGCCGCGACCGGGACGACGTCCGTGGACGCCGTGACGGTGAAGCCCTCGGGGGCTGCGCTGCACGCGTCGCCGTGCGACATCCACACCGACTGCTCGTCCGGGGTGCCCTCGAAGAGGGTGGAGCCGGACTTCGAGACGTGCAGGGGCGTGCCGCCGTACTCGCGGGCGCCGGTGTTGTCGACCGTGCCGCCGAGGGCCGTCGCCATCAGCTGGAAGCCGTAGCACATGCCGAACACGGGGACGCCGGCCTCGAAGATCTCGCGGTCGAGGCGCGGGGCGCCCTCCGCGTAGACCGACGAGGGGCCGCCGGAGAGGATGATCGCCGCCGGGTTCTTGGCGAGCATCTCCGCGACGGGCATGGTGCTCGGCACGATCTCGCTGTAGACCCGGGCCTCGCGGACGCGACGGGCGATGAGCTGGGCGTACTGCGCACCGAAGTCGACGACCAGGACGGTGTCGGGGGCGGCGGCAGCGGGGGTCGCTGATGACACGGGTTGCCTTCCGGCGGTGAGCATGGTGGGTGTGGTGCCGAGTCTACCGGGGGCCGGGACCGTGGCGCCTACGCCGGGTTTGTCACCCCCGCCCGGAGCCCGGGGGAGCTCACCGGGCAGCCGCCCGGACCACCCCCCGAGCCCCCCCGGGACTCACACCGCGAGCCCCCCGGCCCGGACTCACACCCTGAGCGCGCTGCCCGGGGTCTCAGCATCCGAACGGGCTTGGTCCGCGTCCGCCGCCGGTGCATACTGGCCGCATGCTCACGCACCAGACCGCCGCGATCTTCGCGTTTACCTATGGCAACCGGCCCGCCGGCTGCCATGGTCGTGCTGCTTGAGCAACTGACAAGCGACTTCCCAGGCGCCCCGGGCCGACAAGGCCCGGGGCGTCTGCCGTTTCCGGGCCCTGCCGCCCCGGGGCTCCCCTTCCACGGACAGAGGAGCCCCACCATGGCCGACGTACTCGACAAGACCGGCGCCCGCACCGACGAGGCCGCCGATGTGATCACCGGCGCCCGCGAGCGCATCGACGCGCTGGACGACCGGATCATCGGTCTCATGCAGGAACGGATGGCCGTCTCGGCGGTGATCCAGGAGGCCCGGATCTCGTCCGGCGGCCGCCGGGTGAACCTCTCGCGCGAGATGGAGGTGCTCGGCCACTACAGGGAGGCGCTGGGCAAGCCCGGCACCTCCCTGGCCATGACGCTGCTCGAGCTGTGCCGGGGCCGCATCTGACCACGTCGGGGCCGCTTCTGAATCCCGTACACGGCGTACGCACGTACGCATTCCGTCTCACCCGTACGGCGCGTGACCGGGCCGCAGCGGGCTTCGTTGGTCCCGGTGTCCGTGTCATCCAGGGGCGGGCCCGAAAGAACCACGCGTGGCTCCACTGGAGCGATGAGACGTACGGATCGTGCTGTGCGTCGTGGGACCTCGCTCCAGGGGTGTGACCGGACGGCAGGGGACAGCAGCCCGGTCACTCAAGAGAACGGTCGGCTCCGGGGACGCCCGGGGCCGGCCGGCGGAATCCGTTCGGAGGCGGTTGCGGAGGCGGTCGCGACGGTTGCGGAGGCCGTCGCCCGTCCAGCACGACGCGAGAACGGCTCCCGTACGAACCCTCCGGCACCCGTCAGTCCCGTACGAACAGCCCGCACGACCCGTCCCGTACGAACAGCCCTGCACGCCTCAGTCCCGTAGGCATCAGTCCCTCAGGCATCAGCCCCGTACGGACGGCCCACCGTACGAGAACACCCGCCGTACGAGAACGACCCCGGCTCTCATGGCGGACACCCCCGTAGCCGACCGATCAGCCAACCGGATCCACTCCACACCGCAGTACGCCCGTACCACCCGCTGCCAAAGGTCGACACCACGCGCGCGCCTCGAACGCGCCGGGGCGCACGACCGGCGGTCACACCGGACCACCCCCGGACCGGCGACGCACCCCCCGGCGTCGCTCCCAGGCACCGGCGCTGCCCTGACGTCGGTGCTGACGAAAGAAGGGCCCCGCGGCACCTCCCTGATCTCTCGGCTCCGCCCGAGCAGGGACCACCGCGGGGCCCTTCGTCATGTCGCGCCGTGTCCCCGACTAGGTGCGGGACAGCGTGCCGCAGGCGCCCGGCTCGGAGTTCTGGATGCCGCGGCTGCGGTCGTACGGGTCGACGGTGGGCCCCGACGGGTCCGGTCCGCCGGGGTCGGCCGAGTCGAACCGCGGGTGCAGGAAGCCGTCGTGGACGTCGCAGGCCGAGTTGGCCAGGTCTCGGTCGTAGCGCAGGATCGCGAGTTTGCCGGGGGTGACCCGGTACTTCGTCGGGTCGGAGACCTCCAGGTCGAGGACACGGCGCACGATGGTGCGGGTCACCCCGGTGGAGTTGTTGTCGGCCCGGGTCACGGGATACACGAAGCTGTAGTCGGCGTGGATGACGACGGAGGCGCGCTCCCCCGCCTTGAACGTGATCCGGCCGCGTGTCTTGACCACGTCCCCGACGAGCCGGATCTCCTTGGGGTCGAACCGGGTGAACAGCGCGAGCGGATCGTCGTCCTTGCCCGGCGACCGCAGCCAGCGGTTCACGTCGTCGAGCATCTTGGGCTGCTTCGGGTCGAGCGTGGCGATCGCCGTCTCGGGGCGTTCGCCGCGCAGCGTCGCCCGGTCGAGGTTCGCCTCGACGAGCAGGGTCTTGGTGCGCTTCAGCGCGGTGGCGACCTGCGCCTCGGTGAGCGGGCCGATCGCGGTGGCCCGAGGGACGACGATGCCGTCCGTGCCGTCGGCCCAGCGCTCGGCGGGCGATCCGGCGAACGGCCTGTCCAGCGTGGGGGTGCCGGACGACGCGGAGGGCGCCGCCGTCGGGGGTGCGGTCTCGTCGGGGAGCCGGGAGGCCGCGGACGCCTCGTCGGACGACGTACCGGACGACGTGCCGAAGGGATCGCCCGGCAGCAGGGACGGCTTCATCGCCACGACCGCCACCACGACGGCGAGCGGCACTCCGATGACTGCCCATAGACGTCGGCGCCGCGCGGAGCGGCGCTTCGTCTCGTGCACCGAGGGGCCCACCCGCCAGCTCTCCGGCCGGTCGCCGCGCTCGTCCTGCTGCCGCAGCCGCTCGGTCACCATGCGCGCCCGCGCGGACGGCTCCTTGGGAGCCGAGTTCCGGATGTCGCGCTCGGTGTCGCGGGCGAACTGGTCCCACACGTCGTCGCTGAAGGACGAATCCCCGTTCCCACCCGGTTTGTTGTCAGACACGAGGGACATTTCTAAGCGGTTCGAAAGGGCTTGCACAAGTCGCACTCGGATGTGACTCACCACACATAAAAATCATGTGAGGTGCAGGACAACCTTTCCCCGGCCCCACCGGTCACACCTGCAGAACCAACGGCCACACCCGCGCCCCACACGCGGAGGCCTCACCCAGACGAGCCCACTCGAGCGCCCGCGAACTCGCGGCGCACCGGACTTTCGAGGTCTTCATGAAGCTTCGCCGTGCCATGGCCGCTGCGGCCGCGACGGCTGCCATAGCCCCGCTGGCGCTGCTGTCGGCGCCGGCCGCGTTCGCGACGGACGACACCGCCACCCCGACCGCGAGCGCAACCGCATCCGAGTCTCCGAGCGAATCGGCGTCGCCGAGCGCCACCGAGACCACCCCCGAGGCGACCGCCTCCGCGACCGCCTCGGCGTCCGCGACCGAGTCCGCCCCGGCTCCGAGCGACTCCGCGTCCGCTTCCGCCACGTCCCCGGCGCCGAGCACCTCCGCTCCGGAGGAGTCCGAGTCGCCCGACCCGGAGCCGTCCGAGTGCGAGGACTCCAAGGTCGACGTGTCCATCACCGGCCTGCCCGGCAAGATCTCGGTGGGCAGCGGCTGGCACAAGTTCTCGCTGAACGTGGCGAACAACTCCGAGTCCACCCTCAGCGACCTCGGCTTCTTCGCCGGCGCCTCCTCCGACAAGGCGGGTGAGGACCTCTTCCAGAGCAAGAAGGTCCAGCTCCAGGCCTACAACCCGGACGACAAGGTCTGGGAGGACGTCGACTCCGAGGGCTACGCGGTCGGTTTCGTCGGTTACACCGACGAGCTCAAGCCCGACTACGAGGTCAACATCCCGATGCGCATCAACGTGAAGTCCAGCGCCCCGGTCGGCGCCGGCTTCTCCCTGGGCGCCAGCATCTACGGCGACGCCGACGGCGAGTGCACGGGCTTCGGCGAGGTCGCCTACAAGTTCCAGATCGTCGCCGCGGGCACGGACACCGACGGCACCAAGCCGCAGGAAGGCGGCAAGGTCCCGGTCTCGGACAAGCCCGCCGACAAGGGCAACACGCCCGAGGTCGACGGCAGCCTGGCCGAGACGGGCTCCAGCTCCGCCCTGCCGATGATCGGTCTCGTCGGCGGTGTCGCCGTCGTCGCCGGTGCCGGCGCGGTGTTCGTCGTCCGTCGCCGCAACTCGGGTGGCACGACCGCGTAAGGCGGCCGGGACCCCGTAAACACCTGGGCATCACGCCTGGTACGAGAAGAAGGACCTGCGCTCGGAGGGGGGCGCAGGTCCTTCTTTCTTTCTTGCGTGCGGGGGGCGGACTTTCCTCCGGACTTCCTTCCGGACTTCCTTCCGTGAGGGGCGGACCGGGCGCGCGGGGGCCGCGCGCCGGGCGGGTGGCACCGGCGCGCGCAGAACCCCCACGGGTCACTTCTTCGGCGGCACCGCGGGTATCCCCAGGAACGGCAGCTTCAGCGCGCCGAACGCGTCCGCCGGGACGGCGGGGTGCAGCGGCTCCACCGGCTTCAGCCGCTCGTACGCCGCGCCCGGCGCCGGACGCGGGTCGGCCTCGCCCTTGTTGGGCCAGTACGACATCGCCCGCTCGGCCTGGGCGGTGATGGTGAGCGACGGGTTGACCCCGAGGTTCGCGGAGACCGCGGCACCGTCGACCACGGAGATGCCCGGGTGGCCGTACAGCCGGTGGTACGGGTCTATGACGCCTTCCTCGGCGTCGGCGCCGATCGGGCAGCCGCCCAGGAAGTGCGCGGTCAGCGGCGTCCCCATCAACTCGCCCACGTTGCTGCCCGCGAAGCCGTTGATCTCGGCGGCGATCGCGGAGGCGCTCTCCGAAGCCGCCTTGATCTGCTTGGGGTTGGGCGCCCCGTGGCCCTGCCGGGCGGTCAGCAGTCCCTTGCCCGCGCCCTTCGGCTTCAGGTACGTCGTCAGGGAGTTGTCCAGCGACTGCATCACCAGGCCGATGATGGTGCGCTCCGACCAGCGGCGGTTGGACAGCGAACGGGCCACCAGGACGGGGTGCCGGGCGGCGTTGGCCAGCCAGCCCAGCACCCTCGACGATCCCTCCGCGTAAGGGACCTGGAGGATGGACAGGCCGCCCATCGAGTTGGACCCCTTGCCGTAGCGGACCGGCTCGATGTGGGTGTTCTCGTCGGGGTGGATGGACGACGTGATGGCGACACCGCGTGTGAAGTCGACGCGTTCCTCGCCGGTGGCCTTGCGGTAGCGGCGGTTGTCGGTCTGCGCGCCCACCAGCGCCTCGGAGTTGGTGCGGGTCAGCTCGCCCAGCTTCTGCGACAGGTGCGGCAGCTGGCCGCCGGCCTTCATGCGGTGCAGCAGGGTCTGCGTGCCGTAGGTGCCGGCCGCGAGGACGACCCGCTGTGCCTTGAAGGTCCGCCCCTCGCCCTTGCGTCTGCGGTCCGTGGGGAGGGTCTGGACGGCGTACCCGCCCTGCGAGTCGTCGGTGACGGACACCACGGTCGTCATGGGGTGGACCACCGCGCCCGCCTTCTCGGCGAGGTGGAGGTAGTTCTCGTTGAGGGTGTTCTTCGCGCCGTGACGGCAGCCGGTCATGCACTCGCCGCACTCGGTGCACGCCTTGCGGCTGGGTCCGGCACCGCCGAAGTACGGGTCGGCGATCTCCTGGCCGGGTCCCGCCTTCGCACCGCCGTCGGCGTCCTGGCCGTCCCCGAAGAAGACGCCCACCGGCGCCATGTGGAAGGTGTCGCCGACACCCATCGCCTCGGCCGCGGCCTTGAGGTGGACGTCCGACGGGGTCATGGTCGGGTTGAGCCGTACGCCCAGCATGCGCCGGGCCTGGTCGTAGTACGGCTTCAACTCCCCTTCCCAGTCGGTGATGTCCTTCCACTGCGGGTCCTCGAAGAAGGGCTTCGGGGGGACGTAGAGGGTGTTGGCGTAGTTGAGGGAACCGCCGCCGACGCCCGCGCCCGCCAGCACCATGACGTTGCCCAGCAGATGGATGCGCTGGATGCCGTACATGCCGAGCCTCGGGGCCCACAGGTAGTTCTTGATGTCCCAGGAGTTCTTGGGCAGGGAGTCCCGGGTGAAGCGGCGGCCCGCTTCGAGCACGCCGACGCGGTAACCCTTCTCCGTCAGGCGCAGGGCGGTGACGGAACCACCGAAGCCGGAGCCGACGACGATGACGTCGTAGTCGTACGCCGCCTCGTCCGGCTGATTCTGGGCAGAGCTCTCCTGTGACACGTGCTGCTCTCCTCGTTTCTCCTCGTCGAGAACCGCTGTGAGGAGCGGTGCGAAAGGGTGGGACGGACAGGGGGACGATCGGGACGGGTCGGGGAAGGGCGGGCGGACGGACCCGCCCCGGGGGTCGCGGCGTCTAGCGGAGCCGGAACGCCTTCATGACCTTGAGGCTCCGGCTCATGAACGCCGCGTACTTCTCGTCGTCCATGCCGAGCGACGGCGCCATCGGCAACAGCCGCTGCTGGGCGACCGTCTGGGCCTCCGTGTACTTGAGGATGCCCTCGGAGCCGTGCCGGCGGCCGAGGCCGGAGTCCTTCATGCCGCCCATCGGCGACTGGACGCTGCCGTACGCGGGCGCGTAGCCCTCGTTGACGTTGACCGTGCCGGTGCGCAGCCGGGCCGCGACCGCGCGGCCCCGGCGCCCGTCCTTGGTCCACACGGACGAATTGAGGCCGTAGGGCGTGGCGTTGGCGAGCTCGACGACCTCGTCCTCGCTCTTGAAGCGGTAGAGGGAGACGACGGGCCCGAAGGTCTCCTCGGCGCAGACGGCCATCGGCGCCTCGACGCCGTCGAGGATGGTCGGCTCGTAGAAGTACGGGCCGATGTCGGGGCGGGCGACTCCGCCGGCGACGACCTTGGCGCCCTTGGCGACGGCCTCCTCCACGTGCCGGGTCACGGTCTCCAGCTGCCGCTCGCCGACCAGGGAGCCCATGTCGGCGCCGTAGGCCAGGGAGGTGCCGAGGCGCATGGCCCTGGTGCGGGCGGCGAACCGGTCGGCGAACGCGTCGGCGATGGACTCGTGGACGTAGAGCCGTTCGATGGAGATGCAGAGCTGGCCGGCCGAGGAGAAGCAGGCGCGGACGGCGCCCGCGGCGGCCTTGTCGATGTCGGCGTCCTCCAGGACCACCATGGCGTTCTTGCCGCCGAGTTCGAGGGAGACGCCGACGAGGCGGGCTGCGGCGCCCTGGGCGACCTCCCGGCCGGTGCGCGTGGACCCGGTGAAGGAGACGTAGTCGGCGTGCTTGACGACCTCGGGACCCACGACGGGCCCGTCGCCGATGACGACCTGGAAGACCTCGGCGGGCAGCCCCGCCTCGATGAGCAGGTCGCGCGCCCACAGAGCGGTGAGGCAGGTCTCGGTGTCGGGCTTCATCACGACGGCGTTGCCCGCGACGAACGCCGGGAGGGCGTCGCCGACGGACAGTTCGAGCGGGTAGTTCCAGGGGGCGATCTGGCCGACGACACCGCGCGGGTGACGCAGCTCGGTGACCTTGGTGAGGGTCGGCACGGCGCCGGTGTGCCGCTTGGGCCTCAGATACGCGGGCGCCTTGCGTCCGTAGTGCCGTGCGGCGACCGTGACGGCCTGAACCTCCTCGTGCGCGTGCAGCCGGGCCTTGCCGGTCTCCAGCTGGATGAGGTCCAGCACCTCGGCCTGCCGGGCGAGGACGAGGTCGTGGAAGCGCAGGAGCACGGCGGCGCGCTGCCGGACGGGCGTGGCCCCCCAGGCGATCTGCGCCGTACGGGCCCGCACGAACGCCTCGGCGACGTCCTCGGGGGTGGACTCGGGCAGGTCGGCCAGCTTCTCGCCGGTGAACGGGGTGTGGTTGGCGGTCCGCCCGGAGCCGGCCACGCCCTTGGTGAGCTGGGCCACCAGCTCGGGCGTCACGACGTCGGCTGCGGTGCGGGCCCCCGCGGGGGCGGGCGCGAGGGGGTTGGTACCGGGCCTGCCCGTACCGGCCTCGTCGCCGCTGGTCGTTTCCGTGGCCTGCTCCGTGGCCTGCGAGTCCGTCATGAGCCGCAGGGTATGCCCGCCCGGCCCCTTTGGGTACCCGTCGGTAATCGGCTTTCACGGACTGCACACACGCTGCCAGTGATCGCTGGCAACAAACGCCCTGATCAGGGCGTTGTTCGCGCGACGATCACGGGTTGATGACATCGCGGGGAGGTCGCCGGGACACCGTGGGGACGACTGGGACGACCGCGGTGGCGTTTCGGAGGCGCCCTCGGTGGCGTTCCGGGATGCCCCCGCGGACGACCCGGTCGTCCTCCGCCCTCGGCGGACGACCGGGACGGCGTCGGCGGGAACCCCCGGCGCCGTGACCGGGGGGCCGCGCCGTCCATGCCAGGCGCTCGCCGCCCGCCGGCCCGTCAAAGTCCCTTCGGTTCACGGGCGATGCAGGAGCGAACACTTCCGACCTTGATCGGTTGACGATTCCTTGACCCGTCCCTCATAGTCCTTGACCCGTCCCTCATAGCCCTTTCGCCCTCGGACAGATCGAAGGATCGACAAGAATGAAGAGACTCGCGCTGTCGCGCGCCGGCATCGCCGCGGTCGCCTCGGCCCTCACTCTCACCCTGGCCACCGGCTGCTCCGACAGCGGCTCCGACGACAGCGAAAAGAGCACCGGCGCGGGCAAGGAGACCACTGCCGCGAAGGCCCTCAGCAGCGCCGAGCTGGAGCAGCGGATCATCGCGACGAGCGACGTCGACGGCTACAAGGTCGAGTCGTCGGACAAGTCCGGCGGGTTCACCACCACCAAGGACGACCTCGAGGTGGAGGACGCGAAGTGCGCGCCGATCGCCTACGTCATGGCGGGGCTCGCGCCCGGTGACTCCGCCGCCGACGTCAAGCGCGTGGTCACGCAGGACCCGTCGGCCTCCCCCAGTGCGTCTCCCTCCAAGAAGCTGGAGGACATGACCGACGAGGAGCTCGACGACGCGATGAAGTCGATCACCGATGCCCTGACCGGCACGGTGACGATCGTCTCGCTCTCCTCCTATGAGGGCGACGGCGCCGAGAAGACGCTGTCCTCGGTGTCCGACGCGGTGAAGGGCTGCGCGGGCGGCTTCGAGGCCGCGGACAAGGGCGACACCCAGAAGATCACCAAGGTGGAGGGCGAGAAGGCCTCCGGCAAGGGCGACGGGGCCGTCGCGTTCGCGGTGACGGTGGATGCCGACGGTGGCGACGTGACCGTGCACGGCGAGGTCGTCCGCCACGGCGGCACGGTCGCCACGTACTACACGCTCAGCCTGGCCGCGTTCTCGGGCGAGACCGCGGACGGCGCCGCCGACTACGACATCCCGTCCGAGGTCATCAAGGCCCAGACGGCCAAGCTGGCCTGATCCCCGTCCGGGCCCGCCCGGTTGGTCCGGCTCATCCGGGTCCGCCGGTCCGGGTCCGCCGGTCCGGCTCATCCGGGTCCGCCGGTCCGGTCCGAGCCGGACCGCCGGTCCGGTCCGAGCCGGGCTCGGGCCGCTGAAGCGGCCCGGGCGCGACCCCTCCCCCCACGACGGAGCCCTCAGAGCTTGTCGATGTCCAGGTTCGCGATCGCCGCCTTTGCGACTTCACGGCCGCGTGCCGTGAAGTCGCCCTTGCCCGGGTAGCTGATGGTGAGCTTGTACATGTCGCCCGCGGACGACTTGTAGTAGAAGATCTTCACCTCGCGGGGGCGGGGGTTCTGGCTGTCGGTGGTCTTGTAGCTCACCGTGTTCTCCGCGGCGGGCCTGCCCTCGTACTTGGTGCTCCCGTCCGTGGACGTCCCCGGCCCCTCGGGCATGTTCAGGGCGTACTCGCCGCTCTCCTTGAACTTGTCGTTGTCGGCGTACATCTCGGCAGCGGCGGAGCCCTTGATCTGCTTGCCGGTGTCCTCCGCCTTCCTGGTCAGCGTGAGACCGACCCAGATGCTGCCGCTCCAGTCGGTGTACGTGACCCAGTGGGTCTTGTCCGACGAACGGTCGGGCCTGCTCGCCTGGTAGTCCTTGGGCACCGCGAGCGTCGCGGCGACGTCCTTCTCGTGCGCCTTCTTCCAGCCGTCCGGCAGCGGCCCCGCGAAGGGGTCGGCGATCACCAGGTACGCCGCCACGGCCGCCGCGACGACCGCCGCACCGATGCCGAGCAGGGTCTTGCGGCCCACCCGGATGCCCTTGCCGTCCGGCAACGCGACCTGCGCGACCTGCGTGACCTGCGCGACCTGGGTGGGCGCCGGGGCCGGCGGTCGCGCCGCCTCCTCCAGGAGCCGCCGCACCCGGTCCGCGCCGGGCCGGCGTGAGGGGTCCTTGTCCAGCAGTCCGTTGATGACCTCGGCGAGCGGGCCGTTCGCCGATGCGGGCGCCGCGGGCGTGGAGTTGAGGACCGACTGGAGCGTCGCGGGCGTGTTGCTGCGCCGGAACGGGGAGACGCCCTCGGTGGCCGTGTAGAGCACCACGCCGAGCGACCACAGGTCGGACGCCGGTCCGGGGCGCTGCCCCAGCACCCGTTCCGGAGCGATGTACTCGGGTGAGCCGACGAAACCGCCGGTGTCCGTCAGATCGGTCTCGCCCTCGATCTGCGCGATGCCGAAGTCGGTGAGGACGACGCGGTCGTGACGGCCCAGCAGGACGTTGTCGGGCTTGACGTCGCGGTGCAGGATGCCCGCCGCGTGCGCGGCCTCCAGGGCTCCGAGGACCTCCAGGCCGACGCGTGCGGCCTCGCGGACGCCGAGCGTGCCCTCCTGGAGGGCGTCTCCCAACGAGCGGCCCTGCACGAGCTCCATGACGATCCAGGGCTGTCCGTCCACGACCGCGACGTCGTGGACGTTCACGACCGCCGGGTGGTCGAGCCGTGCGGCGGCGCGCGCCTCGCGGCGCATCCGCTCGAAGGCGTTGGAGCGTTCACGCTCGGGAAGGTGGTCCGGGACGCGCGGTTCCTTGACGGCGACCTCGCGGTCCACCGTCTCGTCCTTGGCCCGCCAGACCGTTCCCATGCCGCCGTGCCCGAGCTTGGCGAGCAGGCGGTAGCGGCCGGCGATCAGCCGGCCCGTCCCCGGGTCCTGCGCGGGGCGGGCCTGTTGTTCGGGGACGGCCTGGGTGGGCGTGGCGTAGGGATTGCCCGGGTACGGGACGGCCGACTGTGGTGCCGGTGCCGCCGGGCGCGGCGGTTGCAGACCGAAACTGGTCGGTTCGTCGGCCCCGTGAGGGACTCCCCCGTTGTTGCTCATGCCTCCATCTCTATCGTGGTGGGGGCTTCGGCTTCCAGCCCCGCCGGCGGCCGGTCACAGACCCGTGACGCGCGCCATCCCTTATCTCCCGTTTACTGCAGTACGTGTCTTCGCTCGGGCCCTCGCGCCCGTGGCCGTCGCGGGACGCGCAGGCGCCCGCCCGGGCCGCCGTGAACCGGCCCGCAGGCGCCCGCTCAGGACGCCATGGATGGCCGTGCAAGCACCCGTTCAGGACGCCGTGAAGGTGTCCACGGCCACATCGAAGTACTCCTTCGCCTGCGTCACCTTCCCGACCGGCGCCGAGACCCACACGTCGTACATCCGGCCGCCCTCCTCCCAGCACAGGTCGTAGGTGTGCCGGGCTCCCTCCGCCTCGTCGAAGCCGTCCCAGGTGAACTGCCACAGCGCGGCGGGCGCTCCGGCGTGGGTGGTCCTCTCGACGACGCCGTCGCGGTAACCCGGGTTGTTCGCGGGGCCCTTGGCGGCGGACTTCCGCATCACCGCGAGGGGGCCACCCGGTTCGGGGTCGGCCACCTTGATGCCGATCCGGAAGGTCTGTCCCGGTGACATGTAGAAGACCCGCTCCCCCTGCGGATCGCGGGTGAACCCGTCGGGCACCGCGAGCGAGAAGCCCTGGTCCCGCGCGACGTGGTAGCCCGAGGGCGCGGTGCGGGAGGTGTCGGCAGGGCTCTGCCGCCGGGTCACGGTCACCGTCGGGGCGGGGTGCTCGGGCGACGCGGACGGCGTACGTGAGGCGCTGGGCCCGCTCGGTGTGCCGGACGTGTGGGCCGTGCTCGACGAGGCGGGCGCACCGCCCCCGCCACCGCCGTCGTTCATCAGCAGTGCCGCCGCCGACACGCCCGCGCCGACCATCGCCGCGACCAGGGCCGCGGCGACCAGGACACCTCGCGTGGACTGCTTCGACGGAACGTCCGTCACGGCGCCGGTCGACGGGGACGGCACGGGCTTCGGTCTCGGCACGTCGCGCTGTGTCGGCGTGTACGGCACCGACAGCCGCGGCGTACGCCCGGTGTCCCGGAAGGCGCGCAGCATCCGCTCGGCCTCGGCCGCGCCGAGCCGCCGCTCGGGGTCGCGTTCCAGCAGGCCGCGCACGACGGGCAGGAGCGGCGCGGCCTGGGCGGGCGGGCGGATCTCGTCGACGACGACGGCGTGCAGGATGCCGCCCAACGAGTCTCGGCGGAAGGGCGATTCACCGCTCAGGATCGTGCACAGCAGCGCGCCGAGCGACCACAGGTCGGACTCGGGTCCCGTCCTGACCCCGGACATCCGCTCGGGAGCGGTGTACTCGGGCGAGCCGACGAACGCGCCGCTCTCGGTCAGGGTCGTCGCGCCCGCCACCTGGGCGATGCCGAAGTCGGTGAGCACGACGCGGTCGCTGCCCGCCTCCAGCAGGACGTTGGCGGGCTTGAGGTCGCGGTGCAGGACACCCGCGTCGTGCGCGCGGCGCAGTGCGCCGAGGAGGCCGATGCCGATGCGCGCGGCCTCGCGGGCGTCCACCGGCCCGCGCGCGGAGATCCGTTCGGCGAGGGAACCACCGTCGATGAGCTCCATCACGATGTACGGCCGCTCGTCGTCCTCGACGACGTCGTGCACGACGATGATGTGCGGGTGCCGCAGCTGCGCGACGGCGCGGGCCTCGCGCAGGGTGCGGTCGCGTTGCTGCCGGGCCTCGTCCGCCGAGAGCGAGTCGTCGAGGGAGAGTTCCTTCACCGCCACCTGCCGGCCGAGCAGCTGGTCGGTGGCACGCCAGACGACCCCCATGCCGCCGCGCCCGATCCTGGCGGTCAGCCGGTAACGGCCCGCGATCACACGGACGTTCTCCCCCTCGGTCCCCATGGGCCCCATCATGCCGCACCGGATGGACGCCTTCCGGAGCGCCGACCAGCCAAGTATGCCGCCGCTCCAGGACAGCCGGTGGCACAGGGCAGGGAACTCAGGCCTTGGCGCGGACCATGCCGGACCGGATCGACGAGGCCACCGCGACGGAACGGCGCATCAACGCTCGCGGCCGGGGACGGGATCAGCCAGTCCCCGCCCACGCCTGCACCCGCGCGATCATCCACCTGTTCGCCGAACGCGCGCCTGATCGACTGAAGGTCCTGCGCGAGGCCCATCCGGACTTCGCCACCGACAAAGCCGTCCTCACGGAGGCAGTCCAGCGCCTTGCCGAGCTCCGACGGGCCCGCGCTTCCTGCCGGACGTCTTGTCCACGAAGATCCGGGAGCAACCGGCTCGGCACACCAGCGGCCCGGTGGCGCGCGACGGCTCCTTGGAGCCGGCGGGTTCGGCCAGTTCGTCGGCGTGCGTGAGCAGGGCGGGCCGGGCGGTCAGGGGCGATCATTTTCGGCCAAACCCTGTTTGGGAAGAATACAAAGCGCGGCAAATCGCCAAGAGATATGCGGCACGAAGGGCAAAGCGGGCGGCTGGAATCAAACTGTCATGTGAATCATGGAAGCCTTACCTTTTCCTTATGGGAAACACATGGAAGCGCCTTTCCGTCACGAGCGTCGCGGCGGTGGCCATATTCGCTGCGACCACAGTGACCAATGCCAGTGCGGCGAGCGGCGGAGCCGCGTGCTCGGTGACCGGCGCCTCGGGGACTCTCGCGTTCACCAACTGGACAGCCAGCCATGTGGACATCAGCGGTTGGGTCAAGGACACCGCTGCCGATGGTCACCATGTGGCCATTCGGCTCGTTTCCATAGACGAAGGCACTGGATGGGTAACGGAGTGGTCCTGGCACTCCGAATACGACGGAAACGGATCGACCAACTCATTCACGACTTACGCGTCGCCCACCGGCGAGGACCTCGACTACATCGGCGCGCAGGTGGCGGTTATCGAAGGGAACACGATAGTCCGTTCTTGCACGGACTATGCCTGACCCTCAGGCCGCCTGAGCCGCGGCCGGAGCGGGCGGATGCGCGGCCGTCTCCAGCAACATCCGCACCTGCCCGCCGCTCGGACGGCGGGCAGGTCATTCCGCAGAGGCCGTTGATGGCCTCGGCCGGCGCCCTTTCCTGTTCCACCAGGATCAACCCTCCTGGAAGCCCCGCAGGATCCAGTCGAACTGCTTTCTGGTGGTGGTCCAGTCGTCGGCCGGCGAGGCCGCGTAGATGGCGTACTCGGTGCCGTCACCGTCCATGTACCCGACGTCGATCGCACGGTAGGGCCCCGGGAAGTAGTGCGGCCCGTCCTTGGCCAGCGCGTTCCACGTGTACTCCCAGCGGACACCCGGCAGGTCGCGGAAAAGCTCTTCCTTGAGTCTCAGCTGCTCGTAGTCCTGCAGCCGCCCTGAGACCCGCTGCTCCAAGTAGCTCATGTGTTCGTACGAGGTGCGGAAGTCCGGCGCGGTGTCGACGGCGACCCGCACGAGGTGCTTGCCCTTGTCCGGCGAGTAGTCGACCTGCCGGAGGCCGTCCTGGTCGATGGAGACGGACCGCTTCCACCCCTTGGGCAGGGAGATGCTGAAGCCCACCGGGTCGTTGCGCCGCTCCCAACCGGCGGGAACCGCGCCCTGACCACCTTTGTCGCTCGGCGTGACACTGTCGCTCGGAGTCGACGACACAGAGGCGGAGTCGCCGGGGCTGCCCGTGCCGAACTGCTGCAGCGCGACCGCGACACCCCCGCCGACGCTCGCCGCGAGGGCGACGACCAGAGCGAACGTACGCAGGCGGTGCCGCTTCGGCGGCGCGGGCACGGGCCCGTTCGTCACCGGCGGATACTGCGTGACGGGGGCCGTCTGCGCGCGGGTACCGGTGCCGGTCCCCGTCTCCACGGTGTCGTACCCCGCCTGCCCCGTCGGCGCATACGACCGCGCTGCACTCGGCAGTCGTCCCGCCGCCACCTCGACGAGCATCTGCTCGGCCTGCGCCGCGCTGGGCCGCTCGACCGGATCCTTGCGCAGCAGCGCGGCGAGGACGGGCCCCAGCGCACCCGCGTTGACCGGTTCGGCGGGTTCCTCCTCGACGACGGCCTGCATGGTGCTGATGGGCGAGGTGCGCCGGAACGGCGACCGTCCCTCCACCGCCGTGTACAGCGTCGCGCCGAGTGCCCACAGGTCGGAGGAGGGCCCGGGGTCGTGTCCACGGACCCGCTCGGGCGCCAGATAGTCCACGGAACCGACGATCTCGCCGGTGCGCGTGATGGTCGTGTCGCCCTCGACCTGTGCGATGCCGAAGTCGGTCAGCAGGACGCGCCGGTCGGCGGACAGCAGGACGTTGCCCGGTTTGACGTCACGGTGGAGTACGCCGGCGGCGTGGGCGGCCCGCAGCGCGCGGAGCACCCACAGGCCGATCCGGGCCGCCTCGGCGGGTTCGACACGGCCCTGCTCCTTGACCTCGTCGGCCAGCGAGTTGCCCTCGACCAGCTCCATGACGATCCACGGACGGTTGTCGTGCTCCAGGACGTCGTGCACGGTGACGACGGCCGAGTGGTTGATCCGGGCGGCGGCCCGCGCCTCCGCATGGGTGCGGGCGAGCAGCCGGGCCAGGTCGCCCTCGGCGACGTACAGCGCGGCGGTCAGCTCTTTGACCGCGACCGCGCGGTGCAGCACCTCGTCGTGTGCGCGCCACACCCGCCCCATGCCACCGCTGCCGATGGAGTCGACAAGCCGGTAGCGGCCCGCGAGGAGCAGGCCCTGCATCTGATTCACGTTTCCCCGCAATGGTCTTGACAGGGTCAGACTAAAGAGCGGCCCCCGCGCAGGGAACAAGCGGGGTCGTACGGAGACCGCACTGTGACGGTTCTCCCTTCCGTGTACGGAAGGGAACCATCCGGTGTTCACGCCTCTCGCCTGCGCACACCGGTGTTCAGAGGCCGGACGCCCGTACGGTCCGTGCTCAGCCGGTGACTTGGTAGGTCTGCGACGCCTGCTCGTACAGGCGGGTCACCTCGTCCCGCTCGGCCTCGGGGCCGCGTACCTGCACGACGTGGTAGCGCCCGCCGACGAGGATCGCCAGGTTGCGGACGTACAGGGAGCGGCCCTGGGAGTCCTGCCAGGTGAACTGGCCCTCGGCCATGGCCCGTCCGCCCACGTCGATGCGCCGCATCCCGCTGGACGTCGCCCAGGTCGAGTCCCGGAACGGCTGCAACTCCTTCTCGCTCTCCCGCTGATACGTCATCGGGTCGCTGCCGTACGTCCCCGTGCCGTCCCGGCCGGGCACCACGATGAGCTCGAAGTCGCCCTGCGAGTAGACGACCTGACTGCGGCCGTTCTTCGGTGTGCGGTCCCAGCCGCTCGCCACGGCGACCCGGAATCCCTCGGGGTCCTTACGGAGGGTGAAGCCCCGGGCGACGTCCGGGTCGTCCGGGTTCGGCGAGGCCGCCGAACTGGACGCCCCCGACGGACTCTTGTCCGTGCCCGGGGAGGTCTGGTCGGGGCGTGGTTCACTGCTCGCCTTCGCGTCGCCGCCGGTGTCGGTCGGGGACGCGACGTCCCCGGCGGAGCCGGTCCGCTCACCCGCCGGACCGCCGGACCGGTCGGCCTTGGGCATGAAGACCATGGCGTACGCGATCGCGGCGGCCAGCAGGAGCAGGACCAGCAGGAGCAGGTTCCGGCCGAGGCGGCGGGGTTTCGCCGTCCGGTCCTGTCTGGCGCGCTTGTGGCGGGCGTGCGGACTGGTCGCGGGCAGCCCGGCGCGGCGCCTGCGGACGAGCTCGCCCCGGCGCCGCACGATCGGCAGCCGGCTCGGGTCGACGGGGGGTGCCGCGACGACATGTGCACCGGCCTCCGGTTCCGGCGCGGACCGCACCAAGGACCGCAACCAGCCGCGCAGCTCCTCGAAGTCGAGGCGCTCGGTGGGGTCCTGGCGCAGCAGCGACTCCACGACGGGCCTCAGCGGCCCGCACTCCTCGGCGAACGCGGGCGGCTCCGCGCACACCAGGTGCACCAGCTCGGCGGTGTTCTCCTCCGGGTAGGGCGCGTGGCCCTGCACGGCGCGGAAGAGCAGCGCGCCCAGCGCCCACAGGTCGGTCGCGGGGCCGATCGGCGCCGCCAGCTGCCAGTTCTCGTGGACGGGGCCGGCCTGTTCGGGAGCCCACCGCTCGGTCACGGGGCCGACCACGGCCATCCGGGCCTGCCGGGCCCGCTCCGCGGCGAGCGCCGTGCCGGGCCCGCGACGCGAGGGCGCGGCGCCGACGAGCTCGCCCCAGCCGCCGCCTCCTGCCTGCACGTCCCGCGCCTGCGGGCCCTGCCCCGGTCCGGCCTCGATTCCGAAGGAACGGCCCTGCGTACGTCCGTCACCGGGTGCCCGGCCGGCGTCCGCGCCCCGAGGGATGCCGTGGGTCTGCGCGGGTACACCGGGGCCGCCGCCCTGCCCGGCGGCGGAGGTCTGCTGTCCGGGTGCGAGCGCGGGCAGGCCGCTCCGTGCGACCGCCCCGCCGTACGCGCCTCCGGGGAGCGCGCCCTGCCGGCCGTCGCCGCCGAGGGACCCGCCTCGCGGCTGTGCGCCGTGCCGGCTGCCGCGCCCTCCGACGCCGTACGGATCGGCGATCTGACCGGGAGGTGCGGTGTGGGGGCGCTCCACGCCCTGGCCCGGCAACCGGGGCGGTCCGCCGTGTCCGGCCTCGTGCGGGCCGGGGTTCCCCGGCACCTGGGTGTCGGGCTGTCCGGGGTGCTCCGCGGGCCTGGGCGCCGGGAGCGCGAACCGGTCGCCCCGCTGCTCCTCCTGGACGCGTGCCGCGGCGCGCGCCCCGGCACGGTACGCGGCGATGGCTCCTGCCCGCGCCGCCCGGATGTCGCCGCCGGGTCCGCCCGCTCCTGGGCCGCCCGCTTCGAGCGCCCGCGGGCCGGTGCCCGCCGCGGCCGCTCCAGGCATCCCCGGAAGGGACGTGCCGTGCTCCGCCCGTGCCTCGATCGCGGCCCGTCGCGCCGCCTCGGAGTCGGCTCCGGACGAGGCGGCCACGGCGACGCCGGGCACACCGCCGTTCCCGGAAGCGGGACCGCCGGGTCCGCGGCCTCCGGCACCCCGGGGCGTTCCCCGCGTGCCGGGTCCCACGCCACCGCGCGAGGCGTCCGCGCCCTCCGGACCGCCGTGCCCTGCCGGTCCGTTCCCCGCCTGACCGGTGCCGTCGGCTCCGGTCCCCGGCGCGGGTCCGGCGCCGACGTCCTCGCGGGCGGGCACCGGGTCGTACCCGCACAGCGCTTCCTCGGCGGCCCCCGCGGCGAGACCGGTCAGCATGACCCGGCCGTCGTCGCAGACGAGCACCGTGCGCACGGTGATGTTGCGGTGCACCCAGCCGTGCGCGTGCAGGGCGCGCAGCGCGGTGAGGACGTCCGAGGCGACCTCGGCGGCGCGGTACGGGCTCAGCGGCTTCTCGGCGAGCAGTGCGGCCAGGGGCCTGGCCGGCACCAGCTCGCTCACTATCCACAGCGACCCGCCCTCGGCGAACACGTCGAAGACCTGGTCGAGCCGGGGATGGTCCGGGATCTGCGCGGCGGCCTGGGCGGCCTCGATGGCCCTGCGCACGGCCGGTTCGGTGGGCCGGCGGGTGGTCCGCGTGGACGCCCGCCGTGCCCCGCCGTCCCGGGCCACGAACCCCTCGGGCAGGCCGTCCGCGTCGAGCACCTCGGCCTCGACGACCTCCGGCAACGGCACCTGGCGTACCAGGACTTCCTGCCCGCTGTAGGTGTCGAAGGCGCGGGACTCGGCGAACTCGTACTCGTCGGACGGGGGCAGCGGCAGCCGGTAGCGGTCGGCGAGGACCCGTCCCGCATAGTCGTCCACGATGCCTCCCCCGGCCGATCGGTTGGTCAATTCCGTTCGCCTTGCGTTCCGTTACGGCTTCGTACGGTCCGCAACCACTCACGATACGTGCCGGAGGCAACCCGCAAGCGGGGATGCGAGATCTCAGGGCCACCATCCGTGGCAGAACGTCACACCGGTGAGCGGTACGTCACGACTTCGGCTGGAACGTCTTGGTCAGCGTCTTCCAGGTGTCCTTGCGCAGATCGCTGCCCCAGTCGGCCGCTTTCGCCGTGTACATCAGGGCATATCCCTGATGCGAGTTGACGACGAACCCGCGGTCGATGGACCGGTACTTGGTGCCGCCCTCCGAGTAGGTGAACTCCCAGTCGGCCGTGTTCCAGCCGCGATAGTCCACCTGCTCTATGCGCACCCGCTGGTACTGCGAGCGCACCATGTACCGCTCCTGGTTCTTCCAGTCCGCGACCGGGTCGTCCTTCGGCGTCGTCGTCCAGCCGACGAGGAGCTTCTGACCGTCGGGGCCGGTGAAGCGGGTACCCGCGGCCCCCGTGGACTGGTACTTCCATCCCTTCGGAAGCCCGATCGAGAAGCCCTGCGCGCTCTTGTACTTCGACACGGCCGTGGAGTCCGACTCCTTGCCGCCGTCCGACCCGCCCGACGGGGCCTCCGCGCTCGCCGACGGGTCCGACGTGTCGTCCGCGTTCCCGTCCTCGTCGGAGCCCTTGCCCTTGTCCGACTTGTCGTCGCTGTCCGTGTGGGCGGCGCCGCCCTTGTCCTTGTCGTCGCTGCCGCTGCCGCCCGCGGTCACACCGCTGGAGGCGGCCGACTTGGTGTCGCCGCTCTTGCCGCCCTTCGCCCCCTCGTCGTCCCCGCCGCCGAGCGTGAGCGCCAGCACGGTGCCGAGCACGGCCAGCGCCACGAGCACCGCGACGATCACCAGCGTCCGGCGCGGTACGACATCGGTGAGCGACGCCCGCGGCGCCGGCCGCGGCGGCCGCTCCGGAGCCACCGGCCAGCCCGACCCGGAGACGCCGCCGGCCGAGCCCGCCGCTCCCGCGCCCGCCGCCGAACCGGAATCCGACGACGCTCCGTCACGAGCCCCCGCCTTCCCGGCGGGAGCCGCACCGGCACCGGGGGTCTTCCCGGACACCGGCGCCGAGGGCGACGACGAGGTGGCCGCGCCGGCACCGGCGGAGGCCGCTCGCCGACTCCCCGTCGTACCGGCGGACTCCTTCGCACGCGCCGTCGCCGCCGCGGTGGCGGCTCCGGCGGCCGAGGCGGCCTTGCGCACGGAACGCAGCGCTCCACGCAGCCGGTCCCCGGCCTCCTCGCCCCGCTTGCCCGAGGTTCCGCCCGAACGTCCCTTGCCGGGTTCCTCGTCGGGCACCGGCGGCAGGGCCACGACCTTCGTCGCGTCGGCCGGCTCCGGCTCCGCCTTCTTCGGCTCGGGCGTGTGCAGCACCTCGTTGAGCAGGGAGCGCGCGCCCGCGTCGTCGAGCCGCTGCGCGGGGTCCTTGGCCAGCAGGCCGTAGATCACGCTCTCCAGGGGGCCCGCGTTCTTCGGCTGCTCGACCGGCTCGGTCATCACCGCGGTGAGCGTCGCGATCGCGGAACCCTTGTCGTACGGAGGAACGCCCTCCACCGACGCGTACAGCAGACCGCCCAGCGACCACAGGTCGGCCGCGGGGCCGGGCTTGTGCCCGCGGGCCCGCTCCGGCGAGATGTAGGAAGGGGCCCCGACGAGCATGCCGGTCGAGGTGATGGACGGGTCGCCCTCGACCTGGGCGATGCCGAAGTCGGTCAGCACGACCCGGCCGTCGTCGGAGATCAGCACGTTCGACGGCTTCACGTCCCGGTGCAGGATGCCCTCACGGTGCGCCGAGCGCAGCACGTCGAGTATCGCCAGACCCACTTCGGCGGCGCGTCGCGGCGTGAGCAGCCCGTCCTCGCGGATGACCTCGGCGAGCGACTTGCCCTCGATGAGCTCCATCACGATCCAGGGCCTGTTGTCCTCGTCGACCACGTCGAAGACCGTCACCGCGCCGTTGTTGCGGATCCGGGCGATCGCCTTGGCCTCACGCAATGTGCGCGTGACCAGCCGTCGCTTCTCCTCCTCGTCGATGCTCGACGGGAACCGCAGCTCCTTGACGGCGACCGTGCGGCCCAGGGTCTCGTCCTTGGCCCGCCACACCGTGCCCATGCCGCCGCGGCCGAGAACATCCCCCAGCCGGTACCGCCCGGCGAGGAGACGTTCGCTCTTGTCCTGACGGGATGCTCCCGCCCGCTCCGCCTCCGACATGCGTCCCCTCATGCAACCCGCCCTGACAGAGCCTCCATTGTCCCTCACCCGACAAGCGCTCAGCGCCCAGGGTGCCTCTCACGCGACGACGGCCCGGCGACCGCGACGTCACTCGGGCCGGGACCGCCGCAGACCCGCGGGACGACGTCCCGCATGATGGACCGCGACAAGGAAGGACCGCCGATGCCTGCGCGCCGGACACCTCGGACACTCCTGGCCATACCCGTGTCCCTGGCGCTGTTCCTGCTGCTCCCGGCCGACCTGCCGGACCAGGCTCCGGCGAGCTCGCCGACCAGCCCCTCGATCCCTTCCGGAAGTCCTGTCGCGGCCGCGACGAACGCCGCGCTCGCCCGTCTCGTCACCCGGGGCGGGGCCCCGGCCGCCGCTCTGCTGGCCCGCGAGGAGTCCGGCACGCGCTTCGCCACCACCGGTGGCGCGATAGCGCGCTCCGACCACTTCCGGGCGGGCAGTGTCACCAAGACGTTCATCGCGACGGTCGTCCTGCAACTCGCCGCCGAGCACCGTCTGTCCCTGTCCGACACCGTGGACGACCACCTTCCCGGTCTGGTGCGCGGCGCCGGCAACGACGGTCGCGAACTGACCCTGCGTGCCCTGCTGACGCACACCAGCGGCCTGCACGACTTCACCGCGGACACCGGGGGCACCGTCCCCGTCACCCCGCTTCAGGCCGTACACATCGCGCTCACCCACCCTCCGGCCGACCGCGGCCGCTTCGTCTACTCCAACACCAACTACGTACTGCTCGGCCTGGTCGTCGAGCAGGTAACCGGCCACTCCTACGCCGCCGAGGCGGAGCGGCGCATCATCGTCCCCCTCGGTCTGTCCGGAACGTCCTTCCCGGGAAGCCGCCGCTCCCTTCCCGCGCCGCACGGCCGGGCGTTCGCCGCGGACGGGTCGGACGTCACCGCGCTCGACCCGCGCGTGGCGGGCGCGGCGGGCGAGCTGGTCAGCACCCTCGCCGACCTGAACCGCTTCTACGCGGCCCTGCTCGGCGGTGACCTGCTGCCCCCGCGTCTGCTGCGCGAGATGCGCAGCACCAGCACCGCACACGGCTCGTACGGCATGGGGCTGTTCCCCGTGAAGCTGTCGTGCGGCGTCACGGTGTGGGGGCACAACGGCCGGATCAGCGGCAGCTACGTGCGCACCGCGGCCACCGTCGACGGCCGTCACGCCCTCACCTTCCGGGTGAACACGGACGGATTGACAGATCCCGGCCTCGAACCCGCGCTGCTCGCGGCCGAGTTCTGCCCCCGCATCTCGTAGAACGACTGGATTCCGGACAAAGATCCCCACTCCCGACACTCGTTCGAGTGACGAGCGTGGTCTACAGCGGCACGATGTCCGGCGCTCCGAGCCGCGCCGCGTCCGCCGTCAGGTCGTCGGGCTGCCGCTGCGACTCCCGCTCGGCCTCGACGCGCTTCTCGTAGTGCTCGACCTCGCGCTCGATCTGGTCCTTGTCCCAGCCGAGGACCGGGGCCATCAGCTCGGCGGCCTCGCGGGCGCTGCGGGTGCCGCGGTCGAAGGTCTCGATGGAGATGCGGGTGCGCCGCGTCAGGACGTCGTCGAGGTGCCGGGCGCCCTCGTGCGAGGCGGCGTAGACGATCTCGGCGCGGAGGTAGTCCTCGGCGGCCGCCAGGGGCTCACCCAGGGAGGGGTCCTCGGCGATGAGGTCGAGGAGCTCCTCGGCGAGCGACCCGTACCGGTTCAACAGGTGCTCGACGCGCACCACATGGATTCCGGTGCGCTGCGCGATCCGCGCCCGCGCGTTCCACAGGGCGTAATAGCCCTCGGCCCCGAGCAGCGGCGTCTCCTCGGTGACGCACTCGGCGACCCGCTGGTCGAGGCCGTGCACCGCCTCGTCCACCGCGTCCTTGGCCATCACCCGGTACGTCGTGTACTTGCCGCCGGCCACGACGACGAGCCCGGGCACGGGGTGGGCCACGGTGTGCTCGCGCGAGAGCTTGCTGGTGGCGTCCGACTCCCCGGCGAGCAGCGGCCGCAGGCCCGCGTAGACGCCCTGGACGTCGTCGCGGGTGAGCGGGACCGCCAGCACCGAGTTCACGTGTTCCAGGAGGTAGTCGATGTCGGCGCTGGACGCGGCGGGGTGGGCCTTGTCGAGGTCCCAGTCGGTGTCCGTGGTGCCGACGATCCAGTGCCGGCCCCAGGGGATCACGAAGAGGACGGACTTCTCGGTGCGCAGGATCAGGCCCGTCGTCGAGTTGATCCGGTCCTTCGGCACGACCAGGTGGATGCCCTTGGAGGCCCGCACGTGGAACTGGCCGCGCTCCCCGACCATCGCCTGGGTGTCGTCGGTCCACACGCCCGTCGCGTTGACGACCTGCTTGGCGCGGATCTCGTACTCCCCGCCGCCCTCGACGTCCTGGACGCGGGCGCCGACGACCCGTTCGCCCTCGCGCAGGAAGCTGGTGACGCGGGCGCGGTTGGCGACCTTCGCGCCGTACGACGCGGCGGTGCGGACCAGGGTGGCGACATAGCGGGCGTCGTCCATCTGCGCGTCGTAGTACTGCAGGGCGCCGACCAGGGCGTCCTTCTTCAAGGCGGGTGCGACGCGCAGGGCCTGTCGGCGGCTCAGGTGACGGTGCCTGGGCAGGCCGCGGCCGTGGCCCCGGGCGAGCGACATGGCGTCGTAGAGCGCGACGCCCGAGCCCGCGTAGAACCGCTCCCAGCCCTTGTGCTGGAGCGGGTAGAGGAACGGGACGGGCTTCACGAGGTGCGGTGCGAGCCGTTCGAGCAGGAGGCCGCGCTCCTTGAGGGCCTCGCGGACCAGGGCGAAGTCGAGCATCTCCAGATAGCGCAGCCCACCGTGGATCAGCTTGCTGGACCTGCTGGACGTGCCTGACGCCCAGTCACGGGCCTCGACCAGGCCCGTGGACAGGCCGCGTGTCACGGCGTCGAGCGCGGTGCCCGCGCCGACCACACCCGCGCCCACGACCAGCACGTCCAGCTCGCGCTCGGCCATCCCCGCCAGTGCCTCGGCACGCTCGGCCGGCCCCAGTGTCGCTGTCCTCATCGCTGCCTCCCGCTGTCCGTCGCGCTGGCCGCACCTGTCCGGCGAGACCGGGCCCGCGTCTCCCCGCCCTCAAGTCTGACCGCGATGTCCTGCTTCGGCCACCGTCCGCTCCTCAGCCTGTGGACAACTCTCGACGACGCGCAGGGAATCTCAGCCAAACAATCCAGCAAATCGGTCATATTTACTCCTAGTGTGACATTGCACTCGCTCGTTCTGTCCACCGGGCTTGCGCACCTGTCCCGCTTCGGCTACTGGGAAGGACGGCCCACTCCATGCCCGCAGATCTCGCCGTCATCGGACTCGGTCATCTCGGCCTGCCCCTGGCCCAGGCCGCCGTGGCCGTCGGCATCCCCACACTCGGCTACGGAACGGGGCCGGAAAGCGGCCCCCTCACCCCGGCCGAGCTGCGCCGGATGCTCGCGGGGGGCTTCCGGCCGACCACCAACCCGGCCGAACTGGGCCGGGTGCGCACCGCGGTCATCTGTGCGCCGACCCCGCGAGGTGCGGACGGCGGCCCCGACCTCGGCCAGGTGGAGGCCGCCGCCCGCACCCTGGCCACCCGGCTGCGCCCGCACACCACGGTGATCCTGGAATCACCCGTGTACCCCGGAACCACCGAGGATTTCCTGCGTCCTCTGCTCGAAGAGGGTTCGGGGCTGCGCGCGGGGCGCGACTTCTTCCTCGCGTACTCTCCCGGCCGGGTCGACCCCGGCAACCGCGACTTCACGCCCGCCAACACACCGAAGGTCATCGGCGGCCTGACCCCCGCCTGCACCGAGTCGGCCGCCGCCTTCTACGGCCGCCTCACCGACAAGGTGGTTCGCGCGCGTGGACCACGCGAGGCCGAGACCGTGCAGCTGCTGGAGACCAACTACCGCCACGTCAACATCGCGCTCGTCAACGAGATGGCGGTGCTCTGCCACAGTCTGGGCGTCGACCTGTGGGACGTCATCCGGTGCGCCGAGACGAAGCCCTTCGGCTTCCAGGCGTTCCGTCCGGGCCCCGGTGTCGGCGGGCACGGCACGGCCCAGGACCTCGGCGGCCACACGGGGCGCACCCTGCGGATGGTCGAACTGGCGCGGCAGGTCAACGACCAGATGCCGCAGTACGTCATCCAGCGCGCCGCCACGCTCCTCAACGAGCACGGGAAATCGGTCCGCGGCGCACGCGTGCTCCTCCTCGGCGTCACCTACAAGGCGGATGTCGTCGACCAACAGGGCGCCCCGGCCAACGAGATCGCGGTCCGGCTGATGGAACTCGGCGCATCCGTCAGCTATCACGACCCCTACGTGCCGGCGTGGAGCGTCCTGGACCGGCCCGTGCCACGCGCCGACTCCCTCTACGAGGCCGCGGCCGACGCCGACCTGACGATCCTGATCCAGCAGCACCGCACCTACGACCTGCAAGGTCTGTCCGTGAAGGCCCAACTCCTCCTGGACACGCGGGGAGCGACCCCGACAGGAGCGGCGCACCGCCTCTGACCTCCCGGTAATCCCCTCCCACCCGGTCACTCGGGCCTGCTACTGTGCGGCAGCTCTCGCACACAGGTGCGCCCGGGTCCCGGGCGCCCACAGGTGTGCTCCCACGTCTTGCGCACACCACAGGTGCGCCCGCATTCCCTGGGGGGAACCACATGAGTCAGTCGACTCCGCCGCCGTCCGGCCCGCCGCTCGACAACAACCCGTACGCCGGTCAGGCGCCCGCCCCCGGGCAGGGTGACCCGCAGGGCGCGCCCCAGCCGGGCTTCCCGGTCGCCCCGGTGGCGCCGGCCGCTCCGGTGCGCGACAACCTGGCGCTCGGCCTGGCCGCCGCCTTCGTCGCCGCGCTGGTCGCCGCGGGCGTCTACGGCGCCATCATCGGTCTGACCAAGCACGAGATCGGCTGGGCCGCGGTCGGCGTCGGCTTCCTCGTCGGCCTCGCCGCGGGCCGTGTCGGTGGCCGCAACCAGATCCTGCCGGTCGCCAGCGTGATCCTGTCCGTCGCCTCGATCTACCTCGGCCAGCTCGTCGGCGAGGCCATGATCGGCGCCAAGGACCTCGGTGTCGGCTTCAACGAGGTCTTCTTCGACCACTTCGACGTGGTCCAGGAGGCATGGAAGGCCGAGGCCGACCCGCTGACGTTCGTCTTCTTCGCGATCGCGGCGTACGTCGCCTTCTCCAGCACCCGTAAGGCCGGGGTCTGACGGTGCCCTTCCCTCTCTTCCTCATGGTCTTCGGTGTCACGGCCATGACGGGCGGAGGCTGGGTCGCCTTCGACGTCCGGGGCCCGTCCGCGGCGCTGGAGGCCCACCAGCAGCGCAATCATGAGCTGCGCGCCGCCGCGGCCGGCACTTTCGACCCGCCCGACAAGTGGATCACCGCCCGCGGTTTCCGCGTGGTCGGGGCAGTCGTCGGTCTGTGCGGCGTGATCCTCGTGCTCGCCGGCGTCGCCGAGCTGCTGACGGGCGGCTGAACCGGACGCCGGGCAGTCGAAAGGGCCCGTCCACCTCACGGTGGACGGGCCCTTCGTCTTCGGCCGGGTGCGGCCTACCGCTTGTGCTGGGAGTCCGCGACCGTCACCTCGACGCGCTGGAACTCCTTGAGCTCGCTGTAGCCGGTGGTGGCCATGGCGCGGCGGAGGGCGCCGAAGAAGTTCATCGAGCCGTCGGGGGTGTGCGAGGGGCCCGTGAGGACCTCCTCGATGGTGCCGACGGTGCCGAGGTCCACCTTCTTGCCGCGCGGCAGCTCCTCGTTGACCGCCTCCATGCCCCAGTGGTGGCCGCGGCCCGGCGCGTCGGTCGCGCGCGCGAGCGGGGAGCCCATCATCACCGAGTCGGCGCCGCAGGCGATCGCCTTGGGGAGGTCGCCGGACCAGCCGACGCCGCCGTCCGCGATGACGTGCACGTACCGGCCGCCGGACTCGTCCATGTAGTCGCGGCGGGCCGCGGCGACGTCCGCGACCGCGGTGGCCATGGGCACCTGGATGCCCAGGACGTTGCGCGTGGTGTGCGCGGCGCCGCCGCCGAAGCCGACGAGGACACCCGCCGCGCCGGTGCGCATGAGGTGCAGGGCCGCCGTGTACGTGGCGCAGCCGCCGACGATCACCGGGACGTCGAGCTCGTAGATGAACTGCTTCAGGTTCAGCGGCTCGGAGGCGCCCGAGACGTGCTCGGCGGAGACCGTGGTGCCGCGGATGACGAAGATGTCCACGCCCGCGTCCACGACGGCCTTGGAGAACTGGGCCGTGCGCTGCGGGGACAGGGCCGCGGCGGTGACGACGCCGGAGTCGCGCACCTCCTTGATGCGCTGCCCGATCAGCTCCTCCTTGATGGGAGCCGCGTAGATCTCCTGGATGCGGCGGGTCGCGGTGTCCGCGTCCAGCTCGGCGATCTCGTCGAGCAGCGGCTGCGGGTCCTCGTACCTCGTCCAGAGGCCTTCGAGGTTGAGGACACCCAGGCCGCCCAGCTCGCCGATGCGGATCGCGGTGGCCGGGGAGACGACCGAGTCCATCGGGGCGGCCAGGAACGGCAGCTCGAAGCGGTAGGCGTCGATCTGCCAGGCGATCGAGACCTCCTTCGGGTCCCGCGTACGGCGGCTCGGGACGACGGCGATGTCGTCGAAGGCGTACGCCCGGCGGCCGCGCTTGCCGCGCCCGATCTCGATCTCAGTCACGTGTGTGGCCTTTCCCTCTTCGCTTCTGCGCCTCCCAGTATCCCCGACGCCCACGCCGGGGGCGGCCCCGGAACCTCCGGGACCGCCCTCGGGACACGGATCGGCGCGTGTCCACGCGCGTGTGGACGACGATGGGCCCCCACGCGCGCGTGGGGGCCCATCGGTGCCGTACGGGTTACTTGCGGCTGTAGTTCGGCGCCTCGACCGTCATCTGGATGTCGTGCGGGTGGCTCTCCTTGAGGCCCGCCGAGGTGATCCGGACGAACCGGCCGCGCTCCTGGAGCTCGGGGACGGTGCGCCCGCCGACGTAGAACATCGACTGGCGCAGGCCGCCGACCAGCTGGTGGACGACCGCGGAGAGCGGGCCCCGGTAGGGCACCTGGCCCTCGATGCCCTCGGGCACGAGCTTCTCGTCGGAGGCGACGCCCTCCTGGAAGTAGCGGTCCTTGGAGAAGGAGCGCTGCTCGCCGCGGGACTGCATGGCGCCCAGGGAGCCCATGCCGCGGTACGACTTGAACTGCTTGCCGTTGATGAACAGCAGCTCGCCCGGGGACTCCTCGCAGCCGGCGAGCAGCGAGCCCAGCATCACCGTGTCGGCGCCCGCGACCAGCGCCTTGGCGATGTCGCCGGAGTACTGCAGGCCGCCGTCGCCGATGACCGGGACGCCGGCCGCCTTGGCGGCGAGCGACGCCTCGTAGATCGCCGTCACCTGCGGCACGCCGATGCCGGCGACGACGCGGGTGGTGCAGATGGAGCCGGGGCCGACACCGACCTTGATGCCGTCGACGCCCGCGTCGATGAGCGACTGGGCACCGTCCCGGGTGGCGATGTTGCCGCCGATGACGTCGACGCCGGACGAGTTCGACTTGATCTTGGCGACCATGTCGCCGACGAGGCGGGAGTGACCGTGCGCGGTGTCGACGACGATGAAGTCGACACCCGCCTCGATGAGGGCCTGGGCGCGCTCGAAGGCGTCACCGGCCACACCGACGGCCGCGCCGACGAGCAGCCGGCCCTCGGCGTCCTTGGCGGCGTTCGGGTACTTCTCGGCCTTCACGAAGTCCTTGACCGTGATGAGGCCCTTGAGGACACCGGAGTCGTCGACGAGCGGCAGCTTCTCGATCTTGTGGCGCCGCAGCAGCTCCATGGCGTCCTGGCCGGAGATGCCGACCTTGCCGGTGACCAGCGGCATCGGAGTCATGACCTCGCGGACCTGACGCGAGCGGTCGGTCTCGAAGGCCATGTCGCGGTTGGTGACGATGCCCAGGAGCTTGCCGCCGCCGTCGGTGACGGGCACCCCGGAGATGCGGAACTTGGCACAGATCGCGTCGGCCTCGGCGAGCGTCGCGTCCGGGTGCACCGTGATCGGGTCGGTCACCATGCCGGACTCGGAACGCTTGACCAGGTCGACCTGGTTGGCCTGGTCCTCGATGGACAGGTTGCGGTGGAGGACGCCGACACCGCCCTGGCGCGCCATCGCGATCGCCATGCGGGACTCGGTCACCTTGTCCATGGCTGCGGAGAGCAGCGGGATGTTCACCCGCACGTTCTTCGAGATGTACGAGGCGGTGTCGATCTGGTCGGGCGCCATGTCCGACGCGCCCGGCAGCAGCAGCACGTCGTCGTAGGTCAGCCCGAGTGTCGCGAATTTGGCGGGCACTCCGTCGACGTTGGCAGTCATGACACCTTCCCCAAATGGCCTTGATCGGTGCGGATGTCCATGCTAACGGGAAGCACGGCTCTCTCATTCCACGGTTGAGGGTGCGCTTCGGCTTCGTATGTTCGTACGGGTCCGGTGACCTCGACGTTCATCACGGGTCCGGTCGGGGGCACGGACAGCGGGCCACCTCCCTCCGCTCCCGTCGCCCTTCGCACCTGTGCGACGGGAAAGCCCGCCGACCGCGGCGCGCGGCGCGCGCCGCGCCGACGGACCGCTACTGCTCCGCGAGCGCCCGCAGACGGCTGAGCGCCCGGTGCTGGGCCACTCGCACGGCCCCGGGTGACATTCCCAACATCTGGCCCGTCTCCTCGGCCGTCAGGCCCACCGCGATGCGCAGCAGCAACAGCTCGCGCTGGTTCTCGGGGAGGTTGGCCAGGAGCTTCTTGGCCCATTCGGCGTCACTGCTGAGCAGGGCGCGCTCCTCGGGACCGAGGGAGTCGTCGGGGCGCTCGGGCATCTCGTCCGAGGGGACGGCCGTCGAGCCGGGGTGGCGCATCGCGGCGCGCTGGAGGTCGGCGACCTTGTGCGCGGCGATGGCGAAGACGAACGCCTCGAAGGGGCGCCCGGTGTCCTTGTAGCGCGGCAGCGCGAGGAGAACGGCGACGCAGACCTCCTGCGCCAGGTCCTCCACGAAGTGCCGCGCGTCGCCCGGAAGCCGGGACAGACGGGTGCGGCAGTAGCGCAGCGCGAGTGGGTGTACGTGGGCGAGCAGGTCGTGCGTGGCCTGCTCGTCGCCGTCGACCGCGCGATGGACGAGCGCGCCGATCACCGTCGTCTCGTCTTCGCGCATCGGTCCATGGTGCCTCGGCGTCGTCCGTTCCGTGGCACCGCGTCCATAGTTGTGCACCGAAGCGTTATGAGCAGGTGCGCCGGAACTCATCTCCTGCGCCCTCCCCTTTCGCTCGACCGACCTGTCCCCGAGGAACTCCACACCTCAAGGATGCGGCATCCGCCGGGAAACGGGGATCGGGCACCGAAGAGGATCTCTCTGAGGGCCCGGCCCCGCCCGCCGTCGAGCGGGCGGGGGCTGCCGCCGTCATACCCTCGGGGCGGCTCACCTAGCGAACCAGACCCCACCGGAAACCGAGCGCCACGGCGTGCGCGCGGTCCGAGGCGCCGAGCTTCTTGAAGAGCCGCCGGGCGTGCGTCTTGACCGTGTCCTCGGAGAGGAACAGTTCGCGGCCGATCTCGGCGTTGGAGCGGCCGTGGCTCATGCCCTCAAGGACCTGGATCTCCCGCGCGGTGAGGGTGGGCGCGGCGCCCATCTCGGCCGAACGCAGTCTGCGCGGCGCGAGCCGCCAGGTGGGGTCGGCGAGCGCCTGCGTCACGGTGGCGCGCAGTTCGGCACGCGAGGCGTCCTTGTGCAGATAGCCGCGGGCGCCGGCGGCGACGGCGAGCGCCACACCGTCCAGGTCCTCGGCGACGGTGAGCATGATGATGCGCGCACCGGGGTCGGCGGACAGCAGCCGCCGGACGGTCTCCACGCCGCCCAGTCCGGGCATGCGTACGTCCATCAGAATGAGGTCCGAACGGTCGGCGCCCCAGCGGCGGAGGACTTCCTCGCCGTTGGCCGCCGTCGTCACACGCTCGACGCCGGGCACGGTCGCCACCGCGCGGCGGAGCGCCTCTCGGGCAAGCGGGGAGTCGTCGCAGACGAGGACGGATGTCATGGCCGTCCTCCGCAGCTGATGCGCGTCACCTTGAGCCTCCAGGCTGGTACGAATCGTCACCTGTGCGGTCGACACTCGCCGACGGATTCTGCCGTCTGCCCGAGCGCTTGTTCCTTCAACCGCCTCCGCACTCTCAACGATGGTCACTCGAAAGAGTTACGGGGCACTCCGTCGTCTTCGGCACTGTACGTGAGGGTGCGGACACGGTGCAGACATGCACAACGGACCCTCAATGTTTCATCACAACCTATGCCCCATTTAGACCGATTTCTTCCCATTTGTTGGTGTCTGCGGCTAGATTCGCAATGAGTCATATTTTCATCTCCTTAGATCGTAGATGTACGGTCGGTGGGGCATAGCAGCCCAGAACGGCAACAAGGGGACACGCAATGGCAGATTTCTCCCGCCTTCCCGGTCCGAACGCGGACCTCTGGGACTGGCAGCTCCTCGCGGCCTGCCGCGGGGTCGACAGCTCGCTCTTCTTCCACCCGGAGGGCGAGCGTGGTGCGGCACGGAGCGCTCGCGAGAACTCGGCCAAAGAGGTCTGCATGAGATGCCCGGTACGCGCCGAGTGCGCGGCACACGCGCTGGCGGTGCGCGAGCCGTACGGCGTGTGGGGCGGACTGACCGAGGACGAGCGCGAAGAGCTCATGGGGCGGGCGCGCAACCGGCTGGTCTCGGCATCGGCCGGTGGAAGCAGTCACGCTTCGAACAACTGAAGGAACGTTTCTTCACCCCGGGCGCGCGTACGCGTGCCCCTGTATCGGCGTGCACGCCGACATGCGGCCCGAGGTCCGCGACCGCCCGTCAGCGGGCGGCGGCTCGCGCCAGCCGGTCGAGCGTCGCCGCCACCGCGGGCACCTGCGCCAGATCCGGCAGCGTGAGGGCGACGATCTCGCGCCGCACCGGCGGCTCCACCGTCACCGTGCGGGCCCGCTTGGGCCGGACGGACTCGATTGCCAGTTCCGGGAGGACCGCGACGCCGAGGCCCGCGCCCACGAGACCGACCACGGCCGGGTAGTCGTCGGTGGCGAAGTCGATGCGAGGCTCGAAGCCCGCGCCCCGGCACACCTCGACCAACTGTCCGCGGCAGCGCGGGCAGCCCGCGATCCACGACTCGCCCGCGAACTCGCCGATGGCCACCGACCCGGCCGCGGCCAGACGGTGACGCTCGGGCACCAGCGCGACGAGCCGGTCCGTCAGCAGCGGGCGGACGACGAGGTCGTCCCACTCCTCACCGCCCGTGCCCTCGTAGCGGAAGGCCAGCGCGATGTCGCAGTCGCCGTCCCGGAGCTTCTCCACGGACTCCGGCGGTTCGGCCTCCTCCAGGAAGACCCGGGTCCCCGGGTGCGCGGCGCGCAGTGCGGCGAGGGCGGTCGGCACAAGGGTGGAGCTCCCGCTGGGGAAGGACACGAGCCGGACCCGCCCGGCACGCAGGCCGGCGATCGCGGCGACCTCCTCCTCGGCGGCCGTGAGACCGGACAGGATGCTCACGGCGTGCTTGACCAGCGCCTCGCCCGCCTCGGTCAGGCGCATCTCACGACCGGTGCGGATCAGCAGAGGGGTGCCGACGGAGGCCTCCAGCGCCTTCATCTGCTGACTGACGGCCGGCTGGGTGCAGCCCAGCTCGCGCCCGGCCGCGGAGAAGGAGCCGGTGGCGGCGACGGCGCGCAGGACACGGAGATGACGGGCCTCGATCACCCTCCGAGCATAAGCGAGCCTTGGGGGCCGCCGCCAATACTGCGTCGACGCTTTGGCCGTGGTCGCCTAGCGTGGAGGGCATGAAGCTTCTGTCGCTGAATCTGGGCCGGGCACAGGCCGTCGCGTACACCGACCAGCCGGAGGGCCTGACCGGCATCGACAAGCAGCCGGTGGACGGTGCCGTGCGTGTCACCGCGCCCGGCCCCAAGTCGATCGGCGGCAGCGGACTCGCCGGGGACGCGGTCTGCGACGGGCGCCACCACGGCGGCGACGACCAGGCGGTGTACGCGGTGGCCCGCGAGGACCTCGACGACTGGGAGCGCGAGCTCGGCCGGCCGCTGCGCAACGGCGTGTTCGGCGAGAACCTCACGACCGAGGGGCTGGACGTCTCCGGCGCGCGGATCGGCGAGCGCTGGCGCATCGGCTCCGAGGTCGTCCTGGAGGTGACCAGCGGACGCATCCCCTGCCGCACCTTCCAGGGGCACCTCGGCGAGAAGGGCTGGGTCAAGCGCTTCACGCGACAGGCCGCGCCCGGGGCCTATCTGCGGGTGATCGAGCCCGGCGAGATCCGGCCGGGCGACACGATCGAGATCGTGCACCGGCCGGACCACGACGTCACGGTGGCCCTCCAGTTCCGCGCCGTGACGACCGAACGGGAGCTGCTGCCAAGGCTGTTGACGGCCGGCGACGCGTTGCACCCGGAGGCGCGGGCGAAGGCCCGGAAGTATGTGGCCGACCAGGGCGACCGGTAGCGGGCGGGCCACGGCAGGGGGAACTCTTCGGGCGTGGCCGAGCGTTGGACGGCGGCGGGCGCCGGACGCCTGGCCAGGTCACTAACCTTGCGCCATGACAACGGCTCTGATTACGGGATCGACCGCGGGGATCGGTGCCGCCTTCGCGCGGCGCCTGGCGGCTGACGGGCACAACCTCGTTCTGGTGGCGCGCGACACGAAGCGACTGCAGGAGCAGGCCACCGAACTGCACGACCGGCACGGCATCGAGGCGGAGGTGCTGACGGCGGACCTGGCGTCCGACGGCGGCATCGACGCGGTCGCCACGCGCCTCGGCGACCGGAGGAACCCGGTCGACCTCCTGGTCAACAACGCGGGCTTCGGCAACAAGGGCCGCTATCTGGACGTATCGATGGCGGACGAGCTCAAGATGCTCAAGGTGCACTGCGAGGCGGTGCTCCGGCTGACGTCGGCGGCGACCGAGGTGATGCGGGAGCGCGGCCGGGGCGGAGTCGTCAACGTCGCCTCGGTGGCCGCGTTCGTGCCGCGTGGCACGTACGGCGCGTCGAAGGCGTGGGTCGTGCAGTTCACGCAGGGCGCGGCGCGGGACCTCGCGGGCAGCGGCGTGCGGCTGATGGCGCTGTGTCCCGGCTTCGTGCGCACCGAGTTCCACCAGCGCGCCGGGATGGGCACGGACAACATCCCGAAGTGGATGTGGCTCGACGCGGACAAGCTGGTGGCGGCGGCGCTCGCGGACCTCGCCCGGGGCAAGTCGTTGTCGATCCCGGACCCGCGGTACAAGGCGCTGATGGGCGTGGTGAAGGTGACGCCGCGGGCGCTGCTCGGCGGGATCTCGTCGAGGACGGGGCGGAAGTACGGGCCGCAGTGAGCTGGGCGGGGCCGTTAGGGCCTGTCCGCACCCTCGGGTGATATCCCCTTCAACCACGACAGTTGAGGGGGATCTTCACTAAAATGGACGCATTCATCCGGACCACGTGGGCCGGGAGGCTGCGCCATGACATTCGTGCAACTGATCGACTGCAAGACGAGCCGGTTCGACGAGATGAACCGGCTGATGGACACCTGGGTCGAGCAGACCCGGGGGAAGCGGACCGCGACGCACAGCGTCATCGGCAAGGACCGGTCCGACGCGTCCCACTTCATCGAGATCGTGGAGTTCGCCTCGTACGAGGAGGCGGTGCGGAACTCGAACCTGCCGGAGACCGACAGGATCTTCCAGGAGATGGTCGCCCTCTGCGACGAGACACCGACGTTCACGGACCTGGACGTGATCCGTGACGAGCAGCTGTACGAGGCCACCATCCGCCGGTTCTTCGACACGGTGGCCACCGCGGGCGACCTGCCGCCGCTCAACGACCTGATGGTCGAGCACTACCACGACCACGATCCCGCCAACGAGCAGGACAACCTGGGCCTCGACGCCATGCGGCGCGAGATCGAGATGTGGCGGGGCGGGTTCGACTTCTCCTTCACCGTGGACGACCAGCTGGCCCAGGGCGACCGCGTCTGCACGCGGTGGACCTGGAACGGCACCCACACCGGCGACTTCATGGGGATCCCCCCGAGCGGGACGACGGTCACCATGACGGGGACGACCGTCTTCCGCTGCCAGGAGGACGGGAAGATCGCCGAGGGCTGGTGGCAGTACGACCGGCTGGGACTGATGGCCCAGCTCGGCGCGCTCGACGCACTGGAGACCTAGGGAGCCGCGGCCCCCGGAACACCTCGCGCGGCCCACGCGAGGCTCCGGCCCCGGTGGGGCCGGCGAACGGAAACGCGGGAGGCCCCCGCTCCCTGTCGGGAACGGGGGCCTCCGCGAGGCACTGCTCGACGTCACGCCGGGGGCGTCACGCCGTGCGGCGCGTTGCCTCAGTGGGCGTGCCCGTGGCCGTGGCCGTGGCCCGCGTCGGCCTCCTCCTCGGCCGGCTTCTCGACGACCAGGGTCTCGGTCGTCAGGAGCAGGGAGGCGATGGAGGCGGCGTTCTCCAGGGCGGAGCGGGTGACCTTGACCGGGTCGATGACGCCGGCCTTGACCAGGTCGCCGTACTCGCCGGTCGCGGCGTTGAAGCCCTGGCCCTTGTCGAGCTCGGCGACCTTGGAGGTGATGACGTAGCCCTCCAGGCCGGCGTTCTCGGCGATCCAGCGCAGCGGCTCGACGGCGGCGCGGCGGACGACCGAGACACCCGTGGCCTCGTCGCCGGTCTTGCCGAGGTTGTCCTCGAGGACCTTCACGGCGTGGACGAGCGCGGAGCCACCACCGGAGACGATGCCCTCCTCGACCGCGGCGCGGGTCGCGGAGATGGCGTCCTCCAGACGGTGCTTCTTCTCCTTGAGCTCGACCTCGGTGGCGGCACCGACCTTGATGACGCACACGCCGCCGGCCAGCTTCGCGAGGCGCTCCTGGAGCTTCTCGCGGTCCCAGTCGGAGTCGGTGTTCTCGATCTCGGCCTTGATCTGGTTGACGCGGCCGACGACCTCGTCGGAGCTGCCGCCACCGTCGACGATCGTGGTGTCGTCCTTGGTGACGGTCACGCGGCGGGCGGTGCCCAGCACGTCCAGGCCGACCTGGTCGAGCTTGAGGCCGACCTCCTCGGCGATGACCTGACCACCGGTGAGGGTGGCGATGTCGCCGAGCATGGCCTTGCGGCGGTCACCGAAGCCGGGGGCCTTCACCGCGACGGCGTTGAAGGTGCCACGGATCTTGTTCACGACGAGGGTGGAGAGGGCCTCGCCCTCGACGTCCTCGGCGATGATCAGCAGCGGCTTGGAGGCGTTGGACTGGATGACCTTCTCCAGCAGCGGCAGCAGGTCCTGGATGGAGCTGACCTTGCCCTGGTGGATGAGGATGTACGGGTCCTCGAGGACGGCCTCCATGCGCTCCTGGTCCGTCACGAAGTACGGCGACAGGTAGCCCTTGTCGAAGGCCATGCCCTCGGTGAAGTCCAGCTCCAGACCGAAGGTGTTGGACTCCTCGACGGTGATGACACCGTCCTTGCCGACCTTGTCCATCGCCTCGGCGATGAGCTCGCCGACCTGCTGGTCCTGGGCGGACAGCGCGGCGACGGCGGCGATGTCGGACTTCTCGTCGATCGGGCGCGCGGTGGCGAGCAGGTCGTCGGAGACGGCCTTGACGGCCGCGTCGATGCCCCGCTTCAGCAGCGCCGGGGAGGCGCCCGCGGCGACGTTCTTCAGGCCCTCGCGCACGAGCGCCTGGGCGAGCACGGTGGCGGTGGTCGTACCGTCACCCGCGATGTCGTTGGTCTTGGTCGCCACCTCCTTCACCAGCTGGGCGCCGAGGTTCTCGTACGGGTCCTCGACCTCGACCTCGCGGGCGATGGTGACACCGTCGTTGGTGATGGTGGGGGCGCCGAACTTCTTGTCGATGACGACGTTGCGGCCCTTGGGGCCGATCGTCACCTTGACCGTGTCGGCAAGCTTGTTGACGCCGCGCTCAAGGGCGCGACGGGCGTCCTCGTCGAACTTCAGGATCTTCGCCATAGGAGCGGTTCAGCCCTCTCGGAAAACTGGGAGAAACGAACGGCGCCCCCGGCGCCCGGCTTGTTGACGTCGCGGGGGCCAGGGGCGCAGTTCACTGCAATTCTGGGTGAATTACTTCTCGACGATCGCGAGCACGTCGCGGGCCGAGAGGACGAGGTACTCCTCGCCGTTGTACTTCACCTCGGTGCCGCCGTACTTGCTGTACAGCACGACATCGCCGACGGTGACGTCGAGCTCGACGCGCTTTCCGTCCTCGATGCGGCCCGGGCCCACGGCCAGGACGACGCCCTCCTGGGGCTTCTCCTTGGCGGTGTCCGGAATGACCAGGCCAGAGGCCGTGGTCTGCTCGGCGTCCAGCGGCTGGACCACAATGCGGTCCTCGAGCGGCTTGATGGCAACCTTGGAGCTGGCGGTCGTCACGATCCGACCTCCCCCTTCGGAGATCTCACGGGGTTAACTGTCTGAGGTGGCGACCAGGTCGATCCGTCGTCGCGGGTGCCGGACCTGCCCGTCGCTATTGGCACTCTCCAGGGGGGAGTGCCAGGGCCGAGACTATGACTGCGATTAGCACTCGGTCAAGCGGAGTGCCAACGCGGCGCTTACATGTCCGCAAAACCTCGGCGCACGTCCGCGCGCGTTCACGTCCGCTCCCCCGTCCCTGAGGCGGAGCTCAGAGGTAGTCCTCCAGCCGGGCCACCGTGAATCCCTGCGCCTGGATACGGCGCAGCAGGCGGGTCGTGGAGTCGATGAGCGTCACTCCGCCGGTGTCCTCCGGCCGGGCCAGGACGATGTCGCCCGGCCGCAGCTCGTGCCCCTGCTCGTACCTCAGTCCTTCCGCCCGCATGGAGGCCCGCCACAGCACGACGGCGGCGACCCCGCAGTCGGCGGCGGCGCGCAGCGTGGTGTGGTCGTAGGTGCCGTACGGGGGCCGCAGCAGCCGGGGTCGGATGCCGAAGCGCTGTTTGAGCTTGTCCTGCTGGCCGCAGATCTCGGCGCGCTGGCCGACATAGGGCAGGCCGCGCAGGGAGGCGTGGTCGAGGGTGTGGTTCTGCACGCTCACGCCGACCGCGCGGAGCCGGGCGAAGTCCCCGTACCCAGGCCCGACGACGGTGTCCGTGAGGAACATGCTGACCGGCAGCCGCAGTTCACGGACCATGTCGACGAAGCGCGGATCACGCTCGGCGCCGTCGTCGTAGGTCAGGAAGACCACTCGGTCGTGGGTGGAGACGTGGTCCACGACGGGTGGCAGTCCGGGGCCGGCGGGGCGCGCGACGGTCCGGGCGGGCGGGCGCGGCGGGCGGGCGAGCGGGGTGGCGAGGCCCCAGCGGCGGTACGCCGCCTCCCGGGGCCGTACCTTCTGCGCCGCCTTCTTGCCCAGCCGCTCGATGGGGTCGACGGACTGGGCGCAGCCGGTGAGCAGCACGGCGGCGAGCAGTCCGGCACCGAGCGCGCGCATCCCGCGCCGCGCCGGGTGCGGTGGCCGCGGGCGCGCCGGGCGCCGCGCCCGGAGCCTCACAGGTAGTCCTCCAGGCGCGCCACCGCGTACCCCTTGTCCGTGACCTTCTTCAGGAAGCGGCGGACCATGTCGGTCATCGTGCCGTCCCAGTCGGCGCGGCCCCGGAAGTGGGTCAGGACGATGTCGCCGGGGTGCAGGTCGCGGTCGTCCTCGCGGTACTCCCAGTGGTCGACGTAGACCTCCTCGTCCCAGATCGGGGCGTACTTGATGCCGCAGGACTTGGCGGCGCGCAGGGTGTCGCCGTTGTAGTTGCCGTAGGGCGGCCGGAAGAGCGTCGGGCGCTTGCCGAACTGCTTCGTCATGATGGCCTGCATGCCGCAGATCTCCTCCGTCTGCTCGTCGTACGACAGCCCGGGGAGGTACGGGTGGTGCAGCGTGTGATTGTTGAGGCTGACACCACGGTCGCGCATCTCGCGGAAGTACCCGTAGTCGTCCTTGATCAGGTAGTTGCTGAGGAAGGCGGTGTACGGGATCTTCAGGTCGCTCATCATCCGCAGGAACTTCGGGTCCTTCTCCTCGCCGTCGTCGATGGTGAGGAAGACGACCTTGTCCTTGGTGGGGACGGTGGTGAAGACCGGGGGCAGTCCCTCCTCCTCCTGGCCGTCGACCTCGAACCCGTCACGGGCCTTGATCACCGGCTTCGTGGCGGGCGGCGCCGGGGGCACGAGCGGCGCCCTGTCCAGGCCCCAGCGCGCGGCGGCGGCGACGCGCTCGGCCTGGGTGTTGCTCACCCGGTCGGCATAGGAGCCGGCGGCAGGGGACGCCTTGACCTTCGGCTGGCCGGGGGTCCCCTTGACGCCGGATTCCTCGCCGGAGCAGCCGGAGGCGAGAGCGGTGAGGGCGAGCACGGCAAGACCGCCGCGAACACCGGCCCACATTGCGGCGTTTTTATCGTTTTGTCGCACTGATCGCATGGTGCGGGATCTTCCCAGCGCGAGCCGCTCACGAGGCCCCGACACCACCGCGGCCCCACTGCCGGACGCGCAGCATCCACCGACTGGCCCACAATGGGCCGGTGAACGACGTCTCCTTCGCCTCCCTCCTCACCCCCGAGGGCCGCGCCCTGCTCGACGAGGTCCGCGGCACCGAACCGGCGCGGGAACTGGCCGTGGCCACCCGGCTGCGCCGCGAGCACCCGGCCGAGCTGGTCTCCGCCGCCCTCGGGCAGGAGCGGCTGCGGCAGCGGGCCACGGCGAAGTTCGGAGCCGAGGACGCGGAGCGGATGTTCTTCACCCCGAACGGGGTCGAGCAGTCGACGCGGACGAGCGTGGCGGCCCACCGCGCGCGGCGGTTCCAGGAGCTGGGCATCCGCTCCGTGGCCGACCTGTGCTGCGGGATCGGCGGCGACGCGATCGCGCTGGCCCGCGCCGGCATCCGGGTCCTCGCCGTCGACCGCGACCCGCTGACCGCGGCGGTCGCCCGCGCGAACGCGGACGCGCTGGGGCTCTCGGAGCTGATCGAGGTGAGCGAGGCGGATGTCACCGCCGTCGACACCTCCGCGTACGAGGCGGTCTTCGTGGACCCGGCACGGCGTGGCGGCCGGGGCCGGATCTTCGACCCGGAGGCCTACTCGCCGCCGCTGTCCTGGGCGGTCGAGACCGCGACGAAGGCGCCGCTGGCCGCCTTGAAGATCGCCCCCGGCATCCCGCACGAGACGGTGCCCGCCGAGGCCGAGGCCGAGTGGATCTCCGACGGCGGGGACGTGAAGGAGGCGGTGCTGTGGTTCGGCACCGAGCCGGGGCTGGTGCGGGCCACCCTGCTGCCCGGCCCGCGCGAACTGCGCGGACGGGGCCTGCCCGATCCCGCTGTGCGTCCGGTCGGCCGCTACCTGTACGAGCCCGACGGCGCCGTCATCCGCGCACACCTGGTCGCGGAGGTGGCCGAGGACCTCGACGGCGGCCTGATCGACGAGACCATCGCCTACGTCACGGCGGACGAGCTGCGCCCGACGCCGTACGCCTCCGCCTACGAGATCACCGACCTGCTGCCCTTCAACGTCAAGCGCCTGAAGGCGTTGCTGCGGGAGCGCGAGGTCGGTGTGCTGACGGTCAAGAAGCGGGGCTCGGCCGTCGAGCCGGAGGAGCTGCGGCGGAAGGTGAAGCCGCAGGGGCCCGCTTCCGCGACGGTGTTCCTGACGCGGGTGGCGGGTGCCCCGACCATGCTGGTGGGGGCACCCGCCCGGCCGCCTACTGCTGGTGGCGGCTGCTGAGCGGAGCGAGGTCCGGCGCGGCGACAGGTTGCGGCGCCGTGCCGGTGCGCACCGTCGGAGCACCCGCGGCCGGCCCGCCGACCGTGGCCGAGGAGAACGAACTCGCCTGCGGGGCGAGGCCGTTGTAGTCCGGCATGTACGTCCACTGGCTGCCGCTCGCGCTGATCGCCGCGCCCGCGGAGTTCAGTGCCGCCGTCGACACCGAGCCGGTGCCGCCGAAGACCGCCAGACCGCCCAGGTTCGCGGCGCCCTTGACCAGGTAGGACCTGGTGTCGGCGGAGAGGGCGGTGACGTCCGTCCACAGCAGCGGCCCGAACACGTTCATCGCGGCGCCCGCGGTGGCACCGCCGCGCCAGCTGTCCGTGGACGCCAGCGCCGCGCTGCTCGGCGCGCGCCACCACATCGCGGCCAGCGCGGCCGCGGTGCCCTCGTTGGTGGACGCGGTCACCGGGTAGTAGGTGTACCGGGAGGGCCAGTTGGAGAAGGACGTGTGGGTGAGCGCGTACTTCGCCGAGGCGCCGACCGGGATCATGTAGGTGTCGTCCGGGTCGAGGCCGTTCAGGTACGACTTCACCGACGAGGTCAGCGAGTTCCCGTCGTTGAGCACGACGACGGCCTTGCCGCCGGTCCCGAGGGAGCCCGCGGCGGACGCGGCGGCGAGCGCCGAGTGGTAGTCGGTGCCGGTCGCCAGGAACACGTACTGGGGAGCGCTGGTGACGGACTTCGCGACGGCGACCGAGGTCGAGTAGCGCGAGGTCCCCGCCAGCCGCTTCGGGGTGAAGCCCAGCGCGGAGACCTTCGAGGCGACCGCGCTGCTGAGGATCGACGTGCCACCGACCAGGTAGACCGTGGCGCCGGGCTTGAGCACGCGCTTCAGCTCCGCCTGCACGGCCGAGGAGACCGAGGTCGAGGGCGTCAGCAGGACCGGTCCGTGCTTCTTGCCCGCGAGGGCGGGCGCCGTGAGCGCGTACGACTGGCTGTCCCGGGAGACCAGGACGGCGGACGAGGCGTTCATCAGCCCCGCCTCGCTCTGGCCGACCGTGTTCCAGGTCCAGCGGGAGCCGGCGATGTTGCTGCCGTAGACGTCGGCACCCCAGACCCGGACGACGGTGTTCTTGCGGAGCGGCTGCCAGGCGGGCGAACGGCCGCCCCACGGGAAGGGCTCGCCCTCCGTCACCGCGTCCGCGGTGATCGTCATGACGACGTTGCTCTCCTGGCGGCCGCCGCTGGTGGGCCGGTCGAAGTGCACGACGAGCCGGTCGCTCGCGGGCGCCCAGGAGGGGGTGTCGTAGTCGCCGTCGTCGTCGGTCAGGCGGCGCTCGCCCGTGCCGTCGGTGTTGACGGAGAACAGCTGGCGGTGACCGTCGACGGCGCGCACGAACGCGACCTTGGTGCCGTCGGGCGAGAGGGCGGGCGAGCCGCCGTTCGCGACGAGCGTGGTCTGCGTCTTCGTCGCCGCGTCGTAGAGCACGACCGACGGCGTCTTGGTGGTGCACGAGCCGCCGTTGCGCTGGAAGACGAGACGTCTTCCGACCGCGTCGCCGCTCGGCAGGGTGTCGCATCCGCCGGAGGCCGACAGCCGGACCGGGGTGCCGCCGTCGGCGGGAATGGAGTACAGCTTGCTCGCCGCGGAGTAGACGATCTCGCGGCCGTAGGTCCAGTACGTCGGGTGCGACGCCGAGGGGCCGCTGTCGGCACCTTCGTAGACCGTCGTCCGGGTGCTGCCGGTGACGCCGATGGTCTGCAGTGATCCGGCGTCCTCGAAGACCACGCGGCTGCCGTCGGGCGACCACGCGGGCGACTCGTCGTCGGAGCCGTTGGAGATGCGCTTCTCGTCGTTGCCGGTGACGTCCACCGACATGATGCCGTCGCCGGCCACGGCGATCCTGCCGTCGGTCGCCGGCCATCCGGTGACGTCGGCCGCCGCTCCGGGCGCCAGCGCGGTCGCGGTGCCGGCGGCGAGCGCCGTCACCGCGGTGAGCGCCACGAGTCTGTGGCGCGCGGAAGTCCTCATGGGTGTACCCCCCAGGTAGCGATGGGCTGCCGGACCGTGTCCCTCAGGGGTCTTCGGGGCGAACGAAGAGCGTCACGCCCGTGTACGGCAGCGGCGCAACTGTAAGCCGTCGCTGATCACCTTGGGAATGGAGTTACGGCGGGAACGCTCACGCCCCGCCCAGCTCACGTGCCCGGGCCGCCAGCAGCTCCCGCTCCCGTTCGTTGCGCGCCAGCGCGGCCGCCCGCTCGAACTCCGCCCGCGCCTGCTCCGTGCGGCCGAGCCGGGCCAGCAGATCGCCGCGCACGCTGGGCAGCAAGTGGTAGTCGCGCAGGGCGGGTTCACCGCAGAGGGCGTCGACGATCTCCAGGGCGGGGCCGGGCCCCTCGGCCATCGAGACGGCGACGGCACGGTTCAGCTCGACCACCGGGGACGGCGTACGGGCCGCCAGCAGGGCGTAGAGGGTGGCGATCTGTCCCCAGTCCGTGTCCTCGTACGCGTACGCCTGCGCGTGGCAGGCGGCGATGGCGGCCTGGAGCGCGTACGGGCCCGGGCTGCCCACGGCCACGGCGTTGGCCCGGCCCAGCGCGGTGAAGCCGCGGCGGATCAGCATGCGGTTCCAGCGGCGGCGGTTCTGGTCCCTGAGCAGGACCGGTTCGCCCGAGACGGAGGTACGGGCGGGTGTGCGGGACGCCTGGAGCTCCAGCAGGGCGGCGAGCGCGTGCACCTCGGGCTCCTTGGGCATCAGCTCGGCGAGCACGCGCGCCAGCCGCAGGGCGTCCTCGCACAGGGCGGGGCGCAGCAGGTCGTCGCCCGCCGTGGCCGCGTAGCCCTCGTTGAAGACCAGGTAGATGATCTCCAGGACCGACCCCAGCCGGGCCTCCCGTTCGGGGCCGTACGGGACCTCGAAGGCGACGCCCTTCGCCGCCAGCGTCCGCTTGGCGCGCACGATGCGCTGGGCGACCGTCGCCTCGGACGTGAGGTAGGCACGGGCGATCTCGGCGGTCGTCAGGCCGCCCAGGAGACGCAGGGTGAGCGCGATACGGGCCTCGGCGGAGAGGACCGGATGGCATGCGGTGAAGACGAGGCGGAGCAGGTCGTCGTCGATGTCGTCCGGGTCGGAGGGTTCGTCGACGTGGTGCGGCGCGGACAGCGAGAGGTCCCGGCCGACCTCCTCCAGCTTGCGCGCGTACCGCTCCCGGCGGCGTACGAGGTCGATGGCGCGGTGCTTGGCCGTGGCCGTCAGCCAGGCGCCCGGATTGTCGGGCACACCGTCGCGCGGCCACTGCTCCAGGGCCGCGACCAGTGCGTCCTGGGCGAGTTCCTCGGCGATGCCGACGTCCCGGACGATCCGGGCGACGCCGGCGATGATGCGCGGCGACTCGATCCGGAAGATCGTCTCGACGGTTTCCTGGGCGCTGCGGTCGGACCCGGCTGCGGTGATGGTGGGCTGCTCTTCCACAGCCCACCATCAGACACCCTCCGGGCGGCCGGGCAAAGCGGTCCCCAGGGCCGGGCCGTCCCCAGGGCCCGGCGGGAGCCCGGGCGGCCGGGGCGGGGCCCCGGCCGTGCTCCCGGTCAGCCCTCCGCGATCTCCCGGACCTCACAGGTCACCGTCCAGTGCTCCTCGTGCACCTTCAGGAACCGCTTGGTCCACTCCAGGGCCTCGGCCATGTCCTTGCACTGCATGAGCGCGTAGCCGCCGACGACCTCCTTGGACTCGGTGAAGGGCCCGTCGGTGACGGACAGCTGCCCGCTCTGCCAGTGCACCCTTTTGCCCTGGGCGCTGGGCGTCAGCCCGGCGGTGTCGAGCATGACCCCGGCCTTCGTGATCTCCTCGATGAGCTCGCCCATCCGCTGCATCAGTTCGGGGCTCGGGCCCTCGGCGGGCGCGGTGCTCTCGTCGATCTGGACCAGCGACAGGTAACGCGGCATGGTGACTCCTCGTATCCGTGACTCTTGTGCGTCGGAGGCGGAGCTCCTCCCCGCCTCTCACCCATGCGTCGAACGGGGCACGCCCGTATCGACACCGCTGCGGAATTTCTTCGAAGTTTCTTCCACCGATGCCGTTTTCGCAGGTCAGCAGGGTGCGAACGGGTGGGTGCCGGCTGATCGCCCCGGCGTCACCTGAGCGACTTCCACAGCTCGGTGGCCGCCGGTTCCCGGGCCACCACCCGGTTGTGGTCCGTGGGTGCGGTCACCACCGGCATCATCACCGTCTCGACGGCGTCGGACGACAGGCCCTTCAGGCTCCGGCCGAGTCTCGACAGCTCGCCCAGCGAGTCGAGTCCGGTGTCCGTCGTCAGGCTCCCGGTCACCGCGTCCGCGACCTTGTAGAGCCTGGCCGGGTCGGCGAGCAGGTCGGTGGCCGAGATCCGCGCCAGCAGCGCCTTCACCAGCTTCTGCTGGAGGCCTATGCGCCCGAGGTCGCTGCCGTCTCCGATGCCGTGGCGCGTCCGGGCCAGTGCCAGCGCCCGCGTGCCGTCGAGGTGGTGCTCGCCGGCCGCCAGATGCAGATGGCTCAGGTCGTCGTCGATGTCCTCGTCGGTCGTGACGGTGACACCGCCGAGCGCGTCGACCAGGTCCGCGAAACCGGCGAAGTCGATCTCGACGTAGTGGTCCATGCGGATGCCGGTCATGGACTCGACCGTCTTCACCGCGCAGACCGGACCGCCCACCGCGTAGGCGCTGTTGAACATCACTCCGTGCGCCACCGCCGTGGTCCCCCCGGACGGCGTCGGGCACGACGGACGGGTCACCAGGGTGTCCCGGGGGATGCTCACCACCGTCGCGTGCCTGCGACCCTCGTCGAGGTGGACGACCATCGCCGTGTCGGAGCGCGCCCCGCCGCTGTCACCGCCGCCGAGCTTCTCGTTGCGCTCGCCGCTGCGGGAGTCGGAGCCGAGGACCAGGATGGTCAGCGCGCCGCTCGGCAGCGGGGCGGCGGAGGCGGAAGCGGACCCGATGGCGGACGCGCTCGGCGTCGGCACCGCCCGGGCCGGCCGGTCGTCGCCGAGCGCGCTGTCGATGTCGACGCTCTTGATGTTGTGGTCGAGATGCCAGTACGCCCAGCCGGCACCGGACGCGCAGAGCACGAGGACGCCGGCGAGAACGGCGCCGACCGCCTTCAGCAGGCGCCGCCGGCCGCCGTGTCCCGCGACGCCCTCGCGGTCGTCCCCGTGCTCGTCCTCACCCGTCACGCAGAGGAACGTAAGTCCGAATTATGACGAGCAGGAACCTGTTCTCGGGTTTCCTTCGGAAATTCTCAGACTTCTCAGGCGTACCTCAGCGATCGCGGTGCGGGCTCAGCCCAGGGTCACCGTCGGGGCCGGATTGCTCCCGCTCCACGAGGCGTTGAAGCCGAAGGTCACCGAACCGCCGCTGGGTACGGTCCCGTTGTAGGAGGCGTTGGAGCAGCTGACGGCCGCACCCGTCTGCGTGCAGGTGGCGTTCCAGGCCTGGGTGATCCGCTGGCCCGCGCCGTACGTCCAGTTCACCTTCCACGACGACAGCGCGGCCCCGGAGCAGGCGATCGTCACCTGGCCCGTGAAGCCCGTGTTCCACTGGCTCGTGACGCCGTACGTCGCGGTGCACGCGCCGGTGGGAGGCGGCGTCGACGTCCCGCCCAGCGCGGTCGCGATCGCGGAGTACGCCGGTTTCGGGGCGTAGTTCTCGTCGTACGGGGTCGCCGCGCCGTAGCCCGGGAAGACGTCCGGGATCCAGGAGTCGGAGTCCGTGAAGCCCCAGACGGTGACACCGGCGCACCGGGTGACCGCGACGCACGCGTCGAACACGGCCTTGTAGTCGGCGGCCTGCTGCGCCAGCTTCGAGCTGTCGGCGGGGAGTTGCATACGGATGTCCAGCTCGGTGACCGCGACGTCGACGCCGAGGTCGGCGAAGCGCTGGATGTTCTGCTGGAGCGTGCCCGGGACCTGGCCGAGGATCAGGTGGGCCTGGAGGCCGACGCCGTCGATCGGGACGCCGCGGTCCTTCAGCGACTTGACCAGGTTGTAGAGGGCGGTGCTCTTCGCGTTGACGCCCTCGACGTTGTAGTCGTTGATGTAGAGCTTGGCGCTCGGGTCGGCGGCGTGCGCCCAGGTCAGCGCCTGGGCGATGTAGTCGGCACCGAGGCCGTTGTACCAGAGCGTCGAGCGGTAGGTGCCGTCCTCGTTGAACGGCTCGTTCACCACGTCCCAGGCCGCCAGCTTGCCCTTGTACCGGGTGACTTCGGTGGTGATGTGGTCCTGGAGCAGGCTGCTGAGCTGCGCCTGCGTCCAGGTGCCGTTCGTCAGCCAGCTCGGGTTCTGGCTGTGCCAGACGAGGGTGTGCCCGCGCACCTGCTGGTTGTGGGCCTGGGCGAAGGCGACGATCTGGTCGGCCTCGGACCAGTTGAAGCTGCCCCGGGTGGGCTCGACCGAGCCCCATTTCATGGCGTTGCCCGGGGTCAGCGAGTTGAACTGGCCGCCGGCGATGTCGCCGTAGGTGCCGGTGAGTCTGGATCCGGTGACCGCGGTGCCGATGACCTTGCCCTTGGCCGCGGCCAGGTCGCGCAGCGGGGTGTCGGCGGCGTGGGCGGTCGTCCCGGCGGCGAGCAGGGCGGCCACGGCCGCGGCGCCCGTGAACAAGGCCGAGAGTCGTTTCCCTAAGGATGTTCTGGAGGTTCTCATGGCGGGTGCCTCCGAAAGTTTCGGTCGTTCAACCGATTGACTGCGGAGCAGTATGGGAGCGCTCCCATAACTCGTCAAGACATCCGTCACGCCTGTATCGCCTTCCTCGCCGCGCGGAGCCACCGCCGTGCGGCACGGCAGCCGCCGTACGGGTCGGCCGCCGGACGTCCCCGCTACGCCGGAGGCGCGCCGGTGCTGCTGCGCACCACGAGGCTCGTGGCCAGTTCCACGCGTGTCGCCGACGGCGGCCGTTCCTCGCGGCCCAGTTGGAGCACCAGCCGCGCCGCCGCCTCGGCCATCTCGGTGAGCGGCTGCCGTACCGTCGTCAGCGGCGGGCCGACCCAGCGGGCCACCGGCAGGTCGTCGAACCCGACGACGCTCAGGTCCCCGGGGATGCGCAGCCCGAGCTCGCGCGCGGCCTCGTACAGTCCGAGCGCCTGGAGGTCGTTGCCCGCGAAGACGGCGGTGGGCCGGTCCGGGAGGCGCAGCAGTTCGAGGCCCGCCCGGTAGCCGCTGTCGTGGTGGAAGGTGCCCGGCCGGATCAGGGCCGGGTCGGACGGCAGCCCCGCCGTCTCCAGCGCGGCCCGGTACCCGTCGACGCGGGCGCGGCTGCACATCATGCGTGTGGGCCCGCTGATCGCGCCGATCCGGGTGTGGCCCAGCTCGACGAGGTGACGGGTGGCGGCCAGGCCGCCGTGCCAGTTGGTGGCCCCGACGGACGGCACGTCGTCGCCGGGGTCGCCGGCCGGGTCCATCACCACGAACGGGATGGACCTGCTGGTCAGCAGCGCCTGCCCGGACTCGTCGAGGCCGGAGAGCACGAGGACCACGCCGTGCGGGCGACGGGCGGCGACCTGGTCCGCCCAGGTGCGTCCGGGGGTCAGCCGGCCCGCGCTCTCGGAGAGGACGACGCTCAGCCCCTCGTCCCGGGCGACGTTCTCGACGCCCCGGATCACCTCCATCGCCCAGGCGCTCTCCAGCTCGTGGAAGACCAGGTCGATGAGGGGCGAGCGGGTCGCCTCGGCCCGGCGCCGCCGGTAGCCGTACGAACGCAGCAGCGCCTCCACGCGCGTACGCGTCCCGGGGGCCACGTCCGCGCGGCCGTTGAGCACCTTCGAAACGGTCGGCGCGGACACGCCGGCCTCGCGGGCGATCTCGGCGAGCGTCGCGGTCTGCGCGGGCGGACGCGTCGACGTGCGTGTTCCCGGGGTTCGCGGCGGCTTCGCGGGATTCATGGGCGGGATCGTAGCCCCGCCCACCCGCGCTCCGACCCTCCTGTGCGCGCCATGCGCCGACAGAACGATCGGCTGTTGGCGCGAAAGAGTCGGAGCTCGTCCCGCCGCCTCACTTCACGCGCACCTCGCTCCGCATCCGTCGTCCGGGCCCCACCACCCGCTCGGGTCCGGTCAGTGTCACCGGCACCGTCCAGCGCACCCCCTCGTCCGCGCCGGACACCGCCAACCGCAGTTCCAGCGCCCCGGGTTCGACGATCCGGTCGCCGTCAGGGCCGGTGTAGGCGGCCAGGTCCGCCGGCACGGTGAAGTGCACCTCCGCCGACGTGCCCGCCTCCAGCGGCACCCGCGCGTAACCGATCAGCCGGACCACGGGCCGCGCCACCTTGCCGACCGGGTCGTGGAGATACAGCTGGACGACCTCCGTGCCGGCCCGCTCCCCCGTGTTGCGGACGGTCAGCCGCAGCGTCGTCACGCCGTCCGTCGGGAACGAACGGTCGTCGACCGTCGGCGGCTGCCAGTCCCAGGACGTGTACGACAGGCCGTGCCCGAACGGGAACAGCGGGGTGGGGTCGAGGCTGCTCGCCTCGCCCCGGCGGCCCAGCGGCGGTGCCAGATACGTGCCCGGCTGCCCGCCGGGGTCGCGGGGCACGCTCACCGGGAGCCGCCCCGAGGGGTTGACGCGTCCGGACAGCACACCGGCGACGGCCGAGCCGCCCGCCTGGCCCGCGAAGAATGCCTGCACCACCGCCGCGCACCGGTCGGCCCAGCGGCCGAGCGCGTACGGGCGCCCGGAGAGCACGACCAGCACGACCGGGGTCCCCGACGCCAGCGCCTTCTCCACCACCTCGCCCTGTCCGTCGGGCAGTTCCAGGTCGGCCGCGTCGCAGCCCTCGCCCGACGTGCCGCGTCCGAACAACCCGGAGCGGTCGCCGACGGCGACGACACACACGTCGGCCGCGACCGGGTCCTCGGTGAACTCGGTGTCCGGCAGCTCCGCGCGCAGCGCTTCGAGCAGCGTGGGCACCTCGACGCCCATCGGCACGTCGGGGTGGTCGAGCAGCACGTGACGGGGGAAGGTGTAGCAGCCGAGGAGGGCCGCCGCGTCGTCGGCGAGCGGGCCGAGCACGGCGATCCGCCCGGTGCCCGGTGCGAGCGGCAGCACCCCGCCGTTGGCCAGCAGGGTGACCGACTCCTCGGCCAGCTGCCGCGCGAGCGCCCGCATGTGGGGCGGGTCGAGGTCCACGGCCGCGGAGTCCGTGGCGGGCGACGACCAGTCGGGGTCCAGCAGGCCGAGCTCGCACTTCTGGGTCAGCACCCGCAGCGCGGCCCGGTCCACGAGCTCCTCGTCGAGCGGCCCGGCGCCGTAGCAGCGCACCGCGGGCAGTTCCACGTCCACGCCCGCGGCGAGGGCCAGCGCCGCGGCCCCGGCCGGGGAGTCGGTGATCGCGTGCGTCGACTCCAGGAAGGAGACGCCGAAGTAGTCGGCGACCACCGTGCCGGTGAACTGCCATTCCTCGCGGAGCAGTTCGGTGAGCAGCCGATGGTGGGCGTGCGCGGGCAGTCCGTCGAGGTCGTTGTACGCGGCCATCACCGAGCGGGCGCCGCCCTCCCGCACGGCCATCTCGAACGGGGGCAGGATGACGTCGGCGAGCTCGCGCGGGCCGATCGACGCGGGCGCGTGGTTGCGGCCCGCGCGCGAGGCCGAGTACCCGGCGAAGTGCTTGAGGGTGGCGACGACGCCCGCCGACTCCAGGCCCTGGACGTAGGCGGTGCCGATGGTCGCGACGAGGTACGGGTCCTCGCCGATCGACTCCTCGGTGCGGCCCCAGCGGGGGTCGCGCACGACGTCGAGCACGGGGGCGAGGCCCTGGTGCACGCCGACCGAGCGCATGGAGGCGCCGATCGCCGAGGCCATCTCCCGGACCAGGGCGGGGTCGAAGGCGGCACCCCAGGCGAGCGGGGTGGGGAAGACGGTGGCCCGCCAGGCGGTGAAGCCGGTGAGGCACTCCTCGTGGGCGAGCGCGGGCAGCCGGAAGCGGTTGGCCGACCGGATGCGTTCCTGGAGGGAGGCCAGCCGGGCGGTGCCCTCCGCGGGGTCGACGGGGGCGGTGCCGAAGGGGCGGGTGAGCTGGCCCAGCCCGTCGGGGAGGAGTTCCGCCAGGTCGATGTCCTCGGACAGGGCGTGCTGGAGCGGCGCCATGTCCCCTCCGGGCGTCTCGTCGGAGCCGGGCCAGACGCTGTAGAGCTGGGCGATCCGCTCGCGCGGGGTCATCCGGGCGAGCAGGTCGGCGGCACGGACGTCGGCGGGCAGAGCGGGATCCTGCCAGGGGTGGGTCATGTAACTCCTCACGTCGGTGAAGTGGTTCGGCGACGGAACGGTCCGCCGGGGCCCGCCCGGACGGGCGTGCACCGCGGGGCGGGCCCTATCCCTTGGTCGCGCCGAGCGTGATGCCGCCGATCAACTGGCGTTCGGCGACCGCGTAGAAGGCGAGGGCGGGTGCCATGGCGAGCACCAGGTACGCGAAGATGCGGGCCACGTCCGAGGCGTACTGGCCCTGGAACTGCTGGATGCCGACGGGGATCGTCCACCAGGTGGGCTCGCTGAAGACGAGCAGCGGGAGCAGGAACTGGTTCCAGCTGCTGACGATGGCGAGGACGGAGACCGTGCCGAGCGCGGGCCGGGCCAGCGGCAGCAGGATGCGCCAGAAGAAGCCGAAGCGGGAGCAGCCGTCGAGGGTCGCGGCCTCCTCCAGCTCGCCGGGTATCTCCCGGAAGAATCCGCGCAGGATGATGATCGTCACCGGCAGCCCGAAGGCCGCCTCCGGCAGGATCACGCCCCAGGGGTTGTCGAGGAGCCCGAAGGTGCGCAGCAGGATGAACAGCGGCAGGATCGCCACCGCGAACGGGAACATCAGGCCCATGGTGAACAGCGTGAACACCAGCTCCCGCCCGCGGAAGGCGAACCGGGCCAGCGCGAACGCGGCGAGCGCGGCGGTCGCCACGGTGAGCAGCGTGGCGCCCACGGCGATCACCGTGCTGCTGCCCACGGACCGCCAGAACGCGCCCGAGCCGAGCAGGGACGTGTAGTTCGAGGTCACCCAGGGCGACGGCAGCCCGAACGGGTTGCTGGAGAGCTGTTCGGTCGACTTGAAACCGGAGACCAGCGTGTACAGGAGCGGGGTGACCATGAAGACGCCGACCACCCAGAGGATCACGTACACGGGGAGGATGCGCAGCCTGCGCCGGCGCACGATGCTCTTCGGGACACCCGTCGCGCCGCTCATCGGTTGGCTCGCATGGTGGTGAGGGCTCCTTCGGTGTCACGGCGCAGCACGAAGCGCTGGTAGGCGAGGGCGAAGACCAGACTGATGAGGAACATCACGACGCTGATGGCGCTCGCATAGCCCATCTGATAGCGCTTGAAGCCGTACTGGACCATGCTGATCGCCATCGTCTCGGAGGCATGGTCGGGGCCGCCCGTGGTGATCACCCAGACCAGGTCGAAGAGCTGGATGGAGAAGATGACGGAGAGGAACGCGCTGATCCGCAGGGTCGGCGCGAGCAGCGGCAGCGTGATGTGGCGGAAGCGCTGCCAGGTGCCGGCGCCGTCGATGCGGGCGGCCTCGTACAGCTCGGCCGGGATGCCCTGGAGGCCGGCCAGGTAGAGCATCATGTGGAAGCCGAAGTACTTCCACGTCATGACGAGGAAGAGCGTGGGCAGGACCGTGTGCTGTCCCGCGAACCACTCCCCGCCGAGGCCGTCGAGCCCCACCGCGCCGAGCAGCCGGTCGGCGAGTCCGTCCCCCGGCGCGAAGATCATGCCGAACAGCACGCCGGTGATGACCTCGGACAGGATGTACGGGGCGAAGAACAGCATCCGGTAGACGGCCCGGCCGCGCAGCTCCTGGTTGAGCAGCACGGCCATGGCGAGCGCGAACGGCAGCTGGAGGGCTATGGAGAAGCCGATCAGCAGCCCGCCGCGCCACAGGTCCCCGAGGAACACCGGGTCCTCGAACAGCCGGGTGTAGTTGCCGAACCCCGTGACGTCCGTGGGTGAACCGAATCCGCCCCAGTCGAAGAAGCTGACGTAGAACGCGTAGCCCATCGGCACCAGCACCAGGAGGCCGAACAGGGCGAGCGCGGGGACCGTGAAGACGACCGCCGAGAGCCAGTCGCCCAGGCGGCGCAGCACGGGCCTGCGCGGCCCGGCAGCCGCGGGCACGGACCCCGGCTCCGGCACCTTGCCGAGCTCGGGCGCATACGGGGTCGATGTCGTCGAATGCGTCATCGCCGGCCGCTAGCTCTTCTCGCTCTTGGCCACCTCGGTGACCGAACGGGTCACCTGCTGCGGGGACTTGGAGCCCGCGATGAGTGCGGCGACGCTGTCGTTGATCTCCTGGCCGACGGCAGGGGCGTACGCCTGGTCGAGGTAGAGCTGGAAACCGGTGGCCGAGTTCAACGCGTCGGACACGGCGGTGAGGTTCGCGTCGGTCAGCGCGGAGCGCACGTCCTTGGACACCGGGATCAGTCCGGTGTCCTTGACCAGCTTGGCGGCGAACTCCTTCTCGGCGAAGAACTTCAGGAACTCCACCGCCGCGTCCGGCGCTCCCTTGCGCACCGCGTGGCCGCCGCCTCCGCCGAACACCTCGGTGAGCGCGCCCTGTCCGCCCTCGACGGCGGGGAACGAGAAGAAGCCGAGGTCCTTGCCGATGCCCTTGCCGGCGTCGCTCTCGACGACGGGCGCCCACTGGCCCATCAGTTCCATGGCCGCCTTGCCGTTGCCCATCGCGGCCGCCTCGCCGTTGGGCGTGGAGTAGGCCGCGCCGAGGAAGCCCTTCTGGAACGGTTCGAGGGCGACGAGTTCCTTGAGGTGTTCGCCCGCCTTGACGAAGCCCTCACCGGTGAAGTCGGCGTCGGTCGCGGCCTTCTGCATCGCGTCGAGTCCGGCGACCCGCATCGCGAGGTACGCCCAGTAGTACATGCCGGGCCACTTCTCCTTGCCGGCCAGGGCGATGGGCGTGATCCCCGCGCTCTTCAGGGCCTTGACGGCGTCGAGGTAGGCGGACCAGGTGGTGGGCGGAGTGGTGATCTTGGCCTTGGCGAAGAGCGCCTTGTTGTACCAGAAGCCGACCATGCCGATGTCGAACGGGACGGCGTACGTCTTGTCCTCGAAGCGGTAGGCCGCCAGGGCGGCGGGCACGTACTGCTTCGTCCAGGGGGCCACCTTCTCGGTCAGGTCCTCGACCAGGCCCGCGTCGATCTGCTGCTGGAGGACGCCGCCGCCCCAGGTGTGGAAGATGTCCGGCAGCTTCCCCGAGGTGGTCAGCGCGGTCATCTTCGACTTGTACGCCTCGTTCTCCAGCGTGACGACCTTGACCTTCACGTCGGGGTGCGCCGCCTCGAACTCCCTGGCGCGCTGGGCCCACAGCTTCTTCGCGGGCTGGGTGGTGGTGATGTTCCACCACTCGATGGTGGTCTTGCCCGAGCTGTTCCCGCTGTCGGAGGAGCCGCACGCGCTCAGGGCGGCCGCACCCAGCCCGGTCGCCGCTGAGGCCGCCATGAACCCGCGGCGGGAGAGAGAGGTGTTGCCCAACGCTCGCATCGCATACCTTCCGGAAGAGAGCCGAAAATTATCGGTCGAGTGCGCACGGAAGTTACGGGCGCGCGACAGGTATGTCAACGCTCCTGACAAATATGGGAGTCGGCGGGCCCCGGACCTCTCTCCGACCTCGGGGAACGGCCCGCCGAATGGAGCGCCGGCGGCCACGGCGGAGGCTCGCCACGGGATGCGGACGAGCCCCGGGGCGACTCGTCGGAGGGCGTGGGCCGACCCGCTCGCCGAAAGGACGCGGGCCGACCGGGGAGGGGCTGACCGGAAGGGCGCGGGCGAGCCCGGGCACGGCCCACCGGAAGGCCGCGGGCGACCGCGGGTCAGGCCCGCCTGCGCCGGGGCGGCACGCGGCGGCGAAGACCCGGACCGGCGCGCCCGCGTGCCCCTCGAACGACGACGGGCGACCGTCTCAGACGGCCGGCGCCGCCGTGCTCGCCCGCACGACCAGCTCGGTCGCGAGCTCCACCCGGGGCGACGCCGGCTCCTCGCCGAGCGCGAGCCGCAGCACCGTGCGCGTGGCCAGCTTGCCCATGTCGGCCAGCGGCTGGCGCACGGTCGTCAGCGGCGGCGCCGACCAGCGGACCTCGGGCAGGTCGTCGAACCCGACGACGCTCATGTCCTCGGGCACCCGCAGCCCGCGGCGACGCAGCGCCTCGATCGCACCGAGCGCCATCTGGTCGCTGGCGGCGAACAGCGCGGTCGGCGGTTCGGCCAGGTCGAGCAGGGTGTTGCAGCCGTCGAAACCGGCCTGGTGGTAGAAGTCACCCGGCACGATCAGGGCGTCGTCGACCTCGACGCCGGCACCCTCCAGCGCCGCCCGGTAGCCGTCGAGGCGGGCCCGCGAGCAGAGCAGCCGCGGGGGCCCGGCGACGAAGCCGATCCTGCGGTGGCCGAGGCCGAGCAGATGCTCCGTGGCGGCCATGCCGCCGGCCCAGTTGGTGGCACCGACGGTGGGCTCGTCCAGGGACGGCGACCCCGCGGGGTCGATGACGACGAGCGGCACGCCGAGGCGCCGCAGCTCCTCGTGCAGCCGCGGTTCGAGGACGGAGGTCACCAGGATCACGCCGTCCGAGGCGCGGGCGCGCAGATTGGTCATCCACTGCCGGGCGGAGCCCGAGGCGCCGTGGATCGCGGAGACCACCGTGCCCACGCCCGCGGCGTGCGCGACGTCCTCGACCCCTCGGATGATCTCCACCGCCCAGGGGCTGTCCAGGTCGTTGAAGACGAGGTCGATGAGGGCTGCCCGGTTCCCCGGCGCGGACGGCTTGCGCCGGTAGCCGTGGTGCCGCAGCAGGTCCTCGATCCGGGCCCGGGTCTCCGGGGACACGTCCGAGCGGCCGTTGACGACACGCGACACGGTGGGCACCGAGACCCCGGCCTGCCGGGCGATCTCGGTGATCGTCACCTTGTTCCTGATGCTCTCCCGGGCCACTGCGCCCACCTCCGTCGACGTGTCAGGTCGCCCCCTACGGTTCCATACGCGCAGGCGAAACTTTGCAGGAGTCTTCCGGAAAACAATGGTCCACGGGAAGCCCGGACCGGCCGACCCCGAGGCACCCCTCCCGGACACCGTCCGGGACTCCCCCCGCGGAACGCGCTCAGGACACCGCCTCGAACCTCCACCGGTGCACCGCCCGGGTCACCAACTCGCCTTCAGGCTCGGGCAGTTCCGGCAGCTCCGCGTCGTACGCGGCGTCCCACCAGGTGATGACGAGCACCCGGTCCTGGGGAGCCCGCAGGGTCTCCCGGCGCAGCGGCGCGCCGGACAGTTCCTGCGCCCGCACCCAGGCGAGCAGGTCCTCCCCGCGCCCCGCCACGGCCCGTGCCTCCCACATCAGGGCGACGGTCACGAGTACAGGTTCTCCTTGCTGACCTCGTGCACGTGGTCGTGGGAGTGGGAGTGGGCCTGGCCGGGCACGTGCGGGTCCGTCACCGGGAGGGACGAGTCGGCGGACAGGTCCCAGTCGGAGGCGGCCCGGTTGCGCGCCACCATCTCCGCACCGAGGGCGGCCACCATGGCGCCGTTGTCCGTGCACAGCTTGGGCCGCGGCACCCGCAGCCGGATCCCGGCCGCCTCGCAGCGCTCCGCGGCGAGCGCCCGCAGCCGCGAGTTGGCGGCCACCCCGCCGCCGATCATGAGGTGGTCGACGCCCTCGTCCTTGCAGGCCCGTACGGCCTTGCGGGTCAACACGTCCACGACCGCCTCCTGGAAGGACGCCGCCACATCACGCACCGGCACCTCCTCCCCCGCCGCCCGCCGCGCCTCGATCCAGCGGGCCACGGCGGTCTTCAGACCGGAGAACGAGAAGTCGTACGCGGGATCGCGGGGCCCGGAGAGCCCGCGCGGGAACGCGATCGCCTGCGGGTCGCCCTCCTTGGCGTACCGGTCGATGACCGGGCCACCCGGGAAGCCGAGGTTCAGCACGCGCGCGATCTTGTCGAACGCCTCCCCCGCGGCGTCGTCGATGGTCGCGCCCATCGGCCGCACGTCGGACGTGATGTCCGAGGACAGCAGCAGCGAGGAGTGCCCGCCGGAGACGAGGAGCGCCATGGTCGGCTCCGGCAGCGCACCGTGCTCCAGCTGGTCCACACAGATGTGGGAGGCGAGGTGGTTGACGCCGTACAGCGGCTTGCCGAGCGCGTACGCGTACGCCTTCGCCGCGGAGACGCCGACGAGCAGCGCACCGGCAAGGCCGGGACCCGCGGTCACCGCGATGCCGTCGAGGTCACGGGCGCTGACGCCCGCCTCCTTCAGCGCGCGGTCGATGGTCGGCACCATCGCCTCCAGATGGGCCCGGGAGGCGACCTCGGGCACGACCCCGCCGAACCGGGCGTGCTCGTCGACGCTGGACGCGATCGCGTCCGCGAGCAGGGTCGTGCCGCGGACGATGCCGACGCCGGTCTCGTCGCAGGAGGTCTCGATACCGAGGACGAGTGGTTCGTCAGCCATTGCTCTCTGTTCCTTGTCCGCCGTTTGCTGAGGGGGAGCCTGCTCCCGGGCCACTGTCCGCAGCCGTGTTGAGGCGCATGACCAGGGCGTCGACGTTCCCCGGCTGGTAGTAGCCGCGCCGGACGCCGATGGCTTCGAAGCCGAAGCGCTCGTAGAGCTTCTGCGCGCGGACGTTGTCCACGCGGCATTCGAGCATCACCTGGGCGCACTCGAACGCGGTCGCGGCGCGCAGCAGCTCGGTGAGCAGCCGGGCGCCGAGCCCGGTGCCCCACTGGTCGCGGGCGACGGCGATGGTCTGCACGTCGCCCAGGTCGCCCGCGGCGGCGAGTCCGGCGTACCCGACGAGCCGCTCCCCGTCGAGGGCCACGACGTACCGACGCGTCGCCTCGGGCCCGCGCGCGTGGGCCAGCTCGGACCAGAACATGCCCCGGGACCAGGTGTCCTCGGGGAAGAGGTCCTTCTCCAGTTCCAGTACGGGATCGATGTCCCACCAGCGCATCTCGCGCACGTCGGCCCCGCCGGGCGACGGCGTGGCCGGAGGGCGGCTTCCAGGAGACGGGTGGTCGGTCACTTGGGGGTGACCACCTTGTAGTTCTTGGGCACCTGGGCGTCCGGCCGGCGCAGGTAGAGCGGCCGGGGCGCCTCCAGTTCGACGCCGGCGGCGAGCCGTTCCGCGGCCAGCGAGGCCATCGCCGCCGCCGAGACGTGCTCGGGCGCGTGCGCGTCCGGGAACGTGTCGGGGTAGAGCAGCGCACCCGCTCCGACGGCGGGCAGCCCGCCGACGTCCAGGTCGCCGGGACGGTCCACGGCCGGGTCGGTGACGCGGGTGCGCCGGTCGGCGTAGCGCGCCCAGTAGACCTCCTTGCGGCGGGCGTCCGTCGCCGCGACGAAGGGGCCGTCGATGTCGGCCGCGTACGCGAGCGCGTCGAGGGTGCACACGCCGTGCACCGGCACGCCGAGCGCGAGTCCGAAGGTGTCGGCGGTCATCAGGCCGACGCGAAGACCGGTGTACGGGCCGGGGCCCACGCCGACGACGATGCCGGTGACGGCGTCGAGGCGGTGACCCGCCGCGGCGAGCACGCGGTCCACGGCCGGGAGGAGCAGCTCCCCGTGGCGGCGCGCGTCGACCTGGCTCGACGAGGCGATGACGGACGTGCCGTCGTGCAGCGCGACGGTCACGGCGGGGGTGGCGGTATCCAGAGCGAGCAAGAGCACGCAAACAGCCTACGGCGCCCGAGCCGGACGTACGGCCGCCCCGGTCTCCCGCTCCCCTGCTGCTACCGTCACAGCAAGGACGTACGAAGTACGAGAGGTGGGCACACAAGGTGGCTAGGAGCAGCTCGGGATTCGTGGCCGGGCTCACCGTGGCGGCGGTCGCCGCAGTCGGCTTCCTCGCCTACCAGGCGTCCGCGAGCGTGCCGGACACCCTGGGCAAGCCGCAGGCCGGCGCCTCCCCCAAGGCCGCCACCTCGAAGGCCCCCCGCGACAAGAAGAACCCGGCGGCCCTGCCCGCGCAGTCCGGCCGGGGCGAGCGGGTCGTGTACTCGACCGACGACGACCGGGTCTGGCTGGTCGGCGCGAACAACAAGGTCCGGCGCACCTTCAAGGTGACGCCCGGGACGCTGGACCCGGCCGCGGGCAGCTACGCCGTCACCTCACGGGCGCGGGCGGTCTCCGGATCGGACGGCGCGCAGATCGAGCACGTCGTGCGGTTCCACCTGATCGACGGCATCGCCATCGGCTTCAGCGCGGCGGTGAACGGGTCGACGGAAGCCCCGGACCCCACCAAGAAACTCGGCGGCATCCGCGAGACCCGTGCGGACGGTGACGCGATGTGGTCGTTCGCGACGATCGGCGTGAAGGTCGTCGTCATCCGCTGACCCAGGAGGCGGACCGCCGGACCGGTGCGCGGACCGCCCGCCGGCCACGGGCCCGATCGCGGGCCGTCACGGTCGCCCCGCGCCGCCTGTGGTGGGGCGTCGGCGGGCCCTCGGCGAAGGACCGCGCAGAACAACCCTTTCGTGGGACGTCAAGCGGCCTTGCGGGGCTGTCCGGTCACCGGAACCTCGGGAAGCGGCTCCGGCTCCCTCGGCGGGCGGGACACCGCCTCGGCCGCGGCGCACGACGCCAGCAGGTCCCGCATCGACACCCCGGCCACCACGCGCGGCTCAGCCGGCACGTCACGTTCTGAAGCCGACATGGACGCCTCCTGGGGCTTCGGCGGCACGCGTGGTTAGGCAGCCCTAACTACGGTCTTGCTCCATGTCACCATGCCCGGGACACCGAACGCAATATCTTGCCGACGTCTTGTCGGAACGTTCACCGGCACCGCTGCCGTCGAGGGGCGGACCAGGCACAGCCCAGGGGCCCGGCGGTCAGGACGCGAGCACGCTCAGGTCCACCGGCGCCCAGCGGCCGCCCAGGCCCGTCACCGTCACGTGCCGGACCTCGTCGGTGGTGTCGCCGACGGCGCGGTGGATGACGACGTGCAGACGGTCGTCGGTCAGCTCCTCGACCTTGCCCTCGCCCCACTCCACGACGATCACCGAGTCGGACAGCGAGACGTCGAGGTCCAGGTCCTCCATCTCGTCGAGCCCGCCGCCGAGGCGGTACGCGTCCACGTGCACGAGCGGGGGTCCGTCGCCCAGCGACGGGTGGACGCGGGCGATGACGAAGGTCGGGGAGGTGACCGCGCCCCGGACACCGAGCCCCTCGCCCAGACCGCGGGTCAGCGTGGTCTTGCCCGCGCCGAGCTCGCCGTTGAGCATCACGAGGTCAGCCGGGCGCAGCAGCTTGGCGAGCCGGCGGCCCAGCTCCTGCATCTGTTCGGGGGAGCTGACGGTGATCTGCACGCTGACTCCGTGCTGCGCGGGCTCAGCCGGGTTGTGCGGTGCTGCTGGTGCTTCCATAGCCACCCACGGTAGCCCCTGCCGGGACGGCACCCGCGCGCATCAGCAGGTCGGCAAGGCGGTCTATGACGACCTCGGGGTGCTCCAGCATCACCAGGTGCCCCGCGTCGGGCACGAGGACCAGCTCGGCGTCCGGCAGCAGATCGGCGATGGCCTCGCTGTGCTCGCTCGGCGTCACCAGGTCCTTGACCCCGGCGAGGACGAGGACGGGCAGGTCGGCGAAGCGGGCGAGCGCCTCGGTCTTGTCGTGGTCGGTGAACGCCGGGTAGAACTCGGCGACCACGTCGATCGGGGTGCCCTCGATCATCCGCTCCGCGAAGCGCTCCACGGCGGGATCGACGTCCCGGCCCGCGAACGAGTACCGCTTGATGACCCCGGCGAACAGGTCGGCCGTCGCCCGCCGTCCCCGCTCCACCAGCGCGGCCTGCTGCCCGAGCGCGCGCAGCACACCCGGCAGCACCCGCCGTACGGCGTTGACGCCGGCGAGCGGCAGTCCGAAGTTGACCTCTCCGAGCCGTCCCGACGACGTTCCCACCAGGGCGACCGCGACGACCCGGTCGCGGATCAGCTCGGGGTACTGGTCGGCGAGGGCCATGACGGTCATGCCGCCCATGGAGTGCCCGACGAGCACGATCGGGCCCTCGGGCACGGCCGCGTCGATGACGGCCTTCAGGTCGCGGCCGAGCTGGTCGATGGTGACCGGGGTGCGATCCTCCAGCTGGGCGGTACCCCGCCCGGACCGTCCGTGGCTGCGCTGGTCCCAGTGCACGGTCCGTACGACACCGCGCAGGGCGGCGCGCTGGAAGTGCCAGGAGTCCTGGTTGAGGCAGTAGCCGTGGCTGAAGACGACGGTGACGGGCGCCGGGGCCTTGCGGCCGAAGAGCCGACGGCGGCGCGGGGCGAGCGGGGCCTCCGGCTCGGGGTCGTCGACCTCGTAGTAGAGCTCGGTGCCGTCGTCGGCGTACGCCTTGCCGGGGGTGCCGCGCAGCGCGCCGTACGGACCCGCCGAGTCGAGCGCGAGGCGGGCCTTCCTGCGCATGTTGCGGCCGACCGTCAGCCGCTCTATGGCGACTCCGGCGGCGGCGCCCGCGGCCACGACACCTATCGCGGCACCGGCGACACCGGCCTTGCGCCAGTTCCCGGCGGAGGCGGCGGCCGAGGCCGCACTCGCGACGGCCCCCGCGCTGCTCTCGCTCACGTCCAGCTCCTCTTCGCTCTGGGCTCTCGGCCTTGCGCCACGTGCTGTTCGCTCCGGGCTCCCGGGCCTGCGCTCCCGGCCGTCCGCCCGCCGCCGCGCGACTCATGGCCGCCGGTGTCCGGCGGGTGTCCGGCCGCCCGTGTCACCCGTCCTGCTACCCGTCTCGTTCCTCGTTCACATTCACGTAGACGCGGGGAATGCGGGTTCCGATCCGGGTGACGATTTCGTAGGCGATCGTGCCCGCCGCGCGGGCCCAGTCCTCCGCGGTCGGCTCGCCGCGGTCGCCGGGGCCGAACAGGACCGCCTCCGCGCCGGGCTCGGGCTCGTCCCCGCCGAGGTCGACGGCGAACTGGTCCATGGCGACCCGGCCCGCCACCGTGCGCCACTTGCCGCCGACCAGGACCGGTCCGGTGCCTGAGGCGTGCCGCGGGATGCCGTCCGCGTAGCCCACGGGCACCAGGCCGAGGGTGGTGTCGCCGGGTGTCGTGTAGTGGTGTCCGTAGCTCACGCCGTGCCCCGCCGGGACGTGCTTGACCAGCGCGAGCGACGCGCTCAGCGTCATCACCGGGCGCAGTCCGAAGTCGGCCGGTGTGCCGAGCTCCGGGCTCGGCGAGACGCCGTACACCGCGATCCCGGTGCGGACCAGGTCGAAGTGGCTGTCGGGAATCGTGAGCGTGGCGGGCGAGTTGGCGATGTGCCGCACCTCGGGGCGGGCGCCCCGCTGCTCGGCGTACGCCACCATCTCGCGGAACAGGGTGAGTTGGGCCTGGATGGACGGGTGGCCCGGCTCGTCCGCGCAGGCGAAGTGCGACCAGAGGCCGGTGACCTCGACGAGTCCACGGGCCTGCGCGTCCAGGGCGTGGGCGACCAGTTCCGGCCAGTCGGCGGGCTGGCAGCCGTTGCGTCCGAGGCCGGTGTCGGCCTTGAGCTGGACGCGGGCCGGTCTGCCGACACGTCCGGCCGCCTCCACGACCTCCCGCAGGGCCCACATGCCGCTGACGGAGACGTCGAGGTCGGCCTCGACGGCGCGCTCCCAGGGGCCGCCCGGTGTCCAGAGCCAGCACATGATGCGCCCGGGCAGTCCGGCCTCCCGCAGGGCGAGGGCCTCCTCGGGCGTGGCGGTGCCCAGCCAGGTGGCGCCCGCCTCGCGCGCCGCGCGGGCACAGGGCACCGCCCCGTGGCCGTACGCGTCGGACTTGACCACGGCCATCAGGGCCGCGGACGGCGCGTGGGAACGCAGGGTCCGTACGTTGGCACGCAGGGCGGCCAGGTCGATCTCGGCACGGGCGCGCAGGGGTGCTGTCTCGTTCATCGCGTCCCCAGTGTCTCAGAGGGGGCGGACAGCCCTTCGGCGCCGGTACCGCCGGCGCCCGTCCGGCGGCTCCTCATCAGGTCCCCGGCCTACGGCCCCACACGTACACACGGTCGCCCTTCTTCAGGACGGCCCACAGCTTGCGGGCGTCCGCGAGCCGGAGATTGACGCAGCCCCACGAGCCGTCGGGGTTGTGGACGCTGCCCCGGATGGCGTGGAAGGCCTGTCCCCCGCTGAAGAACTGGCTGTACGGCATGGGGGTGTTGTACAGCGTCGACCAGTGGTTCTCGTGCTTCCAGTAGACGGTGAACCAGCCGGTGCGGGTCCGGTAGCCGGCCCGCCCGCTGCGCATCGGCACCGGGCCCCACAGCACCTTCGTGCCCTTCTGCACCCAGGAGAGCTGGCGGGTCAGGTCCACGCAGGCGACGCGGTACGAGCGCACGGGGCACTTGCCTGCCGCGTTCGGGTTCTTCATGCCCGCGAGCTGTTGGATCCGGGTCCAGGTGACGGGTCCCGCGAAGCCGACGTCCGGTTCGATCGCGTACCTCTTCTGGAACGCGCGGATGGCCCGGCAGTCGGCGGGCGACTGCTTTCCGTCCGCCTTCAGGCCGAGCCCGCGCTCCACCTGCCGCTGATAGGGGCCCGTCTGCTTGGTGCACGCCGCGGCGGAACCCGCGACAGTGTGGTCGGACCTCGGGCCGGGGGCCACAGGTCCCGGCTCCGCCGCCGCCCGGCCCGCGGGCAGGGCGACCAGTGTGGCCAGCAGCACCGCGGCGCCGCGGCGCGTCATTCGTCCGCTCATCATGCGATCAGCGAACGCAACGGGCCCGCGCGGGCCGGTGCGCCGCGCGGACCGGGTCCCCCGATCCGGTCAACACCGCTCCACGAACGCCGGAAGGCCCGCGCCGGCCCGCCGCACTCTCAGCCGCGGACGCCGAGGGCCGGGAAGGCCCCGCGCCGGCCTCACGGCCGCGACCCGCTCAGGCGCGGACGTCGCGCCACGCCTCCGGGAGGGCCTCGGCCACGTCGTGGGCGCCGGCGGGCGCGCCGTCCGCGGCGAACCGTCCCGCGAGCCCGTGGAGGTAGGCGGCGACGCTGCCCGCGTCCAGCGGGGACAGCCCCGCCGCGAGCAGCGACCCGGCCAGGCCCGACAGCACGTCACCGCTGCCCGCGGTGGCGAGCCACGCCGTCCCGGTCGGGTTCACCCGTACCGGCCCGCCGTCCGCGTCGGCGACCAGCGTAGTCGCCCCCTTGAGCAGCACTGTCGCCCCGTACAGCCGGGCGAGCTCCCGCGCGGAGGACAGCCGGGAGGCCTCGACCGTCTCGCGCGGCACGCCGAGCAGCGCGGCGGCCTCCCCGGCGTGCGGGGTCATCAGGGTGGGCGCGGTGCGGGCGCGGACGGCGGCCCGGTCGGCGAGCCGCAGTCCGTCCGCGTCCACCAGCACCGGCACGTCCGCGGCGAGCACCTCGGCGACCGCCGACGCGTCGTCCCCCGCCCCGGGCCCCACGACCCACGCCTGGACCCGTCCGGCCCGCGCGGGGCCCCCCTCGGACACGAGCGTCTCGGGGAAGCGGGCGATGACGGCGTCCCCGGCGGGCCCGACGTACCGCACGGCGCCCGCCCCTCCGCGCAGCGCGCCGGAGACGGCGAGGACGGCCGCTCCGGGGTAGCGCGCGGACCCGGCGGCGATTCCGACGACACCGCGCCGGTACTTGTCGCTCGCCGCCCCCGGCAGTGGCAGCCGCGCGGCGACGTCGGTGTGCTGGAGCGCCTCCAGTCCGGCCTCGGCGGGCAGCGAGAGCCCGATGTCCACGAGGCGTACGGAACCGGCGTACTCGCGTGCCGGATCGATGAGCAGCCCCGGCTTGTGCGTCCCGAAGGTCACCGTGAGATCGGCGCGGACGGCCTCGCCGTGGACCTCTCCGGTGTCCGCCTCGACGCCGCTGGGCAGGTCGACGGCGACGACGACCGCGCGGGAGTCGCGCAGGAGTGCGGCCAGCGGTGCGGCGTCGGGGCGCAGTCCGCCCTTGCCGCCGATGCCCACGATGCCGTCGACGACGAGGTCGGCCCGGCCGATCAGCTCCTCGACGGCCCGCGGCGCGGCCCCGGCGCCGTCGGCCGGGACGCCCGATGTCACGGCCCCGCCCGCGCGGCGCAGCGCGGCCAGTCCCCCGGGGTGCGTCCGGTCGGGGGCGAGCAGCACCGCCGTGACGCCCGCCCCGCGGCGGGCGAGGCGCGCTCCCGCGTACAGGGCGTCGCCGCCGTTGTCGCCGCTGCCGATCAGCAGCGCCACCCGGCTGCCGTACACCCGCCCCAGCAACTCCGCGCACGTCGCGGCCAGTCCGGCGGCGGCGCGTTGCATCAACGCTCCCTCGGGCAGCCGTGCCATCAGCTCCCGCTCGGCGGTTCTCACGGTCTCCACGCTGTACGCAGTTCGCATACGCCGAGTCTCCCGCACCGGCGCCCGCCGCGCGGCCCGCGCGCACCCGCGCCCGCCCCGAGCGCCGGGCCGGGCTACCCCTCGGCCACCACCACCGCCGAGGCCACCCCGGCGTCGTGGCTCAGCGACACGTGCCACGAGCTCACGCCGAGTTCGGCCGCCCGGGCCGCCACCGTGCCCTTCACACGCAGGCGCGGCCGCCCGCTGGACTCGACGTAGACCTCGGCGTCGGTCCAGTGCAGTCCGGCCGGGGCGCCCAGCGCCTTGGCGAGCGCCTCCTTGGCGGCGAAGCGGGCGGCCAGCGAGGCGATGCCCCTGCGTTCGCCGCTCGACAGGTACAACTCCTGTTCCAAGAAGACCCGTTCGGCCAGTCCGGGCGTGCGTTCCAGCGCCGCCCGGAACCGGTCGATCTCGGCCACGTCGATACCGACCCCGATGATGCTCATGCCCCGCACCCTAAAGGGGCGGGCCGTGCCACGGGCCCGCTCACTCCACCGTCACCGACTTGGCGAGGTTCCGCGGCTGGTCCACCTCGTTCCCGCGGGCCGTCGCCAGCTCGCAGGCGAACACCTGGAGGGGAACCGTGGACACCAGCGGCTGGAGCAGGGTCGGCGTGGCCGGGATGCGGATCAGATGGTCCGCGTACGGGACCACCGCCTCGTCGCCCTCCTCCGCGATGACGATGGTGCGGGCGCCGCGGGCCCGGATCTCCTGGATGTTGGACACGATCTTGTCGTGCAGGACCGAGCGCCCGCGCGGGGACGGCACCACGACCACGACCGGCATGTCCTCCTCGATGAGCGCGATCGGCCCGTGCTTGAGCTCGCCCGCCGCGAAGCCCTCGGCGTGCATGTACGCCAGTTCCTTGAGCTTGAGGGCTCCTTCGAGGGCGACGGGGTAGCCCACGTGGCGGCCCAGGAAGAGGACGGTGTCCTTGTCGGCGAGGGTGCGCGCGAGTTCCCGTACCGGCTCCATGGTCTCCAGGACCCGCTCGACCTCGCGGGAGATCCGGGACAGCTCGCGGATGACGGCCTGGATCTCGTCGCCCCACTTGGTGCCCCGCACCTGGCCCAGGTAGAGCGCCACCAGGTAGCAGGCGACGAGCTGCGTCAGGAACGCCTTGGTGGACGCGACGGCGACCTCGGGGCCGGCGTGCGTGTACAGCACGGCGTCCGACTCGCGGGGGATCGTCGAGCCGTTGGTGTTGCAGATCGCCAGCACCTTGGAGCCCTGCTCGCGGGCGTGCCGCAGCGCCATCAGGGTGTCCATGGTCTCGCCGGACTGCGAGATGGCGATGACGAGGGTGCGCGGGGCGAGGATCGGGTCGCGGTAGCGGAACTCGCTGGCCAGCTCGACCTCGCAGGGGATGCGCGTCCAGTGCTCGATGGCGTACTTCGCGATCATCCCGGCGTGGAAGGCGGTGCCGCACGCGACGATGACGACCTTGTCGACCTCGCGCAGCACCGCCGCGGGAATGCGCACCTCGTCCAGGGTCAGCGAACCGCCCGTGTCGATGCGCCCGAGCAGGGTGTCGGCGACCGCCTTGGGCTGTTCGGCGATCTCCTTGAGCATGAAGTAGTCGTAGCCGCCCTTCTCGGCGGCCGAGGCGTCCCAGTCCACGTGGTACGAGCGCACTTCGGCGGGCCGGCCGTCGAAGCCGGTGACCGTGACACCGTCGCGGCGCAGCTCCACCACCTGGTCCTGGCCGAGTTCGACGGCGGAGCGGGTGTGGGCGATGAACGCGGCGACGTCCGAGGCGAGGAAGGCCTCGCCCTCGCCGACACCGACGACGAGGGGCGAGTTCCGGCGTGCCCCGACGACCACGTCCGGCTCGTCGGCGTGCACCGCGACGAGGGTGAACGCGCCCTCCAGTCGCAGGCACACCAGCCGCATGGCCTCCGCGAGGTCGGCGCAGGAGGAGAACTCCTCGGCGAGCAGGTGGGCGACGACCTCCGTGTCGGTCTCGGAGGCCAGTTCGTGCCCGCGCTCGGCGAGTTCGGCGCGGAGCGCGGCGAAGTTCTCGATGATGCCGTTGTGGACGACGGCGACGCGGCCCGCGTTGTCGAGGTGCGGGTGCGCGTTGGCGTCGGTGGGACCGCCGTGCGTGGCCCAGCGGGTGTGCCCGATGCCCGTCGTGCCGGTCGGCAGCGGTCGGTCGACCAGCTCCTTCTCCAGATTGACGAGCTTGCCCGCCTTCTTCGCGGCGGCGAGCCCGCCGTCCGATGTCACGGCGACGCCCGCCGAGTCGTATCCCCGGTACTCCAGCCGCTTCAGTCCGGCCATCACCACGTCAAGCGCCGACTGCGACCCCACGTATCCCACGATTCCGCACATGGCGGCAGCGTACGGGCCCACGCCCGCGCGTTCGCGGCATCTCGTGCCCGATATCGGAAATTGCGGCCGCCTTTCGCACGACCGCCGGGCGCCGTTCCGGGCGGCCGGGTCACCCCGCGTGACGGACCCCACCCTCCATCGCGTCCATACTCCCGTAACAATGGACTGTGATCTCTCCGGTCTCCTCGTCGCCGCGGAGCGCCCACCGGTCCAAGCCGGAGGCGACTCCCTACGTCGACCTCACCCGTGCCGAGTGGAGCGCGCTGCGCGACAAGACGCCGCTCCCGCTGACCGCCGAGGAGGTCGAGAAGCTGCGCGGCCTGGGCGACGTCATCGACCTCGACGAAGTGCGGGACGTCTATCTGCCGCTGTCCAGACTGCTCAATCTGTACGTCGGCGCCACGGACGGGCTCAGGGGCGCCCTGAACACGTTCCTCGGCGAGACGGGCTCCCAGGCGGGCACCCCGTTCGTCATAGGCGTCGCCGGTTCGGTCGCCGTCGGCAAGTCCACCGTCGCCCGTCTGCTCCAGGCCCTGCTCTCCCGCTGGCCCGAGCACCCGCGCGTCGAACTCGTCACCACGGACGGCTTCCTGCTCCCCACCAAGGAGCTGGAGGCCCGCGGGCTGATGTCGCGGAAGGGTTTCCCCGAGTCCTACGACCGCCGGGCCCTGACCCGGTTCGTCGCGGACATCAAGGCGGGCAAGGACGAGGTGACGGCGCCCGTCTACTCGCACCTGATCTACGACATCGTGCCCGGCCGAAAGCTCACGGTCCGGCGCCCCGACATCCTCATCGTCGAGGGTCTGAACGTGCTCCAGCCCGCACTGCCCGGCAAGGACGGCCGCACCCGCGTCGGCCTCGCCGACTACTTCGACTTCAGCGTGTACGTCGACGCCCGAACCGAGGACATCGAGCACTGGTACCTCAGCCGCTTCAAGAAGCTGCGCGCCACCGCCTTCCAGAACCCGTCGTCGTACTTCCGCAAGTACACGCAGGTCTCCGAGGAGGAGGCGATGGACTACGCCCGGACGACCTGGCGGACCATCAACAAGCCCAACCTGGTGGAGAACGTGGCCCCCACCCGCGGCCGGGCGACCCTCGTCGTGCGCAAGGGCGCGGACCACAAGGTGCAGCGGCTCAGCCTGCGCAAGCTGTGACCACTACGCTGCGGCCATGCTGCATCTGCGTCTGATCACTCCCGCCGACCGGACCGACGAGGTGGTGCGCCTGATCGAGGGCACGGTCGGCACCGCCCATGTCGTGGTGCTGCCGGGCGCCGCCCGCAACCCGGCGGGCGACGTGGTGATGTGCGACGTGGCCCGCGAGGCGGGCGACGTGCTCATCGGCGGCCTGCGGGGACTGGGGCTCGACAGCACGGGCTCCATCGCGGTGGAGGACATCGACCTGTCCCTGTCGAGGCGCGCCGACGAGGCGGAGGAGGAGGCCCCCGGCGAGGGCGCCGACGCGGTGCTGTGGGAGCACCTCCAGGACGCCACGCACGAGGAGTCGACGCTGTCGGTGACGTACGTCGCCTTCATCACGATCGCCACGATGATCGCGGCCTGCGGTGTGGTCCTCGACAACGCGGTCCTGATCGTGGGCGCGATGGCGGTGGGCCCGGAGTTCGGACCGCTGGCCGGCTTCTGCACCGCGCTCGTGCAGCGGCACGCGCGGCTCGCCCTGCGGTCGCTGACGGCGCTGCTCGCCGGCTTCGCGATAGCCATGGCGGCGACGGTGCTGTTCAGCCTGTTCATGGACGCGGTGGGCCTGTTCAGCGAGGCCCAGCTGGAGGCGGACCGGCCCAACACGGGCTTCGTCTACGCACCCGACTGGTTCTCGTTCGTCGTCGCGGTGCTCGCGGGCGCCGCCGGCATGCTGTCGCTGACGTCCGCGAAGTCCGGGGCCCTGGTCGGCGTCGCGATCTCCGTGACCACGGTGCCGGCCGCCGCGAACGCCGCCGTGGCCCTGAGCTACGGGGACATGGGCCAGACCTGGGGATCGGCCAAGCAGCTCCTGCTGAACCTGCTGGGCATCGTCCTGGCCGGTGCCCTCACCCTGCTCGCCCAGAAGTGGTTCTGGGCGAGGCAGCGCGAGGGCCGCGAGTCCCCGGTGGCGGCTTCCTAGCCGAGCGCCGACTTCACCGCGTCGGCGAGCCGGCCGGCCACCGACCGGGCGTGGTCGATGTCGGCGGCCTCGACCATGACCCGCACCAGCGGCTCCGTGCCGGAGGGGCGCAGCAGCACCCTTCCGGTGGAGCCGAGTTCGCGTTCGGCGTCGGCGACCGCGGCGGACAGCTCGGCCGACGTCCTCACCCGCGACTTGTCGACGTCGGGCACGTTGATGAGCACCTGCGGCAGCCGCTCCATGACGGAGGCGAGGTCCTGGAGCGTACGGCCGGTCTGGGCGACCCGGGCCGCGAGGAGCAGGCCGGTCAGCGTGCCGTCGCCGGTGGTGGCGTGGTCGAGGATGATGACGTGTCCGGACTGCTCGCCGCCGAGGGCGTATCCGTGCCGCTTCATCTCCTCCAGGACGTAGCGGTCGCCGACCGCGGTCTGCAGGAGGGTGAGGCCCTCGCGCTCCATGGCGAGCTTGAAGCCCAGGTTGGACATGACCGTGGCGACGACGGTGTCCGAGCGCAGCGCGGACCGCTCGCGCATCGCCAGCGCGAGGACGGCGAGGATCTGGTCGCCGTCGATCTCGGCGCCGGTGTGGTCCACGGCGAGGCAGCGGTCGGCGTCGCCGTCGTGCGCGATGCCGAGGTCGGCGCCGTGCTCGACGACGGCGGCCTGGAGCTTGCCCAGGTGGGTGGAGCCGCAGCCGTCGTTGATGTTCAGGCCGTCCGGCTCCGCGCCGATGGTGACGATCTCGGCGCCCGCGCGGGCGAAGGCCTCGGGCGACACCCGGGCGGCTGCGCCGTGGGCCTCGTCGAGGACGACCTTCAGGCCGTCGAGACGGTTCGGGAGGACGCCGATCAGGTGGGCGACGTACTGGTCGAAGCCCTGGTCGTAGGAGTTCACCCGGCCGACGCCGGCACCGGTGGGCCGGTCCCAGGGGGCGCCGGTGCGATGCTCCTCGTAGACGGTCTCGATCTTGTCCTCCAGCTCGTCGGCGAGCTTGTGGCCGCCGCGGGCGAAGAACTTGATCCCGTTGTCGGGCATGGCGTTGTGGCTGGCGGAGAGCATGACGCCGAGGTCGGCGCCGAGCACTCCGGTGAGGTACGCCACCGCGGGGGTGGGCAGCACTCCTACACGCAGGACGTCCACGCCGGCGCTGGCCAGGCCCGCGACCACGGCGGCCTCCAGGAACTCCCCGGACGCGCGCGGGTCCCGCCCGACCACCGCCACCGGCCGATGGCCCTCAAAGGTGCCCGCCTCGGCCAGTACGTGCGCCGCTGCCACGGAGAGCCCGAGCGCGAGCTCGGCCGTCAGATCCGCGTTGGCGACACCGCGCACGCCGTCCGTGCCGAAGAGTCGTCCCACTTGTCCTCCTGAGGAAGCTTCAGAATTCGGAAGTCATCCGATCACATGAGCCTTTGAGCGCCTTGTGCCGTTATACGCCCAAGGCCAGTGATAAACGAACGCCCCGGCGGCACTGTGGCGTGCCGCCGGGGCGTTCGGACGTACTACGCGTACTACGAGTACGAGCAGGCAGCGAAGATTAACGCTTGCTGTACTGCGGGGCCTTGCGGGCCTTCTTGAGACCGGCCTTCTTGCGCTCGACCGCACGGTCGTCGCGCTTGAGGAAGCCGGCCTTCTTCAGGGCGCCGCGGTTGTTGTCGACGTCGGCCTCGTTCAGCGCACGGGCGACACCGAGGCGCAGGGCGCCGGCCTGGCCGGAGACGCCGCCGCCGGAGATGCGGGCGATGACGTCGTAACGGCCCTCGAGCTCGAGCACCTTGAAGGGCTCGTTGACTTCCTGCTGGTGCACCTTGTTGGGGAAGTAGTCCTCAAGGGTGCGGCCGTTGATCTTCCACTTGCCGGTGCCCGGGACGATCCGGACGCGGGCGATGGCGTTCTTGCGACGGCCCAGGCCGGCGGCCGGCTGCGGGTCGCCGAAGCGGGATGCCAGGGACTCCGAGGTGTACTCGCCCTCGACGGGAACCTCGGACTCGGTGGTGTACTGGTCGATGTCGACGAGCTCAGTCTCTTCGACCGGCTGCTCAACGGTGGTCTCGGCCACGATTCTCCTCAGATTTCTTTTCGTCTTAGGGGGTGGCCGGAACTACTGCGCGACCTGGGTGATCTCGAACGGCACCGGCTGCTGGGCAGCGTGCGGGTGCTGGTCGCCCGAGTAGACCTTCAGCTTCGAGAGCATCTGACGGCCCAGGGAGTTCTTGGGGAGCATGCCCTTGACGGCCTTCTCGATGGCCTTCTCGGGGTTCTTGTCCAGCAGCTCGTCGTAGCGGACGGAGCGCAGACCACCCGGGTAGCCGGAGTGGCGGTACGCCATCTTCTGGGTCCGCTTGTTGCCGGACAGGTGCACCTTGTCGGCGTTGATGATGACGACGAAGTCACCGGCGTCGACGTGCGGGGCAAAGATCGGCTTGTGCTTGCCCCGCAGGAGGTTGGCGGCAGTGGTCGCCAGACGGCCGAGGACGACGTCCTGGGCGTCGATGACGTGCCACTGGCGAGTGATGTCGCCGGGCTTGGGGCTGTACGTACGCACGGTTCGTAGCCTTCGCTTCTTCAGTGAGTGGGTCCTGACAAGGCCACCACGGACGATCACGACAGCCCTGACCGCACTGCGGTGACGCATACCGCGTGCTGGTCGCTGGTCATCGGCCCCGGTGGACCGGTGTAAGGGCCCCTCACGTGAGAATGAGAAAGCCAATACACATAACGAACCGCAAGCCTACCCGCGACGGCCCGGACGGGTCAAAACGCGCGTGGGCAGGTTCGTCACCGGCCGCGGCACCGTCGGAGATCCACCCGGCGCGGGACGCCGGGCCGTCGCCACGGCGGCAGCCAGTACACAAAGAGTAAGGCAGTCCCGGAAGGCCCGCCGCGTCACCGGCTCCAGCCAGGGCCAGGCAAGACCGGGCACCTGCGGTACCAGGGCCAGCCAGAACCAGGGTGCGCGGGCCGCCGAGCCGGGCAGCGGCAGCCCCGCGAGCAGCAGCGGCAGCACGACCAGCAGGTAGTGGTCGTACGACGGGCGGGACACCAGGAACGCGGAGAGCATCAGCAGGGCCGCGGTCTCGACGAGCCGCAGCGGCCCTGGGTCGTCGCGCCGCCAGCGCCGGTGGGCGCACCAGCACCCCACGAGCGCCGCCACCGCCGCCAGCGCGACGGCCACCGGCCGGGGCACCCCGGCCCGCGGCAGCACCGCCGCCGGCGACGCCTCGTACAGGCGTACGAACGCGTCGTGCCCCCGCAGCAGGAAGGGCAGCGTCCGCGTGACGAAACCCGCGGGGTCGGGCATCAGCAGGGCCGCCGCGCCGGAGACCGCGCCCGGCAGCGCCACGAGGGCGGCCAGCCCCCGCCACTGCCGGGCGAAGAGGAAGAGGAGCGCGACCGGCGCGAGGAGCGGCTTCAGGGCGATCGCGGTCCCGATCACCACCCCGGCCGCCACCCAGCGCCCCCGCACCGCGCACAGCAGCCCCAGCGGTAGGGCGGCCGCCGCCGTCACGGTCCAGTTGCCGAGCGCCACCAGGTGACCGAAGGGTGCGAAGCCCAGCGCGAGCGCGGTGAGGCCGAGCGCGGCGAAGCGGCTGCGCGGCGACGTCCCGTGGATGCGCAGCGCGCAGACCCAGCCCGCCACCAGCAGGGAGGTCACCGCCAGCGGAACCAGCACACGCAGCGCGGCCTGCGGCAGGAGCGCCTGCGGCGCCGCGGCGACGACAGCGCCGGGCAGATAGAGGAAGTGCGGGTCGGCGTAGGGCGAGCCGCCGTGCAGCCAACTCCGGGCCGCCCGAACGACGATCGCGTTGTCCATCCCGCCGTCCGAGCTCGCCCGCGCGACATTTACGACGGGGACGCACAGCGCGAACGCCAGCACTGTCCACATATGCCAGGTCGCGGGCCGCACCAACCACCCGCAGATGTCACTTTTGCCCATATTCATGCAGGTCACGCTAGGGGCTCGAGTGCGCCGTGACGCGGAACGGCACCCCCCGGCGCACGTCTAAGATGCGGCGCATGAGTTATGGGCAGGGTGGGCAGGGACAGGCCCCTTGGGATCCCTGGAAGCCGGGTTCTCAGCAGCCTCAGTGGAGCGGTCAGAACGCGGGCGGGACTCCTGACTGGGCGGCACTCGCCGAGGCGTCGGAGACGCGGAACAGGCGCCGCAGGCTGCTGTTCATCGCCGGTGGAGCGCTCGCGACCGTCGCGGTCGGCGCGGCCGTCGCCGTGGCCGTCGTCTCCGCGAACGGCAACAACCAGGCCTCCAACCAGCCTTCCAACCTGCCGGCCACCGCGGACATCCCCAACTCCAGTACCGCGCCCGTCCCGTCCTTCGCGCCGACCTCGGCCCCGCCGCCGCTGGACCCGAAGGACTTCATATCCAGCGCGAAGAAGGACACGGCCCCGCTCAGCCCGGACATCCTCTTCCCGGGTACGCAGCTCACGATGGGCGACCGCGTCTACCGCAAGGGCCCGACGGCCGACACCAAGAAGTGCGCCTCGGCCGCGAAGGCCACCCTCCCGGCGGTCCTCACCAAGAACGACTGCACCCGCATGCTGCGCGTCACCTACGTCAAGGACGGCGTCGCGGTGACGGTCGGCGTGGCCGTGTTCGACACCGAGGCGGAGGCGACCAAGGCCCGGCACGAGGCGGACAAGAAGAGCATCGTCGCCTCGCTGTCCGGAAACGGCGTCAAGTCCTTCTGCGACTCCGCCGTCTGCCGCTCGACCACCAACGTCTACGGCCGCTACGTCTACTTCACGCTCGCCGGGTTCACCGACGGCAAGAACGTGACGGCCAAGGACACCAAGGTCTTCACGACCGGCGACGACCTCGGCGAGTTCGCCTTCCGGCAGATCCGCCGTCGCGGCGAGGCCCAGGCCTCCGCCGCGGCCAACGAGTGACGCACACCGGCCCGCCGCGCGAGCGGCACACCGGGCGCTGACCGAGAGCCCGCGCCGCGTCGGCGCGGTACCCCGGTCGGCGGCCCAGAGTCCGCCCGGCGTCCGCCCGGCGCCCCGGCACGCCGACGCCCGGTCCGACGCCCGGTCCGGCGGCCGGCCCGGAGGCGGCACGGTGAGCGGTGTACCGGGCCTTTGCCGCGTCAGCGACGGCGCTCCGGCAGCCGCACCGTGACAGGGCGCGGCCGCTCGGTGCGCACCACCCTGTACCGCTCGTCCAGCACCGCGGCCGTGCTCGCCCGCAAGGGGGTGCGGGTGACGCCCAGCCCCGTCGACACCAGCCACAGCCGTCGGCGGCCCGACAGGCAGTCGGCGGGCACGTCGCACTCGACGGCCGCGTACGAGCCGGTCTGCCGGGCCGTACGGCGCGCCAGGACGTCGTCGGGCCGGGTCCCCCCGCGCAGCTCGTACGCCATGGCCTTGCGCTCCCCGAACACCCCGCTGTCCAGGATGCCGTCGCCCGGGCGCCGGGCGGCCCGCACCACGCGCCCGACGACCCGCGAAGTCCGGCTCGCCCGGGAGGTCCTGACGTGCCGCCGGCACCGCGGGCCACACCTGGACGGCGAACCCGGCGACGGCCCCGGCCGGCAGCAGCGCGCCCGCCACCCTCGTCGAGCAGGCCCGCGCGAGGGCGAAGTCGGCGTCGAGAACGAGGATGTACGTGCCGTCGGTGCGTTCGAAGCCGAAGTGCAGGTTGCCCCGTCCCGCCGCTGCCGCAGGACCGTCACCCGCGGGGAGCACTCCGCGTGACGGCTCAGGCGGTCAGCAGGCTTCGCACTCCGGGGCCCCGGGCAGCGTGCGCTTGTTCCGGGCCTCCTTGTTCCGCGCGGCCAGCAACGCGTCGGCGGGGTAGCCCACTTCTTCGAGCGTCAGCCCGTGCGGCCGTACGACATGCACGGCCGAGTCCCGTACGCCCGCGGCGAGCACCTTGCCGGGCCAGTCGGCACCGCGGTGCCCGTCGCCCACGAACAGCAGCGCCCCGATCAGTGACCGCACCATGTTGTGGCAGAAGGCATCGGCGCGGACGGTGGCCGTGATGATCCCGTCGTGACCGCGGACCAGGCTCAGTTCCTGGAGCGTGCGGATCGTCGTCGCGCCCTCGCGCTTCTTGCAGTAGGCGGCGAAGTCGTGCTCGCCGAGGAGCCGCCCGGCCGCCTCGTTCATGGCGTCGACGTCCAACGGCCAGTCGTGCCACAGGACATGGTTGCGCAGCAGCGGGTCCACACCGCCGGGGTTGTCGGTGACCCGGTAGGCGTAGCGCCGCCAGATCGCGGAGAAGCGGGCGTTGAACCCGGCGGGAGCCTCGGCCAGCCGCCAGATGCGCACGTCCTTGGGCAGCCGTCCGGCCAGCCGCTTCAGCAGCTTCTCCTGGTGCTCGGCCCACAGCGCCTCGGGCAGATCGACGTGGGCCACCTGGCCGCGGGCGTGCACCCCCGCGTCCGTGCGCCCGGCCACGGTCAGCTCGTACGTGGTGTCCTTCGACCGGGTCACCGTCCGCAGGGCGTCCTCGATCTCCGCCTGCACGGTCCTGCGGCCCCCGGCCTGCTTGGCCCAGCCGGAGAACTCGGTGCCGTCGTACGACAGATCCATCCGCACCCGCACGAACCCGGGCGCCGCCTCATCACTCACAAACAGATCCTCTCAAGGCTCGTTCCCCTGGCAGGGAACGCGAAAGCGGGCCCGCCCCGCAGGGGCGGACCCGCTCAACGCAAGGCGATGCCTCAGGCGTCCTTGGACTCCTCGGCGGCCTCCTCGGCCGGCTTGGCGTCCTCGACGACCTCGGCCGGAGCCTCGGCCTTGACCTCGGCGTCCTTGGCGGCACGCTTGGTGGCCGCCTCGGCCTCACCGGTGGCCTGCTGGGCCACGGTCAGGGCCTCCACCAGCTCGATGACAGCCATGGGCGCGTTGTCGCCACGGCGGTTACCGATCTTGGTGATACGGGTGTAACCACCCGGGCGGTTCTCGTAGCGCGGGCCGATCTCGGTGAAGAGCGTGTGCACGACGCTCTTGTCCGTGATCACCGAGAGCACCTGGCGGCGGTTGTGAAGGTCACCCTTCTTCGCCTTGGTGACCAGACGCTCGGCGTACGGGCGCAGGCGACGGGCCTTCGCCTCGGTGGTGGTGATGCGGCCGTGCTCGAAGAGCGACTTCGCGAGGTTCGCGAGGAGCAGCTTCTCGTGCGCGGCGCTGCCGCCCAGACGGGCACCCTTGGTGGGCTTCGGCATTGTTCTTCTCCTGTGTGTCTGCCCCGGCCGTATCAGGTACCGAGGTCAGTATCCGAGCAGGCGGTCGCCTGTCGGAGATCCAGGCCCCCGAAGGGGCCTGGAAGGGGCGCGGGGAACTGCGCGTTCAGCCACAGCGCTCCCGCGCCCGGGTACGGACCGGTGGTCCCGAGCTCAGTACTGCTCGGTCTCCACGAAGCCCGCGTCCGCGTCGTCGTCGGCGCCGAAGGCGTCGGCGGCGGCGGTCGGGTCGAATCCGGGCGGGCTGTCCTTCAGGGCCAGGCCCATGCCGGCCAGCTTCGCCTTGACCTCGTCGATGGACTTCGCACCGAAGTTGCGGATGTCCAGGAGGTCGGCCTCGGAGCGGGCGACGAGCTCACCCACGGAGTGGATGCCCTCACGCTTGAGGCAGTTGTACGAGCGGACCGTGAGCTCCAGCTCCTCGATCGGCAGCGCGAGGTCGGCGGCAAGGGCGGCGTCCGTGGGGGACGGGCCCATGTCGATGCCCTCGGCGTCGATGTTGAGCTCGCGGGCCAGACCGAACAGCTCGACCAGGGTCTTACCGGCCGACGCCATGGCGTCACGGGGACGCATGGCCTGCTTGGTCTCGACGTCGACGATCAGCTTGTCGAAGTCGGTGCGCTGCTCGACACGGGTCGCCTCGACCTTGTAGGTGACCTTCAGCACGGGGCTGTAGATGGAGTCGACCGGGATGCGGCCGATCTCCTGGCCCACCTGCTTGTTCTGCACGGCGGAGACGTAGCCGCGACCGCGCTCGACGGTCAGCTCCATCTCCAGCTTGCCCTTGCCGTTGAGCGTGGCGAGGACCAGGTCGGGGTTGTGCACCTCGACACCGGCCGGGGGCGCGATGTCGGCGGCGGTGACGAGACCCGGGCCCTGCTTGCGCAGGTACATCACGACGGGCTCGTCGTGCTCCGAGGAGACGACCAGCTGCTTGATGTTGAGGATCAGGTCGGTGACATCCTCCTTGACGCCCGGCACGGTGGTGAACTCGTGCAGAACGCCGTCGATGCGGATGGACGTGACCGCCGCACCCGGGATCGAGGAGAGGAGCGTACGACGCAGGGAGTTGCCGAGGGTGTAACCGAAGCCCGGCTCCAGCGGCTCGATCACGAACCGGGAGCGGAACTCGTCGACGACCTCTTCGGTCAACGAGGGACGCTGAGCGATCAGCATGTGTGGATCAGATCCTTCTTTCGTGGACGCCCGCTATTTGACGCCCGACGGAACCGCACGTTTCACAGTGCGGGTATTGCAAGGGTACGGGCGGCACCGCTCCGAAGAGCCGTACCGCCCGAAACCTCAAGACAACCGAGCCTCAGACGCGGCGGCGCTTGGGCGGACGGCAGCCGTTGTGCGGGGTGGGGGTGACGTCCTGGATGGAGCCGACCTCGAGGCCCGTGGCCTGGAGGGAGCGGATCGCGGTCTCGCGACCGGAGCCCGGGCCCTTCACGAAGACGTCGACCTTGCGCATGCCGTGCTCCTGCGCGCGGCGGGCGGCCGACTCGGCGGCCATCTGCGCGGCGAAGGGGGTGGACTTGCGCGAGCCCTTGAAGCCGACGTGGCCGGCGGAGGCCCAGGAGATCACGTTGCCCGAGGGGTCCGTGATCGAGACGATCGTGTTGTTGAACGTGCTCTTGATGTGCGCGTGGCCGTGAGCGACGTTCTTCTTTTCCTTGCGGCGCACCTTCTTGGCAGCGCCCTGACGACCCTTGGGGGGCATCTATTACTCCTACGGGAGGTGGTCGGTCCTACAGCGAAGACCGCTGATGAGCGTCCGCTGAGGACTACTTCTTGCCCGGCTTCTTCTTACCGGCGATGGCGCGACGCGGGCCCTTGCGGGTACGAGCGTTCGTGCTGGTGCGCTGACCGTGGACGGGCAGGCCACGGCGGTGGCGCAGACCCTGGTAGCAGCCGATCTCGACCTTGCGGCGGATGTCGGCCTGAATCTCACGACGGAGGTCACCCTCGGTCTTCAGATTGGCGTCCACGTACTCGCGGATCTTGACCAGCTCCTCCTCGGAGAGGTCACGAACGCGGGTGTTCGGGTTCACGCCGGTCTCGGCCAGCGTCTGCTGGGAAAGGGTCCGGCCGATGCCGAACACGTAGGTGAGGGCGACCTCCACACGCTTGTCGCGCGGGATGTCAACACCGGAAACGCGTGCCATTCAATGGCTCCAGTTGTCGTTCGGAGGTCTTCCGCAGAACCGGCTCCCAGCCGCCGTACCAGGTACGAACTGGGTCCCCGGCCTCCGCCCGGGGGTGTCGGAACCGAAGTGGACTGATCTGCGATCTGAACGTCCGGGTCCGGGTTCTGCGTATGAACATGTACTGCTATGCGTCGCGCGAGATCTGCGGGTGCAGAAGGTGCGGTCGTGCGTCAGCCCTGGCGCTGCTTGTGGCGCGGGTTGTCGCAGATGACCATGACCCGGCCGTGACGGCGGATCACCCTGCACTTGTCGCAGATCTTCTTGACGCTCGGCTTGACCTTCATTGGGTGAGGTTCTCCGGGTCAGTGCCACCCCCCGCGCCCCGGAACGGGAACACGGAGTAAAGGCAAGATCTACTTGTACCGGTAGACGATCCGGCCACGCGTCAGGTCGTACGGAGACAGCTCCACCACGACCCGGTCGTCAGGGAGGATGCGGATGTAGTGCATACGCATCTTGCCGCTGATGTGTGCCAGGACCTGGTGGCCGTTCTGGAGCTCGACCTTGAACATGGCGTTCGGAAGAGACTCGACGACAGTGCCCTCGATCTCGATGGCACCTTGCTTCTTGGCCACGCTTCGCCCTTCGAATCGACTACCTTGATCGGCTCCCCACGAGTGCATGCAGGCATGCGGGTGCACGGGAGCCGACGAGTCAGTCTACGTCAGTGGTCTCGGAAAGACGAATCGAGAAAGAATGCCCAGCTGGGGAGATCTTTAAGCCAGCGGGTGAAAGCGACGGCGCGACCGGCAGGGCCGCGCGCCGTCGGAACGGGTCCCGCGCCGATCAGGCGAGCGGGTCCGGGGCGGCGGTGACGCCGTACTCGGCCAGCTTGGCCTTGCCGCCGTCCAGGGCGGTGAGGACCAGCGGACCCTGCTCCGTCAGCGCGACGGAGTGCTCCCAGTGCGAGGACCAGGTGCCGTCCGTCGTGATGACGGTCCATTCGTCCTCGAGGACCTCCGTCTTCGGCGTGCCGAGCGACACCATCGGCTCGATGGCGAGGCAGAGACCGGGGATCAGCTTGGGACCCTTGCCTCGCCTGCGCTCGACGTAGTTCAACAGGTGCGGGTCCATGTGCATCTCGGTGCCGATGCCGTGGCCGCCGTAGTCCTCGATGATCCCGTAGCGGCCGCCGCCGGGCTTGGGCTGACGGCGGATATACGTCTCGATGGCGCGGGAGACGTCCACGAGGCGGTTGCCCTGCTTCATCGCCGCGATGCCCGCCCACATCGACTCCTCGGTCACCCGGGAGAGCTCGACCAGCTCCGGAGCGTGACCACCGCCGACGAACGCCGTGAACGCGGCGTCGCCGTGCCAGCCGTCCACGATCGCGCCGGCGTCGATGGAGATGATGTCGCCGTCCTTCAGGACGGTCTTCTCGTCCGGGATGCCGTGGACGACGACCTCGTTGGCCGAGGTGCAGATCGTCGCCGGGAAGCCGCCGTACCCGAGGAAGTTCGACTTCGCCCCGTGCTCGGCGAGCACCTTGCGGGCCACCTCGTCGAGGTCCTTGGTGGTGGCGCCGGGCACGGCCGCCTCACGGGTGGCCGCATGAATGGCGGCGACGACCAGCCCCGCCTCGCGCATCTTGGCGATCTGCTCGGGGGTCTTGATCTGCACCATGGCGGCTGCGGCCTTTCTGACCGGAGAGTACGGACGCTTCAGCTTCAACGATACGGGGGGTTGCGGCGCGGCCGGCGCCGGAGGGCCGGGGCCGTCCGCCGACGCGGGAGTGTCCGCACCGACCCGGGACTCGGGCTCCCGCCGGGCCGAGGGGCGCTCGGCCGGCGCGGCGCTCCCGTCGACGCGTGGGCTGCTCCCACGCCTCGGCCGCGACACCCTCTCAGGATGCCGCGGCCGAAGTGACGTGCCGGCTGTGCGTTCCCGCGTCCCGCGGTACTACGCGGCCTCGCGGGCCAGGGCCTCCATCGCGCGCCCCGTGACCTCTTCCACCTTGCCGAGCGCGGAGATCGTGACGACCAGGCCCTGGGCCTTGTAGTAGTCGATGATCGGCTCGGTCTGCGTGTGGTAGACCTCGAGGCGCTTGCGGACGGTCTCCTCGGAGTCGTCGTCCCGCTGGTACAGCTCGCCGCCGCAGACGTCGCAGACGCCTTCCTTCTTCGGCTGCTTGTACGTGACGTGGAAGACGTGCGCCGAGTCGTTGCGGCAGATGCGGCGGCCGGCGATGCGCTTGACCACCTCGTCCTCGGGGACCTCCAGGTCCAGAACCGCGTCCAGCTTCATGCCCTCGGACTGCAGCATCTCGTCCAGCGCCTCGGCCTGCGAGACGTTGCGCGGGAAACCGTCCAGGAGGAAGCCGTTCTCCGCGTCGGGCTGCTCCATGCGGTCCTTGGCCATCGCGATGGTGACCTCGTCGGGTACCAGCTCGCCCTTGTCCATGTAGGACTTCGCCAGTTTGCCCAGTTCCGTCTGCCTGCTGATGTTGGCGCGGAACAGGTCGCCCGTGGAGATGTGCGGGATCGACAGGTTCTTGGCGAGGAACGCGGCCTGCGTTCCCTTGCCGGCACCGGGCGGCCCGACGAGGACGATTCGCATCAGCGGAGGAACCCTTCGTAATTGCGCTGCTGAAGCTGGCTCTCGATCTGCTTCACCGTCTCGAGGCCGACACCCACGATGATCAGGATGCTGGTACCACCGAACGGGAAGTTCTGGCTTGCCCCGAAGCCAACCAACGCCATCGTCGGTACGAGAGCGATCAGACCCAGATACAGCGAACCCGGCCAGGTGATCCGGTTGAGCACGTAGCTGAGGTACTCAGCGGTCGGTCGGCCAGCCCGGATGCCCGGGATGAAGCCACCATACTTCTTCATGTTGTCCGCGACTTCCTCGGGGTTGAACGAGATCGCCACGTAGAAGAACGCGAAGAAAACGATCAGAAGGAAGTACAAACTGATGTAAATCGGGTGGTCACCCTTGGTCAGATTCTGGGTCACCCAGGTCTTCCAGCCGGAATTGCCCTTCGAGAACTGGGCGACCAGTGCCGGAATGTAGAGCAGCGACGAGGCGAAGATGACAGGAATCACACCGGCCTGATTCACCTTCAACGGGATGTACGTGGACGTACCACCGTAGGAACGGCGTCCGATCATGCGCTTCGCGTACTGGACCGGAATGCGGCGCTGAGCCTGCTCGACGAAGACGACCAGGCCGACCATGACGAGACCGACCAGGATCACGGTGCTGAACTCGATCCAGCCGCCGGCCAGCGAGCCCTGCTCCTTGATGGCCCACAGCGCGGACGGGAACGTCGCGGCGATCGAGATGAACATCAGGATCGACATGCCGTTGCCGATGCCGCGGTCGGTGATGAGCTCACCGAGCCACATGACGACGGCCGTACCGGCGGTCATCGTGACGACCATGGTGATGGTGACGAAGATCGACTGATCCGGCACGATCTGACCGGCGACCGGGCAGCTGCTGAACAGGGCGCCGCTGCGCGCGGTCGCGACCAGGCCGGTGCCCTGGAGGATGGCGAGGGCCACCGTCAGGTAACGGGTGTACTGCGTGATCTTCGCGGTGCCGGCCTGACCCTCCTTCTTGAGGGCTTCGAGGCGCGGGATCACCACCGTCAGCAGCTGCAGAATGATGCTCGCCGTGATGTACGGCATGATGCCCAGCGCGAAGATCGTGATCTGCAGCAGCGCGCCACCACTGAACATGTTGACCAGGCCGAACAGACCCTGGTTGCCTTTCGAGGCCACGTCGATGCAGGTCTGGACGTTCTTGTAGTCGACGCCGGGGATCGGAATGTGCGTACCGACCCGGTAGACCACGATGATGCCGAGCGTGAAGAGCAGCTTCTTGCGCAGGTCGGGTGTCCTGAACGCCCGGGCGAACGCGGTGAGCACGGTGCCTCCTGCGACCCCCGCGCTACTGCGTCAGAGGTGACGGTCTTGAGGTTCGACGGATTACTGACAGCTAACCAACAGTCAAAGGCCGTCCGGAGTTCCCCAAGGGCCACGCCGGACGAAAATCAACAGTGCAGGCCACCTTACCGGCGACACTGCCCCCCTTGGAACGACCAACCGGGGATGCCCCATTTGTGGGGCATCCCCGGTCGGGATCGCTCAAGTCATCGAGACGCCTGATGAATTCAGACGAGCTCGGTGACGGTACCGCCGGCGGCGGTGATCTTCTCCTTGGCGGAGCCGGAGACGGCGTCGACCGTCACCTGCAGCGCCACGGAGATCTCGCCCTGGCCGAGGACCTTGACGAGGCTGTTCTTGCGAACGGCACCCTTGGCGACGAGACCCTCGACGGTGACCTCGCCACCCTCCGGGTACAGCGCGGCCAGCTTGTCGAGGTTCACGACCTGGAACTCGGTCTTGAACGGGTTCTTGAAGCCCTTCAGCTTCGGGAGGCGCATGTGGAGGGGCATCTGCCCACCCTCGAAGCGCTCCGGAACCTGGTAGCGGGCCTTCGTGCCCTTGGTACCACGACCGGCCGTCTTACCCTTCGACGCCTCACCACGACCGACACGGGTCTTGGCGGTCTTGGCGCCGGGGGCGGGACGGAGGTTGTGGATCTTGAGCGGGTTGTTCTCCGCCATGATCAGTCGACCTCCTCGACCGTCACGAGGTGGCGGACGGTGTGCACCATGCCGCGGAACTCGGGGCGGTCCTCCTTGACGACCTGCGTGTTGATGCCCTTGAGACCAAGGGAGCGCAGGGTGTCACGGTGGTTCTGCTTGCTGCCGATGTACGACTTCACCTGCGTGATCTTGAGCTGCGCCATTACGCACCAGCCCCGGCACGCGCACGGAGAAGAGCCGCGGGGGCGACGTCCTCGAGGGGCAGACCACGGCGAGCCGCGATCTCCTCGGGACGCTGCAGGCCCTTGAGGGCCTCCACGGTCGCGTGCACGATGTTGATCGCGTTGGAAGAACCGAGCGACTTCGACAGGATGTCGTGAACGCCGGCGCACTCGAGCACTGCACGCACCGGGCCACCGGCGATAACGCCGGTACCGGGAGAAGCAGGCTTGAGCAGGACGACGCCCGCCGCCTTCTCACCCGTGATCGGGTGCGGGATGGTGCCCTGGATACGGGGGACCTTGAAGAAGTGCTTCTTGGCCTCCTCCACACCCTTGGCGATGGCGGCCGGCACCTCCTTGGCCTTGCCGTAACCGACACCCACGGTGCCGTCACCGTCGCCCACCACGACCAGCGCGGTGAAGCTGAAGCGACGACCACCCTTCACAACCTTGGCGACGCGGTTGATCGCGACAACGCGCTCAACGTACGCGGTCTTCTCGGCAGCAGCTGCGCCGCCGTCACGGCCCTTCCGGTCCCGCCGCTCGCCGCCACCGGCACCGCCACCGCGGCGCTGGGGTCCAGCCATTGGAATTACCTCTCTCTGTTTCCGCTAGCTACGGAACCGACTCAGAACTTGAGTCCGGCTTCGCGGGCGGCGTCCGCCAGGGCGGCGATGCGCCCGGCGTACTGGTTTCCACCACGGTCGAATACGACAGTCTCGACACCGGCGGCCTTGGCGCGCTCGGCGACCAGGGCGCCGACCGACTTGGCCTGCGCGGACTTGTCGCCCTCGCCACCGCGGATCGTGGTGTCCAGGGTCGACGCCGACGCGAGGGTGTGACCCTGCACGTCGTCGATGACCTGGGCCACGATGTGGCGGTTGGAGCGCGTCACGACCAGGCGCGGACGCTCGGCCGTACCCGAGATGTGCTTACGGATCCGGATGTGACGACGCTTGATGGCAGCACGCTTGTAAGCGTCGCCCTTAGCAATCTTGACACCGTATGCCATGGCTTACTTACCCGCCTTTCCGACCTTGCGGCGGATGACTTCGCCTTCGTACTTGACGCCCTTGGCCTTGTACGGGTCGGGCTTGCGCAGCTTGCGGATGTTGGCCGCAACCTCGCCGACCTTCTGCTTGTCGATGCCCTCGACCGAGAAACGGGTGGGGGCCTCCACCTTGAAGGTGATGCCCTCGGGGGCCTCGACGGTGATCGGGTGGCTGTAGCCGAGCGAGAACTCCAGGTTGGAGCCCTTGGCGACAACGCGGTAACCGACACCGCTGATCTCGAGCTTCTTCACGTAACCCTGGGTCACGCCGGTGATCATGTTCGCCACCAGCGTGCGGGACAGGCCGTGGAGGGCCTTGTTCTGACGCTCGTCGTTCGGGCGGGTGACGTTCAGAACGCCGTCCTCACCCTTAGCGATCTCGATCGGCGACGCGACGGTGTGGGTGAGGTTGCCCTTGGGGCCCTTCACCTGGACCGTACGGCCGTCGATGGTGACGTCCACGCCGGCGGGAACCGTGATGGGGAGCTTGCCAATACGCGACATAGCTGTTTCCTCCGTTCCCTTCCGCTACCAGACGTAGGCGAGAACTTCTCCGCCTACGCCCTTCTTGCCGGCCTGCTTGTCGGTGAGGAGCCCGTGCGACGTGGAGATGATCGCCACGCCGAGGCCGCCGAGCACCTTCGGCAGGTTGGTGGACTTCGCGTAAACCCGGAGACCGGGCTTGGAGATCCGCTTGATGCCCGCGATGGAGCGCTCACGGTTCGGGCCGAACTTCAGCTCGAGGACGAGGTTCTTGCCGACCTCGGCGTCCTCGACCTTCCAGCCCGTGATGAAGCCCTCCTGCTGGAGGATCTCCGCGATGTGCGACTTGATCTTGCTGTGCGGCATCGACACGGAGTCGTGGTATGCCGAGTTCGCGTTACGCAGACGCGTAAGCATGTCTGCGATCGGATCAGTCATGGTCATGAATTGGCCTTCGGCCTCTCTCGCCGGGGTTTCCTGTATGCGCCATCCCTCTCCCCGCTCATGGGCGGGACGGGTGCGGCGCGGGGACCTACGGCGTAGTAAGTCGTACGGGCGTCGGGCGCCCAACCCTCCTAGCCTAAGCCATGGAGGGGTGGGCCCCCGACAGTGCCCTTTGCTTACCGAGAGCCTCTGGAATCCCGAATTACGGGATTACCAGGAGCTCTTGGTCACGCCCGGCAGCTCGCCACGGTGAGCCATCTCACGAAGGCACACGCGGCACAGGCCGAACTTGCGGTACACGGAGTGCGGGCGGCCGCAGCGCTGGCAGCGGGTGTAGCCACGCACACCGAACTTGGGCTTACGAGCAGCCTTGGCAATCAGAGCCTTCTTCGCCATCTCGCTTACGCCTCCTTGAAGGGGAAGCCGAGGTGACGGAGAAGGGCACGGCCCTCAGCGTCGTTGGCCGCCGTGGTCACCACGGTGATGTCCATGCCCCGGGTACGGTCGATCTTGTCCTGGTCGATCTCGTGGAACATGACCTGCTCCGTGAGACCGAAGGTGTAGTTGCCACGGCCGTCGAACTGCTTGGGGGACAGACCGCGGAAGTCGCGGATGCGCGGCAGCGCGAGCGACAGGGTACGGTCCAGGAACTCCCACATGCGGTCGCCACGGAGCGTGACGTGGGCACCGATCGGCTGACCCTCACGCAGCTTGAACTGCGCGATGGACTTGCGGGCCTTGGTGACGGCCGGCTTCTGACCGGTGATCGTGGTGAGGTCGCGGATGGCGCCCTCGATCAGCTTGGAGTCGCGGGCGGCGTCGCCCACACCCATGTTGACCACGATCTTGACGAGGCCGGGAACCTGCATGACGTTCTCGTACGAGAACTCCTCACGCAGCTTGCCCGCGATCTCCTCGCGGTACTTCGTCTTGAGACGCGGAGTGGTGGTGGTAGCCATCAGATGTCCTCACCCGTCCGCTTGGCAACGCGGATCTTGTTGCCCTCGTCGTCGAAGCGGTAACCGACGCGCGTGACGACCTTGTTGCCGTCCTTCTCCACGACGAGCTGAACGTTGCTCACGTGAATCGGGGCCTCGGTGGTCACGATGCCGCCGGCCTGCGAACCGCGAGCGGTGGGGCCGGCCTTGGTGTGCTTCTTGACCCGGTTGACACCCTCGACCAGGACGCGCTCGTCGCGCGGGTAAGCGGCAATGACCTTGCCCTGCTTGCCCTTGTCCTTGCCGGTGATGACCTGGACCAGGTCGCCCTTCTTGATCTTCATGCTTACAGCACCTCCGGCGCGAGCGAGATGATCTTCATGAACTTCTTCTCGCGCAGCTCACGGCCGACGGGGCCGAAGATACGGGTGCCGCGAGGGTCGCCGTCGTTCTTCAGAATGACAGCGGCGTTCTCGTCGAAGCGGATGTACGAGCCGTCCGGACGGCGGCGCTCCTTGACGGTGCGAACGATGACCGCCTTGACGACGTCACCCTTCTTCACGTTGCCACCGGGGATCGCGTCCTTGACGGTGGCGACGATGACGTCACCGATGCCCGCGTAGCGGCGACCGGAGCCACCGAGCACACGGATGCAAAGGATCTCCTTCGCACCAGTGTTGTCGGCGACACGCAGTCGCGACTCCTGCTGGATCACGTCTATCTCCTGATTGTCTGCCGGTTCCCGGCAGGGGCCGCCGCATGGACGGGCCCCTGCCGAGCCTGGCGGAACTGTTCCTAGGGGGTCCCCCTAGGAGGGATTACTTGGCCTTCTCGAGAATCTCGACGACGCGCCAGCGCTTCGTCGCGGACAGCGGCCGGGTCTCCATGAGGAGGACACGGTCGCCGACGCCCGCAGCGTTCTGCTCGTCGTGGGCCTTGAGCTTGTTCGTACGGCGGATGACCTTGCCGTACAGCGCGTGCTTGACGCGGTCCTCGACGGCGACGACGACGGTCTTGTCCATCTTGTCGCTGACGACCAGACCCTCACGGGTCTTGCGGAAACCGCGCTCGGTCTTCTGCTCAGTCACGTTGCTCTCGCTCATCAGGCGCTCTCCACCGTCTCGATGCCCAGCTCGCGCTCACGCATCAGGGTGTAGATCCGCGCGATGTCCTTACGGACGGCCTTCAGCCGACCGTGGTTCTCGAGCTGACCGGTCGCCGCCTGGAAGCGGAGGTTGAACAGCTCTTCCTTGGCTTCGCGAAGCTTCGCAAGAAGCTCCTCGTCACCCAGTTCGCGCAGCTCGGACGCCTTGGTACCGGCCGACATCACGCTTCACCTGCCTCGCGCTTGACGATCCGGCACTTCATCGGCAGCTTGTGAGCCGCACGAGTCAGGGCCTCACGGGCGATCTTCTCGTTGGGGTAGGACAGCTCGAACATGACCCGGCCCGGGTGCACGTTCGCGACCCACCACTCGGGGGAACCCTTACCGGAACCCATGCGGGTCTCGGCGGGCTTCTTCGTCAGCGGGCGGTCCGGGTAGATGTTGATCCAGACCTTGCCGCCACGCTTGATGTGGCGGGTCATCGCGATACGAGCCGCCTCGATCTGGCGGTTCGTCACGTACGCCGGCGTGAGGGCCTGGATGCCGTACTCGCCGAACGCGACCTGCGTACCGCCCTTGGCCTGACCACGGCGCTTCGGGTGGTGCTGCTTGCGGTGCTTGACCCTACGGGGGATCAGCATGTCGGTCAGGCCTCCGTTCCGGTGCTCTCAGCCGGAGCAGCGGCGGTCGCCTCGGCCTTGGGGGCCTCGGCGGCGGGAGCCTGCTGCTGCGGCTTGCGGCCGCGACCGCCACGCTCGCCACCACGGCCACCACGGCCGGCCGGGCGGTCGTTGCCACCACGGGCCGGGCGGTTGCCGGCGCGGGCAGCGGCGTTCTCGGCGCGGACCTCGGCGATGTTCTTGACGTCGCCCTTGTAGATCCAGACCTTCACGCCGATGCGGCCGAAGGTCGTCTTGGCCTCGAAGAAGCCGTAGTCGACGTTCGCGCGGAGCGTGTGCAGGGGCACGCGGCCCTCGCGGTAGAACTCCGAGCGGGACATCTCGGCGCCGCCGAGGCGGCCACCGCACTGGATCTTGATGCCCTTGGCGCCCGCCTTCATCGCCGACTGCATGCTCTTACGCATGGCGCGGCGGAAGGAGACGCGGGAGGAGAGCTGCTCGGCAACGGCCTGGGCAACCAGCTGAGCGTCGGTCTCGGGGTTCTTGACCTCGAGGATGTTCAGCTGGACCTGCTTGCCCGTGAGCTTCTCGAGGTCGCCGCGGATGCGGTCGGCCTCGGCGCCACGGCGGCCGATGACGATGCCCGGACGAGCGGTGTGGATGTCCACACGCACGCGGTCACGGGTGCGCTCGATCTCAACCTTCGAGATGCCGGCGCGCTCCATGCCGGACGTCATCATCCGACGGATGGCGACGTCTTCCTTGACGTAGTCCTTGTACAGCTTGTCGGCGTACCAACGCGACTTGAAGTCGGTCGTGACACCGAGCCGGAACCCATGCGGGTTAACCTTCTGGCCCATTACCGGGTTCCTTCCTTGCTGCTGACGACCACGGTGATGTGGCTGGTCCGCTTGCGGATCCGGTAGGCGCGGCCCTGGGCGCGCGGACGGAACCGCTTCAGGGTCGGGCCCTCGTCGACGTACGCCTCGGAGATGAAGAGGCTGTCGGCGTCGGTGTGGTCGTAGTTGTGCGCGGCGTTGGCGATGGCGCTGTCAAGCACCTTGCCGACCGGCACGCTCGCGGCCTGCGGGGCGAAACGCAGGACCGCCTGAGCCTCCGTGGCATCCATGCCACGGATAAGGTCCACCACGCGGCGGGCCTTCATGGGCGTGACGCGGATGTACCGCGCCTGGGCCCTGGCTTCCATGGTTGTCCTTCCAGTGTCTGTCATGGTCATTCCACCCCGCTGTTAGCGGCGCTTCGACTTCCGGTCGTCCTTCACGTGACCCCGGAAGGTGCGCGTCGGCGAGAACTCGCCGAGCTTGTGGCCGACCATCGACTCGGTGACAAACACCGGAATGTGGGTCTTGCCGTTGTGCACCGCGATCGTGTGGCCGAGCATGGCCGGGATGATCATCGAGCGACGGGACCAGGTCTTGATGACGTTCTTGGTGCCGGCTTCGTTCTGTACGTCCACCTTCTTGATCAGGTGGTCGTCGACGAAGGGCCCCTTCTTGAGACTGCGCGGCATCTAAACCCGCTCCTAGCGCTTCTTGTTCGTCTTGCGGCGGCGGACGATGTACTTGTTCGAAGCCTTCTTCGGCGAACGAGTACGACCCTCCTTCTGACCCCACGGGGAGACCGGGTGGCGACCACCGGAGGTCTTGCCCTCACCACCACCGTGCGGGTGGTCAACCGGGTTCATCGCCACACCGCGAACGGTCGGGCGAACGCCCAGCCAGCGCTTGCGGCCGGCCTTACCCCAGTTGATGTTGCTCTGCTCGGCGTTGCCGACCTCGCCGACCGTCGCGCGGCAGCGCTGGTCGACCAGGCGGATCTCACCGGAGGGCATGCGGAGGTGGGCCATGGTGCCCTCCTTCGCGAGCAGCTGCACCGAGGCACCGGCGGAGCGGGCGAACTTGGCACCGCCACCGGGACGGATCTCGATCGCGTGGATCGTGGTACCGACCGGGATGTTGCGGAGGGCCAGGTTGTTGCCCGGCTTGATGTCGGCCCCGGGACCGTTCTCGACGCGGTCGCCCTGCGACAGGTTGCGGGGGGCGAGGATGTAGCGCTTCTCGCCGTCCGCGTAGTGCAGCAGCGCGATGCGCGCGGTGCGGTTGGGGTCGTACTCGATGTGCGCGACCTTCGCCGGCACGCCGTCCTTGTCGTGACGACGGAAGTCGATCACACGGTAGGCGCGCTTGTGTCCGCCACCCTGGTGGCGAACGGTCACACGACCGGCGTTGTTACGGCCGCCCTTGCTGTGCAGCGGGCGGACCAGCGACTTCTCCGGCGTGGACCGCGTGACCTCGACGAAGTCGGCGACGCTGGAGCCACGACGGCCCGGCGTAGTCGGCTTGTACTTGCGGATTCCCATTTCTCAGTCCTCGTCCGATATTCGGACCAGGGCGCTCCGTTAGGAGGCCTGGCCGAAGATGTCGATACGGTCGCCCTCAGCGAGGGTCACGATCGCGCGCTTGCTGTCCGCACGCTTGCCGAAGCCGGTGCGGGTGCGCTTGCGCTTGCCCTGACGGTTGATCGTGTTGACCCCGGTGACCTTGACCGAGAAGACCGCCTGGACGGCCTCCTTGATCTGGGTCTTGTTGGCCCGCGGGTCGACGATGAAGGTGTACTTGCCCTCGTCGAGCAGCGCGTAGCTCTTCTCCGAGACGACCGGCTTGAGGAGCACGTCACGGGGGTCCGTGAAGGACTTGCTCAGCGGGGTCTCGACGGTGTTCTTGCCCTCGGTGGCGTGGCGCTTCGCCTTGGCGACGCGCGCGGCCTTCGCGGCCTTGGCGGCCTTCGAGGCGATGCTCGGGTGACGCGTAGCCATCAGGCCTCGCTCCCTTCGGTGTCAGCGGCCTTGGGGCCAGACACGAAGGACTCGAAAGCGGCCTGGGTGAAGACCACGTCGTCCGAGACGAGAACGTCGTACGTGTTCAGCTGGCCCGGCTCCAGGATGTGGACCTGGGGCAGGTTGCGGGCGGAGAGCAGTCCGGCCTCGTCCGCGCGGTCGATCACCAGGAGCACGTTCTTGCGCTCCGAGATCTTGCCGAGCAGGTTCTTCGCGGCCTTGGTGGAGATCTCGCCGTCGACCACGCCGGTGACGACGTGGATGCGGTTGTTGCGGGCCCGGTCGGTGAGGGCGTGGCGCAGGGCCGCGGCCTTCATCTTCTTCGGGGTCCGCTGCGAGTAGTCACGCGGCACGGGACCGTGCACGACGCCACCACCGGCGAACTGCGGCGCGCGGGTCGAACCCTGACGGGCGCGACCGGTGCCCTTCTGGCGGTACGGCTTCTTGCCGCCACCACGGACCTCGCCACGGGTCTTGGTCTTGTGCGTGCCCTGGCGGGCAGCGGCCAGCTGCGCGACGACGACCTGGTGGATCAGCGGAATGCTGACCTTCTCGACGTCGAAGATCTCCGCGGGGAGCTCGACCGTCCCGGTCTTGTCGCCTGCCGGCGAAAGGATGTCAACAGTGCTCATCGGTTACCTCAGGCCCCCTTGGCCGCGGTGCGGACCAGGACGAGGCCGCCGTTCGGACCGGGAACCGCGCCCTTGATGAGCAGCAGACCCTTCTCCGCGTCAACGGCGTGGACGGTCAGGTTCTGGGTGGTGACCCGCTCGTTGCCCATGCGACCCGCCATGCGGAGGCCCTTGAACACACGGCCCGGGGTGGCACAGCCACCGATGGAACCGGGAGAGCGGTGCTTGCGCTGGGTGCCGTGTCCGGCGCCGAGGCCCTTGAAGTTGTGACGCTTCATGACACCGGCGAAGCCCTTGCCCTTGCTCTTGCCGGTCACGTCCACCTTGACGCCGGCCTCGAAGACCTCAGCGGAGATCTCCTGACCCAGCGTGTACTCGGAGGCGTCCGCGGTGCGGATCTCGACGAGGTGACGACGGGGGGTGACGTCGGCCTTGGCGAAGTGACCCTTGAGGGGCTTGTTCACCTTGCGCGGGTCGATCTCGCCGAAGGCGATCTGGACCGACTCGTAGCCGTCGGTGTCGTTCGTACGGACCTGGGTGACGACGTTGGGGCCGGCCTTGACGACGGTGACCGGAACAACACGGTTGTTCTCGTCCCACACCTGCGTCATGCCGAGCTTCTCGCCCAGGATGCCCTTGATCTGCTTAGCCATTCTCAGATCACCGACCCTTAGAGCTTGATCTCGATGTCGACACCGGCCGGAAGGTCGAGTCGCATCAGAGAGTCAACGGTCTTGGGCGTCGGGTCGAGGATGTCGATCAGGCGCTTGTGCGTGCGCATCTCGAAGTGCTCGCGCGAGTCCTTGTACTTGTGCGGCGACTTGATGACGCAGTACACGTTCTTCTCAGTGGGCAGCGGCACCGGGCCCGCGACCGACGCACCAGTGCGGGTCACCGTCTCGACGATCTTCTTCGCCGAGGAGTCGATGACCTCGTGGTCGTAGGCCTTGAGCCGGATGCGGATCTTCTGTCCCGCCATGGCTACTCAGTAGTCCTTTGTCTCGTAAAACGCTCTGGAACCCGGGGGTCCGCGTCCTGACCTCCGACCCACGCGGTCGGGCGTGTCGCGCTCCCACTGACAGAGATATCCACAAGGGATTTCCCTGCTCGGGACGCGGCTCAGCCCTGAAGGCAACCGCTGGACCGGGGGCTGAACACCCACCGGGCGCCTGGTCGGCACCCCGCTGACACTTCCCGGAAGATTCCCGTACGTCCGCCCCAGCGCTGCCTTCCGACAGTTGGAGCGACGAGTACTGTGGGACTCGCTTCCAGTCCTCCCGGCGGGAGGCGCGCAGCATCGGCACTCGACCGAGCAACCCCGCTAGTCTGCCATACACGACAGCGGGCTGGCCAATCGAGCCGGAGACAATACCCCGAGCGTGACGTAGGTCAAACCCGGGGGTGCTCGGCGAGGCCGGCACTTCCATCGGCTCGGGGCACATATGTCCGACCCGGCTCTCACCTCTCATTCCGCACCCAAGCCTTCACAAGCGCCGGCGAGATCGGATGCCCCGAGAGCGGGGGACGAGCGAGATGACCGTGCGGCTGGAGAATCCGGGCAACGCCGAGGCACAGGACATCGGGGTACCAGCCCCTGGCCGGCGCGTCACCGCACGCAATCGCCCCTGGGGGGTCACCGACGTCCTCCGTTCGACAGCCGCCAGCGATGACCCCGGCACGCGCCGCGGAGGCCGCCACCAGCCACCTGATCATGCTGTCCTCGCTGGAGAGCGACGGCCGGGACGAGGAGCTCCGGGTGGTGCGGGAGCTGGAGCAGGCGACGGACGTCCACGACCAGTACGAGCTGCCCTCTCCCCACGACGGCTTCGACGAGCCGGGACGGCTGGACGCCTTGTTGGACGCCGTCAGCCCCTCACCGGTTTTCCAGTCCCACTACGGACCCCGTGGTCGACTCTTCCCGTGTCATGGACGTCGCCGCAGGGCCTTCCAGGCGTCCTCGGCCGCGTACGTGGCGGTCAGCCGCCAGGTCTCCAGCTTGTCCTGCACCTTTGACACGGCCTTCCAGCACTTGAGCCACAGTGGCAGCTGCCAGAAGGGCACGTAGTCGAGGGTGTCGTCGATGGCGTTCCCGGCGATGCTCTTGCGACCGGGGCCTTCCGCCCGCAACGCGGCGTACAGCTCAGGTGTCAACGCGCCGTTGAGTCGGGCCGCAACACCAGCCGCGGTGAACGCGAACCCCCGCTGATCGCGATCCGGCAACTGCATCGCCCTGACAATCCGCGGCGAGGCCTCCTCCAGCGAACAATTGAAGGCCAACCCGATCACCGCCGTCCCGAGATGCCGCTCGCCACGCTCGAACGCCACGTCCACCTCGGTGGGGTCGTCAATACCCAGCAGACCCTCGCCGCTTTCCCAGTCCCACTCGGATGCCATGACCGACTTTCCTTCTATCCCTAATCAGTCGCACGGTGGCGGGAGAACCTCCTGCTTCTGGAGGTTGTTGATCATTCCTTCTTTCTCAACTTGTTCAGATCGCTCGCGGTGTCCGCAGTGGCGGGACAGGTTGCAGTGCAGGCCGGTTTCCGGGTCGCGGTACGGGCCCGGGAAGGCCAGCGGGCACAGCCCGCCGTCGTCGCCGGCCAGAGGCCTTCCCCACAGGCTGGTGGCGGACCGCCAGGCGTTCGCGCTGTCCTGCCCGACGAGCTCGCTCGGCGTGCCGATGCCCTCGACCAGCTTCCAGCACCCGGTCCGCGCTTTCCGCCGGCAGCGTGACGTCGTCCCTGCCGACACCCTTCAGCCCGCCGAACTCGGCGAGAGAACTCCGGGCGCCCTCGCGCGTCTCACAGCTCGCGGAGGATGCTCTCCCTCGCGGCCACGGTCACCGACCGGCCTCCCTGAAGACGCAATCCGTTCAGGCGGACCACCGGAGCCTCGATTCACCGTCTGCGCGATCAGCTCCGTTCATCGACCAGTTCTTCCAGTGCACGGGCGTACAGCCGCAGATCGGCCTTGACCGACTCCCCCGAGGGGGAGTCGGGCCGCAGGACGTCCGGCAAGAACTTGACGCGCCACATCCGGAAGGTGTCCGGCACCACTCGCTCGTCGTGGAGACCCAGCAGGGCCCCCGCCATGCGCACGGCGTCGGCGACGAGCGGCACCGAGACGCCGAGGCCCGGACCTCGCGCCGTGGCCGTTCCCACGAGGGCGTCCATGAAGGTGGCCAGCTGGAGGTCGCTCCCCATGCGGACGATGCGCCGCAGCACGACGGGGTCGCCGGTCTCCGGCGGGTATCCCTCGATGCAGCCCGAGTACATCGTCAAGTATTCGGGCGTCACCTGACGGCCGTCGTTCCATCCGCCCTGCTCCTCGAAGATGGCCATCGTCTCGGAAGAGAAGTCACCGAGATCCCGGATCATCGCCAGGAGCCGGTCGATGTCCTTCCGGTGAGCCGCCACGAAGCCGGCGAGCGCGGGGCCCCGCAGGGCCTGTGCCCCCGACTCCGCCACCACACCCAGTTCCAGGATCCCCCACAGCGGCGCGAACACGTCGTAGCCGAGTCCCGTCTCCGAGATCGGCGCGTGATTTTCCGTCATAGCAATAGCCTCGAATACCTCAGAACAAGCCCGCGAAATGCTTCATCGTCGCTTCTGCGGTGGGCAGGATCTCCGTGATCCCGTCGTTCAGTATCTGTACCCCTTCGGGGGTATTGACGAAGAACTCCGGCTGATTGTGCCGCGGTCCGCCCAGTTGGAAGACGGATTCCGCGAACTCCTTCGGCACCTTGACCCGCACCACGTGTCCGCCCCGGCCGTACGACGTCGCCACCCTGTTGAAGTCGTCCGACAGATACACCCCGGCATTCGGCGTGCCCGCCCGCTTGGCGTCCTCGGAGATGTTCAGGGCGAACTTGGAACCCTGCCAGTCCATCGATCCGTGGTACAGGATCTTGTAGGGCGAGAGTCCGAAGGGGTCGATCATCCCCGATGGGTTTGTCACATACCCATAGGGATTCGGCGCCGGTTCCAGGCCGAGCGGATCGGCGGAGAAGTACCTCGCGGTCTCCGGGTCGTAGTAGCGGTGGTAGTTGTAGTGGAGACCGGTTTCCGGGTCGTGGTACTGGCCCGGGAAACGCAGCGGCGTGTAGGCGGTGCTGTCGGCCTTCCACGGGGTGACGCCCCAGAGCGTTCTGCGGGAGCGCCATGCGACGTGTCCGGTCCCGTCGACGAGTTCGGTGGGAGAGCCGACCAGGTCGGTGACGATCGCGAAGAAACGGGAGTCGATCTCCTCCTGCGTGGCCCGATCGGTGAGACGTTCGGTCTGAGCCAGGGGGAACAGACCGTCGTGGTCCCAGGTCAGGGTCACCGGATGCGGCAGGTCGAGGCCGGTGGTCGTTTGCTCCGTGACGAGGGAGCCGTCCCAGGTGAACCGGGTTTCCTCCACGACCGTCACGCCGTCGGCGGCCATGCGTCGTTTGGCCGTGCGGCGGCCGAGCGGGTCGTAGAGGTAGCGCCACACCGTCCCGTCCGGGGTGGTCACCGAGGTCAGACGGTCTTCGGCGTCCCACGCGTACCGCCAGACGTCCGGCTTGCGCGAGAGACGGGTTCTGCGGCGCACCACGACGCGTCCGGCCCTGTCGTACTCGTACCGCACGGAGCCGGCGTGGGTGAGGCGGTTGCCCTCGTACGCCCGCTCCCCCCGTACATCCTCACCCGTATCCCGCCCGGGCCAGGAGGCCCGGCTCTGGTTCCCTCGCTGGTCGTAGGCGTAGTCCTCCGCCCAGTCACGGGACCGGACCCGCGTCACGCGGCCCGCGCCGTCCAGATCCACACCGATCTCGCCGTACCAGGAGTCGGCGATGCCGATGAGCGAGTCGTCCGGGCGGAAGGCGTACGAGCGCTGCTGGACGGTGCCGTGGGGCCCCGTCACGGTCCTGTCCGTAGGCCGGCCGGCCGTGTCCCAGCCCTGGGCGACGGTGAGCGAGCCGTCCACAAGGCGGGAGGTCTCCCGGCCCGCCGCGTCGTGTGTGAAGGCCAGGGTGTGCCCGGAGGTGTTCAGCAAGGTCACGCGGCCCGCCGCGTCGTAACCGTGGACGGCGAGGGCACCGGTGGGTGTCCTGCGCTCGGTGCGCCGGCCCGCCGCGTCGTAACCGATCGACAGAGTGCGCCCGTTCACCGTTTCGGCGGTGATCCTCCCCGCGGCGTCCCGTTCCCAGACGACCTCGCCGTCCGGGTTCGTGGCACGCAGTCCCCTGCCCATGCCGTCGTATGCGTACGTGGTGACCGCGCCCTCCACTTTCTTGGAGGCGAGGCGGCCCAAGGTGTCGTACTCGTAGGCGACGGACTGTCCCAGCGGATTCGTGCGTGCCAGCACGCGGCCCGTCGCGTCACGCCGGTACACGACACGGCGGTCGTCGAAGTCGGTTTCCGCGACCAGCCGACCGGCCGGATCGTATGCGTACTCCCATGTCAGGCCGTGGGGGTCGATGACCTTCGTCAGGCGCAACGAGGAGTCGTGCTCGAACGCGTAGCGGACCCCGTCGGCCCCGGTACGTGCGGTCAGCAGGTCGAAGTGGCTGTACTCGTAGGTGGAAACGCCGCCTTCGGCATCCGTGTGGCGGATGCAGTTGCCCTCTCCGTCGTACACCCACGACTGTTCCGCCCCGTCCGGCCCGACCTCCCGGGCGAGCAGGCCCTCGACGGTCCACCAGCGCCGGGTACTCGCGCCCAGGGGGTCGGTGACGAGAACGATCCGCCCGAAGGCGTCGTGCTGTGCGACGCGGCGTCCGCCCAGGGGGTCGGTCAGCTCGGCGACCAGACCCGCGCCGGTGCAACGCACCCGCGTCGTCGCTCCCAGCGGGTCGGTGACGGCCGTCAGTCTGCCGGATCCGTCGTACGCGTAGCGCGTCGTGGCGCCCGTCTCATCGGTGGCGGCGGTGCAGTTGCCGTGCTCGTCGTACTTGCGCAGCAGGCTGGATCCGTCGGGCAGGAGAACGGCCGTCGGGCGGCCGAGGCTGTTGTACGTGCAGCGGGTCACTCCGCCGTCCGGGGCGATGACGGCGAGGGTCCGTCCCGCCGCGTCGACGTCGAACCGGGTGATGCGGCCGAGGGCGTCGGTCCGGGACCTGACGTGGTGGTCCTGGTCGTACTCGGTTCGGGTGACCGAGCCGTTGGCGTCGATCTCGGCGACGACCTGGCTCAGATCGTTGATCACGAAGCGGCTGGTCGCGCCCTCCGCCGTCGTGAGGGTGGTGATCCGCAGGTCGGGCCAGCGCGGATCCGTGCCGTCGTAGTCGAGGGTGATGGTGATGTGGCCGCCCTCGCCGCCCTCGGCGACACAGCGGTCACGGTCGTCGTAGGCATAGGCGTATCTGCTGCAGTTCGTGTCGGTCCACGAGGTGACACGCAACCGCTCGTCGTACGTGAGGAGCAGCGGGAGGCCCGAGGAGTTGACCGCGGCGGTGAGACTGCCGTCGGTGTACTCGAACCGCCTGACGACGACGTCCGAGCCGTCCTCGGACGCGTCGGCCAGGGCCAGCCCGGTGACGCGGCCGTCCTCGGTGGTGAGCTTGAGGTGGTAACCGCCGGAGTGGCGGATGCCGGTCGGGGCGCCGGTCTCGTCGTAGTCGAAGTCGATCGTGTGGCCGTTGCGGTCGGATATCCGCTCCAGCAGGGCCGGTCCCGCGGTTTTGCCGGAGACCGCCGTGAAATGACGCGTGTGGCCGGCGACCGGGTCGGTCACCGTGTAACCGCCGTCCTCCAGGCGGGAGAGCGGCCACCGCGGGCCGGCCTGAGGCAGCACCGGTGAGCCGGGGTCGTCCGGGTGCGGATAGGCGAGGAGCAGTCCGTCCTCGGTGACGAACACGACTCCCTCGGTGTCGATCTCGAGCCGCTGGTCCACTGTGGAGGACCAGGTGGGGCCGAACCACCAGCCGCAGCGGTAGTCGGAGGCCACCCGGCGGCTGAAGGCGAGAGGGAGGATGCCCGGCAGGACGATGTCGGTCTGCGGCAGGAACATCGCGCCGGTGGCCATGTCCACGGGGTCGCTGCCCTTGAACTTGATCACGTTCTTCAGCCGGTTGAAGGCCCCCTTGCCACCCGCGGCGAGCATGCCGCGAGCGGTCTTGCCCAGACCTCGGGCCGCCAGGGCCATCCCCTTGAGCCCGACCTTGAGGCCCTTCATCGCCGCCAGACCGCCCTTGAGGCCCTTCGCGAGGCCGCCGAGGGTGGTGAGGCCCTTCATACCCGGTATGCAGTCCAGCGCAGCGAAGCCGACATCCCATAGGGAGGCCTGGCCCTTCGCATATTTGTTGAGCGTGTCGGCGAGGACGACGAGGGCTGCGACGAGCACGATGGCGCCGAGGATCGGCCCACCGATGATCATCGCGATGATGCCGACAACGGCAACGACGACCTTGCAGACCGCGACGATGGTGTCCCAGTTGTCGGAGAACCAGTCGCCGACCTCCTCCCACCACTTGCGGTTGTGGATCCCCGCGTCCGACGCCTCGTCGATCTTCGTCTTCGCCGTACGGGCGGCCTCCTCGCGCATCTTGCGCGCGTCCTCGGCCATCTTCTTCGCCGCGTCCAGGGCGCTGCCGGCCGAGGTGACGTCCGACTGGGCGCTCGTCTGGGCCGACTTGGCGTGCTGCGCGTCCCGCGTGGCGGCCCGGACCTTCGCCTCGTCCGGCTTCTCCTTGTCCTTGCTGCCGGTCGGGTCGTCCTTGTACTTGTCGGCTTCCTTGTTCGCCTTCGTCACCCAGGAATCGGCTGAGGAGAGACGGGACTTGGCCGAGGAGAGGTCGGACTGCGCCTCTCGGCCCTTCGCGAGCGCCTTGTCGGCGAGGGCCTGGGCCCGTTCCAGCTTGGGCCAGTAGTCGGCCAGCGCGTCGCCGGCCATCTCGTAGGACTTCTTCAGCTTCTTCAGCTGCTTCGGCACACCCGAGAACTCGTCCTGGAACGCCTTCGCGGACTTGCCCGCCCACTTCAGGACCGCATCCTCGTCCGCCATGCCCTTGATCAGGCGGAGCGCGTCCCCGACGTCGTCGGCGAAGTCGTGCAGGTTCTTGGACAGATGACGGACCCGGTCCGGGTCGCCCGGCGTCGGGTCCTTGTCCAGGTCCAGGACATGCCAATCTCCTGGCCGGTTCCCCGCCATGCCGCAACCCCCGTCACGCCCGCATCACCAACACTCGTACGCATCAGCGAATTTACAGGGCTGAGGACGCCGGGGGGCAAGTGATCAGTTCCCCGAGGCGAAGGTCACGAAGTCCGCCCACGCGGTGGGGGCGAGGGCCAGGCGGGGGCCCTGGGGGTCCTTGGAGTCGCGGACGTGGATGGTGGTGGGGGTGGGGGCTATCTCGACGCAGTCGCTGGGGTTGCTGCTGTCGCTGTAGCTGCTCTTGAACCACTCCAGGTCGGAAGCATCCCCCGACGAGGTCTCCCTGATCATGTTTCTCCCAGTGCCTGCTCGATGAAGGCCAGAGACTCCCCTGGCGAGAGAGCTTGGGCCCGGATGATGCCATACCGCAGTTCGAGGATCCGGAGCTGCTTCGGGTCGGAGACCGGACGCCCGCCGAACTCGTCGTCAGTACGTCCCACGGCAGTGCCATCTCCGAACTTCAGCACCTGGATCCGCCCAGCGGCTCCGGGATGATTCGCACGGACCGTGGGCATTACCTGGAGTTCGACGTGTGGCAACTGCGCGACCTCCAGCACGTGTTCGAGCTGTCGGCGCAACACCATTGTGCCTCCGACAGGGCGGCGCAGGGTCACCTCCTCCTGGACAAAGCTGAGTTCAGGCGCGGGTGACCGGTCGAAAATGGAGCCCCTGGCCAGGCGGGCGGCAACCGCCCGCTCCAACTCGTCCGGGGACAGCGTGGGCCGCCATGTTCCGAACAGTGCCCGCGCATACTCCTCCGTCTGCAACAACCCATGGATGTTGTGGTTGCTGTACAGCTGAAGCTCGACCGCCCGCTCCTCCAGCATCTTCAGCTCGCGCACCTTCTGCGGATACCGAGCCTTCTCCATGTCCTCCTTGAACGCCCTGATGAGCCCGCCCGCGTTCAGGACCTCGTCCGCCCTGTCCAGGAACTCCGCCCGCGGAATCCGCGCCCCACGCTCCACCTTCCGGACCAGGTCCTCGCCGTACCCGATGGCCTGCCCGAAGTCGATGACGCGCATCCCCGCGGCCTCTCGCCGGAGCCTGATCTGCCGCCCCGTCGCCTCCACCACCGGAGCGATCTCGTCCTCCGGGCTGACATCCCACCCGGGCTCGTCCACACCCTCGCTGCTCACACCCACCCACCTCCAACGCCCACGCGTACCCGTACGGCACTCAGGACAGCCAGGACAGACCAGGACAACGACCGGACAATCCCTGTACGCACAGGCGTCACCGCAGCTCAGACTAGGCACGCTCCGCCACGCTGAGTGACGTGAATCAGGAAACCGCCGGGCCTGCCGCCCAACTCGTCGAACCCGTCCGCAACTTCAGCCTGCTGCTGTCCCCCACGCCACGCGGCGCCCGCCTGGCCCGGCTGCTCGCCACCGAGCAACTCCGTTCCTGGGAGCTCCCGTTGCACCCGGCGGAGCACATCGTGGCCGAGCTGGCGGCCAACGCGGCGGCCCATGGCCGCGTGCCCGGCCGGAACTTCCGGCTCTCGCTGTACGTCGTCGGCGACACCCTCCGCATCGAGGTGACCGACACCCGGGGCGACCGACTCCCCCGGGTCGGCACGGCAGCGCCCGACGCCGAGTCCGGCCGAGGTCTGCTCCTCGTGGACGCGCTCGCCGACCGTTGGGGCACGACGCCCGGGCCCGCCCCGCGCAAGACCGTCTGGGCCGAGCTGACCCTCGTACCGGCCGGGTCGCGGTCCATCGCGTCACGGTGAACGGGGACGCGGCGGCACGCGACATCACGTCTTCAAATCCCCGAGGGAAATCCCCCGCCCAACCCCACCAACCTCCCCGTCGCCGCCCGTCACCCGTACGAGTGGCGATCACCAACTCGCCCGGATTCATCGCCGGTTGTCGGGCATATGCTCGCCGCGACAACCGCACACCGCTCTGCGCACCGCAGACATGCGACGGCCCCCGGCCGGGACTGGCATCCCGATCGAGGGCCTGACCACCGAGGAAGAAAGCACCCCTTCCCGGTGGACAGGCAAAACCCTAGCGCGCCCTCGCGCGCCCAGTCCCCCGTTCCCGGGGCGATTGACCCGACTGTGACCGGCCGCCCGGCGGCCGCCAGCACCGGCCCCAGCTCTGGCGTGGCCCACGTCAACGTCCGCCACACCACCCGCTACACGGTCATCGGCAACCACCTCGCTCAGCACCGTGAGCTGTCCCTCACGGCGATCGGCCTCGCCACCCACATCCAGTCACTGCCCGCCGGTGCCCGCGTCGGCATCAAGGCGCTCGCCGACCGTTTTCCCGAGGGCGAGACCCGGATCGCGGCGGCCCTGCGGGAGCTGGAGGCGTACGGCTACCTGGCCAGGAGCCGCGAGCGTCTGCCCAGCGGCCGGATCGTGACGCACACGGTGTCGTACAACCAGCCGAAGGGCTTACCCGTCCCAGAGGTCCCAGAGCCCGCACCCACACCCGCGCCGGCTCCCCCAGCGGGGCCCGCCCCTGTACTCCCGGCTCCCAAAGCCCCACCGGAAGCGCCGCCCCCGCCCGCTCCCACACCTCCCGAGCCCCGCCGTCCCAAGCCCCCACTCCCCGAACCCCGCAGCCAAGACCTTCCCCGCCACCGCACCGCCACCGCCCTTCTGGGCGACCTGCACCGCCACGACTCCCGCCTGCTGCTCGCCGAGCGCGACGTGCGCCGCCTTGCCCCGGCCGTCGCCGCCTGGCTGGAACGCGGCGTCGCCCCGGAAGCCGTGCAGCGCACGCTGACCGCGGGTCTCCCCCATGAACCGCTCCGCCACCCGGCCGCGCTCCTGGCCCACCGCCTGACAGGGCTGCTCCCGCCCCCCTGCCGTCCAGCCCCGGCCCGCCCGCACCCCTTCCAGACCTGCGACACCTGCGACCGCGCTTTCAGATCCCCCGAACCGGGCCACTGCCGCGACTGCCGCACCGACCCCGACGTCATGGAGGCCGCCTAGCATGAACGTGACGACCCTTGCCCCTGGGCAGAGACGACGAGGAGCGCTGGAGCGCACGCCATGAGCATCGCCCCGGACGACGCGCGGCGGGACACCCACCACCTGTACCGGACGATGCGGGAGTTCGTTCAGTCGATGGACGACACCCTTCCCGGCAAGTTCGAGATCACCAAGGAAGGGATCGTCCACGACATGGCGTCGCCCGTGAAGCAGCACGAACTCACCGCGCTGCGCCTCCGGAAACGCCTCGAGAAGGTCATGCCGGAGGACCTCGTGGCTCACACGGGCACACCGGACGTGGAGGACGTACCCGAGGGCATCATGCGTCACCCCGACGTGATGCTGATCGCCGAGGCCGACATGGAGGGGAACGGCTCCTTCGACCCCCGCACGCTCATCGCCGCCGTCGAAGTCGTCTCCTGCTCCAGTCCGGACAACGACTGGGTGGGCAAAGTACGGGACTACCCCCTGCTGGGTATTCCGCTGTACGTGATCTTCGATCCACGCACGGGCTCGGGCGCGGTGCTCTCCGACATCCACGAGACACCGATCGGCCCGCGCTACGCCACCCGCAAGGACTTCGTGTACGGCGAGGACGTCACCATCGCCGACTGGACGATCTCGACCGAGGACCTGCCGCGCTACCCGGAGGGCTGACGCCCGGAGTAGGAAATCCGTCTGGAGCACTCCCCCGCGACAGCGCGCCGCAGGGCACTCGATCGTGGACCCATGGCAGAAGACACCACCACCCTGGCCGGACCGCCCGACGGACAGCCCGACGAGGGGTCGCTTCCTCCCGTGCGGGACTGGCCGGACGTCGGGACGAACGCGACCGACTTCGACCCGGTGCTCGCGGAGCTGATGCGGGAGGGACCGCTGACCCGGATCCGGCTGCCGAACGGGGAGGAGGACTGGGCGTGGCTGGCGACGCGCTACGACGACGTCAAGATGATCACGAACGACGCGCGGTTCAGCCGCGCCGAGGCGTCCGTACGGCAGTTCACCCGGCTGGCGCCGCACTTCGCGCCCCGGCCCGGCGCGCTGGCCTGGGCGGACCAGCCGGACCACAACCGGCTCCGTCGCGCCGCCTCGACCGCCTACACGGTGAGCGCGGTACGGCGGCTGCGCCCCCGTGCCCAGGAGATGCTCGACGAGCTGGTCGACGCGATGGTCCAGGACGGGCCGCCCGCCGACCTGGTCGAGCGGGTGCTCGAACCCTTCCCGATCTCCGTGGTGTGCGAGGTCATGGGCGTCCCCGCCGACGAGCGCCGCAAGGTGCACGACTGGACGCAGGAGATCATCTCCACCGCGGGCGGCGCCGATGCCTCCGAGCGCGCCAAGAAGGGCCTGTTCGGCTGGATCGCGCAGGCCGTCCGCGACCGCGCCGACAGTGGCGGCCAGGACGTGCTGTCGCTGCTCGGCGCGGCGGTGAAGAGCGGTGAGCTGCGGCACGAGGAGGCTGTCAGCGTCGCCGGCCCGCTGCAGATCGGCGGTGAGGCGCTCACCCACAACAGCGGCCAGATGTTCTTCCTGCTGCTGACCCGGCCCGAACTGCTGGAGCGGGTGCGCGAGGACCCCGCGTCGCGCCCGGCCGTCGTCGAGGAACTGCTGCGCTACATCCCGCACCGCACCGCGGTGGGCCTCCCCCGCATCGCCCTGGAGGACGTCGAGATCGGGGGCGTCCGCGTCCGCAAGGGCGACCCGGTCTACGTGTCCTACCTGGCCGCCAACCGCGATCCGTCGGTCTTCCCGGATCCGGACCTCATCGACGTCGACCGGGACGCCGGCGCGCACATGGCGTTCGGCAACGGCCCGCACTACTGCACGGGTGCCGTCTTCTCCCGCATGCAGATCGAGCTGCTGCTCGACACCCTGCTGGAGCGCCTGCCCGGACTGCGGCTGGCCGTACCCCCGGACGAGGTCCCGTTCCGGCGGCGCACGATGATCCGCGGTCCAAAAGCCCTGCCGATCGCCTGGTAGACGGGACGGAGAGAACAGCGGAAGGGCCCGTACGACCGAAGTCGTACGGGCCCTTCCAGGAGCTCTGTCAGGAGCTACCAGGTCGGATCAACTTACTTGTTGATCTTGGTGACCTGGCCGGCGCCGACGGTCCGGCCACCCTCACGGATGGCGAACTTGAGGCCCTCCTCCATGGCGACGGGCTGGATGAGCTCGACCTTCATCTCAGTGTTGTCGCCCGGCATGACCATCTCCGTGCCCTCGGGGAGGGTCACAACACCGGTCACGTCAGTCGTACGGAAGTAGAACTGCGGACGGTAGTTGTTGAAGAACGGCGTGTGGCGGCCACCCTCGTCCTTGGACAGGATGTAGGCCTGGGCCTCGAACTCGGTGTGCGGGGTGACCGAGCCCGGCTTGATGATGACCTGGCCGCGCTCGACGTCCTCGCGCTTGATGCCGCGGAGCAGCAGACCGACGTTCTCACCGGCCTGGCCCTCGTCGAGCAGCTTGCGGAACATCTCGATGCCGGTGACCGTGGTGGTGGTCTTCTCCGGCTTGATGCCCACGATGTCGACGGTCTCGTTGACCTTGAGGACACCACGCTCGATACGGCCGGTGACGACCGTACCGCGACCGGTGATCGTGAAGACGTCCTCGATCGGCATCAGGAACGGCTTGTCGACGTCACGCTCGGGCTGCGGGATGTTCTCGTCGACGGCCTTCATCAGGTCGAGGACGGACTGGCCCCACTCCTTGTCGCCCTCAAGGGCCTTGAGCGCCGAGACCTTGACGACCGGCAGGTCGTCGCCCGGGAACTCGTACTCGGAGAGAAGCTCACGAACCTCGAGCTCGACGAGCTCCAGGATCTCCTCGTCGTCCACCATGTCGGCCTTGTTCAGGGCGACGACGATGTACGGAACGCCGACCTGGCGGGCCAGGAGCACGTGCTCCTTGGTCTGCGGCATCGGGCCGTCGGTGGCGGCAACCACGAGGATGGCGCCGTCCATCTGCGCCGCACCCGTGATCATGTTCTTGATGTAGTCCGCGTGACCGGGGCAGTCGACGTGGGCGTAGTGACGCGTCTCGGTCTGGTACTCGACGTGCGCGATGGAGATGGTGATACCGCGCTGGCGCTCCTCAGGAGCCTTGTCGATCTGGTCGAAGGCCGAGGCCTCGTTCAGGTCCGGGTACGCGTCGTGCAGCACCTTGGTAATGGCGGCCGTGAGGGTCGTCTTACCGTGGTCAATGTGACCGATGGTGCCGATGTTGACGTGCGGCTTAGTCCGCTCGAACTTCGCCTTCGCCACTGGGGTCCTCCTGTGGAGTGGTTCTGTACGCCTTACTCATCGGCGCCAGGGTGATCTTTGCTGGGGTGCCGCCCGCCGGGGTTCTTCCCTGGGGTCGGAACCCCGGCGTTCGGTGTCAAGCCTAAAGCGTGTAAACGGGGTGCGTTACTCGCCCTTGGCCTTCGCGATGATCTCCTCGGCGACGTTCCGCGGAACCTCGGCGTAGGAGTCGAACTGCATCGAGTAGCTTGCGCGACCCGACGTCTTGCTGCGGAGGTCTCCGACGTAGCCGAACATCTCCGAGAGGGGCACGAGGCCCTTCACGACGCGGGCACCGGCCCGCTCCTCCATGGCCTGGATCTGGCCACGGCGGGAGTTGATGTCGCCGATGACCTCACCCATGTAGTCCTCGGGCGTGGTGACCTCGACGGCCATCATCGGCTCAAGGAGCACGGGGGACGCCTTGCGCGCGGCCTCCTTGAAGGCCTGCGAACCGGCGATCTTGAACGCGAGCTCGGAGGAGTCGACCTCGTGGTAGGCACCGTCGAGAAGCGTGACGCGGACGCCCGTCATCTCGTAGCCGGCGAGGATGCCGAACTGCATGGCCTCCTGCGCACCGGCGTCGACCGAAGGGATGTACTCCTTCGGGATGCGACCACCGGTCACCTTGTTCACGAACTCGTACGAGGCGTCGCCGCCCTCGATGGGCTCGATCGCGATCTGCACCTTGGCGAACTGACCGGTACCACCGGTCTGCTTCTTGTGGGTGTAGTCCACGCGCTCGACGGCCTTGCGGATCGTCTCGCGGTACGCGACCTGCGGCTTGCCGACGTTGGCCTCGACCTTGAACTCACGGCGCATGCGGTCGACCAGCACCTCGAGGTGCAGCTCGCCCATACCGCCGATGATGGTCTGGCCGGTCTCCTCGTCCGAGTGAACCTGGAAGGAGGGGTCCTCCTCCGCGAGACGCTGGATGGCGACACCCAGCTTCTCCTGGTCACCCTTGGACTTGGGCTCGATGGCGACCTGGATGACCGGCGCCGGGAAGTCCATGGACTCCAGGATCACCGGGCTCTTGTCGTCGGACAGCGTCTCACCGGTGGTGGTCTGCTTCAGGCCCATGACGGCGACGATGTCGCCGGCGCCCACCGACTCGATCTCCTCACGCTTGTTCGCGTGCATGCGGTAGATCTTGCCGATGCGCTCCTTCTTGCCCTTGACGGAGTTCAGCACGGCGGTGCCGGACTCCAGGCGGCCCGAGTAGACCCGGACGAAGGTGAGCTTGCCCAGGTGCGGGTCGCTCATGATCTTGAACGCGAGGGCGGAGAGCGGCTCGTCGTCGGACGGCTTGCGCTTGACGACCAGCTCCGGGTCCTTCACGTCGTGGCCCTCGATGGCCTCGACGTCAAGCGGAGTCGGCAGGTAGCGCACGACCGCGTCGAGCAGGGGCTGAACGCCCTTGTTCTTGAACGCGGTGCCACAGAACACCGGGGTGACCGTGGTGTCGTTGGACTTGCCGGACGCGATGGTGATGCGACGGATCGCGGCGTACAGCTGCTCCTCGGTGGGCTCCTGGCCCTCGAGGAAGAGCTCCATGATCTCTTCGTCGTTCTCCGCGACGGCCTCGACCAGCTTGCCGCGCCACTCCTCGGCGGCCTCGGTGTGCGTGGCCGGGATGTCGACGACGTCGTACATCTCGCCCTTCGCCGCCTCGGCGGACCACACGAACGCCTTCATGCGGACCAGGTCCACGACGCCCTTGAAGTCGGCCTCGGCGCCGATCGGAAGCTGCATGACGAGCGGCTGGGCGCCCAGGCGGTCCGAGATCATGTCCACGCAGCGGTGGAACTCGGCGCCGGTACGGTCCAGCTTGTTCACGAAGCAGATGCGCGGCACGCCGTAACGGTCGGCCTGACGCCACACCGTCTCGGACTGCGGCTCGACACCGGCGACACCGTCGAACACCGTGACGGCACCGTCGAGGACGCGCAGCGAGCGCTCCACCTCGACCGTGAAGTCGACGTGGCCCGGGGTGTCGATGATGTTGATCGTGTAGTCGTTGTCCTCAAGCGGCCAGTGACAGGTGGTGGCAGCAGAGGTGATCGTGATGCCACGCTCCTGCTCCTGCTCCATCCAGTCCATGGTGGCAGCGCCGTCGTGGACCTCACCGATCTTGTAGCTGACGCCGGTGTAGAAGAGGATCCGCTCGGTGGTGGTCGTCTTGCCCGCGTCGATGTGGGCCATGATCCCGATGTTTCGGACCCTGGCCAGGTCAAGTGAAGTGGTAGCCATAAGGCTTCAGTCTTCTCTCGGTCTCGATGTGGGTAGCGACTACCAGCGGTAGTGCGCGAAGGCCTTGTTGGACTCGGCCATCTTGTGGGTGTCCTCGCGCTTCTTCACGGCCGCACCGAGGCCGTTCGAGGCGTCGAGAAGCTCGTTGAGCAGACGCTCGGTCATGGTCTTCTCGCGACGGGCGCGGGAGTAGCCGACCAGCCAGCGCAGCGCCAGGGTGTTGGCGCGGCCGGGCTTGACCTCGACCGGCACCTGGTAGGTGGCGCCACCGACACGGCGGGACTTGACCTCGAGGGTCGGCTTGATGTTCTCAAGAGCGCGCTTCAGCGTGATGACCGGGTCGTTGCCGGTCTTCTCGCGCAGGCCCTCCATGGCGCCGTAGACGATGCGCTCGGCGGTGGAGCGCTTGCCGTTCAGCAGCACCTTGTTGATCAGGGAGGTGACAAGAGGAGAACCGTAGACCGGGTCGATGATGACCGGGCGCTTCGGGGCGGGGCCCTTACGAGGCATTCTTACTTCTCCTTCTTGGCGCCGTAGCGGCTGCGGGCCTGCTTGCGGTTCTTGACACCCTGGGTGTCAAGCGAACCACGGATGATCTTGTAGCGAACACCCGGCAGGTCCTTCACACGGCCGCCGCGCACGAGCACGATGGAGTGCTCCTGCAGGTTGTGTCCCTCACCCGGAATGTAAGCGGTGACCTCGATCCCGCTGGTCAGACGCACACGCGCGACCTTACGCAGGGCCGAGTTCGGCTTCTTCGGGGTGGTCGTGAACACACGCGTGCAGACGCCACGACGCTGAGGGGAACCCTCGAGTGCGGGCGTCTTGTTCTTCTCGACCTTGTCCTGCCGGCCCTTACGGACCAGCTGCTGGATCGTAGGCACTACTTCTCCGGTTTCTGTGTGCCGAATGGTGAAGCTAACCTGGAACGTCACCGACCCACGCGGTCGGGTGTGTCGAAACTGCTGACTTCCGCCGCGAGGCGAAAACGGCGCAGATTACGGTGGCCGCGCACGGCACCCCTTGCGGTTGAAGGCACGCACGGGGGCCAGGGCACACCCCAGGCACAAGGTCTGAGCGTACCTACCTCACGGACTTCGGTCAAAACAAATGCCGTGGGGCCCGACACGCCGGACTTCTCCCGCTTGTGCTCGGGCTTCTTCCTGACGTATGGCGTCGCCCACCGGTGAATGTCCCCGATTCGCCGCACCCGGCATGCAGCGGATGAGTACGTTGATCGGTTGCTGTGCATCGGCCGCAGAGCCGATCGGGGGACGGGGGATTCATGACGACTGCGCACTTACCCGGCGACGAGGGCCTGGACGACCGGGTGCCGTTCCTGGCGCGGCTGGAGGGCGAGGACCGCTCGGCCCTGCTGGCCCTCGGCCACGAGCTCTCCTTCGTGCCCCGGACGGTTCTGCTGCACCAGAGCGAGCCGTCCTCGCACGTGCTGATCGTGACGCACGGCTGGACGAAGGTCACCGCTGCCGCCGCCAACGGATACGAGGCGCTGCTCGCGCTGCGCGGGCCCGGCGACATCATCGGCGAGTCCGCCGCGCTGACCGGGCGTCCCCGGTCGGCCACGGTCACCGCGCTGGAGCCGGTCCGCACCGTCGCCGTCGTCCGTGAGCACTTCACGGAGTTCCTCGCCCGCTCGCCCGCCGTCTCCTTCGCGCTCCTGGGTCTCACCTCCGACCGCACCCGCGCTGCCGACCGCCGCCGCCTGGAGTTCGCCTCCATGAGCGTCCGCGAACGCTTCGCGGCCCTTCTCCTCGACCTGGCCCGCACCAACGGCCACCGCACCGAGGAGGGCATCGAACTCTCGGTCCCCCTCAGCAAGCAGGAGCTCGCCGGCTCCGTGGGGGCGTCCCGCGAGATGGTGCAGCGCCTGCTCAAGGAACTCCGCGAGCGCGGAGCGGTGGTGACCGGCCGCCGCGCCATGGTCATCGTCCGCATGGACGTACTCCGCCGCATCGCCGGCCGCTGACCAGGGGCTGCCTCGGCCTCCGGGCCGTCCGGCGCATGCGGGCGGGGCCGCGGGCGCTCCCCCGGCTCGTGCGGCTGTTGCGGAGGGGGCCGGCTACCACCCGGTGCGTGGCAGCTCGTCCGGGGGCCTGGGCCCCGGTACGTGCGGCTTCGGTCGGGTCCAGGGCACCCGGCGTACGTGGCGGTGCGGTGATTCACCACCTCCGCCCCTACCCGTCCCGTCGTCCTGGGGCTGCCGCCCCCAGGCCCCCGCAGCGGCCTGGACGGCCTCGTCCTCGAACGCCGGACGGGCCGGACCGGACGGGCCGGAACTGGGTCCGGTGGCTCGCCCCCAGCCCCCTTCTGTGCACACGGTCACAGTTCGACTGGGCAATCCGTCCTCACACCCGCCCCGGGCGCACCGCCACGCTGCATGACTGGCGATGCCACCCACCGGAAGGCGACCATGACCGACCCCGTGAGCCGGACGATCCTCCTGCTCGACATCGAGAAGTACAGCGACCGGGACGACGTCGAGCAGGCCTACCTGCGGCGCATGCTCTACGACATCACCGACCGTGTCCTGGAGAGCGCGGGCATCGACGAACGGCTCCGCCTCCGCGCGGACCGCGGCGACTCCGTGATGGAGCTGATCGACGCCAACGCCTCGGTCACGGCGCTGCTGCGCGCCCTGCTCACCGAGGTCCCCGCCCAGCTCCGCTCGGTCAACCGCATGGCGTCGAGCTCCGCGCAGATCCGTCTGCGCGGTGTCGTCGCCACCGGGTACGTCGCCGTCGACGACCACGACGGCTGGGTCGGCTCCGACCTGAACCACGCCTGCCGTCTCCTCGACGCCCGCCTGCTGCGCGCCGCCCTGCGGGAACGGCCGGACGACTTCGCGCTGTGCGTGTCGGAGGGCGTGCACCAGGGGATCGTGCGCCACGGCCATCACGGCATCCCGGCGCAGGACTTCCACCCGGTGACGGTGGACAGCAAGAACGGCCCGCTGCGGGCCTGGCTGCACGGGCCGGTACCGCACGCGGACGGCGACCACGACCACAGTGAGAAGGGGGGAGTCCCGGCGCCGGGCGGCTCGGGGGAGAGCCCGGCGCCGGGCGCGGCCGCGCCCGAGACCGGAACCCCCGCAACCGGGATCCCCGCACCGCAGGCAGCCCCCGCGGCTCCGGCCCCCGGAGGCGTGGTCTTCAACTTCAACGGCGGCGCCCCCCGCTTCGGCGGCAGCCTCGTCACCGGGGACCAGCACGGCGTCTCCGGCGGCCAGGTCACCGGAGACGTGCACCAGGGCGGGTCCGGGGGTGAGTCCGCGTGACGGTGCCCCCACCCCCGGCACCGGCCCCCGACGGCGTACCACCGGCGGACGCGCGCCAGCCGGGAGCACGGACCGTGCCGAGCGGTCCGACCGGGCGGGAGGGACCCGACGGAGCGCCGGCCCCGGAGGGACCCGCGGAGCCGGACCCGGTGCACGACCGCCACGACGTCGGCGAGCCCGAGGAACGTACCCAGGAAGCGCGGGCCGCCCAGCGCGAACTCGTCGCGCACACCCCGGGCTTCATCTTCGGCGAGGCCGCCTCCTTCGGCGGCAGCCTGGTCGGCGGTGCGCAGCACGGGGTGTCCGCCGGCGGGTCCGCCCGCGACGTGTTCATGGGCGGCAAGACGGAGATCCATCACCACGGCCCGGCCGCCCCGGCGGCGCACGCCTCGGGCGAGATCCCCCGGCAGCGGCTCGACACGCTCGCCGACGTCTTCGCCGAGGGCCCCGCCTTCGCCCCCGCCCTGGCACGCCTGCGTGAGGAACGCGTCCTCGTGCTGTCGGGCGCCCACTCGACCGGGCGCAACGCCGCGGCGCTCATGCTTCTGCACCGCATCGGTGTCCCCGCCGTGCACGCGCTGTCCTCCGAGACGAGCCCGGCGGCGCTGGGCGCGTGGCCCTTCTCCCCCGGCGGCCACGTCCTGCGCGACCTGCCGCTCAGCCGTAACCGGCCGCTGCGGGAGGCCCAGTTGTACGCGGCCCGCGACCAGCTCAGGAAGGTCGACGGGTACCTGGTGGTGACCGTCGAGAACTCCCCGTTCCTGCTCGGGACCACGCCCGTGCTCTGGGAGCCGCCCGAGCCGGCCGCCGTACTGCGCGCCCATCTGTCCGGCCCGCGCGCCGGAGGCACCGGCCGGTCCGTCACCGAGGTGGAGGCACTCCTGGACCTGGGCCCCGTACGGGACTTCCTGTCCCGGGACGCCCACCGTCCCGCGGAAGCCGCCCGGTTCGCCGTGGAAGTGGCCGGCTACGACGGCAGCGAGGAGGCCGAGGCGCGGCTCGCGGACTTCGGTCAGGCCGCGGTGGAGCAGCAGTGCCGGGAATGGCTGAGCGACCCGGAGACCACTCTGCGGGACAAGGCATTCCTGATCTCGCTGGCCGTCTTCGACCAGGCGCCGTACGTCCTGGCGGCGGAACTCGCGGACCGGCTGTACGTCCACTTCCAGCGCTTGCAGCATCCCGAACAGCCGCCGGAGATCCCGCTGTTCGGGCTCTCCGCCGAGACCCGCCTGGAGCGGGCCCGAGCCACGGGCGAGCTGCGCGCCGAGGCGACCGAATGGGGGTCCGTACCCCAGTACACGGCGTACTTCCGCAAGGAGGACACACCGCGCGTGCTGCTCACCGAGGTGTGGACGGGCCACCCCTCGGCCCGGCCCGCACTGGTGGCCTGGCTGAAGGAGCTGGCCCGCGACGCCCGTCCGGTCGTGCGGACGAGGGCCGCGGCGGCCACCGCGCTGCTCGCGCACGCGGACCTGCCGTCGGCGGTGGCACTGCTGATCGACGGCTGGGCCGTCTCGAAGTCCTTCGGCCCCCGGGTCACCGCCGCGAATGCGCTCACGCTCGCGCAGCTCCTCGACGCGCCCGTCGTCCTCCGCCTGCTCACCCGGTGGTGCACGGATTCCCACTGGGCCCGCCGCTGGACCGCGATCCGCGCCTTCGGCCTGCTCACCCCGTTGCGTCCGGACCTCGCGGGGCCCGCGCTCAGCGCGCTCGCCACCCGCGCCCGTGCCGGGGACAGCAGTCGTGCGGAGGAGAACAACCTCGTCGAGTCCACCGCCCTGCTGCTCTCGGTGGGCGCGCGGCGCGGAGAGATGCTCTCCGAGCTGGTGCGGCTGCTGCACCACGACACGGCGTCGGTCCGCGCGCTCGCGCTGGGCGCCTTCGTCCGCGCCTGCGACAACGGCGAGGAGGGCGCACTCGTCGAGTGGTACGCCGACACCGGCATGTACGAGGCCGACTCGGCCCGCGACCTGGCCACCCTCTGGCGCACCGCACTCGGCGACCGCGCCCACACCCGGGCCACCCTGAACGCCCTGCACACCTGGGTGCACGTCGCCGAGCGGCGGACCGACGCGGCCCAGGCGCTGGAGTTCCTGCTGCCCGCGCTGGTGGTGACCGCCGACGACCACCGGCGCCTTGCCCACGAGCTGCTCGCGCTGCGTGCCCCCGACGGCGGCCCGCGCCCACCGATCGCCGACCGGCTGCTCGGCGTACTCGTCCCCTCCCCTACGGATCCATCGAGGAGCTGAACCATGGCGGAGTTCCGCCGTCAGCCGGAGTGGCAGCAGGACGCCGACCGGCACACGACGCTGATCGACCCGGTGCTCACCGTCCGTCCGATCGCGCGTTTCGACTACACAGCCCGCAGGCCGGTCACCGCGATCGACCACGCCCTGGTCTTCGTGACCGCCAAGGGCGCCTACGACGTGTTCGTCCCGCCGCACCGGCCGAGTCGTTCGGACGCGGCGGCCCGCCGCTACACCTCGGTGTACGAGGTGGACATGGGCAGCCATCCCGTGCAGCTGGAGCTGGAACTGCCCAGCGACGACGACGCGTTCTCCTTCGGCGCCACGGCCGATCTGACCTGGCGGGTCTCGGACCCGGTCGCGTATGTGGCGAGCGGTGAGCGTGACGTGCCCACACGGCTGACGCGTGAGCTGCACCGGCTCGCCCGGCCGGTCAGCCGCGGCTTCGCCGTCGAGGACAGTCCGTCCGCCGAGCGGGCCGTCCAACAGGCGGTCGCGGCAGGCGGCTTCGCGGCGGGCACCGGTCTCGCGGTGACGTGTGTCGTACGACTGCGGCTGGACGACGAGGCGATCGCGCACCGGCAACGGCAGCGCAGCCTGCGCTACGAGTCGGAGATGCTGGACCCCGAGCACGAGTTCCGGCTCCGTCAGGCCCGGCTCCAGCACGAGTGGGACGTGCTGCGCCAGCAGCAGAACCACCAGCTTGTGGCCGAGAAGATCAACTTCTACCAGTACCACCTCCAGCACGGCGGCGTCGGCGCCTGGGCGCTGCACCTCGCCCAGCATCCCGAGGACACCCAGCTGGTCGTCGGCTCCATCCAGAAGGACCAGCTGTCCATCATCAGGGCGCAGCTGGAACTCATCGCCGGGGACAGCCTGGAGGACTACCAGAAGGCGGAGTCGGCGCGTTCGACCCTGCGGGCCGTCGACGACCTGATCGAGCAGCAGCAGGCGCCGCCGGAGCCGCGGGACGGACAAGGGGCGCTGCCCCCGGGCGCGTCTCCCGGGCAGCCCTACGTCCCTCCGCAGCCGCCGTACCCGGGAGCGGCGCCGCAGCAGGTACCCCAGCAGCCGTACGCGGACCAGCCTCCGTACGCCGGTCAGTCTCCGTACACGGGTCAGCCTCCTTACGCCGGCGGTCACGTGAGCGCCGGTCAGACGCCGCCGCCTCCCGTACAACCGTACGGTGCCGCGCCGCAGGGCCCGCCTCCTGTGCCGCGGTACGCGACCGAGCCGCCGTTCGGTGCCCCGGCCCCCGCGGCCGCCCCGTACGGCGCCTCGCCCCATGCCGCGGCCGGACCGGCCCCCGCGGTCCCGCCGCCGCCCGGCGCGTCGGGCGGGCCCGCTCCCGTCGCTCCGCCGAACGACGCGCCGGAGGGTGGGCCCGCGTGACCGGTCCCGGCACCCTTCCGGGCACCACGCCCGCACTCGGCGCCCGTACCGCCGAACGGCTGCTCACCGAGCTGCGCGGCGAGATCGCCCGCGCCGACAGCAAGGCGTCCGTGCTGGTCGCGGCCCTCGGCACGACGGCCGGGGTGTTCAGCGCCCTGCTGGCCGGGCGCGACTGGACACCGAGGGCCCTGTCCGGCGCAGGCACCGCCCTGTGGTGGGCCGGGGCCGCGGCTCTGGCGCTCTCCCTGTTCGCACTGCTGCTCGCCGTCCTGCCCCGTTACCGCAGTGGCACCTGGGCCCCCGGCCGGCCGCTGTGCTACTTCGGCGACATCCAACAGGCCGCACGCGAGAGCCAGTTGGCCACCGCCTTGGCCGACACCGACCGTGACCCCGCCGCCGGACTCTCGGCGGCCCTCGTCGAGACCAGCCGTATCGCCGCCCGCAAGCACCAGTGGATCCGCACGGGCCTGATCGCCTTCTGCGCCGGTACGGCACTGCTGCCCACCGCGCTGCTCGTCGGCTGACGTCCCCGCACTCGAAGGAGCACCTAATGACCCAGCCACCCCCGGGCCCGACGCCGCCGGAGCCCCGGTATCCCGGCGCGGCCACTCCGCCACCCCAGTACCCGGGAGCCGCCGCGCCCGCACCGCAGTACCCCGGAACGGCCGCTGCCCCACCGCAGTACCCGGGAGCCGCCGTGCCCCCGCCCGCGTATCCCCAGGCCCCTCACCCCCAGGCCGCGTATCCGCAAGCCCCTCACCCCCAGGCCGCGCCGCCGCAGTGGGCGTACCCGCCGGCAACCCCCGCGCCGCACCAACAGGGGACACCGTCCCCGGCCCCCGGGTATCCCGGTCACGTCCCGGGGCCCGCCCCCTTCGTGCCACGGCCCGCCACCGGGCCCGACGATCTCGACTACCGCCACCAGGGTTCCCGTGTCCATGTCGCGGCCCATCAGCGGGGCGCCGACGCCACCGCGATAGGACAGCTGGCGACCCAGATCCCGGGTTTCCTGGTGAGCCTCGCCGTGGTCACCGCGATCGCCGTACCGCTGTTCGGCACGGCGCTGGGCTGGCTGGTCGTACTGGCCTGGCTGGCCTCGGGAGCCCTCGTGTTCCACCGGCCCACCGAGCTGCTGTTCGCCCGGCGCGTGCTCAAGCTGCGGGCGCCGCTGGCCGAGGAGCGGGCCCGCCTGGAACCCGTCTGGCGCGAGGTCACCGCCCGCGCGGGCATCGAGGCGCACACCTACGAGCTGATGGTGGAGAACAGCGACGACCTCAACGCCGTCGCGGCCGCCGGCCATGTCGTCGGCGTCACCACCTACGCGCTGAACCGGATCCCGAGCAGCAACCTCGCCGCGGTCCTCGCCCACGAGCTCGGCCATCACACCGGCGGTCACGCCTGGGCCGGACTCCTCGGCTACTGGTACTCGCTGCCCGGCCGGATCGCCTGGGCGCTGACCCGGGGGATCGCCAGGATCGCGCTCGCCGTCGCCGGTGTGTTCTCGCTCGCCGCGACGGGCCTCCTGGTCCTGTTCATGGGGATGTTCGTGGTCGCCGGGTTCGTCGTCGCCTGGTACATCACGATCCCCCTCGTCATCGCGCCCTACCTCCTCGCCTACGCGGGACGGCTGGGCGAGCTCCGCGCGGACCAGCAGGCCGCCGCCCTGGGCTTCGCCCGCGAAATGGCGGAGGTCCTGTACCACTTCCAGGCCGAGGAGGACGCGGCGAAGGCGCACGCCGCGGCGCAGGGCCGCAAGCTCAAGGAGCCCGGCGGACTGGCGAGACTGCTGTCCACCCACCCCGACAGCCCCACACGTCTGCGGGCCCTGGAGCCGTACCTGTATCCGTCGCACTAGCGCGGACCGACGGGACCGGACCCGGACACGCCGAAGGGCGGCCACCCCCGCGAGGGAGTGGCCGCCCTTCGGACTGCCCGCTTACTGGTTGTACGGACCGTAGTCGTAGTCCTCCAGCGGAACGGCCTGGCCGGAGCCCGTGCCGAACGGCGAGTAGTCGATGTCGTCGTAGCCGACGGCCGAGTACATCGCGGCCTTGGCCTCCTCGGTCGGCTCGACCCGGATGTTGCGGTAGCGGGACAGACCCGTACCGGCCGGGATGAGCTTACCGATGATGACGTTCTCCTTGAGGCCGATGAGGCTGTCGGACTTGGCGTTGATCGCCGCGTCCGTCAGAACTCGGGTCGTCTCCTGGAAGGAGGCGGCCGACAGCCAGGACTCCGTCGCCAGCGAGGCCTTGGTGATACCCATGAGCTGCGGACGACCCGAAGCCGGGTGACCACCCTCCTGGACCACACGACGGTTCTCGGTCTCGAACTTCGAGCGCTCGACCAGCTCGCCGGGCAGCAGCTCCGCGTCGCCCGACTCGATGATCGTCACACGGCGCAGCATCTGCCGGATGATGATCTCGATGTGCTTGTCGTGGATCGACACACCCTGCGAGTTGTAGACCTTCTGGACCTCGCCGACCAGGTGGACCTGGACGGCACGCTGACCCAGGATGCGCAGCACGTCGTGCGGGTTGGTGGCACCCACGGTGAGCTTCTGGCCCACCTCGACGTGCTCGCCCTCGCTGACCAGGAGTCGGGCACGCTTCGAGATCGGGAACGCCGTCTCGTCGCTGCCGTCGTCCGGGGTGACGACGATCTTCTTGGTCTTCTCGGTCTCCTCGATCCGCACGCGGCCGGAGGCCTCGGAGATCGGGGCGACACCCTTCGGGGTACGGGCCTCGAAGAGCTCGACGACACGGGGCAGACCCTGGGTGATGTCGTCACCGGCCACACCACCGGTGTGGAAGGTACGCATCGTCAGCTGGGTACCGGGCTCACCGATGGACTGGGCGGCGATGATGCCGACCGCCTCACCGATGTCGACCAGCTTGCCGGTGGCCAGCGAACGGCCGTAGCACATGGCGCAGGTGCCGACGGCGGACTCGCAGGTCAGGACCGAGCGGGTCTTGACCTCCTCGATGCCGTGCTTGACCAGCTCGTCGATGAGGACGTCGCCCAGGTCGGTGTTGGCCGGGGCCAGCACCACGCCGTCGACGACGATGTCCTCGGCCAGCGCACGTGCGTACACGCTGGTCTCGACGTTGTCCGCCTTGCGCAGGACGCCGTCCGCGCCGCGCTCCGCGATGTGCAGCTTGAGGCCACGGTCGGTGCCGCAGTCCTCCTCGCGGATGATGACGTCCTGGGAGACGTCGACCAGACGACGGGTGAGGTAACCCGAGTCGGCGGTACGCAGAGCGGTGTCCGCCAGACCCTTACGGGCACCGTGCGTGGAGATGAAGTACTCCAGCACGGACAGGCCCTCACGGAAGGACGCCTTGATCGGACGCGGGATCGTCTCGTTCTTCGCGTTCGACACCAGACCACGCATACCGGCGATCTGACGCATCTGCATCATGTTTCCTCGGGCACCCGAGTCAACCATCATGAAGATGGGGTTCGTCTTCGGGAAGTTCGCGTTCATCGCCTCGGCAACCTCGTTGGTCGCCTTGGTCCAGATCGCGATGAGCTCCTGCGTGCGCTCGTCCTTGGTGATCAGACCGCGCTCGTACTGCTTCTGGACCTTCTCGTCCTGCGCCTCGTAGCCCTTGACGATCTCCTTCTTCGCCTCGGGAACGACGATGTCGGAGATGGCCACGGTGACGCCGGAGCGGGTCGCCCAGTAGAAGCCCGCCGCCTTCAGGTTGTCGAGCGTCGCCGCCACGATGACCTTGGGGTAGCGCTCGGCGAGGTCGTTGACGATCTCGGAGAGCTGCTTCTTGCCGACCTCGTAGTCGACGAACGGGTAGTCCTCGGGCAGCAGCTCGTTGAAGAGCGCGCGGCCCAGGGTCGTCCGCAGACGGAAGGTGTCGCCGGGCTGCCACTCGGGCTCGCCCTCCTCCTGCACCGGCGGGGTCCAGCCGCGCGGCGGGATGGTGCCCACCGGGAAGCGGATGTCCACGCGCGACTGCAGCGAGAGCTCGCCGGCGTCGAACGCCATGATCGCCTCGGCCGCGGAGCCGAAGGACCGGTCCTCGCCCTTGACGTTACGCAGCGCGCCGTCGGTGGTCAGGAAGAACAGACCGAGGACCATGTCCTGGGTCGGCATCGTGACCGGGCGGCCGTCGGCCGGCTTGAGGATGTTGTTCGAGGACAGCATCAGGATGCGGGCCTCGGCCTGCGCCTCCGCGGACAGCGGAAGGTGCACGGCCATCTGGTCACCGTCGAAGTCCGCGTTGAACGCGGTGCAGACGAGCGGGTGGATCTGGATGGCCTTGCCCTCGACCAGCTGGGGCTCGAAGGCCTGGATGCCGAGGCGGTGCAGCGTGGGCGCACGGTTCAGCAGAACCGGGTGCTCGGCGATGACCTCTTCGAGGACGTCGTACACGACCGTGCGGCCGCGCTCGACCATCCGCTTGGCGCTCTTGATGTTCTGCGCGTGGTTCAGGTCGACCAGGCGCTTCATCACGAACGGCTTGAAGAGCTCCAGCGCCATGGCCTTGGGCAGACCGCACTGGTGCAGCTTCAGCTGCGGACCGACGACGATCACGGAACGCGCGGAGTAGTCCACACGCTTACCGAGCAGGTTCTGACGGAATCGACCCTGCTTACCCTTCAGCATGTCGCTGAGGGACTTCAGCGGACGGTTGCCGGGGCCCGTCACCGGGCGACCACGACGGCCGTTGTCGAAGAGGGCGTCGACCGCCTCCTGGAGCATGCGCTTCTCGTTGTTCACGATGATCTCGGGCGCGCCGAGGTCGAGAAGCCGCTTCAGGCGGTTGTTGCGGTTGATGACACGGCGGTACAGGTCGTTCAGGTCGGAGGTCGCGAAGCGGCCACCGTCCAGCTGCACCATCGGACGCAGGTCCGGCGGGATGACCGGCACGCAGTCGAGCACCATGCCCTTGGGGCTGTTGCTGGTCTGCAGGAACGCGGAGACGACCTTGAGGCGCTTGAGCGCACGGGTCTTCTTCTGGCCCTTGCCGGTACGGATGATCTCGCGGAGGCGCTCGGCCTCCTCCTCCAGGTCGAAGGACTCCAGGCGCTTCTGCAGCGCCGCGGCACCCATCGAGCCGTCGAAGTACGTGCCGAAGCGGTCACGCAGCTCGCGGTAGAGGAGCTCGTCGCCCTCCAGGTCCTGGACCTTGAGGTTCTTGAAGCGGGTCCACACCTCGTCGAGACGGTCGATCTCGCGCTGCGCGCGGTCGCGCAGCTGCTTCATCTCGCGCTCGGCGCCCTCGCGCACCTTGCGGCGCACGTCGGCCTTGGCACCCTCGGCCTCGAGCTCGGCCAGGTCGGTCTCGAGCTTCTTGGCGCGGGCCTCGAGGTCGGCGTCGCGGCGGTTCTCGATCTGCTGACGCTCGACGGAGACGTGGGCCTCCAGCGAGGGCAGGTCGCGGGTGCGGCGCTCCTCGTCGACGTACGTGATCATGTACGCCGCGAAGTAGATGACCTTCTCCAGGTCCTTCGGGGCGAGGTCGAGCAGGTAGCCGAGGCGCGACGGAACGCCCTTGAAGTACCAGATGTGGGTGACGGGGGCGGCCAGTTCGATGTGGCCCATCCGCTCACGGCGCACCTTGGCGCGCGTGACCTCGACGCCACAGCGCTCACAGATGATGCCCTTGAAGCGGACACGCTTGTACTTGCCGCAGTAGCACTCCCAGTCCCGGGTCGGACCGAAGATCTTCTCGCAGAAGAGTCCGTCCTTTTCGGGCTTGAGGGTGCGGTAGTTGATGGTCTCGGGCTTCTTGACCTCGCCGTGGCTCCACTGACGGATGTCGTCAGCGGTGGCCAGGCCGATCCGGAGCTCGTCGAAGAAGTTGACGTCGAGCACTATGCGTCAATCCCTCTCAGGGTCGTAAGTCTTGGGGTCTGATACGGGGGTCCTGGGGCCGGCCGGGTTCTTGTCGAACCCGGCCGGACTCCCGTCAGACCTCTTCGACGCTGCTCGGCTCGCGCCGGGACAGGTCGATGCCGAGCTCCTCCGCCGCGCGGAAGACGTCCTCGTCGGTGTCACGCATTTCGATGGACATACCGTCGCTGGACAGCACCTCCACGTTCAGGCAGAGAGACTGCATCTCCTTGATGAGCACCTTGAAGGACTCGGGGATGCCGGGCTCGGGGATGTTCTCGCCCTTGACGATGGCCTCGTAGACCTTCACGCGGCCGGTGACGTCGTCGGACTTGATGGTCAGCAGCTCCTGGAGGGCGTACGCGGCGCCGTAAGCCTCGAGCGCCCACACCTCCATCTCACCGAAGCGCTGGCCACCGAACTGGGCCTTACCACCCAGCGGCTGCTGGGTGATCATCGAGTACGGACCGGTCGAACGGGCGTGCAGCTTGTCGTCGACCAGGTGGTGCAGCTTGAGGATGTACATGTACCCGACGGAGATCGGGTCCGGGAACGGCTCACCGGAGCGGCCGTCGAACAGCCTCGCCTTACCGGTCGGGAGCACCATGCGCTCGCCGTCGCGGTTCGGGATGGTGTGCTGCAGCAGGCCCGCGAGCTCGTCCTCACGCGCACCGTCGAAGACCGGGGTGGCGACGTTGGTGCGCGGGGCGACCTGGTCGGCACCGATGGCCTGCAGGCGCTGCGCCCACTCGTCGGCCAGGCCGGAGACGTCCCAGCCGCGGCTGGCGAGCCAGCCGAGGTGGATCTCCAGGACCTGTCCCGGGTTCATTCGGGACGGCACACCGAGGGGGTTGAGGATGATGTCGACCGGGGTGCCGTCCTCGAGGAACGGCATGTCCTCGATCGGCAGGATCTTGGAGATGACACCCTTGTTGCCGTGACGGCCGGCGAGCTTGTCACCGTCCGTGATCTTGCGCTTCTGCGCCACGTAGACACGAACCAGCTGGTTCACGCCCGGCGGCAGCTCGTCGCCCTCCTCACGGTCGAAGACGCGGACGCCGATGACCTTGCCGGTCTCGCCGTGCGGCACCTTCAGGGAGGTGTCACGGACCTCGCGGGCCTTCTCGCCGAAGATCGCGCGGAGCAGGCGCTCCTCGGGAGTCAGCTCGGTCTCACCCTTGGGGGTCACCTTGCCGACGAGGATGTCGCCGGCGATGACCTCGGCACCGATGCGGATGATGCCGCGCTCGTCGAGGTCGGCGAGGACCTCCTCGGAGACGTTCGGGATGTCCCGGGTGATCTCCTCAGGGCCGAGCTTGGTGTCACGGGCGTCGACCTCGTGCTCCTCGATGTGGATCGAGGAGAGGACGTCGTCCTGCACGAGGCGCTGCGACAGGATGATCGCGTCCTCGTAGTTGTGACCCTCCCACGGCATGAACGCCACGAGCAGGTTCTTGCCGAGCGCCATCTCGCCGTTCTCGGTCGCCGGGCCGTCGGCCAGGACCTGGCCGGCGATGACCCGGGCGCCCTCGTCCACGACAACCTTCTGGTTGACGGAGGTGCCCTGGTTGGAGCGGGAGAACTTCGCGAGGCGGTACGTGGTGTACGTGCCGTCGTCGTTGGCGGTGGTGATGTAGTCCGCGGAGACCTCCTGGACCACACCGTCCTTCTCCGACTTGAGCACGTCGCCGGCGTCGACCGCGCAGCGGTACTCCATGCCGGTGCCGACGAGCGGCGCCTCGGACTTAATCAGCGGCACGGCCTGACGCATCATGTTCGCGCCCATGAGGGCACGGTTGGCGTCGTCGTGCTCGAGGAACGGGATCATGGCGGTCGCGACCGACACCATCTGGCGCGGCGAGACGTCCATGTAGTCGACGTCGTCACCGGGGACGTAGTCGACCTCGCCGCCACGACGGCGGACCAGGACGCGGGACTCCTCGAAGCGGAGCTCGTCCGTCAGCGGCGCGTTGGCCTGCGCGATGACGAAGCGGTCCTCTTCGTCGGCGGTCAGGTAGTCGACCTCGTCGGTGACGACGCCCTCGACGACCTTGCGGTACGGCGTCTCGACGAAGCCGAACGCGTTGACGCGGCCGTAGGAGGCGAGCGAGCCGATCAGACCGATGTTCGGGCCTTCGGGCGTCTCGATCGGGCACATGCGGCCGTAGTGCGAGGGGTGCACGTCACGGACCTCGAAGCCGGCCCGCTCACGGGACAGACCACCCGGGCCGAGCGCGGACAGACGACGCTTGTGCGTCAGCCCGGACAGCGGGTTGTTCTGGTCCATGAACTGCGACAGCTGGCTGGTGCCGAAGAACTCCTTGATGGAGGCGACGACCGGCCGGATGTTGATCAGGGTCTGCGGCGTGATCGCCTCGACGTCCTGGGTCGTCATGCGCTCGCGGACGACGCGCTCCATACGAGCCAGACCCGTGCGGACCTGGTTCTGGATGAGCTCGCCGACGTTGCGCAGACGACGGTTGCCGAAGTGGTCGATGTCGTCGGTCTCGACGACGATCGACGTGCCGTTGTCACCGACGGTCTCGGTCTCACCGGCGTGCAGCTTCACCAGGTACTTGATCGTCGAGATGATGTCCTCGACGGTCAGGATGCCGGCGTCGAGCGGGGCGTCGCCGCCCAGCTTCTTGTTGACCTTGTAGCGGCCGACCTTCGCGAGGTCGTAGCGCTTCGGGTTGAAGTAGAGGTTCTCGAGCAGCGTCTGCGCGGCCTCACGCGTGGGGGGCTCGCCCGGACGCAGCTTGCGGTAGATGTCGAGCAGCGCGTCGTCCTGGCCCTGGGTGTGGTCCTTCTCCAGGGTGGCGCGCATGGACTCGTACTCGCCGAACTCCTCGAGGATCTGCTCGGTCGTCCAACCGAGGGCCTTGAGCAGGACGGTCACGGACTGCTTGCGCTTGCGGTCGATGCGCACACCGACCATGTCGCGCTTGTCGATCTCCATCTCCAGCCAGGCGCCCCGGGACGGGATGACCTTGGCCGAGAAGATGTCCTTGTCGGACGTCTTGTCGATGGAGGAGTCGAAGTAGACGCCCGGCGAGCGGACGAGCTGCGACACCACGACACGCTCGGTGCCGTTGATGACGAAGGTGCCCTTGTTGGTCATGAGCGGGAAGTCGCCCATGAAGACCGTCTGGGACTTGATCTCGCCGGTCTCGTTGTTGGTGAACTCGGCGGTGACGAAGAGCGGGGCCGCGTACGTGAAGTCGCGCTCCTTGCACTCGTCGATGGAGTTCTTCGGGGGCTCGAAGCGGTGGTCGCGGAACGTCAGCGACATCGACCCGGAGAAGTCCTCGATCGGGGAGATCTCCTCGAAGATCTCCTCCAGACCGGACTTCGTGGGGACGTCCTGTCCGTTGTCCAGAGCCGCCTCGACACGAGCCTTCCACGCGTCGTTGCCGAGCAGCCAGTCGAAGCTCTCGGTTTGCAACGCAAGAAGGTTCGGAACCTCAAGGGGCTCCTTGATCTTTGCAAAGGAGATGCGCAGCGGGGCGGTGCTGGCGCCGTTGTTCGTATTCGCGGTCGAGGCAGTGCGCGAGGCGGCCAAGAGGGGGTCCTTCCGAGGGCTCGGACTCACTACGCGCGTACCGGTCCCATGCTGGACACAGAGAGAGGCCGTTCCCGAATCAGCCGAATAAGGCCAGGTCAGGGACGATTCAATCGTCGGTGCTCATACACAGGCATGCCCCTGGTGACGGGCAGGAGGCAGCTAACAGGCAGCGCAAAGGGTCAGTGTAGCCACTCGGCCCACTGATGTCCAGTCCCGGTTTTTGAGACCCTCGTTGTTCTCAACACCTGCGGCAAGCCACGCCCTCAATGCACATCGATACTGCCCTCTTCGTCGTCGATCCATGCCTCGGATTCGGATCGTTGTGACGACGCGTCCTGAGAATTGCGCGCTGCGTGCGGTTCGTCAAGGCCCCCCAGGCCCCAAGCAAGTGCCGCGATCGTCACGTGCGGCACCTCTTGCAACCCGTCTTGCGGCCCGTCACAGGGCGGGCGGAGGCACAACGAAGATCACCATACTCGTCGCCACCGACAGCGCAAGGCAGCCGCCGCGGCGACCCCCTGGAACGCCGAAGAGCGACCACCCAGTTGGGTGATCGCTCTTCAGTGCGTCAGCGTTACAGCGCCGCCGGAACGCCTCGTGGCGCGGCCGGAGGGGGCTGCTTCAGCTCGCGGGTACGGTCCGCGGGGACCGTGAGGTCTTACTTGACCTCGACGGCCGCACCGGCGCCCTTGAGGGCCTCGGCAGCCTTGTCCGCGGCCTCCTTGTTGACCTTCTCCAGGACCGGCTTCGGGGTGCCGTCGACGAGGTCCTTGGCCTCCTTCAGACCCAGGGAGGTCAGCTCGCGCACGACCTTGATGACCTGGATCTTCTTGTCGCCGGCGCCCGTGAGGATGACGTCGAACTCGTCCTTCTCCTCAGCGGCCTCGACCGGGGCACCGGCAACCGGGCCACCGGCAACGGCGACGGCCGCGGCGGCGGTGACGTCGAACTTCTCCTCGAAGGCCTTCACGAACTCGGAGAGCTCGATGAGGGTCATCTCCTCGAACTGAGCGAGCAGGTCTTCCTGGCTGAGCTTCGCCATGATGGGCGATCCTTCCACTAATTCGGCTGGTGCCGGATGTACATGTCGGCGGGCGTACTTTCGGCCCGCTTCGACCGTCGCCTCAGGCGGCGTCGGTCAACGTGCGAGCCGAATTACTCGGCACCGCCCTGCTCGTCCTGCTTGGCACGAAGAGCGTCCACGGTGCGGACGAGCTTCGAGGGAAGCGCCTGGAAGAGCTGCGCAGTCTGCGTCTGCTTGCCCTTGAAGGCACCCGCCAGCTTGGCGAGCAGAACCTCGCGGGACTCGAGGTCCGCAAGCTTCTTGATCTCGTCGGCGGACAGCGCCTTGCCGTCAAGGACACCGCCCTTGATGACGAGGTTCGGGTTGTCCTTGGCGAAGTCACGAAGACCCTTCGCCGACATCACCGGGTCACCGGAGATGAAAGCGACCGCCGTCGGACCGTTGAACAGGTCGTCGAGCGTGGAGATCCCGGCCTCGTTGGCCGCAATCTTGGTCAGCGTGTTCTTCACCACGGCGTACTGGGCGTCTTCACCGAGCGAACGACGCAGCGTCTTGAGCTGCGCCACGGTGAGACCCCGGTACTCGGTCAGCACAGCGGCGTTCGAGCTGCGGAACTGGTCCGCGAGCTCGGCTACCGCGGCAGCCTTGTCGGGCCTTGCCATAGAGCGTGGCCTCCTTCCGGGTGATGAGGACCGCTCGGAAGGGGCTGGGCAAAACGAAACGCCCCGGCGCAGGCGCTCGGGGCGTAGCTCGACCGGTGTGTTCGCATGCTGGGCAAGCGGACTCCGGGAGCACATCCACAGTCACCTGCGCGGGTCGTCCGCAGTTCAGCGGATCCTTCGGCCACCACGTCCTCTTGCGAGCACACGGCAACGACCAGCGGTCTTTGGCTTCTGGAGAACAGTACGTGAAGGGGGCGCCGCCGAGCAAATCCGTCAAGGGGCGCTCCCCCGGGCCCCACGGGCCGGCACTCACCGGCCCGGGAACGGGGCGAGGCGGGTCCGGGGCGGACGGGCCGAGCCGGGCCGGGACCCGACGGGTTCGGCCGGCCCGCAGCGGGTCAGCCCTGGGCGCCCTTCAGCATCTCGGCGAGGTCGACGGTGTCGCCGGCGGCCGGGGCCTTGATCGACACCGGCTTGTTGAAGTCGAGGAAGGTGATGGTCACGTCGAACGGTCCCTTGTCCGCGTCGGCGCGCGTGCGGAACTGCTTGGTGTGGTCGTCGCCGTCGATCCACATGTCCATCGTGAGCTTGTCGATGCCCAGGTCCTCGTACTGCTTGAGGCTCTTCTCGCGGCGCTCGCGGGTCGGCTTCTTCTCGTCCTTGAAGCTCGCGCGCAGGGCGTCGAGGGTGATCGTGCCCTTGTAGTGGGTGGTCTCGACGCCGTCGACCTTCTCGGCGCCGACCTTCTTCACGTCCTTGGAGCCGGACAGGAACGTGGACTCCTGGGCGGGGTTCTGGTCGGCCTGGTCGGAGAGCTTGCTCGCGTCGAACCCCGGGGAGCCGTCGCCGCGCTCGGCCATCCCGGACATGTCGAACTTCATCCAGTGCTTGCCGTCGAGTTCCTTGGCGGCGTCGTCACCCCCGCCCAGGTACATGGCCTTGTCGACGATCCGCAGTTCCGTCGTGCCGCCGTCCTGGCCGGCCGCCGTGATCTTCATGCTCATGGCCAGCGGCTCCATGTTCATCGCCGCGGTGGCCTTGACCCGGCCCGACTCCGGGACCGTGCCGCTCATCCGGTAGCGCAGGGACGTGATGTCCTCGCTGTTCTTGGCCGCTCTGGCGACGGCCGCGGCGGGTGCCATCTTCGGCTCGTCCTCGGCCTTCGACTTGGAGCAGCCGACGGCGCCGCCGCCCAGGACCAGCGCGGCCAGCGCCGCTCCGGTCGCGCCGCGTCGCAGGGTTGCGCGAACAGAAATCCCCATGCTTCCCCCCAGGAAACACTTGAGTGATACACAGACTGGCCGTGAGCGTATCCCACGGGGTGCGGGTGGTCCTCGTGAATTCCTGTGGGGCGGGTGGGAGCGGGCTCAGGCGGGCGCGGGGCCGTGCGAGGCCCCGCGTGCCCGGGGCCGGGCGGGGGTGCGACGCGCAGCACGCCGCACCCGCCGACGCCGGTTCTCAGGAGCTGGTGCCGCCGGTCGCGCCCTGCTGCTGCATGAGGTCCTTGAAGTCGGCGGTGTCGCCGGCCGGCGGCTCCTCGGCCGAGACCTTCACGCCGTAGTCGCTGTAGTAGGCCGTGGAGGACATGGTGCCGGTGGACAGCTCGCCCTTCTCGACCTTCTTGACCAGCAGGTCGTCGCCGTTGACCCAGATGTCGATCTGTTCCGTGCTGACGCCGGCCTGGGTGAGCTGCTTCTTCAGGTCGGCCAGCTGGCCGGCGCTGAGGTTGGAGCTCTTGTCCGCGAGGTCCGCGACGTCCACGGTGCCGGAGTAGTGCGTGGCCTGCTCGCCGCGCACCGTCTCCTCGCCGACCTTGCGGACGTCGCCGGAGGCCAGCAGGAGCTTCACGGACTGGTTCGGCGTGGTGTTCTGCATCTGGTCCTTCAGATACGCGCCGGAGCCGCCGCCGAGCTTGGCGAGGTCGTCGTACCCGTACCGGATCCAGTGCTTGCCGCCCGCCTGCTGGGCGAACTTGTCGCTCATCCGCGCGTAGTAGGCGTCGGGCAGATAGCGGGCCTGCATGGACGTGCTGCCCGTCTGACGCATCGTGTCGGCCATGGTGCCGCCGGTGTACGTGATGGTCAGGTTGCCGATGAGGCCGTCGGCCCAGCCCATGACTCCGTCGGCCTTCATGGACATCAGCGTGCCCATGGTCGTCGTCGACTCGACCTTGGCGGAGTCGGCGGAGTCGGTGGACTTCTCCGCGGAGCGCAGGGCGGCTACGGGACTGACGTGCGTGGTGCCCTTGTGCACCGCCTTGTCGTCCTTGCCGGAGCCCCCCGAGGAGTCCGAGGAATTGCAGGCGGCCACCCCTGTCAGCGCGCTGACCAGCGCGATCGAGAGGGTCACGCGACGCACGGTCGTGCTCTTCATTCGTCCCACCCCTATGCGAAATCTGTGTCCTGCACGCTAGCGCAGCCCACTGACACACGTATCCGGATTCTTCGTCCGCAGACAGGGACGGGCCCCGCACCTCGAAAGGTTGCGGGGCCCGTGTCAAGAACGCGTGCGCGACGCGGTCACCGGGGTGAGCTCAGGGCTCAGACGGCGGCCGGGTCCTCCTCGACGAGGAGGTTGCGGGTGCGGTTCGGGTCGACCGGAACGCCGGGGCCGATCGTGGTGCTGATCGCGGCCTTCTTGATGTAGCGACCCTTGGCGGCCGACGGCTTCAGACGAAGGATCTCTTCGAGCGCGGCGCCGTAGTTCTCCACCAGCTTGGTGTCGTCGAAGGACACCTTGCCGATGATGAAGTGCAGGTTCGAGTGCTTGTCGACGCGGAACTCGATCTTGCCACCCTTGATCTCGGTGACAGCCTTCGCGACGTCCGGGGTCACGGTGCCGGTCTTGGGGTTCGGCATGAGACCACGGGGACCGAGGACACGGCCGAGGCGACCGACCTTGCCCATGAGGTCCGGGGTGGCGACGACGGCGTCGAAGTCCAGACGGCCCTTCGCCACCTCGTCGATCAGCTCGTCGGAGCCGACGATGTCGGCGCCCGCGGCAGTCGCGGCCTCGGCACGCTCACCGGTCGCGAAGACCAGGACCCGGGCGGTCTTGCCGGTGCCGTGCGGGAGGTTCACGGTGCCACGGACCATCTGGTCGGCCTTGCGCGGGTCGACACCCAGACGGAAGGCGACCTCGACGGTGCCGTCGAACTTGGTCGTGGAGGTCTCCTTGGCGAGACGGACGGCCTCGAGCGGGGCGTAGAGCTTGTCCCGGTCGACCTTGGCGTCCGCAGCGCGGAGAGACTTGCTGCGCTTGCTCACTACTGCTCCTGATGTGTTCTGAGGAGTCGTGGTGCGGGCCGAGCAGGCCCTTCCACGGTTGTCCTGAAGGTGGGTGTCAGCCCTCGACCGTGATGCCCATGGAACGGGCGGTGCCGGCGATGATCTTCGCGGCGGCGTCCAGGTCGTTGGCGTTGAGGTCGGGCATCTTGGTGGTGGCGATCTCGCGGACCTGCGCCTCGGTGATCTTGGCGACCTTGGTCTTGTGCGGCTCGCCGGAGCCCTTCTCGACACCCGCGGCCTTGAGGATCATCTTGGCGGCCGGCGGCGTCTTGGTGATGAAGGTGAAGGAACGGTCCTCGTAGACCGTGATCTCCACCGGGATGACCCAACCGCGCTGCGACTCGGTCGCGGCGTTGTAGGCCTTGCAGAACTCCATGATGTTGACGCCGTGCTGACCCAGCGCCGGGCCGACCGGCGGAGCCGGGTTGGCCGCGCCGGCCTGGATCTGGAGCTTGATGAGCCCCGTGACCTTCTTCTTCTTGGGAGGCATGTGCTCTCTCCGGGTCCTAGTGAGAGTTTTCAGCTTCCGTCCGGTTCATCCGGATGGAGGCATACCGCACAACGATAACGGGTATCCTCGCGCGGCCAAAAACCGAGCAGGTCAGACGGTCTCCCGCGAGCGGGAGGTGCCCCCAGTGAGAGCCCGTCTGACCTGTTCGGAAGCAGTGGATCCGAAAGAACGTCAGTTCTTCTGGATCTGGTCGAACGAGAGCTCGACCGGGGTCTCGCGGCCGAAGATCTCGACGAGGCCCTTGACCTTCTTCGAGTCGGCGTTGATCTCGTTGATGGTCGCCTGCAGCGTGGCGAAGGGGCCGTCGGTGACGGTGACCGAGTCGCCGACCTCGAAGTCCAGCACCTGGACCTCGACCTTGCGCTGCGGGGCGGGCTTGCCCTCGGCCTCGGCTGCCTCGCGGGCGGCCTTCTCCTCGGCCTCGGGGGCGAGCATCTTGACGATCTCGTCCAGGGTCAGCGGGTACGGGTCGTAGGCGTTGCCCACGAAGCCGGTGACGCCGGGGGTGTTGCGGACGACGCCCCAGGACTCGTTCGTCAGGTCCATGCGGACCAGGACGTAGCCCGGGAGCTTGTTCTGCTTGATCGTCTTGCGCTCGCCGTTCTTGATCTGCGCGACTTCTTCCTGCGGCACCTCGGCCTGGAAGATGAAGTCCTCGACGTTCAGCGAGACGGCGCGCTGTTCGAGGTTGGTCTTCACGCGGTTCTCGTAACCGGCGTAGGTGTGGATGACGTACCACTCGCCGGGGAGGGTGCGCAGTTCCTCGCGCAGCGCGGTGACGGGGTCGACGGGCTCGGCCTCTTCCTCGGCCTCTTCCTCGTCGGTGAGAGCCTCCTCGGAGACCTCTTCGTCCTCGACGTCCTCACCGGACTCGTCCTCGGCGTGGAGGGCGGCCTCTTCGGCGGGCTCGCCGGCTTCGGCGTCGGCAGCGTCGACCTCGTCCGGGTCCTCGGTGTCCGCGCCCTCCACGATGTCGAGCTCGTCCTCGACGGACTCGACCGACTCGGAGGCGTCGTTCAGGTTCGGGTCAGACACGGTGGCTGCTTCTTCCTGGATGCATGGGGGTGGAACACGCGAAAGGGGCGCCGGTGACGGCGCCCTTCGCTCTCGGCTCAGCCGAAGACGTACTTGGCGGCGTGGTTGAGTCCATAGTCAATCACGGTCACCAAGGCGATCATGATGACAACGAAGACAATCACCACTGTGGTGTACGTCGTCAGCTGGTTGCGAGTCGGCCAGACGACCTTGCGGAGCTCCGCGATGATCTGGCGGTAGAAGGTGGCAAGGCGCTTCAGCGGGCCCTGCTTGGCACGCTTACCGCCCTTGCGGGGCTTCTTCTTGGACTCGGGCGCCTCGGCATCAGGCATGTCGATGGAGCCCACGGCGTCCGTCACTCGTCCTCACCTGATTCCGGGTCGTGGCCGTGCCGCGCCCGGTTGAGCCGCACGGCGGTGCATTGCAGTACGTACATGCGCACACATCCTGGCGAAGGAGTGTGTAGCAGGGCCGGAGGGACTTGAACCCCCAACCGCTGGTTTTGGAGACCAGTGCTCTACCAATTGAGCTACGACCCTTTGATTTCCCCCAACGTACCGCATTCGCCCGGATGCTCGTTGTGCACCGGGTGAGTGCGGCCGGTGAAGGCCAACGAGGTGAGAGTGTACGTGCTCCTGAGCCGGGCGTCGAACAGAAAGTGTCCGCACGGGCCTCCCTTGACGAAGATCCACTGGTGAGCCGTCCGGATCCGGACGGATGTTCTGTGGATGTTCAGTCCGTGAAACCCGCGTGCCGGGGGCGTTTCGGGTCTGAAACGATGGGTGCCATGAGCGCTGCAACCCCTCCCACCGAGCGCCGGGTCTCCGCCCGAGTCGGCGCGATCTCCGAGTCCGCCACCCTCGCCGTGGACGCCAAGGCCAAGGCCCTCAAGGCCGCCGGGCGTCCGGTGATCGGCTTCGGCGCCGGTGAGCCCGACTTCCCGACCCCGGGCTACATCGTCGAGGCCGCCATCGAGGCGTGCAAGAACCCGAAGTACCACCGCTACACGCCGGCCGGCGGTCTGCCCGAGCTGAAGTCCGCCATCGCGGCGAAGACCCTGCGCGACTCCGGCTACGAGGTGGAGGCCGCCCAGGTCCTGGTCACCAACGGCGGCAAGCAGGCCATCTACGAGGCCTTCGCCGCGATCCTCGACCCGGGCGACGAGGTCATCGTCCCGGCGCCGTACTGGACGACGTACCCGGAGTCGATCCGTCTCGCCGGCGGTGTGCCGGTGGAGGTCGTCGCCGACGAGACCACCGGCTACCGCGTCTCGGTCGAGCAGCTGGAGGCGGCCCGCACCGAGAACACCAAGGTGCTGTTGTTCGTCTCCCCGTCGAACCCGACCGGCGCGGTCTACAGCCGTGAGCAGATCGAGGAGATCGGCCGCTGGGCCGCCGAGAAGGGCCTGTGGGTCCTGACCGACGAGATCTACGAGCACCTGGTCTACGGGGACGCCGAGTTCCACTCCCTGCCGGTGGTCGTGCCCGAGCTGCGCGACAAGTGCATCGTGGTCAACGGCGTCGCCAAGACGTACGCGATGACCGGCTGGCGCGTGGGCTGGGTCATCGGCCCGAAGGACGTCGTCAAGGCCGCGACGAACCTCCAGTCGCACGCCACGTCCAACGTCTCCAACGTGGCGCAGGTCGCCGCGCTCGCCGCCGTCTCGGGCGGCCTGGAGGCCGTCGCCGAGATGCGCGAGGCCTTCGACCGCCGGCGCAAGACCATCGTGCGCATGCTGAACGAGATCGACGGCGTGCTCTGCCCGGAGCCCGAGGGCGCCTTCTACGCGTACCCGTCGGTCAAGGGGCTGCTCGGCAGGGAGATCCGCGGCAAGCGCCCGCAGGACACCGTCGAGCTGGCCGCGCTGATCCTGGAGGAGGCCGAGGTCGCGGTCGTCCCGGGCGAGGCGTTCGGCACGCCGGGCTACCTGCGTCTGTCGTACGCCCTCGGTGACGAGGACCTCGTCGAGGGTGTCTCGCGTATCCAGAAGCTGCTGGCCGAGGCGCGGGACTGACGTTCTCGTACGCCCTCGGGGGCGTCGCTTTCGATGTCGCGCTGCACGCGCGTGTGCGGGCCGTTTCCCTTCGGGGAGGCGGCCCGTCCGCTTGGGGCCGGCCCACCTCGGGGACCGGCCCGCCCGGTCGGGTGCCGTCCGGCCGCGGGGAGCCGGCCCGTTCGTCCGTGCGATCAAGGCCACTAAAGAGGAAACGGCTACCGGGAGGGCGGGGAGGTGCGGCAGGATCCTGGGATGGAGCGTGTACGTGATGTCTCTGAGCTGCCGAAAGCCCATCTGCACCTGCACTTCACCGGTTCGATGCGGCCGACCACCCTGCTGGAGCTGGCCGACAAATACGGTGTCCGGCTGCCGGAGGCGCTGACCGGCGCGCTGACCAGCGGGGAGCCGCCGAGACTGCGGGCGACCGACGAGCGCGGCTGGTTCCGCTTCCAGCGGCTGTACGACGCGGCCCGCTCGTGCCTGAGGGAGCCCGAGGACATCCAGCGGCTGGTCCGTGAGGCCGCCGAGGAGGACCTGCGGGACGGCTCGGGCTGGCTGGAGATCCAGGTCGACCCGACGTCGTACGCCCCGCGTCTGGGCGGGCTCATCCCGGCGCTGGAGGTGATCCTGGACGCGGTGGACTCGGCGGTGCGGGACACCGGCCTCGGGATGCGCGTCCTGGTGGCGGCGAACCGGATGAAGCACCCGCTGGACGCCCGCACGCTGGCCCGTCTCGCGGTGCGCTACGCGGACCGCGGCATCGTCGGTTTCGGGCTCTCCAACGACGAACGGCGGGGCATGGCGCGGGACTTCGACCGGGCCTTCGCCATCGCGCGCGACGGCGGGCTGCTGTCCGCCCCGCACGGCGGGGAGCTGACCGGCCCGGCCTCGGTGCGCGACTGCCTGGACGACCTGCACGCCTCCCGGATCGGCCACGGCGTGCGGGCCGCGGAGGAACCGCGGCTGCTGAAGCGCCTCGCGGACCGCCAGGTCACCTGTGAGGTGTGTCCGGCCTCGAACGTCGCCCTGGGCGTCTACGAGAAGCCCGAGGACGTCCCCCTGCGCACTTTGTTCGAGGCGGGCGTCCCGATGGCGCTCGGCGCCGACGATCCGCTGCTCTTCGGTTCCCGCCTGGCCGCCCAGTACGACATCGCCCGCCGCCACCACGCCTTCACGGACGCCGAGCTGGCCGAGCTGGCGCGCCAGTCCATCCGCGGCTCGGCGGCCCCGGAGGACGTGCGGGCGAAGCTGCTGGCGGGGGTCGACGACTGGCTGACGTCCTGAGGGGCCGCGCACGGCCGTCAGGGGTGGGCCCGCGCGGCAGCGTGCAGGACGTGAGGCTGTGCCGCGCCCGCGCGCCGGTGCCGGGGTGAACGCGTCCGGGTCCGGGCGGACGGCGCCCGGGCTCGCTAGAGGCGTACGCCGACCGTCACGGGCTCGTTGACCAAGGTGATCCCGAAGGCCTCGTGGACGCCGGCGACGACCTCGCGGGCCAGCGCGAGGAGGTCCTCGGTGGTGGCCTCGCCCCGGTTGGTGAGGGCGAGCGTGTGCTTGGTGGAGATCCGGGCGGGCCCGCTGCCGTAGCCCTTGGTGAAGCCGGACTTGTCGATCAGCCAGGCCGCGGAGGTCTTGGTGTGGCCGTCGCCCGCCGGGTACGCGGGCGGCACGGTCCCGGCGCCGAGCCGGTCCTCCACGCGCGCGTGGAACGCGGCGAACTCCTCGTCGCTGAGGATCGGGTTCGTGAAGAACGACCCGGCGGACCAGGTGTCGTGGTCCTCGGGGTCCAGGACCATGCCCTTGCCGGAGCGCAGCCCCAGCACCGTCTCGCGGGCGGTCGTCAGCGGCACCCGGTCGCCGGGTTCCACGCCGAGCACGCGGGCCGTCTCCGCGTACCTGATCGGCGCCGACAGCCCCTCCGCGTCCTCCAGCCGGAAGCGGACGCGGAGCACGACGTGACGGTCGGGGTCGGCCTTGAAGCGGCTGTGCCGGTACGAGAAGGCGCACTCCGCGTTCGTCAGCGTGACCGTCTCGCGCGCCGTGCGGTCGTAGGCGACCACTTCGGTGATCGTCGACGACACTTCCTGGCCGTACGCCCCCACGTTCTGGATCGGGGTGGCGCCCGCGGAGCCGGGGATGCCGGCGAGGCACTCGATGCCGGCGAGTCCGGCCTCGACGGTGCGGGCGACCGCGTCGGTCCACACCTCGCCGGCCGCGAGCTCCAGCCGCGTGCCATCGAGCGCGAAGCCGGTCGTGGCGATGCGCAGGGCCGTGCCGTCGAAGCCCTTGTCGCCGATGACCAGGTTCGATCCGCCGCCGATGAGCAGCAGCGGCGTACCGGTGTCGTCGGCCTCGCGCACGGCGGCGACGACCTCGGCGTCGGTCGTGGCGGTGATCAGCCGGGTGGCCGGGCCCCCGAGCCGGAAGGTGGTCAGCGGGGCGAGCGGGGCGTCGTGGAGTTCCTGCACGCGCCCAAGACTACGAGAAGGGCCGGATGCGTCCGGCCACCGGTGGCGGTGGGCGCGACGGCGTACGCCCTGCGTGGCGGCGCGGACACGGCTGTGGCCCCGCCGTCGGGCGGGGCCACAGCCGTGTCACGTGCGGTCAGTCGAAGCGTCGCAGCACCTGCGCCCAGTCGAGGGGCAGCTCGTCGGCGGACGTCTTCCAGGTGAGGAACTTCGCGTCCTTCATCTGGTGCCGCAGGCCTCCCGCCGCCGGGGCGTGCGGGCCGGAGCGGGCGAACTCCTTGAGGGCGGCGGGCGACTCCCAGGCGGACACGGTCCAGAAGGTGCGCCGCAGCGGCGCCGCCTTCAGCGAGGCGCCGTACGCGCCGGGCGCCTTGCCGACCTGCCGCCACACCCCCGGCGTCCGCGCGAAGAACCGGAGCGCTCCCCACAGGGTGCGGGTCTCGAACCGTGAGGCCATGACGTGCACCTCGGTGTCCCGCGGGGGTGTGTTCGGCACGGTCCAGGGAAGAGTGGGCATGTCCGGGCTCCTTCCGGGCTTCAGTGGGTGGCGGTCTCGAGGGCGGGGGCGGGCGCGGAGGACGCGACGGGCGTCCGTGCGGCGCGGCGTGCGGTCGGGATGACCAGGGCCGCGATGCCCGCCAGGGCGACGACCGAGGAGCCGACCACGAGGGCGGGCCGCAGGCCGTCGACGAAGCTCTGCGCGGACTCGTAGCCGCCCTGCGCGGAGAAGATCGAGGACATCACCGCGATGCCGAGCGCGCCGCCCACCTCGCGCAGCGCGTTGTTGGCACCCGAGGCGATGCCCTGCTCGGTGGCGCGGACGCTGGACATGACCAGGTTGGAGGCGGGCGCGAAGTACAGGGACATCCCGACGCCGCTGATGATCAGCGCGGGCAGCTGGGAGAGGTACGAGGCGTCGGCGGCGATCACGGTGGCGTAGTACGCGAGGCCCGCGGCCTGGAGGAAGAGGCCGGTGGCGACCACGGGGCGCCCGCCGATGCGGTCGGAGAGGTACCCGGCGATCGGCGCGACGAGCATCGGCATGCCGGTCCAGGGCAGCATCCGCAGTCCAGCCTCGGTCGGCGAGTAGTCCAGGACGCCCTGCATGTACTGGCTGAGCAGGAAGATCGAGCCGAACATCCCGAGGAACATCAGCAGGCTCGCGGCGTTGATCCCGGCGAAGGCGCGGGAGCGGAAGAGCCGCATCGGCAGCATCGGGTTCTTGGCGCGGCTGCCGTGCAGGACGAATCCGGCGAGCAGCGCGGCGCCCGCGAACAGGCCGGTCAGCACGAGCGGGCTGGTCCAGCCGTCGGCGGGTCCGCGGACCAGGCTGTAGACGATGCCGAAGAGGCCGCCGCTGGCGAGCAGGGTGCCGGGGACGTCGAGCCGCGCGCCGGTGCCGTGCGACTCGGACAGGCGCAGCCGGGCGAGCGGCAGCAGGGCCAGACCGAGCGGCACGTTCAGCCAGAAGATCCAGTGCCAGGACACGTGTTCGGTGAGGCTGCCGCCGATGAGCGGACCGGAGGCGACCGCGAGTCCGTTGACGGCACCCCAGATCCCGTACGCCATCCCGCGCCTGGCGGGCGGTACCGCCGCGGTCAGCAGGGTCAGGGTCAGCGGCATCATGATCGCCGCGCCCACGCCCTGGACCGCCCGGGCGGCGATCAGGGAGTCGATGCCGGGCGCCATCGCCGCGGCGGCGGATGCGCCGGTGAAGACGCTCAGCCCGACGAGGAAGAGCCGCCGGCGCCCGAAGCGGTCACCGAGTGCCGCGCCGAACATCAGCAGGACGGCGAAGGTGAGCGTGTAGGCGCTCACGGTCCATTCCAGGTCGTCGAGCGCTCCCCCGAGGTCCTTGCGGATCGAGGGCAGGGCGGTGGTGACGACGAGGTTGTCGAGGGCCGCCATGAATCCGGCGACGCTGGTGATGACGAGAGCCCAGACTGCTCCCCCGCGACGTGCGGCCGGTTCCGTGCGCCCCGCCGGTGCGGACTGTGCGGTTCCCTGTGACATCGCTCCCCCAGAGCATGATGGCCATCGATGGTTAGTTATTGCTGACTAACTTTCGCGGGTATGGAGAGGGCAGGATTCCCCCCGACTCCGGACCCGCGGTCCCTGCGTCCGTCTCAGGCCTCGGCCTGCGTATCCCAAGCCTCAGCCTGCGCATCCAAGCCTCAGCCCGTCCGTCTCAGGCCTCGGCGTGCCCATCTCGGGCCTCGGCCCGTCGAACCCGTCGGGTCGGAGGGACCCGTGAGGCCCGCCGGACCCGTCGCGCCTACTTCTCCAGCCGGCCCGTGATCCTCGCCGACGGGTAGAGCCCTTCCCAGACCCGGTGCTCGGGCGGGAAGCCCATCGACACCAGGCAGTTGACGAGCATTCCGTACGCCATGAAGGTCGCGGTCTCGTCCACGTCCGCGCCCAGCGGAACGTGGACCACGTCCCAGAGCCGCATCCACCCGGCCCGCACCGCCTCGCCGAGCTCATGCTCACCGGCCTCTTCGGCCGCGGCCACGGCGACGTACATCTGCATCTGCATGAGCAGCCGTTCCGGCTGCTCGGCGATGACCTTGACGTACGCGTTCGCCATGGCATGCAGGGCCTCTTCGCCCCGCAGCCCCTCGGAGGCCTCCTCGAAGGTGCGCCGAGTGAGCTCCATGCAGTACTCGGCCGCCGCGAGGAAGATCGCCTTCTTGCCCGGGAAGAGTCGGAAGAGGTACGGCTGCGAGACGCCGACGCGCTTGGCGATCGCCTCGGTGGACGTGCCGTAGTAGCCGCCGCGGGCGAACTCGCTCATCGCCGCGCGGATGACGCTCTCGCGCCTCTCCTCTGCGCTCATCCTGACCATGCGAGTAAGTTAGTACTCAATCACTAACTAAGTCAAGGGGGTCCCGGAGAGGGTCGCAGGCCCAGGGGGCGGGGGCACCCGGGAGGGCGTCGGGCACAGGGGTAGCGGTGGAAACGGGGGAAGGCGACGGCAGCGGGGGAAGCACGGCGGGGCAGGTGGAGGCCGGGGAGGGCCGGCACCGGCCGTCGGTGCGGTGGCGCAGCGTGCGACGAGGATCGGGCTCGGAGCCTGACGCCGGGGACCCGACTCGGGGCCCGGCGACGAAGACCCGGCTCAGGGCCTGACGACAGGGGCCCGGCTCGGAGCCCGGCGACGAAGACCCGGCTCAGGGCCTGATGACAGGGGCCCGGCTCAGGGCCTGACGACAGGAGCCCGGCTCGGAGCCTGATGACAGGGACCCGGCTCGGAGCCTGACGACGGAACGACCTGCCCTCGCGGCGCGTTGGGGCCGGTAGGGGTCCTCACACGCGTAAGGGGCGCCCCGCAATGGAGAACGCCCCTTACTTCCGCCGCACGCTCGCGGCACTTCCGCCGTGCCCTCGCGGCCCGCTCCGGCCGCTCAGGCCAGCCGTACGACCGCTCGTGACATGCCCAGGACCTTCTGGCCCGCGCTGGTCGCGGTCAGGTCGACGCGGACGGTGTTGTCGTCGAGCTTGGCGCCGATCTTGGCGCTGACCTCGATCGTGGCGCCCTTGTCGTCGTTCGGGACGACGACGGGCTTGGTGAAGCGGACGCCGTACTCGACGACCGCACCCGGGTCGCCGACCCAGTCGGTGACGACGCGGATCGCCTCGGCCATGGTGAACATGCCGTGCGCGATGACGTCGGGGAGGCCGACCTCGACCGCGAACTTCTCGTTCCAGTGGATCGGGTTGAAGTCCCCGGAGGCGCCCGCGTACTGGACCAGGGTGGCCCGGGTGACGGGGAAGGTCTGGGCCGGCAGTTCGGTGCCGACCTCGACGTCCGCGTAAGTGATCTTCGCCGTCATGTCAGCCCTCCTCCGCCGCGCGCGAGACCAGCTTGGTGACGGCCGTCACGACGTGCTCGCCCGACTCGTCGTGGACCTCGCCACGGATGTCCAGGATGTCGTTGCCCGCGAGGGACTTGATCGACTCGATCGTCGAGGTGACCGTGAGCCGGTCGCCCGCGCGCACCGGGCGGGTGTAGGCGAACTTCTGGTCGCCGTGCACCACTCGGCTGTAGTCGAGGCCCAGTTGCGGGTCCTGGACGACCTGACCGGCGGCCTTGAATGTGATCGCGAACACGAAGGTCGGCGGGGCGATCACGTCGGCGTGCCCGAGCGCCTTGGCGGCCTCCGGGTCCGTGTACGCGGGGTTGAGGTCCCCGACGGCCTCCGCGAACTCGCGGATCTTCTCCCGGCCGACCTCGTAGGGGTCGGTGGGCGGGTAGGACCGCCCCACGAAGGACTGGTCGAGCGCCATGGGCTCGGCACCTCCTGGTTGTCTTCGCTGGACTCGGCGTCCCGGCCGGCGGAATGTCGTCCCGTCCGGACCGGAACGGATTGCCTTCCCGCTCTGGCCGGGACGGGTCGTCGCTCCTGTCATAGCCGGGCGGGCTGTCTTCGCTCTATAACGACGCGGCGCCCTGCGGCGACGCGGCACTCGTCCGGACCCGCCGCGCCCTGGGGCGCCGGGGGGTCCACAACGACGCGAGGCCGCCCCCCGCGAAGGGGACGGCCTCGTGTACGAGCCTGATTTATCGCGTCTCGCGGTGCGCGGTGTGCGCGTTGCAACGCGGGCAGTGCTTCTTCATCTCCAGTCGGTCCGGGTTGTTACGCCGGTTCTTCTTGGTGATGTAGTTCCGCTCCTTGCACTCCACGCAGGCCAGCGTGATCTTCGGGCGGACGTCGGTGGCAGCCACAGGAGTGCTCCTTGACGAACGGATGGGACGATTAACGCATAGAAGAGTAGCCGATCGAAGGACCGACCCCACAATCGGCTACTGTCAGTAGCGGTGACCGGACTTGAACCGGTGACACAGCGATTATGAGCCGCTTGCTCTACCGACTGAGCTACACCGCTGTGATGCGATCGGGCCCCGCCTTGCGACGGGAACCTCTCACACCAGAGCCCCAATACGGAATCGAACCGTAGACCTTCTCCTTACCATGGAGACGCTCTGCCGACTGAGCTATTGGGGCGAGCGATGAAGACATTACACGGTAGGCCGCCGATCGCCCAAATCCGTTTCGCGGCACCCGCCCCGGCCTGTTCCCTTCCGCTTCCGCGAGCGTCCCCACGGGCCTTCCGGAGCCCCTCACGCACCTCTGATCACCAGGGATCGTCCGAGAGCCGCGCGCTCCGGAACCAGCAGGCCACACCGGTACGACTATTGCGCTCCTCCCCGACGCGGGCGGGTTGCCACCCTAGGCTCGACCCACGCTGAGTGATCTTGAGTCCCGCTCCTCGCGGGCGCCCGTCCCGCACCCGAGCCCCAGGAGCGCGATGCCCGACAGCCAGCCGCAGCCGCCCCACTCCTCGTCGGGCCAGGCGGACACGGCCACCCTGCTGCTGTGCGGGGCGCGGCTCACCGACGGCCGGACCGTGGACGTACGGCTGGGCGGCGGGCGCATCGAGGCGGTCGGCACCGCGGGGAGCCTGGCGACGGGGGTCGCCGGCGCCCTCGCCACGAAGGTGGACCTCGACGGCTACCTGCTCCTGCCCGCCCCTGCCGAGCCGCACGCCCACGTCGACACCGCGCTGACGGCCGACGGCGAGGGGCCGCTCGCGTACAACTCCCCGGAGGTCCAGCGCCGGGCCACCGAGGCGGCGCTGCTGCAACTCGGGCACGGTGCCACGGCGCTGCGCTCTCACGTGCGCGTCGGCGACGTGCAGGGGCTGGACGCGCTGGCGGCGGTGCTCCAGGCCCGGCGCTCGCTGCGCGGGCTCGCCGAGCTCACGGCGGTGGCGATGCCGCGGGTGCTGACCGGGGTCGCCGGGGCGGACGGTCTGGCGATGCTGCGGGACGCCGTGAAGATGGGCGCCACCGTGGTGGGAGGCTGCCCGGACGCCGATCCCGATCCGACGGGATACGTGGAGGCGGTCCTGGAAATGGCCGAGGAGCTCGGGTGCCCGGTCGACCTGCACACGGACGGCGCCGACCCGGCCCGGCTCGCCCGGCTCACGGCGATGGCGGGCGGGCTGCGGGCCGGGGTCACGCTCGGCCCGTGCGCCGGTCTCGGCCGGCTGCCCGCCGAGGCGGCCTCCCGCGCGGCCGACCAGCTCGCCGCGGCGGGGATCACGGTGGTGTGCCTGCCGCAGAGCGGCTGCGGGTCGGTGGACCGTCGGGGAGTCGCGCCGGTACGGATGCTGCGCGCGGCGGGCGTACGCGTGGCGGCGGGCAGCGGTGCCCTGCGCGACCTGTCGAACCCTGTCGGGCGGGGCGACCCGTTGGAGGCCGCGTACCTGCTGGCCTCGCGGTGGGGGCTGCGCCCGGAGGAGGCCTACGACGCCGTGGCGGGTACGGCCCGGGCCGCGCTGGGACTGCCCGAGGTGCGTGTGGAGGCGGGTTTCCCGGCCGAGTTGCTCGCGGTACGGGGCGAAGGGCTCGCGGGGGCACTGTCGTTGGCGTACAGCCGGATCGTGGTGCACCGCGGGCGGGTGGTGGCGCGGACCAGCGCGGTGCGGGAGTACTGCAACTCGGTGATCGTGGCCGGAATGGACCTGCCACGGCAGGGGCGGGCCGAATCGTCGTGAGACGCATCGGGCCGCGCTCCGTGCGCCACGCCGCGCCGCCGGGCGGTGCGGCCGGGAGCCGCTCCCGGGGAACGGGACAAGCCTCGTAGCCGCCGGTACGGAGCGGGCTCGCCTCGGAGCAGCCCTGCTCGGAGCAGGGCGCACCTCAAAGCCGCTCGCACGGGGCAGGACGCGCGCCTGGCAGCCGTCCGCCTGGAGCGGGGCACGCCTGGGAGCCCTCCGCCTGGAGCAGGACGCTCCTTCGGGCCCGCGCGCGTGGAGTGTTCTCGCGCTGCCCTCCACGCACGCGTGCCCTCGAGGGCCGGGGCCCGGAACCGTCCGCTCCCGGCCCCGGAGCCCGGAACGGCCCCGGGGCGCGAGTCCTGAACCTCGACAGCCTGTCGCCGCCCTCTAGAGTTCGTCGCCGCCGAACAGCCCGCCTGCGAGCGGGCTGCCGCCGGGCACCTTGTCCACGGGGATCTCCGTGGCCCCCGCCGGCGCGTTGACGTCGCCCGCCTCGGAGAACTTCAGGACCAGCGGCAGCTTCGCGGGCTTCGGGGCGTCGGCGAGGACACCGAGGTCGATCTTGACCTGGGTGAGGTCGCCGTTCTTCAGGGTGAAGTCGACTGCGACCTTCTTGTTCGGGGCGTCCTTGAGATCCTTGTCCGTGGGGAGTTCCGTACCGGGCGGGAGGTCGCCCTCCAGCGGACGGAGCTTGTCGAAGACCCCGCGGATCAGCTCGCGGAAGTTGGCCTTGGCCACGACGTGTTCGGTTCCGTCGCCGCCGCTCTTGGTGCTGAAGGTGACGTCACGGGCGATGACGCCACGGACGGCCTTGAGGATCTTCCGCTGGGTCTTGGCGTCGACGTCGCCGGCCGGTCCCTTCGCGCCGCGCTTGTGCGACTTCTGGGCCTTGGCCAGCTCGCGGGTGTCGACCTTCACCCAGTCGCCCTCGAGGATCTTCTTGAACTCCTTCTCGGAGTCCGGGATCTGGTCGACCGTCGGCATGGGGACACCCATGGCCTTGCCGATGGCCTTCATGTCGGAGCGGTAGTACGTGAAGTCGCCGACGACCCGGTACTCGGCGAGGACGCCGTCGGCCCCCGAGATCCTGAGGCTCGTGCCGATCAGGTCCTTCTCGCCCGAATCCTCCAGCGGCTTACGGGACTTGACGGCGACATCCACGCGCAGGCCGCTGACGAACTTCCCGAACTCCGGCGGCATGGCCTCATCGGCGTCGCCGGACGCGTTCGCCAGCGAGGTGATCGCGTCGGCGCCGGCGTCGAGGTCCAACTGGAAGGCGAGGGACTTCTTTTCGCCGAGCTGGTCGACGGCGTGGTCGACCTTCTGTCCGGCGGTGAGGTTCTTGACCGTGCCGCAGGCGGCCGCGGTGGCGAGGAGGACGGCGGCGCAGCCGGCCGCGGTGACGGTCTTGCGTATGGCGGTGATGATGCTCTCCTCTGCGACGCCGCCCGCGTCCGCGCGACGTCCCCTCGAATCCTCGTTCTCAGTGATCACACATGTGACGCATGAGCCGCCCACAAGGTTGTGCGGCGAACGCGTCCGTCCGGGCGTACGGTCGGAAACATGCGCATTGTCATCGCTGGAGGTCATGGTCAGATCGCGCTGCGGCTGGAGCGGCTGCTCTCCGCGCGCGGCGACGAGGTCGCGGGTATCATCCGGCGCCCCGAGCAGGGCGACGATCTGCGGGAAGCCGGCGCCGAGCCGGTTCTGTGCGATCTGGAGTCGGCTTCGGTGGAGGAGGTCGCCGCGCACCTGCAGGGCGCCGACGCCGCCGTCTTCGCGGCGGGCGCGGGTCCGGGCAGCGGGGCGGCCCGCAAGGAGACGGTCGACAAGGGGGCCGCGATCCTGTTCGCGGACGCGGCGGAGCGCGCGGGCGTGCGCCGTCATGTGGTCGTGTCGTCGATGGGCGCGGACCCCGCGCATGAGGGGGACGACGTGTTCGACGCGTATCTGCGCGCCAAGGGCGAGGCCGACGCGTACGTACGCAGTCGTCCGGGCCTGGACTGGACGATCCTGCGCCCCGGGGGCCTGATCGACGACGCCGGCACCGGTCTCGTACGTCTGGAGGCGCACACCGGCCGCGGCATGATCCCGCGCGACGACGTCGCCGCGGTCCTCGCGGAGCTGGTGGACACCTCGGCGACGGCCGGGCTGACCCTGGAACTGATCAGCGGCTCGACGCCGGTCTCGGTGGGGGTCAAGTCGGTGGCGGGGAACTAGACGGCGGCGTCTCCGCGTGCTCGTCGGGCGGGCCGCGGATGCTCGTCCGGCTCGGTCCGGGCGTACGTCAGAACAGCGGGAGCTGTCCGGGGAAGTCGGGGACCGTGTACCCGTCCAGCGTCGGCTGGGCCATGCCCGTGTGGGCCTGCCGGCGTGAGCCGGGGCACGAGACCAGCGCCCCGCTCCCCCGCGGACCCGGCGGATCGTGCCGCGCGAACCGGCCCGCGACGACGGCGATCTCCCGGCGGCACTCGGGGCAGTTCCTGCGGCGCGACGACATGGGTCCAGTCTGCCCCGGCCGGGCGGCGCGCAGGCACAGCCGGCCGTCCACGGGGTACGAAGAACCCCCGCCGGACCGCGTTCTCGCGATCCGGCGGGGGCTTCCCCGAGCGAAGGGCCGACGGCGTCGGCAGGTGGCCCTACCAGGTGACCGGCAGCTCCAGCGGGAAGCGCCGGATCGTCTGCTGGTCCCACCGCACCTCGTCCGGCGGCACCGCGAGCTTCAGCCCCGGGAAGCGCTGCATGAGGCGGCCGACGGCCACTTCGAGCTCCGCCATGGCCAACGGGACGGCGATGCAGCGGTGCCCGCCCCAGCCGAACGTCATGTGCGGACGGTTCGGGCGGTCGACGTCAATGACGTCCGGCTTCGGGTAGCGCTCCGGGTCGCGGTTGGCCGCCAGGTACGAGACGTGCACGAAGTCGCCCGCCCGGATCTGTGCGCCGTCCAGCTCCACGTCCTCCAGAGCCATCCGGGGAATGCCGACCCCCTTGCGGAACGGGATGTAGCGGAGCATCTCGTGCAGGACGTCGGTGAGCGTCTCGGGCCGGCGCCTGATGTGGTCCTCCAGCTCGGGGTGAGTGAGGAGCAGGTACACGATGTTGCTGATCTCGCAGGTCGCGGTGTCCTGGCCGCTGAGCGCCAGGGTCAGCGCCATGACCGCCAGTTCGTTGTCGTCGAGGTGGTCCTCGCCGTCCCGGGCCTCGGCCATCAGGCTGATGAGGTCGTCGCCGGGAGTATGACGGCGCTGCTCGACGAGTCCGGCGAAGTAGGCCGTCAGTTCGGCCTTGGCCTTCGCGGCCGCGTCCTTGTTGTGCGCGTCGACGACCAGCAGCCGGAGCACGGCCTCCTGCATCCGGGGCCAGTCCTTCCGTTCGACACCGAGGAGGTCGAGGACGGTGTGCTGGGGAAGCGTGGTGGAGAGGTACTTGACCAGGTCCGCCGGCGGGCCCTTCTCCTCCATCTCGTCGAGCAGGAGGTCCGCGAGCCGGACGATCCGGTGCCGCATGCCGTCGACCCGCTGCTGGGTGAAGGCCTGCGACGCCAGCTGGCGTACGCGGCTGCTGTGCGGCGGATCCATCACGTTGACGGACTCGGGCGAGACGATGGGCTCGGCCGTGAGCCGGGGATAGTCGTGGCCGATGATGGCCGCCCGGCTCAGACGCTGGTCGGTGGTCACGCGCTTGACGGCGTCGAAGCCGGTGACCAGCCAGGCGTCGGCCTCGCCGTAGGGCAGCCGGATGCGGGCCGGGGCGTCACGGCGCATCAGGTTCGCGAGCACCGGATCGAAGTCGAGTGCTTCGCTGTAGTCGAACGGGCAGGTGGGCGTCTCTTTGTCACCGGTCATCAGCCGGCTCCTCCGGGCATAGGTACGACGTTGGTGGTGTCCACTGCGTCACGAAGGCCGGCGGCGAGCTTCACGGCGTCACCGACGGCCCAGAAGTGGACGAAGAACAGGCGTGGTTCGTCGGTCAGGTTGTGGTGGTGCACCTCGACGAGCTCGACGCCGTTGCGCCGCAGGGCGACGAGTGCGGGCTGGACCTCCTCGGCGGTCATCACCAGGTCACCGCTGATCGCCGCCCGTCCGCCGCCCAGTGCCTGGAAGTTGACGGACGTGGTGGCGCCCAGTCCCGGGGGAAGGATCAGGTGGCCGTCGGCGATCTTCTCGCGGCGGGCGAAGACGCTCTTGTAGATCTCGTCGTCCGCGTAGCCCTTGACTCCCAGCGCGGCGTCGATCGCGGCGGTGTCCAGGGCGATGGGCGGCGAGGTGACGATGGGTTCGGCGGGCGGGGTGCCGGTGCAGGCGAACGCGGCGCGCAGGCCGCGGGCGACGGCGACCGGATCGTCACCGTGGGCGTGCAGATGGACCCACCAGACGTCCGGCTTGTGGGCGAGCAGGTGCTTGTGGATGGCGGTCTGCATGATCCCGTGCTCCTGCAGCACGTCGATGAAGTGCTGCAGTTCGCGCTCGGTGACCACGGCGTCGCCCATGAGGAGCGTGCTGTGGTCGGTGTACCGGACGAAGGACACGTGCGTGCCCAGGGCGAGGGTGGGGTTGATCCAGACTCCGTGGGAGAAGACCGTGAGGTCCTTGCGCGGCATGCCCGTGTGGTACATGAACCGCTTCATGTCGCCGGGCCGGCCGAGGGCCTCGCCCACGTCCGCCCAGTCGGCCAGTTTCGTGAGCACCGGCTCGGCCATTGCCCGCCCGTTTCGGGTGGAGAGGGCGTGGGCTTCGCTCGGGGCCGCGGTCAGCACGGGTGCGAGGGCCGCCACGGCCAACACACGACGCCGCGACGTGGTGGGCCGGGAGTGGGTGTCCTGCCGTCGATCGTCAGCCATGTCATATGCCTCCTGGCTGTGATGGAAACACGCACGACGGCGCGGATCCGTGATCCGCGCGGCCATGTGCGGCCAGGTGGACCAACAGAGTCTCCTGACGGCGTGGGCGGCTCCGCCACCCGCGTCACGACGTCCCGGGGGCCGCCGCACGGTCGCTGTGGCCGTCGGCGGAGCGGGGCTCCTCGCCCCTACCCCGGTGACAGCGGCCACGTGGCGGCGAGGGGCTCCGGGTGAGCGGTGGCGAGGGGGCCGGGTTTCGCGTCCACGGCACCCGTCCGCCCGCTCGGGACGGGGTGTTCGAACACGCGACGGCGCAAGCCAGCCGCCCACGTATCCGAAGAAACCCCCTCCGAACTGCTCTTTCGCAGTTCGGAGGGGGTTTCCGCAGCGTGGCCAGCGCTACACCCGGTGGGCCGGCGCCGGGTGCGGTGTGTGAACCGTTGGGCCTACTGCGCGCCCCGTCCGGGTGACCGGGCGGACAGCCTCATTCCTTCCCGCACACGACGCTGTGAGACTCCGGCTCGGATCGCAGCGCCGTGATCATGTGGCCATCGCACCCAAGCCGCTCCATCGGAGGCGGCGCTGCCGTCAGCCATCCACGATTGTCTGAGAGGACCACAGGAATGACGAAGATCGCTCGCACGGCGAAGGCTCTTGCGGCAGTAACCGGCGCCCTGCTCGCCGGAGTGCTCGCAGGGCCTACGGCGACCGCGGCCCCCCACACCACGCCGCTTGCCGCCTCGCACCCCCCCGTCAACGGCTCAGGCGGCTGCCGGACCGAGCGGGATGTCAGCTCCGCCGTCGTCGACTACTCGGGCAGTGACCTGTTCGAGACGGAGTTCCGCGTGGCGACCAACCGTGCCGGACACGCGTTCCTCAACGACAGCCGCAACCCCGGCGGCTGGGTCGACCTCTCCCTCGTCCCCGGCACCCCGCGCTGCGTCACCGAAACCTCCCTGGTCGTAACCGAGGAGGACCCCGGCCACCTCTTCATCACGCTCCTCGACGACAACGGCTACGTCCACCGCGCCGCATGCGTCACCCAGGAGGGCAACCCCTTCACCGCGGCGAACATCGCGACGCTGTGCGCTCCCGGATTCGACCCCGTACCCGGAACCCCGCTGCACTGAGCCCCACCCACAGACCGCAGCGTTCCATCGGCGGGGTGAGACATCCGAGAGCCCTCACTCCGCCGCTTCGCCAGATCGCGCACCGCGACCCCAACTGTCATCGGCACAAACTGCACCATGTGTGAGGCAGCTGGAATTCCAGAGCGCGCCATCCGGCATTTGCTTGACGGCCTGCTGCAACTGCCCGGTGCCGGGCAGTTGCAGCAGGCTCAGCCATGCGTTGAACCACTGGTAAGGCCGGTGGTCGGCCCACCACAAGAGCCCGGGACGGCGTCGTATGCCCCCGGGCTCTCACGCGTCTCGCCGGCTGTCGGCTACGGCTGAGGAGAAGCGGAACAAGGAGATCTGCCGCCGCACCGACGTGGTCGGCATCTTCCCCCACCGCACCGCCCTGATCCGCCTGGTCGGCGCGCTGCCGACCGAGCAGAACCACGATTGGGCCGACACCCGCCGTTACATGGGCCGCGAGCTCCTCGCCATGGCCCGCCTCCACTCCAGCGGGTCAGAAACCGCGAGACCGACCTGCCCACCGGACTCATTGCACAGCCTCAACCCGAGATCACCGAGTGGCCGTCGATACACCACTTCCTCGGACGTGACCTTCCGGCGTGGAGCCTCAGCTGGTCGCAGAGCGCGCCGGCCACAGCGTGGCGGTCCTCTTGCGGGTGTACGCCAAGCTCCTGAAGGACGGAGACGAGGCCGCCAACGCCAAGATCTCCGCCCGACTGGGCCAGGACGGGTGACGTGCCGCGAATCCCGTCCACGCCCCGTCCACGCACCCCGAGATAGACCGTTCGAACGCGAGACAGTGTGAGACGGTCAGCGGATCATCGGGAGACACGACTAGGGGCCCGTGACCTGCAAAGTTCGCAGGTCACGGGCCCCTAGTTCCCGTGTGGCGGCGCCAGGATTCGAACCTGGGAAGGCTGAGCCGGCAGATTTACAGTCTGCTCCCTTTGGCCGCTCGGGCACACCGCCGGGTTTGCTGCTGTGAGCTCCGCTTTTCGGCGGTGCTCCCTGGCAACGACGTAAACGATACCTGATGCTCGGGGATGCTTCGCCACCCAATTGATCGACGCTCGGGGGGAGGGGGATGGCTAGGCTTATGCGGATGCGGCCGGGGACCGACGCCGGGCTCGACGGCCGCCCCTACGCACCCCGATACAAGGAGCCACAGGACATGGCCGACTCCAGTTTCGACATCGTCTCGAAGGTCGAGCGGCAGGAGGTCGACAACGCCCTCAACCAGGCCGCCAAGGAGATCTCGCAGCGCTACGACTTCAAGAACGTCGGCGCCTCCATCTCGTGGTCCGGCGAGAAGATCCTGATGGAGGCGAACTCCGAGGAGCGGGTGAAGGCCATCCTCGATGTGTTCGAGACCAAGCTGATCAAGCGGGGCATCTCGCTGAAGGCGCTGGACGCCGGTGAGCCGCAGCTCTCCGGCAAGGAGTACAAGATCTTCGCCTCCATCGAGGAGGGCATCTCCCAGGAGAACGCCAAGAAGGTGGCGAAGATCATTCGTGACGAGGGCCCCAAGGGCGTGAAGGCCCAGGTCCAGGGCGACGAGCTGCGCGTCAGCTCGAAGAGCCGTGACGACCTGCAGGCCGTTCAGGCCCTGCTCAAGGGCAAGGACTTCGACTTCGCGCTGCAGTTCGTGAACTACCGGTAGCGGTCGCCGGCCGGCAGCGGTCGCTTGCGTCAACCGGTCACCGCGGCCGGTCCGTTGCGGCTACGGCTACGGCTACGGCTACGGCTACGGCTACGGCTACGAGGAAGGGTGGGCACCAGGGGTGCCCACCCTTCTCGCCTGCTGGCCGCGGTCTCGGGGTGGGTGCTCAGCGGGCGCGCGTCGTCAGCGTCGCGAGTCGCCGAACAGGATGCGGTAGAGGACCAGCAGGACGAGCGAGCCGCCGATCGCCGCCGCCCAGGTGGCTCCGTCGTAGAAGTGCTTGGTGATGGGGTGGTCGAGCCAGCGGGCCGAGATCCAGCCGCCGATGAACGCGCCGGCGATGCCGATGACGGTCGTCCCGACGAAGCCGCCCGGGTCGCGACCCGGCAGCAGGAACTTGGCGATGGCGCCGGCCAGCAGCCCCAGAATGATCCATCCGATGATGCCCATGTCCTGAACCTGCCCTTCCGCGCTGTGTCCACGCTGTCCCGGACCTGTGATTCGGGTCGGGCCGGGGTGTGCCGTCGCTGTTCGTGTCCGGCGCGGGCTGCGCGTGTGTCGGTGCTGTCGTCCGGTGCCGTTCTTCGATGGCGCCTCGATGAACAAGACGTCATCGCGGCTCCGGTCGGTTGCGTTGATCAGTAAGGTGCGGCACATGACTCCGTCCGGTACCGAACTTCGGCGCACTCTGGGCGTCGGCGACGCCGTGGTCATCGGGCTGGGTTCCATGGTCGGCGCCGGGATCTTCGCCGCGCTGGGCCCCGCGGCGCGTGCGGCCGGGACCGGGCTCCTGCTCGGGCTCGCGGTCGCCGCCGTGGTGGCCTACTGCAACGCGATGTCCTCGGCGCGCCTCGCCGCCCTGTACCCGGCCTCGGGGGGCACGTACGTCTACGGGCGCGAGCGGCTCGGTGCCTTCTGGGGATATCTGGCGGGCTGGTCGTTCGTCGTCGGCAAGACTGCCTCCTGTGCGGCGATGGCGCTCACCGTGGGGGCGTACGTCTGGCCGGAGCAGGCGCACGCGGTGGCGGTCGCGGCCGTGGTGGTGCTGACCGCGGTGAACTACGGCGGCGTACAGAAGTCGGCCTGGCTGACGCGGGTGATCGTGGCGGTGGTGCTGGCGGTCCTCGCTTCCGTGGTGGTCGTCTGTCTGGGTTCGAACGCCTCGGACGCCGGGCGGCTGGACGTCGGTGTCCCGACCGGAGCGGGCGGGGTGCTCCAGGCGGCCGGGCTGCTGTTCTTCGCGTTCGCCGGGTACGCGCGGATCGCAACTCTGGGCGAGGAGGTGCGGGATCCCGCGCGCACCATCCCGCGGGCCATTCCGCTGGCGCTGGGGATCGCGCTGGTGGTGTACGTGATGGTGGCGGTGGCCGTCCTTTCCGTGCTGGGGCCGGCTGGGCTCGGCGGTGCTTCGGCACCGCTCGCCGACGCGGTCCGCGCAGCCGGTGCACCCGGGTTCGTGCCGGTGGTGCGGGCGGGGGCCGCCGTGGCAGCGCTGGGGTCACTGCTCGCCCTGATCCTGGGGGTGTCGCGGACGACGCTGGCGATGGCCCGCGACCGTCATCTGCCGGGTGCTCTGGCCTCCGTGCATCCACGTTTCCAGGTGCCGCACCGGGCGGAACTGGCCGTGGGCGCGGTGGTGGCCGCGCTGGCCGCGACGGTGGACGTGCGGGGCGCGATCGGGTTCTCCTCCTTCGGTGTGCTGGCCTATTACGCGGTGGCCAATGCGTCGGCGTGGACTCTGAGTTCTTCCCCCTTGCAGCGGGTCGTGCCGGTGGTGGGTGCGATCGGGTGTGCGACGCTCGCGTTCGCCCTGCCCGCGGTGTCGGTGGTGGTGGGCACGGCCGTGGTGGGGGCGGGCGCGGTGGCGTACGGCGTGCGACGGTGGGTGGCGTCCCGGTCGTCGTGACGGCGGCATGCGGTCGGATGGCAGCGGGCGGCGTCCCGGTGTGGTGACGGCGACCCACGGTCGGGCGGCCGGGCGCAGTGTCGCGGTGGTCGTCACGGCGGCCCACGATCGGAAGGCAGGCGGCTGCGTCCCGGTGGTCGTGACGGCGAGCTGTGATCTGGTGTCGGCGCAGGGGGACGCTCCGGCGGACTTGGGCCTCGGCCTCGCGGGCTAGGAGGCCTGGGCCGTCGTGGTGCGTATGTGGAAGTCCGGCCAAAGGGCCAGGTCCGCGCCGTCGTTGGCCTCCTCGTACCAGCCCGTGCCGTCGAGCCAGGTGCGCAGCCAGGTCGTGAGGTCGGGTGCGTCGACGAACCAGGCTTCTCCGGCCGCGTCGCCGTTCGGCTCGAAGAGCAGGACCGGGCCTCTGGGGTCGTGGCAGTCCACGCACGCGTACATGCCGCAGCCCCAGTGGGATATCGGCAGGATGCCCTCCGGCCACGGCCAGTCGGGGTCCTTGCGGGCGCTCTTGCGATTGGCGAGGTACTGCGGGACGGCTGCCGGCTCGCCCGACGGAGGGCTGTCGAGCAGGGGCAGCAGGCCGTAGGAGGGGCCGAATCCGCCGTCTCCTATCCGCATATAGAGCGCGGCGAGCAGGGGCGGCAGCGGGAAGCCCAGGGTGGCCTCGGCGCGGGCGACCGCCGCCCGGTCCACGGGCGCGGGGAGCGAAGGCCAGCCCCACGGCCGGGAGTTGCGGGCCTCGGAGGAGACCCGTGCCAGCAACTGCTCGATTTCGGTCATGGGTTCATGATGCAGCGCGCCACTGACAATCGGGCAGCCTGTGGAAAACCCTCAGACGGGCCGGACGTCGACGGCTCTTCCGGCGAGGTGGGCGAGGAGTTCTTCGAAGTCGGCCGGGCGTCGGCCGGGGTGCGGGACGGCGCCCCGGCGGCCGCGGGCGTCGCGGAGGCGGGCTCGGGCGACGTCCGCCTCGTGCCAGACGAGCGTGAAGGGCCAGGTTGCGCCCCAGCCGCCGCGCAGGCATTCGTCGAGGGTGGCGAGGTCCCGCCCGAAGTAGCCGCCGGGACCGTTCACGGCTTCGCCGAGCGCGCAGAAGAAGCCGTGCTCGTCGGTGACGTGGCGGCCGTCGAGGTGATGGGTGGTCCCGGCGGGTCTGTCCGGCTGCCCGGCGGTGCGGTTCACCGCGGCGGTGCGGAGCCAGAAGGCGCGGCCCTCGGGCCCGCAGCGGGCCCAGACGTTCGCTGTCGTCGGGCGGCCCTGCCACCACAGGTCCCAGACCTCGCGCGCCGCGCTCGGCGGTCGCTCCGACCAGGGGTCGAGAGTGAGGTCCACGAGGCCGGGGCCGTGTGCGGAGGGCATCCATGCGGTGAGTTCGCCCTCGACGGCGGTCTGGACGGTGCGGCCGTGCACGTCGAGGCGCAGCAGTTTCGCGTGGCCCAGGTCTTCCTCGCCCGCGTTCAGAGCCCTCCGGAGGGCTCCGTGAGGAGTGCAGCCGAGCAACCGCAGAGGTGGCTCCGGCGGTTCGGGCTGCCGCCCGTACGGGGGTTCATCGGGTGACGCGCGGTCGGGCGGTTCTCGCACCTCGTGCGTGGGCGGGGGCGGGACGTCGAACAGGCCCTCGCAGTCGGCACACCGGGCCCAGGTCTCCTCCTGGGAGTCCGTGCCGCCGAGTGCGGCCGCCGTGTCGTACGACAGCAGCAGGTACCTCGGCGGCCCCTCCCCCGCGCCCATGCGCTAGCGCGACGCGAACGGCTGGTCCGTGCGCACGATTTCGCGCCCCAGGGGGAGCAGCGAGACCGGGATGAGCTTGAAGTTGGCGATGCCGAACGGGATGCCGATGATCGTGATGCAGAGCAGCACACCCGTGACGATGTGGGCCAGGGCGAGCCACCAGCCCGCCAGGACCAGCCACAGGACGTTGCCGATGCAGGAGGGGGCACCCGCGTCGCGGCGCTCCACCGTCGTATAGCCGAACGGCCACAGCGCGTAGATGCCGATGCGGAAGGCCGCTATGCCGAACGGGATGCCGATGATGGTGATGCACAGGATCACCCCCGCGGCCAGGTAGCCGAGGAACAGCCAGAAGCCGCTCAGGACGAGCCAAATGACGTTCAGGATTGTCTTCACTGCTGGCGACCTGCCATCTGCTCGAGACGGGCGATGCGCTCCGCCATCGGCGGATGCGTGGAGAACATCTTCGACATTCCCTGGCCCGGGCGGAAGGGGTTGGCGATCATCATGTGGCTGGCGGTCTCGATCCGCGGCTCCGGGGGCAGCGGCAACTGCTTGGTGCCCGCGTCGAGCTTGCGCAGCGCGCTCGCCAGGGCGAGGGGGTCACCGGTGATGTGGGCGCCGGAGGCGTCGGCCTCGTACTCCCTGGAGCGGCTGATGGCGAGCTGGATGAGGGACGCCGCGAGCGGGCCGAGGATCATGATCAGCAGCAGGCCGAGGATGCCCGGGCCGTCGTCGTCGTTGGACCGGCCGATCGGGATGAGCCAGGCGAAGTTGACCAGGAACATGATCACGGACGCGAGGGCGCCGGCGACGGACGAGATCAGGATGTCGCGGTTGTAGACGTGGCTGAGTTCGTGGCCGATGACTCCGCGCAGCTCGCGCTCGTCCAGGATGCGCAGGATGCCTTCGGTGCAGCACACCGCGGCGTTGCGCGGGTTGCGGCCCGTCGCGAAGGCGTTCGGTGCCTCCGTCGGGGAGATGTACAGGCGCGGCATGGGCTGGCGGGCCTGGGTGGAGAGCTCGCGGACGATGCGGTACAGCGCCGGGGCCTCGAATTCGCTGACCGGTCGGGCGCGCATCGCGCGTAGAGCCAGTTTGTCGCTGTTCCAGTACGCGTACGCGTTCGTGCCGATGGCGACGAACAGCGCGACGACGAGACCGGTACGCCCGAAGAAACTGCCGATGACGATGATGAGTGCGGACAGTCCCCCGAGGAGTACGGCGGTCCTGAGCCCGTTGTGCCGGCGGTGCACGGTACGCCCTCCAAGTGGTGCGGCAGGGGAACCCTTTGCTTGCTGATGCTGCTTCCACTCTTCAGTGGACCCTCCCGTACTGGTCAACGCCAGACGGGGAGCACTAGTTCCCTTGTGCGCGCACCGTCGCGCGTGGGCCGTCCGGGTGATGGCCGGACGGCGGGCACGCGCGCGTGTGTGCGGTGCGAGGTGCCCGTGCGTGGGCCGTGCGGGTCAGAAGAGTCCGGTCGCGGAGAACCTCAGGACCAGCTGGGGCGCACCGGACAGCGCGATGCCGAGTACGGCCGTCAGGGCGAGCGCGGCCGTGAGCGGGGCCGGCACACGGTGCTTGACCGGCTCGCCTTCGGGGGCACGGAAGAGCAGCGTCGTCCACTGGAGGTAGTAGAAGAGCGCGATCACGACGTTGACGGCCATGACCACGGCCAGCCAGCCGAGCCCCGCGTCGACGGCCGCCGAGAACACGGTGACCTTGGCGAAGAGGCCGATGATGCCCGGGGGCAGTCCTGCGAGGCAGAGCAGGAAGAAGCCAAGGAGCAGCGCCGACAGGGGGCTCTGCGCGTACAGGCCCCGGTAGTCGCTGATGCGGTTCAGGCGGCTTCTGCGGCCGACGACTGCGGCCACGGCGAAGGCGCCCAGGTTCACGGCGGCGTACATGAGGGCGTAGGCGACGGTGGAGCCGATGGCCTTCTCGGCGTCCTTGGAGTAGGCGGCGGCCGCGATCGGCACCAGGAGGTAGCCGGCCTGGCCGACCGAGGACCAGGCGAGCAGGCGTACCGCGCTGTACGCGCGCGTGGCCTGCTGCCGCAGGGCTCCGACGTTGCCCACCGTCATGGTGAGGGCGGCGAGTGCGGCCAGGGCCGGGCCCCAGACGTCCGCGTAGGACGGGAAGGCGACGACGGTGACGAGGATCAGCCCGGAGAAGCCGACCGCCTTGCCGACGACCGAGAGGTAGGCGGCGATCGGCAGGGGCGCTCCCACGTAGGTGTCGGGCACCCAGAAGTGGAAGGGCACGGCCGCCGTCTTGAAGGCAAAGCCGACGAGGGTGAGGACGACGCCGGTCTGGGCGAGGGTGTCGAACTGCCCGTCGACCTTCTGGATCTTGTCCGCGATCCGGGTGACGTAGAGGGTGCCGGTCGTCGCGTAGACGAAGCTGACGCCCATCAGGCTCACGGCGGTCGCGGTGACCGACGACAGGAAGAACTTCAGGGCCGCTTCGGAGGACTTCCTGTCTCCGTACTTGATGCCGACGAGCGCGAACGCGGGCAGCGAGGCGACCTCCAGGGCGACGATGAGGGTCGCGAGGTCGCGGGAGGCGGGCAGCAGGGCGGCACCGGCGGCCGAGGAGAGCAGCAGGAACCAGTACTCCCCCTCGGGGAGTTCCCGGTCGGCGTCCTTGATGGCCGTGACCGACAGCAGGGCTGCCAGGAGTGCGCCGCCGAGGACGAGGAACTGGATGACGAGGGTGAACCGGTCCGCCGTGTAGCTGCAGGCATTGGCGTCGCCGGTCAGGCAGAAGGTGGCGCGGTCGCCGTCCAGGAGGGGCAGCAGCATCAGCGCGGACGCGGCGAGGCCCGCCACCGACACCCAGCCGAGGACGGCTTTCCTGGCGTCGCCGATGAACAGGTCGGCGACGAGCACGACGAGTCCGACGACCGCGGCGAGGGTGGGCGGCGCGATGGCGAGCCAGTCGACGGACTGGACCAGGGAGCTCATCGGGTGCCTCCTGCGAGGAGCTGCTGGACGGCCGGGTCGGTGAGGCCGAGGAGGGCCCTGGGCCACAGCCCGGCGACGACGGTGAGGGCGACGAGCGGCGTCCAGGCGGCGAACTCGTAGCTCTGGACGTCGGCGAGCTTCGGGCTGCCCGGCTGCGGGGTGGCGCCCATACAGACACGGCGTACGACGACCAGCATGTACGCGGCGGTGAGCAGGGTGCCGAACGCGGCGATCGCCATGAAGGTCAGATACGCGGGGCGGCTGAGGTCGTCGGCGGGATCGAACGCGCCGAACAGCGCCAGCATCTCGCCCCAGAACCCGGCGAGGCCCGGCAGTCCGAGCGAGGCGACGGCCGCGAAGGCGAGGAGTCCGCCGAGGCGGGGCGCCTTGCCGTACAGCGCGGCGCCGGTCTCCTCGGCGAGGGTGTCGAGGTCGGTGGTGCCCGTGCGGTCCTTCAGCGCCCCGACGAGGAAGAAGAGGAGGCCGGTGATGAGGCCGTGCGCGATGTTGGCGAACAGCGCGCCGTTCACCCCGGTCGGGGTCATGGTCGCGATGCCGAGCAGGACGAAGCCCATGTGGCCGACGGACGAGTACGCGATGAGCCGCTTGAGGTCGCCCTTCGCGCCCTGTTTGGCGAGGGCCAGGCAGGCCAGCGATCCGTAGATGATCCCGACCACGGCGAAGGCCGCGAGGTACGGCGCGAAGGTGTGCATGCCGTCCGGCGCGATCGGCAGCAGGATCCGGACGAATCCGTACGTACCCATCTTGAGCAGGACGCCGGCCAGCAGGACCGAGCCGACGGTCGGCGCGGCGGTGTGCGCGTCCGGCAGCCAGCTGTGCAGCGGCCACATCGGCGTCTTGACCGCGAGCCCGATCCCGATCGCCAGAACGGCGACGACCTGCACGGATGTGGTCAGCGACCGGCCGTTGTCAGTGGCGAGTGCCACCATGTCGAATGTGCCCGCCTTGATCCCGATCAGGAGCAGGCCCAGCAGCATGACGACCGAACCGAGCAGTGTGTAGAGGATGAACTTCCAGGCCGCGGCCTGGCGCTCCGCACCGCCCCATCGGGCGATGAGGAAGTACATCGGGATGAGCACCGTCTCGAAGGCGAGGAAGAACAGCAGCAGGTCGAGGACGGCGAAGGTCGCGAGGGTGCCGGACTCGAGGACGAGCAGCAGCGCGACGAAGGCCTTCGGGGTCGGGCCCGCGGGCATCTTGAAGTAGCTGTACAGCGCGCACAGGAAGGTCAGTAGCGCGGTCAGGACCAGAAGGGGGAGGGAAATGCCGTCGACACCGAGGTGGATGCGTACGTCGAGTGCGGGGATCCAGCTGATGTCCGTCGTGGCCTGCATCTTCGACGGCTGGTCGTGGTCGAAGCCGAGCGCGAGGACGATCGCCGCGATGAGCACGGCGCCGGTGACGGTCACCCCGTGCCGCAGCACGGCCTGGTCGGGCGACTTCCCCTTCAGCCCGGGCGGGGCGGGCAGGAGAGCCGCCGCGGCCCCGATGAGCGGGCCGACGACGATGAACGCGAGAAGAATCTGCATCACGGATTCACTGATATCGATCACGCCTGCTCACGCTCCCGTGGCGACGAGGAGGGCGGCGACCACCAGGACGACGGTGCCGGCGAGCAGCGCGCTCACATAGGTCTGCACATTGCCGGTCTGGGCGCGGCGTACGGCCGCGCCGAGCCAGCGGGGTAGGGCCGCCGCACCGCGTACGTAGGTGTCGACGACCTCGCGGTCGAGGAACCGGACGAGCGAGGCCCCGGCCTGGACAGGCCGGACGAAGAGCGCCGAGTACACGGCGTCGAGGTGGAAGCCCACGGCCGCGTGGCGGTGCAGCGGGCCCAGCAGCAGCCGGCCGGGGTCCGCCGGGTCGGGCGCGTAGGCCACGTCACCGAACGCGGACGCGTGCAGTGCGATGGCCTCGGCCTCGACCGTCCCTGCGTCGGCGTCCGGGTGGGCCACGACGGCACCGAGGGGCACGCGCGCCGCCATCGCGGTGGTGTGCCGCCAGGCGCCGTAGGTGACCAGTCCGCCGACGAGGGCGAGTCCTGTTCCGAGGACGGAGGTGGTGAGGACCGGTGTCAGATCGCGGCCGTCGAACCAGTCGGGCAGCGTGCCGTACGCCAGACCGAAGACGAGCGACGGGACGGCGAGCACCCACAGCACGACGGTCATGCTGAGCGGCTGCCTGCCGTGGTCGGGGGCCTCGGCGCCCTGCCCGCGGAAGGCCAGCAGCCACAGTCGGGTGGCGTACGCGGCGGTGAGCACGGCGGTGATCAACCCGGAGACGAGGACGATCCAGCCCGCGGCGCCGGGGGCGTGCTCGGTGTGACCGGTGGCGACGTGCTCGGCGGCGCCGAGGACGGCCTCCTTGGAGAAGAAGCCGCTGAACGGCGGGATCGCGGCGAGCGCGAGCAGCGCCACGGTCATCGTCCAGTAGGCGTCCGGGACGCGGTGGCGCAGGTCCTTCATGCGGGACATGACGGCCAGCGAGTTGGTGCCGGAGGCGTGGATGATCACGCCGGCGGCGAGGAACAGCAGGGCCTTGAAGGCGCCGTGGGCCATGAGGTGGAACACGGCGGCGTCACGGTCGCCGACGGCGAGGGCGCCGGTCATGTAGCCGAGCTGGCCGATCGTCGAGTAGGCGAGGACACGCTTGATGTCGTCCTGGGCGAGCGCGGCGAGCGCCGAACCGGCCATCGTGACGGCGGCCATGACGGCGAGGACGACCATCGCGGCCGAGGAGGCCTGGAAGACGGGAAGGAGCCGGGCGATGAAGTAGACACCGGCGGCGACCATCGTCGCGGCGTGGATGAGCGCGGAGACGGGCGTGGGGCCTGCCATCGCGTCGGGAAGCCAGGTGTGCAGCGGGAACTGCGCCGACTTGCCCGCCACACCGGCGAGGAGCAGCAGGGCGACCAGCGTCGGATGGTGCAGCCCGCCGCTCGCGACGGTGCCGAGGACCGTGGTGATGCGGAAGGACCCGGCGTCGGTGGCGAGGGCGAACAGGCCGATGAGGAAGGGGACGTCGCCGAGCTTGGTGACCAGGAAGGCCTTGATGGAGGCGGCTCGGGCCTCGGGGGTCTCCCAGTAGTGGCCGACCAGGAAGTAGGAGCAGATGCCCATGATCTCCCAGCCGACCAGCAGCACCATCAGGTCGCCGGAGTAGACGACGAGCAGCATCGCGGAGGTGAACAGGGAGACGAGAGCGGCGTACGAGGGGTAGCGCGGGTCGTCGCGCAGGTAGCCCGTCGAGTAGATCTGCACGCAGGAGGCGACGACGCCGACGAGTACGGCGACGAGGGCGGCGAAGCCGTCGATGTGCAGGGCGAGTTCGATGGGGACGGAGCCGGTGGGGGTGAGCTCGGTGTGCGAGTCGATGGCCGGACCGCCGCCTTGACGGACGGCGACGAGGACGGCGAGGACGAGCGAGGTGAGGGACGGCAGGACCGCGAGGGGGCGCACGAAGCCGGGGGCCGTGCGGCCGAGGAGCAGTCCGGCCGCGGCGCCCAGGAACGGAAGGAGGGGGACGAGGACGGCGAGGGTGGTCGTGGTCACGCGGTGGCCTCAGCCTTCTCGTCTGCCGTGACGGTGACCTCGTCGGGGCCGTGCGGCTCGGCGCTGTCGCGGAGCTTGTCGATGTCCGAGGTGCCGCGGCCGCGGTACACGGCGAGGACGATCGCCAGTCCGATGCCGATCTCGGCGGCCGCGATGGCGATGGTGAACAGGGTCAGGGCCTGGCCGGAGTGCAGGGTGTCCCGCGCGGCCCTGGAGAGCCAGACGTCGAAGGCGACGAGGTTCAGGTTGACGGCGTTGAGCATCAGCTCGACGGACATCAGGACCAGGATCGCGTTGCGGCGCGCGAGGACTCCGTACAGGCCCGTGCAGAACAGGAGGGCGGAGAGCACGGCGGGATAGGCGAGGTGCATCAGCGGGTCCCTTCCTTGTCGCTCCGGCCGTCCGGGACGTTCCGCGCGCCGGGGACGGTGCGTGCGCTCGGCGTGGGTGGCGCGTCCGCCTTCGCCTTGCGGGACAGGACGATCGCGCCGACCAGGGCGGCGAGCAGGAGTACGGAGAGCGCCTCGAAGGGAAGGACCCAGCTCTGGAAGAGGCTCGCGCCGGTCACCTCGGTCGATCCGGCGGGAGCGCCGCCCAGGTCGACCCAGGTCGTACGGAAGGCGTCGACGACGACCCAGACCAGGGCTGCCGCCGCGGCGACGGCCACGGTCAGGGCGGCCCAGCGGTTGCCGGAGTCGGCGTCCGGGGAGCGGCCGATGGGCGCCTTGGTGAGCATCAGTCCGAACAGGAGGAGGACGACGACGGAGCCGACGTAGATGAGGACCTGCACCCAGGCGATGAACTCGGCGGTGAGCAGGAGGTACTCGACGGCGAGACCGCCGAGTGTCACCACGAGCCACAGCGCGGCGTGCACCAGTTGTTTGGTGGTGACGGTGACGAGTGCGGCGCCGAAGGTGACCAGGCCGACCAGGAGGAAGGCGATCTCGACGCCGGTCGGGGAGAGGAAGCCGTGGCTCTGGGCGGCTGCGGTGGTGGCCCGCGCCGTCGCGGCCGTGGCTGCTGCGAGGCTCACGACTCACCGTCCTGCTGCGCGGGGCGTTCGGGGGTGTCCGCGGCCGGCGGCTCGGCCGGGGCGGGGGCCGCGGTCTCGGCCTGCGCGGCGGCCTCCTCGGCGGCGAGCTTGTCGGCGGCCTTGCGGGCGGCGGCGATCTCCTTCGGCTCCTCCGCGCTCGGATCGAGGGCGGGCGGGGCCGGGACGGTCCACATCCACTCGCGGAGCTTGTCGCGCTCGTGGGTGAGTTCGTGGATGTCGGTCTCCGCGTACTCGAACTCCGGGGACCAGAACAGCGCGTCGAAAGGACAGACCTCGATGCAGATACCGCAGTACATGCACAGGGAGAAGTCGATGGCGAAGCGGTCGAGGACGTTGCGGCTGCGCTCACGGCCGCCGGGAGCCGCGGGCGGGACCGTCTCCTTGTGGGAGTCGATGTAGATGCACCAGTCGGGGCACTCGCGGGCGCACAGCATGCAGACCGTGCAGTTCTCCTCGAAGAGACCGATGACACCGCGGGTGCGGGGCGGGAGTTCGGGCTGGGCGTCCGGGTACTGCGCGGTGACGGTCTTCTTCGTCATCGTGCGGAGGGTGACGGCCAGGCCCTTGGCGAGGCCGGAGCCGGGGATCGACAGGCGGGACATGGTTAGGAGATCACCACCTTGACGATGCCGGTGAGGGCGATCTGGGCGAGGGAGAGGGGCACGAGGAGGGTCCAGGAGAACTTCTGCAGCTGGTCCTCGCGCATGCGGGGGTAGGTGACGCGCAGCCAGATCACGACGAAGGCGAGCAGCGCGGTCTTCAGCAGGGTCCAGACCCAGCCGAGACCGTCCGCGCCCCACGGGCCGTGCCAGCCGCCCAGGAACAGGACGGTGGTCAGCCCGCACAGGACGACGATCCCGGCGTACTCGGCGAGGAGGAAGAGAGCGAAACGCAGACCCGTGTACTCGGTGTACGCGCCGAAGATGATCTCGGAGTCGGCGACGGGCATGTCGAAGGGCGGGCGCTGGAGTTCGGCGAGGCCGGCCACGAAGAACACGATCGCGCCGACGATCTGCCAGGGCAGCCACCACCACTCGAAGGCGTCGACGATGCCCGGCAGGGAGACGGTGCCGGCGGCCATCGCGACGGAGGCGGCGGTCAGCAGCATCGGGAGTTCGTAGGCGAGGAGCTGCGCGGCGGTGCGGAGGCCGCCGAGGAGGGAGAACTTGTTGGCCGAGGCCCAGCCCGCCATGAGCGAGCCGAGGACTCCGACGCCCATCACGGCGAGCACGAAGAAGATGCCCGCGTCGACGACCTCGCCGACCGCGCCCTCGCCCGGGCCGATGGGGATGGCGAGCAGGACGAGGAGGTACGGGAGGAGGGCGACGGCGGGCGCGAGTTGGAAGATGCGCCGGTCCGCTCCCGTCGGGACGACGTCCTCCTTCTGCGCGAACTTCACGCCGTCCGCGACCAGCTGGGCCCAGCCGTGGAAGCCGCCCGCGTACATCGGGCCGAGGCGGCCCTGCATGTGGGCCATCACCTTGTGCTCGGTCTGACCGACGATCAGGGGGAAGGTCAGGAACACGACGAAGACGACGAGGAGTCGCAGGGCGACGTCGAGAGCGTCGTTCACTGCCTGCCTCCGGAGGGGTCGTCGGGGTCGCGGTCTGTGCCGGTGCCGGCGTCAGTGCCGGTGTCAGTGCCGGTGCCGGCGTCAGTGCCGGTACCGGGTACTGCGGCGGGTGCCGTGTCCGGTGCGGTCCGGGGTTCCGGGGCCGCGTCGGACTCAGGGGTCGTGTCGGGCTCCGGCGCCGCGTCCGGCTCAGGTGCCCTGTCAGGCGCCGTGTCCGGGTCGGGGGCAGCCTGGGGGGCCGGTTTCGGCTCGGGCTCGGGTGTTGCCTCGGGCTCGGGTGTCGGCGTGGGCCGGGGCGCCGTCTCGGGCTCGGTGGCGTCGGCAGGGGCTGTCGGCGGTTCCGGCTCGGGGGCGTTCGCGAGGCCCGGGGTCGGCTCCGGCTCCGGCTCCGGTTTCCGCTCCGGTTCCGGCTTCGGTTCCTCGTCGAAGGCGGGGCGGGCGTGGTGCCAAGGCGCGTCCGAGCTGCGCGACGCGGTGGGCCTCGCCGCCGCGGCGGGAGTCGTGGGCGAGGCGGGCGGCGTCGGCGCCTCGGGGGTGGCCGGTTCGGCGGCCGGCGCTTCGGGGGTGGGCGGGGCGGCCGGAGCCGTCGCCTCGGCGGAGGGCGCCGGCTCGGTGGCATCCGGGGTTCCGGCGTCCTGGGTTCCGGCGGCGTCCCGGGTTCCGGCGGCGCGCTGCGAGGCGGAGCCCTGGCTCGCGCTGCGGGCCCGACGCGGCCCGGCAGGTGCACCGGCCCGCTCAGCGGCGCCCGACTGCTCCGGAGCCGACGGCCGATCCGGCGCGGACGCCTGGTCCGAGGTGGGTGCCGGGGCTTCGGCACGCTGTGAAGCGGAGCCCTGGCTCGCGCTGCGGGCGCGCCGGGGTGCAGCCGACGTCTCCGCGGCGGCGGAGGCGGCACCGTCGGCGGCAGCCGCACCGGTTCCCGCGGCGGTCTGGCTCGCCGAGCCCTCCCCGGCGGTACGGGCCCTGCGTACGGGTCGGTCGCCGGCGGCGCGGGCGGCACCCCGGGCCGGCCGGGCCGGGGCCGGCGGGAGCTGGCCCTTGAGGGGGCCCCACTCGTTGGGGTCGGGGACACCGGGCGGAAGCATCTGGCGGCGCTTCGGACCGCCGTGCTCCGATTCGCCGGGCTCCTTCGCTCCGGGCCAGGCCTTGGCGACACGGGCGGCCAGGACGAAGTCCTTGCGCAGGGGGTGGCCCTCGAAGCCCTCGGGCAGGAGGAGCGGGTCGAGGCCGGGGTGGCCCTCGAAGGTCACGCCGAACATCTCGTGGGTCTCGCGCTCGTGCCAGGCGGCACCCGCGTACACGGAGACGGCGGAGGGGAGGGTGGCGGCCGTGTGCGGCACGGTCGTACGGACCAGCAGGCGGCGCACCGGGGACAGCGCCACGACATGTGCCGAGACGCGGAAGCCGGTACCGGGTTCGTCGACGGCGCTCAGCCAGTCGAAGAAGGTGCAGCCCAGCGTGGACCGCGCGGTCTCGAGGGCGGCGAGCCACGCGGTGGGGGGCACGTCGACCGTCAGGACGTCGTACGACTCGTCGGCCGTGGCCTCCGGGCCGAAGAGGTCCTCGACGGGGGCGGTGAGCCAGCCGGTCACTTGTCGCCCTCCCCCGGGTTCACGGCGGGCGGCTTCACCAGGCCGCTCTGGAGCGCGGCGGCGGACGGACGGTCCGCCGCGGAGCCGTAGCGCTCGCCGAGCGATTCGCGGGCGATCTTCTCCTGGAGCTTGAGGATGCCCTGGAGCAGCGCCTCGGGACGCGGCGGGCAGCCGGGGACATAGACGTCCACCGGGATGATCTGGTCGACGCCCTTGGTGACGGAGTACGAGTCCCAGTAGGGGCCGCCGCAGTTGGAGCAGGCGCCGAAGGAGATGACGTACTTGGGTTCGGGCATCTGCTCGTACAGGCGCTTCACGGCCGGGGCCATCTTGTCCGTGACCGTGCCGGACACGACCATCAGGTCGGCCTGGCGCGGACCCGGCGCGAAGGGGATCACGCCGAGGCGGATGAAGTCGTGGCGGGCCATGGACGCGGCGATGAACTCGATCGCGCAGCAGGCGAGGCCGAAGTTGAAGACCCACAGCGAGTAGCGGCGGCCCCAGTTCAGGACGACCTTCATCGGCTCGGGCGCCAGGCGGGCGAGCGCGCCGAGCCGCTTGGGCTCGGGAAGCAGCACGGGTTCGGAGGTCGAGGGGGTCACGTCCATGTCAGGACGCCCTTCTTGTATGCGTACAGCAGACCGACGGCGAGAAAGCCGAGGAAGATGAACATCTCGACGAGCGTCGCGGCGCCGTAGCCGGGCGCGGCGAAGACCGTCGCCCAGGGGAAGAGGAAGATCGAGTCGACGGCGAAGATGACGTAGAGGAAGGCGTAGACGTAGTAGCGGACCTGGGTGTGGGCCCAGCCCTCGCCGACCGGGTCGACACCGCACTCGTAGGTCAGGAGTTTCTCCGGGGTGGGGACCACGGGCCGTAGCAGGCGACCCGCCCCGAACGCGACGGCGACGAAGAGCACGCCCACGACGGCGAGCAGTCCGACCACCGAGTAGGACTGGAAGTAGTCCGCCGCGACGACGGCCCCGGTCGCCGTGACTACGGTCGGTTCCGGCACGTCAGCCCCTCGCTCCCTGACCTTGTTGCGCCCCGTCGTGCGCCCGTCGCGCACTCTGCGATGCGCCTTGTTCGACGATCTGTACGGACGGGAGTCTAGGGCCTGCTAAAGAGACCGTAAGCAGCCCGTCACGCTCGGACCACCGCGGACGGCCAGGACCGGGCCAGGAGACTGTCCCGTCCGGTCCCGTCCGGTCCCGCCCGGGACGGGACAGTCCACGGACTGGAGGAGGGCCGGTCTCTCGGCGCGGAGACGGGGACGGGCCGGTCCCTTGAAGCGGAGACGGGGACGGGGAAGGAGACGGGCCCCGGTATGAGGGGGTGGGGTTTTCCCCCGTGCATCGGGGCGGCCCACCTCATGGCGCCGCGGCTCGCCGCCGGGCACGCTTGCGGATATGACCGAACGCATCACGCTCACCGGCCCGCCGGGAAGAACCTCCGGCGCTGCGCCGGGCGGCCCGCCGGGCACAGCGGACGACGGCCCGTCCGGCGGACGTCCCGACGGCGACAGCCTGCCTCCCGCGCGCCTCGCCTACGACCCGCAGACGTGGCGGGAGATCGCGTATCTCCTGGTCAACCTGCCGGTGGCGCTCGTCGGTTTCGTCTACGTCGCGACGCTGATGTTCACGGGTGCGGGGCTCGCCGTGACGGTCGTCGGGCTGCCGCTGCTCGCGGGCGGGCTGCGGGGTGCTCGTCAGCTGGGCAAGGCGGAGCGAGCGCGGGCCCGGGCGCTGCTCGGGCTGCGGATCGACGAGCCCAGCCCGCTGCCGGTACGCCGGACCGGCTTCTTCGGCTGGCTGTGGTCGAGTCTGAAGGACCCGGTGGGCTGGCGGACGGTGCTGTACGACTTCATCCGGCTGCCGTGGGGCATCGTCACCTTCACGGTGACGCTCACGGGGCTGTTCGTGCTGTGGCCGGTGCTGCCGTTCGTCGCGCGGGCGCTGACGAACGTGGACCGGGCCTTGGTGCGCGGGCTGCTGTCGCCGTCCGACGAGCTGGAGCGGCGGATCGCGGAACTGGAGTCCGACCGGGGGGTCGTGGTCGACACCGCGGCGGCGGACCTGCGTCGCATCGAGCGCGATCTGCACGACGGGGCACAGGCGCGGCTGGTGAACCTGGCGATGGGGCTGGGCCTGGCCAAGGAGAAGCTGCTGGAGGACCCCGACGCGGCGGCGGCCATGGTCGACGAGGCGCACGGCGAGGTGAAGCTCGCGCTGCAGGAGCTGCGCGACCTGGCCCGCGGCATCCACCCCGCGGTCCTCACCGACCGTGGCCTGGACGCGGCACTGTCCGCGGTCGCCTCCCGCTGCACGGTGCCGGTGAAGGTGACGGCCGAGCTGGAGACACGGCCGGCGGCGGCGATCGAGGGCATCGCCTACTTCACGGTCTCCGAGCTGCTGCAGAACGTGAGCAAGCACAGCGGGGCGCGGTCCGCGTCCGTCGACGTGTGGCGGACGGACGACCGGCTGCTCATACAGGTGTGGGACGACGGCCGCGGCGGGGCCAGTCTCGACGGCGGTACGGGGATGGCGGGCCTCGCGGACCGGCTCGGCGCGGTCGACGGGCTGTTCGTCATCGAATCGCCGGTCGGCGGTCCCACCGTCGTGACGGCGGAACTGCCGTGGCGGGACCGGCGCGACGACGCCGTCCGCTGAGCCACCGCGCACCGCCACCGCGCCCCGCCCGTCGCCCCCCACCTGCTCTGCCGCGCCACGGGGGACGCGTACGGCACGACGCCCCGCACTCGGTGCGGGGCGTCGTACTGGGCGAGGTAGGGAAAACCCCCGCCCCAAGACGCCGACGCGCTCCATGGTCCGGGGACGCCGTGAGCAGCAGAGTTGAGACACCAGCCGACGAGCGGGTCGAGACGAGCAGAACGGACGGGGCGATGGCCACGGAGTCCACGGAGTACGGACAGGGATACGGGTACCGCGGCGGCCCCGGTTCCCGGGGGACGGATGCCGGTGAGCGACGGCGCCGGCTCCCGACCGCGCTGCGGGCGCCGGTCGAGGCCCGCAGCTGGCGGGAGCTCGGCTACGTGATGCTGAGCCTGCCGCTCGGGATCATCATGTTCACGTTCGCCGTCACGATGGTCTCGCTCGGTGCCGGCCTGCTGGTCACCTTCCTGGGGATCCCCGTGCTCGCCGCCGGTCTCGCCGGCTGCCGCGGCTTCGGCGCGCTGGAGCGGGCGCGGGCGCGCGGGCTGCTCGGCGCCGAGGTGGCCGAGCCGGAGCCGCTGCGCATGAAGAAGCGGGGAGCGGGCGCGTGGATGGGCGCCATGCTCAAGAGCGGCACGTCCTGGCGGCACCTGCTGTACACGGTGATCCAGTTCCCGTGGTCGGTGTTCTCCTTCGTGGTGGCGGTCGCCTTCTGGTCGTACGGCTGGATGATGCTGACCTACCCGCTGTGGTTCTGGCTCTTCCCGATGTACGGAGGACAGGGCGGGCTCCAGCTGTACGGCGACGGGACGCACAGCGTCTACCTCGACAACCCGTTCGAGATAGCGGTGACCGCGGTGGTGGGGCTGCTCTTCACGATGGCCACGCCGTGGATCGTGCGGGCGCTGACGACGGTGGACCGGCTGATGGTGCACGGGCTGCTCGGTCCGTCGCGGCTGGCGACGCGGGTGGTGGAGCTGGAGTCGGACCGCGGGGTGGTCGTGGACACGGCGGCGGCGGACCTGCGCCGCATCGAGCGCGATCTGCACGACGGGGCACAGGCCCGGCTGGTCGCTCTGGCGATGGACCTGGGACTGGCCAAGGAGAAGCTGACGGAGGACCCGCAGGCCGCGGCGCGGATGGTGGACGAGGCGCACGGCGAGGTGAAGACCGCGTTGCAGGAGCTGCGTGACCTGGCCCGCGGTATCCACCCCGCGGTCCTCACCGACCGGGGTCTGGACGCGGCGCTGTCCGCGGTCGCCTCCCGCTGCACCGTTCCGGTGCAGGTCGAGGTCGATCTGCCGGCGCGGCCCGCGCCCGCGATCGAGGGGATCGCCTACTTCACCGTCTCCGAGCTGCTGCAGAACATCAGCAAGCACTCGCGGGCCACGCGCGCCACGGTGGACGTGTGGCGGGTGGAGAACCGGCTGATGCTCCAGGTCACCGACAACGGCATGGGTGGGGCCGACGTCTCCGCCGGGTCGGGGCTCGCGGGGCTCGCGGAGCGGCTCGACGCCGTGGACGGGATCCTGGTGGTGGACTCCCCCGTGGCCGGGCCGACCCGTGTCACGGCGGAGCTGCCCTGGCGCGGCTGACCGGCCGCTTCTTTCCTGGGCCGTGCCGCCCGTCCGGTGGGTGGGCCGTGCCGCCCGTCCGGTCCGTCCGGTGAGTGGGTCGGATCCGTGCCGTCCGTCCGGTGGGTGGGTCGGGTCCGTGCCGGTGATCCGCCCGTTGCAGCCCTTGTGCGGGGCGGCGCTGGTAGGACCTCGGTGGGTGCGTGGCGCCG
>NZ_JBVHMN010000019.1:0-9911 GCF_055558435.1 Streptomyces sp. NPDC025784
CTGCGCGATCTGGCACAACCGCACCATCGGCGCACCCATCACCAGGTCACTGATCGCCTACGACCACTGAGCCACATCGGAACTACTCATCTAGGCCTGCCCGACCCTTCCCGGCTGCCCGGCGACGCCGGGAATCGTCGGACAGGCTCTGGCCTGGACCCGGCCTCAGCGGCGCTTGCGCCTCTTGAGCAGGAGCCGCGGCAGGGCCGACGGAATGGGCCGGCGGGTGGTCGCCGGGGTCGGCAGCGGCACCGCCGACAGGGATCCGTCGGGAAGCTCGCGGGTAACGCCCGACGGCTCCAGGCGCAGCACCCGGCACTCGCGGGCCCAGCGCTCCGGCATCGCCTCGCCGTCGGGGGCGTTCAGGCGTTTGCCCTTGAGCTCGCCGACGGCCGCCTCCCACTCGGGCGAGGAGGGCGTCAGTTCCACGACCTTCGCGCTCCAGGAGACGAGCCGCCCGCCCTTGTCCTTGCTGCGCACGGTGACGACCGCGGCGCCCCCGTCGACCAGGCCCGGCAGCGGCTGCTCGCCCGGCCCGTCGCCGACGAGGCAGGCCGCGCCGTCGTGCCACACGTGCCACAGGGCACGGGAGGGCCCGTCCTGGCTCCCTGCGGGAGCCGGCCCGTCGGCGGCGCGCACCCAGATCAGCCCGGACTTCTTGGTGGCCTCCTCGACGAGGGCCCGGTCGAGCAGCTGTTCCGTCATGAGGGCAAGCCTAGCCAGCGCGCGGCCCTGCCCGGCCGGCCCGGCCTCACAGCCAGCCGTTGCGCTTCAGGATGCGGTGGATCGAGAGACACAGGCCGACCGTGATGCCCATGACCACCGGGTAGCCGTAGCGCCAGTGCAGCTCCGGCATGTGCTGGAAGTTCATGCCGTACACGCCGCAGACCATCGTGGGTACGGCGATGATGGCCGCCCACGAGGTGATCTTGCGCATGTCCTCGTTCTGCGCGACGGAGGCCTGCGCGAGGTTGGCCTGGAGGATCGAGTTGAGCAGTTCGTCGAAGCCGAGGACCTGCTCCTGCACGCGGGCGAGGTGGTCGGCGACGTCGCGGAAGTACTTCTGGATGTCCGGGTCGATCAGCCGCATCGGCCGCTCGCTCAGCAGCTGCATGGGGCGCAGTAGCGGGGACACCGCCCGCTTGAACTCCAGCACCTCGCGCTTGAGCTGGTAGATCTGCCCGGCGTCGGTGCCGCGCGGAGTGCCCTTGCGGCCCGGCGAGAACACCTGGGTCTCGACCTCGTCGATGTCGTCCTGCACGGCGTCCGCGACGGCGATGTACCCGTCGACGACGTGGTCGGCGATCGCGTGCAGCACCGCGGAGGGGCCCTTGGCGAGCAGCTCCGGGTCGTCCTGGAGCCGGTGCCGCAGGGCGCGCAGCGAGCCCTGCCCGCCGTGCCGGACGGTGATGAAGAAGTCCCGCCCGGTGAAGCACATGACCTCGCCGGTCTCCACGACTTCGCTGGTGGCGGTCAGCCGGTCGTGCTCGACGTAGTGGATGGTCTTGAAGACGGTGAACAGGGAGTCGTCGTAGCGCTCCAGCTTGGGCCGCTGGTGGGCCTGGACGGCGTCCTCGACGGCCAGCGGGTGCAGTCCGAACTCCCGGGCGATGCCGGAGAATTCGGCCTCCGTCGGCTCGTGCAGGCCGATCCACACGAAGCCGCCGTCGCGGTGCACCTGGCGCATCGCCTCGTGCGGGGTGAGCGGCTCGCGCGTCTCGACGCGGGCACCGTCGCGGTAGACGGCGCAGTCGACCACCGCGGACGGGGTGGCGGGGTCGCGGGTGGTGTCGTACGTCCCGCTGTCCTTGCGCAGCGAGGGACGGGGGCGGACCGCGGCACGCAGGTCACGGATCATCGACATGGCAGGCTCCTTTTCACCGGAGGCCGTCGACGACGGTTGGAACTGCCCGGAATGGGGACGTCCAGACTGCGGATGTTTGGCACGTCCACAAAGCGGGGAGCACCGCACCGTCGCGGTGGCAGCTTCGCTACGGATTCAGATCAGACGGATCGGGTGATGCAGATCAGACGGATCATGCGGAATCGAAGCGCTCTTCCGTGGTGCACCGGGCAACGCTGACAGGTATGCACACGCTTGCGTGAGGCAGCAGCCGGCGGGGCCGATGTGCAGGCGATTCAGCTACAGAACTCAGCGACCGGAAGAGCGGGTGGTACTGCACGGTCGACTTCGGTCCATTGCAGCCCCACCTCCTCCGGTCGGTCCCCCGTGAGGGACGATCCATCCCCCGCAGGGGAGTCCGACTCCCCGGGGAGTCGGCGTCAGTGCGTCGCGTTCGGAGCTTGAGAGCGACGCTTCTGCGTGCTGCTCCGACCGGCGGCCAAGACTATCAGCGCACTGAAGCGTCAACGCGCCGCTTTGCCCGCTCCTGACGAGTTCTATGCTCACGGCATGGCTGATGTTCTTCCTCTGGTCGAGGCCCGGCTGCGCTCTGCGCTGGGCGAACCCGACGCGCGGGCCGCGGTCACCTTCCTCGGCACCGACCGTATCGAAGTGCTGCGCTTCACAGAGGGCGACGTCGTCCGCTACGCGACGCTCGGCATGTCCGCCCAGCCGATGGCGGACCCGACGGCGGTCGTCGCCGACCCGGTGAAGGGCCCGCGGGCCGAACTGGTCCTCTCGGTGCGCGCGGGCGGCGCCGACACCGACAAGGTGCTCCGCCCGCTCGCCGTGCTCGCCGCTTCCCCGCAGGTCGAAGGCCTGATCGTGTCGCCGGGCGCCTCGCTCGACGTGGGTGAACCGCTGTGGCCGGGCGCGCCGTTCACCTCGGTCCTGGTCGCGGAGTCCGGTGGCCTGATCGAGGACCTGGAACTCGACGCGCCGGCCGATCCGGTGCGGTTCCTGCCGCTGCTGCCGATGACGCCCAACGAGGCCGCGTGGAAGCGCGTGCACGGCGCGGGAGCTCTCCAGGAGCGCTGGCTGAACGGCGGAACGGACCTGCGCGATCCGCTGCGCAAGTCCGTTCCGCTGGACTGAGACCGGCTCAGTTCCTGGCCGAAAAGCATCAGTTGGCAAAAACCGTGACGCTGTCCTCGGTGACGTGCCGGGGCTGGAGCTCCTCCGCCTCATGGGTGAGCGCCTTGCGCCGTACGAGGACCACGACGGCGCCCGCCGCGGCCGTCACCGCGGCGACCACGAACGGGACGTGGATGTCGGTCCACTCCTCGATCTTCGGCGCGAAGTACGGGGCGGCGGCTGCCGCGAACCACCGCACGAAGTTGTACCCGGCGCTCGCCACCGGGCGCGGAGCGTCCGACACGCCGAGGGCCAGCTCGGTGTAGACCGTGTTGTTCACGCCGATGAAGGCGCCGGACAGGATCGTGCAGACGACGGCGGTGGTGTGGTCGCCGTAGCCGAGGACGAGTACGTCGACGGCGAGCAGCACCAACGAGCCGCCCAGTACCTTCAGCGAGCCGAACCGCGCCTGCATGCGCGGTGCCACGATCACCGAGAAGACGGCGAGCAGCACACCCCAGCAGAAGAACACCGCGCCGGACTTGTAGGGGGTCATGTTCAGCACGAACGGGGTGAAGGCCAGCACGGTGAAGAACGTGTAGTTGTAGAAGAACGCCGAGACGGCCGTCGAGGCGAGACCGCCGTGACCGAGCGCCCTGATGGGGTCGAGCGGCGACGTCTTCCGCGCGGGCCTGGGCTGTTCCTTCAGGAACGCGGCGATGCACAGGAAGCCGACCGCCATCAGGAACGCGGTGCCGAAGAACGGGTAGCGCCAGCTGGCGTCGCCGAGCAGGGCACCGAGCAGCGGGCCGCAGGCCATGCCGAGGCCGAGCGCCGACTCGTACAGGAGGATGGCGGCGGCGCTTCCGCCCGCCGCCGCGCCGACGATGACGGCGAGGGCCGTCGAGACGAAGAGGGCGTTGCCCAGGCCCCAGCCGGCCCGGAACCCGACGAGTTCGCCGACCGATCCCGAGGTGCCCGCCAGGCCCGCGAAGACGACGACGAGGGCCAGGCCCAGCAGCAGGGTCCTGCGGCCGCCGATGCGGCTGGAGACGAATCCGGTCAGCAGCATCGCGAAGGCGGTGATGAGGAAGTACGAGGTGAACAGCAGGGACACCTGACTGGGCGTGGCGTCCAGGCCCTTGGCGATGGACGGCAGGATCGGGTCGACGAGGCCGATGCCCATGAACGCGACGACGGAGGCGCCGGCGGTGGCCCAGACGGCCTTCGGCTGGCGCAGAAGGCCGGTGGCGCCCGCGTCCCGTGTGTCCCCTTCGGCGGGGCCTCCCGTGCTGCTGATCATGCCCGCTCCTTCACTGCGTACCGAGAGATCGTTGTCGTATACACATAATAAGTTAGCTGAGCTAATTAATGCAAGCTACATGTAGTTTCTTGGTGTGACAGGCACACGCCGGACGGGTGATCGTCCTTGACGTGGCGAACGTCGGGGAGGACCGTTGGGCCCTATGAGGGGCGAACCCAGTTGCCCGAAGTGTGGTGGCCGGGTCAGGGCTCCCGGCCTCTTTGCCGACACCTGGCAGTGCGACGTGCACGGGACGGTGCACCCGCTGCAGCCCGTGATCCCGCCCAGCGTCGAGGCCCTGGACGTGGTCGTGCACCGCGCCCGGGTGCCGGTGTGGATGCCGTGGCCGCTGCCGGTCGGCTGGCTGTTCACCGGCGCGGCCTTCGCCGGTGACGACCGCAGCGGTGGACGCGCGACCGTCGTCGCCTGCTCCGGACCCGGACCGCTCGGTGGCGTGGGAGAGCTGCTGCTGGTCGCCGAGGAACTCGGCGTCGGCCTCGGCGCTCGGTACGCCGGCGTCGACGGACCCGACCCCGGCCCCTACATGAGTGTCGAGAAGCCGCCCCAGGCCAAGGTCCTCGCGGCCGGCCGCCCCACCCCGCTGTGGCACGTCTCCGGCACCCCCGACGACCGCGCCGTCTTCGCGGGCGAGGCGCTCGGGCTGTGGCTGTGGGCCGTCGTCTGGCCCGAGCAGACCGGGCTGCTGATGTACGACGAGATGGTGCTCACCGATCTCCGGGACGCGGGTGCGGAGGTGGACCTGCTGCCGTGCGGGGCGCTGTCGCCGCGCATTCTGGAGCCGTGAGGCGGCGGGCGGAACGGCGGCACGGGCCCATTGCCCGGCGGCCCGGGTGCCTTCTCCGTACGTCGGAGACGGGAGTGCGAGGGCGGGTGGTCCGCGCGGCCGCGCGCAGGGAGCGCAGCGCCCGGGCGCGGGTTGCTGCGGGCCGACCGTGTGGATCCGGGGACGGTCCTCGCAGGCCGCGCCCCTACCACCGCAGTGCCGGTCGCGCAGGGCGTGCGCGTGCATCGCGGTCCCCGGCGTTGCTCCATCGGAGTGAAGGGCCGGAAGGCCCGGCGGTCGAGTGGCGTGGTCGCGAGCGGGGTGTGTCAAAAGCCCGCGCGGTCGCCCCGGCGGTTGCGGCTCACAGGGAGCGCGTAGGGGGCGCACCTGGGGAGAGGGTGTGACAGAGGGGCCTCGGAGGCCCGTTATCCTTGAGTGTCCCCGCCCGTCCCGTCACCGCCTGGAGCCCGCGTAGTGCGTATCGACCTGCACGCCCACTCCACGGCGTCCGACGGCACGGACACCCCGGCCGAGCTGGTGCGCAACGCCGCCGCGGCCGGACTGGACGTGGTCGCGCTGACCGACCACGACACCACCCGTGGATACGCCGAGGCGATCGCTGCGCTCCCCGAGGGGCTCACCCTCGTCACCGGCGCCGAGCTCTCCTGCCGCATCGACGGGATCAGCATGCACATGCTGGCGTACCTCTTCGACCCCGAGGAGCCCGCGCTGCTCGCCGAGCGCGAGCTCGTGCGCGACGACCGCGTACCGCGCGCCCAGGGCATGATCGCCAAGCTCCGGGAGCTCGGTGTGCCGATCACCTGGGAGCAGGTCGCCCGCATCGCCGGCGAGGGGTCCGTGGGCCGTCCGCACGTCGCGTCCGCGCTGGTCGAGCTGGGGGTCGTGGACAGCGTCTCCGACGCGTTCACCGAGCAGTGGCTCGCCGACGGCGGCCGCGCGTACGTCCCCAAGCACGAGACCGACCCCTTCGAGGCGCTGAGACTGGTCAAGGGCGCCGGGGGTGTCGCCGTCTTCGCGCACCCGGCCGCCGCCAAGCGGGGCCGGACGGTGCCGGAGTCCGCGATCGCCGAGCTCGCCGCGGCAGGCCTGGACGGCATCGAGGTCGACCACATGGACCACGAGCCCGAGACGCGTGCGCGGCTGCGCGGTCTGGCGGCCGAGCTGGGGCTGCTGGCCACGGGCTCGTCCGACTACCACGGCAGCCGCAAGACCTGCGTGCTCGGCGAATTCACCACCGATCCCGAGGTGTACGGGGAGATCACCCGCCGGGCCACCGGCGCGTTCCCCGTGCCCGGCACCGGTGGACCCCTGACCGCCCAGGGCTGACCGCGGCCGTCCCCGCCGGCGCCGTCCGGCACCCGGTCCCACCGGGACCGTGACCGGTCGTCCGGCCGGGGCCGCAACCGGTCGTCAGGCCCGACCCCGCGGCACTCCGTGGCCCGTCGCGTCCCGCGACGGTCCGTCCGTGTGCCCCGTACCCGCAGGCCCGCCGGGCCGAGCGGTTCGGTCCGGCGCCTCCGGCCGGTGCTTCCCGCCCTGCTGTCCTCACCTGTCCTGTTCCACCGCGGTCACGTGCCGCGCGGAACGCCCGCCCCAGCGGCACACCCGTTCTCCCCACGTTCGCAAGGCCATTCACCGTGTTCGACGTCGCCGTCTTCGGCTCCCTGTTCCTCACCCTCTTCGTCATCATGGATCCCCCCGGGATCACTCCGATCTTCCTCGCGCTCACCGCGGGACGCCCCGCCAAGGTGCAGCGGCGGATGGCCTTCCAGGCCGTCTGCGTGGCCGGGGGCGTGATCGCGGTCTTCGGACTGCTCGGGCACCAGATCCTCGACTACCTGCACGTCTCCGTGCCCGCCCTGATGATCGCGGGCGGACTGCTGCTCCTGCTGATCGCCCTCGACCTGCTCACCGGCAAGACCGACGAGCCCAAGCAGACCAAGGACGTGAACGTCGCCCTCGTGCCCCTGGGCATGCCGCTGCTGGCCGGTCCGGGCGCGATCGTGTCCGTGATCCTGGCCGTTCAGAAGGCCGACACGGTCGCCACGCAGGTGTCGGTGTGGACGGCGATCCTCGCGATCCACGTCGTGCTGTGGGTCGTGATGCGGTACTCCCTGGTGATCATCCGCGTCATCAAGGACGGCGGTGTCGTGCTGGTGACCCGCCTCGCGGGCATGATGCTCTCCGCGATCGCCGTGCAGCAGATCATCAACGGTGTCACCCAGGTGATCCGGGCGAGCTGAGGAGCTGCGTCCCGGGCGCAGACGCAAGCGGAGCCCCGCACGGCCGATGCCGTGCGGGGCTCCGAAGTCGGTGAACCGATGACGTCCGCGTGACGAAGCGCGTCCTCGTCCTACGAGGCGGACGATTCGGCCGGGCGGATCCACAGTCGCTGCCCGATGGCCGCGGCCTGCTGAACGATCCGGTTGACGGAGGCGGCGTCCACGACGGTGCTGTCCACGGGGGTGCCGTCGACATCGTCGAGTCGCATGATTTCGAAGCGCATGGGCTTCTCCCTTCGTCTGGTCATCCTCCTGAGGAGAACTACTCGTGTGAGGCATGCAAGGCGACAGTGCGCCCGCATCCGTACGTATTCAACGGGGTGCGTGTTACAAACATTCCCTACGCTAAGGAAAATTTTCGAGAACCTAATTACCGGCTGGTAAGCGATGTGGCGCAGACTGTTCGGGGACTGAACGGGACCAGTTGTGTTCGCAGCGTGACCGCCGGGACAATAGTGGCGATGAACGACGACCTCCTGGCGCTCGGCGCCCGCATCGACCGCACGAACGAGCTGCTGCAGCGCATGCTCGCCGAGGTGGCGAAGACGCCGTCCACACACGCGATCTTCGTCGACGCGGGATACCTGTACGCGGCGGCGGGACGGCTCGCCGTCGGCACGGAGGACCGGCGTTCCTTCGATCTGGACACCGAGGGCCTCATCGAGGCCCTCATCGACCGGGCCCGCACGATCTTCGCCGACAGCAGGCTGCTCCGCGTCTACTGGTACGACGGGGCGCGCCGCCGCATCCACACCAGCGAGCAGCAGTCGATCGCCGAACTGCCCGACGTCAAGGTCCGGCTGGGCAACCTGAACGCCAACAACCAGCAGAAGGGCGTCGATTCACTCATCAGGTCCGACCTGGAGTCCCTGGCCCGGCACCGCGCCATCAGCGACGCCGCGCTGCTCGGCGGCGACGAGGACCTGGTGTCGGCGGTCGAGGCGGCCCAGGGGTACGGGGCGCGCGTCCATCTCTGGGGGATCGAGGCCCCCGATGGGCGCAACCAGGCGGAGCCCTTGCTGTGGGAGGTCGACAGCCAGCGCACCTTCGACCTCGACTTCTTCAAGCCGTACGTGTCGCGGCGGACCGCCCTCACGTACGACGCGACGGCGGCGAGCCGGCCCGGCCGCGAGGACGTGCGGTTCGTGGGCGCCCAGATCGCGGCGAAGTGGCTGGCCGCACGGGGCCGGGAGTCACTCGTGGAGCTCCTGCCCGGACATCCGTACCTCCCGGGCCTGGTCGACCAGGACCTGCTGGTCGAGGCCGAGGGGATGCTCCAGTATTCCCTGCGGGGGCAGTCCGATCTGCGCCGTGCCCTGCGCGACGGCTTCTGGGAGCACCTGCAGACGCAGTACTAGGCCTGCCGGGTGTCCTTCGGCTGCTCGGCGCCCGGGTTGCCGTTCCAGAACCCGGCCAGGGCACGGGCCGTCAGGAGGGGCCGGTCCGTGTTGGGGGAGTGCTCGGCTCCCGGTATGACCGTGCGGCGGGCGCCGAGCCGGACGGCCATCTCGTCCAGCAGGGTCACCGGCCAGGTGTCGTCGTGCGCACCGGAGAGCACGTGCTTCGGCAGGGGGAGGGCGGCCAGTTCGGCGACACGGTCGGGCTCCGTGCACAGCTGGCGTCCCGTCGCGACGAGTTGAGCGGGGCTGTTGGCGAGCCAGCGCTCGCGCAGCGCGGCGATGTCGTCGAGCCCCGAGTCGACCCCGCCGGTGTCGGTCTCCTCCGGCGGCTCCATCGCCTGGATCGCCTCCCACACCTGGGCCATGCCCATCACGGCCAGCGCGTCCCGCAGCAGCTTGACGCGCGCCTGCTGGGAGGAGGAGATCTGGGCGGGGCCGGAGGCGATGAGCGTCAGCGAGACGAACGGGGACGGGTCCAGCAGCACCGCGGCGCGCGAGATCTGGCCGCCCAGGGAGTGCCCGACGAGATGCAGCGGAGCGCCGAGCGCGGCCGCCTGGGCGAGCACGTCCCGCGCCAACTCCTCCTGAGCGTAAGGTGCTTCGTCGTCCTTGGGGCCCTCGGTCTCGTACTGGCCACGCCCGTCCACGGCCACCGTCCGGTATCCGTCCGCGGCCAACGGCTCGTGCAGCGCGATGAAGTCCTCCTTGCTCCCGGTGAACCCGGGCAGCAGCAGGGCGGTTCCCTTGGGGCGTCCCTGGGGTGCCGCGTCGAGCACGGAGAACTCGCCGCGCTCGGTGGACAGGCGGTAGGCGCGGACTCCGGCGGGCGGGACGAACGTGGGGGGCCGACTCATGAGCCGAGGCTATCGGCACCCGCAAGAGGCCGCGCGCGCCCGCCCGCGAACGCGACGACGGTCACACGGCCCGCGCGGAGCGGGGACCGGGGGCGGCGCCCCGGGAGGGGGACCCCGCTGGTCGGGCGAATCCGGCGATGCGGGAAAGGCCCCGGGCGGGCCGGGGACCAGGGGTGCAAGACGAACGGCCCGGCCCCACCTCGGGTGGGACCGGGCCGTTCAGGTCGGCGACTCAGCTCTCCGCGGGCTCCACGGCAGCCGTCGTGGCCTTGCGCGTCCGGCGGCGGACG